>JH599929.1 GCA_000245075.1 Acetobacteraceae bacterium AT-5844
CCTGCTCCCGCGCCTGTCGCTCCGGCCGCGCCAGCCCCGGCTCCGCGCGTTGCCACCGGCGGCAATGTGGTCGTGCAGATGGGCGCGCTGGGCTCCGAGGCCGGTGCGCGGTCGGAGTGGGAGCGGCTGACCCGCCGGGCCCCCGAACTGCTCCAGGGCCGCTCTCCCCAGGTTATCCGGTTCGACCGCCCAGACGGCTCCACCATGTGGCGGCTGCGGACCGGTGGTTTCTCGGCCGAGGCTGCGCGCGAATTCTGCGACGCGCTGCGGGCCAAGGGTGGCGCCTGCGCCGTCATCGGCGGCTGAGATGATCCGCGCACGCGCCGCGATTGTCGGCCTGTCCGGGCCTGTGCTGTTGGCGGAGGAGGCGGAGCTGTTCCGCCGGCACCGTCCGGCGGGCACCATTCTCTTCGCCCGCAACGTGCAGAACCCGGCCCAGCTGGCGGCGCTGACGGCCTCCATCCGCGAGGAGCTGGGTGAGGCGGCGCCGATCCTGGTGGACCAGGAGGGTGGCCGCGTCGCCCGGCTGAAGCCGCCGCACTGGCCCGCCTTTCCACCCGCCGCGGTGTTCGAGGGTCGGAACCTCGCCGCCGCCGAGGCCAATGCCACGCTGCTGGCGATGGAATGCGTGGCGGCGGGGCTCGATGTGGTCTGCGCCCCCGTGCTGGATTTGCGCCTACCGGGCGCGCATTCGGTGGTGGGGGATCGCGGCTTCTCCTCCGAACCAGCCGAGGTCATCCGTTTGGCCGAGGGCTGGGTGAGGGGGCTGCAATCGGGTGGCGCCATCCCCGTCGTGAAGCACATGCCGGGCCACGGGCGCGCGATGGTGGACAGCCATCTGGAACTGCCGCGCGTCACGGCGGACCGGGCCGTGCTGGGGGCTGATTTCGCGCCCTTCACCGCTCTGGCCGCGTCCGGAGCCTGGGCGATGACGGCGCATATTCTCTACACCGCGCTGGATGACGCACGGCCCGCCACGCTCTCGCCCCGGATCATCGCCGATATCATTCGCGGCCATATCGGCTTCGACGGGCTGCTGGTGTCCGACGATCTGGACATGAAGGCTCTCTCCGGCAGCACGGGGGAGAAAGTCGCGGCGGCGTTGGCGGCGGGCTGCGATATCGCGCTGCAATGCTCCGGCGTCCTTGCCGAGACCGCTTCCGCCCTGGAGGGCGCCGCCCCGCTCAGCGAACAGGCGGAGGCCCGGATGGAAGCTGCCCGGGCCGCACGGGATGCCGCCAGCCGTGGCGTCCGGCCGGATCCCATCGCCCTGGCGGCCCGGCGGGACGATCTGCTACGGACTTCCGCGTGATTGAATGGTTGCCTGAACTCGTTATCGCCATCACCTGTACGGTGATCGCCATTACGTTGCATGAGGCAGCGCATGGCTATGCCGCGCTGGCGCTTGGCGACGACACCGCCAAGCAGGCGGGGCGGCTCAGCCTGAATCCGTTGCGGCACGTGGATCAGGTTGGCACCATCATCCTGCCTGGCATCCTGTTGATCACGCAGCTTCTGGCCATCGGGCGGGTGGAGGCCATGTTCGGCTGGGCCAAGCCGGTGCCGGTGAATTTCTGGCGGCTGCGCAACCCCCGCTTCGGCATGGTGCTGGTGGCCGCGGCCGGCCCTGCGATGAACTTCTTCCTGGCCTGGGTGGCCGCATTGCTGGCGCACCCGCTGGAAGCCATGGCGGGCGACATGTCGCAGGAGATGCTGGCCTACGGCATCCGCTTCATCGCGCTGTCCATCATGGCCAACCTGCTGCTGGGCCTGTTCAACCTGCTGCCCATTCCGCCACTGGATGGCGGCCGCATCGCCGTGGGCCTGCTGCCGCGCCCTCTGGCCATGGCGCTGGCGCGGCTGGAGCGCTTCGGGCTGCTGATCGTCATGGCGCTGATCCTCATCATCCCGCGCGTGGCGCCGGATTATGACGTCATCCGCTGGCTTTCCGGCTTTGTCATGGGGCCTGCCTTCAGCTTCATCCTGCGGCTGGCGGGGCATCCGGCATGAGCGATGATTCCACGCTGCACCTCCAGCTGGAGGGTTTTGAGGGCCCGCTGGACCTGCTGCTGGACCTCGCCCGCGCGCAGAAGGTGGATATCGCCAAGATCTCCATTCTCGCCCTGGTGGACCAGTATCTCGCCGTCATCGAGGGCGCCCGCCGGGTGCGGCTGGAGCTGGCTGCCGACTGGCTGGTGATGGCTGCCTGGCTCGCCTGGCTGAAATCCCGCCTCCTGCTGCCCGAGGACCCGCAGCAGGAAGAGGATGCCGAGAGCCTGGCCGGCCAGTTGGCCGAGCGCCTCGCCGAGCTGGAGCGGATGCGCGCGGCGGCCCAGTGGTTGGGCAGCCAGCCGCAGCTGGGGCAGGAGGTCTTTGGCCGTGGCGCGCCGGAGAGCTTCACCGTGACGGATCGCAGCGGGCTGGCGGCGGACATGCCGGCGCTCCTGCGCGCCTATGTGGATGCCCTGCGCCGCGCCGCCGCCAAGCGCCCTTACCGGCCCAAGCCCCGCAAGCTGTGGACGGTACAGGAAGCGCTGGAGCGGCTGGCGCGGCTTGTGGGCGCGATGCCCGATTGGGGCGACCTGCGGCAGTTTCTGCCGGAGCAGTTGCTGGACCCGGTGGAACGGCGCGCGGCCCTGGCCAGCACGCTGGTGGCCGGCCTGGAAATGGCGAAGGGCGGCGGGGTGGAACTACGGCAGGAAGCCGCCTTTGGCCCCATCCTGCTACGCCCCACCGCCAAGGAGGAGCAGCATGAAGCTGCCTGAGACGGACGATTCCGCTCCGGAGACGGATACCATCAACGCTACGCCGGTCGAGCACGCGCTGCGGCTGGCCGAGGCCATGATCTTCGCTTCCGAGCGGCCGGTGCCCACGGAACGTCTGCAGGCCTTCCTGCCGCCTGGCCTGCGTGCCGAGGCCGTGCTGACGCTGCTCCGCGCCCGCTATGCCGGGCGAGGAGTGGAACTGAGCGAGGTGGGTGGAGGCTATGCCTTCCGCACGGCGCCCGACCTCGCCCCGGTGCTGACCAAGGTGGTGGAGGCGCCGCGCCGCCTGCCGCGCGCAGCCATGGAGGCGCTGGCCATCGTCGCCTATCATCAACCCGTCACGCGCACTGAAATCGAGGAAATCCGTGGCGCCAGCCTCGCGCAGTCCACGCTGGAGGCCATGCTGGAGCAGGGGCTGATCGCCCCCCGCGGCCGGAAGGAAGTGCCCGGCCGCCCCGTGCTGTGGGGGACCACGCCGAAATTTCTGGACCAGTTCGGCCTGCGTGCGCTGACGGACCTGCCCCGGCGCGAGGAGTTGCTGGCTGGCGAATCCTCGCCCGGGACCAGCGCCCCGGTGTAAGGCGGGCATGAGCCCGGACGAAAAGACTGGACGCGATTTCACGCCCCGCCGAGATGCGGGCGGAGGCCATCGCCCCTAAATTGGGAATCTGCGGGATTCCGGCGCGGGCGGCCAATTGGCGATGCCTCCGGTTCCTGCTAACGGAAGTGGCCCCCAATCGCGGGGAGTGGGAAGCACATGTTCGATCTTGCCTGGTCCGAGATTGCCCTGGTCGCCGTGGTTGCGATCGTGGTGATCGGGCCGAAGGACCTGCCAGACGCCATTCGCAAGGTGGCCCAGGGCGTCAAGAAGCTGCGCCGCATGGCCGCGGAGTTCCAGACCCATGCTGATGAGCTGGTCCGCGAGGCCAAGCTTGAGGATGTGCGCCAGCAGATCCAGGACATCCGCAGTTTCGACCTGAAGGGGACGATCGAGCGGGCCGTGGACAATGACGGCGAAATTCGCCGCACCTTCAACGATAACCCGCTCCGGGATAGCTGGAAGCCGACGCCGGAAGGCGGCCCGACGGTGACGGAAACCCCGCCCGCCGACGGCACCGTGGCCTCCGAACCGGCCAAGCCGCAGGTCGAGGCTCCGGCCTTCGTACCGCCCACCGTCGCCGCCTTCGCCACCGATGCTGCCCGGCCCGAGCCGGTGCCCGCCGCTGCCCCCGCGGAGCCCGAGCGGCCCGCGATGATTCCGCCGCAGGTCGATGGCGCCGCTGCGCCGGAGAAGCCTGCTACCCCGCCCGCAACTCCGAGCGTCTGAGTACCCCCCGTGGCCCGCGACGAAGAAGACATCATCGACGACAAGCCGATGCCGCTGATCGAGCATCTGCTCGAGCTGCGTACCCGCCTGCTCTGGTCGCTCGGCGCGTTCATCATCGCCTTCGCGGTCTGTTACTATTTCTCCACCCAGATCTACGGCTTCCTCGCCCAGCCGCTGGCGAACATCCTGCACGAGCAGAGCGGCGGCGAGCGGCGGATGATCTTCACCGCGCTCTACGAAGCCTTCTTTACCTACCTGAAGGTGGCCTTCTTCGGCGCGATCTTCATCAGCTTCCCCATGTGGGCAACGCAGCTCTGGCTGTTCATCGCCCCCGGCCTGTACCGCAGCGAGAAGCGGGCGATCTATCCGTTCCTGATCGCATCGCCCGTCCTGTTCGTGCTGGGTGCGGCGCTGGCCTATTACTTCATCTTCCCGCTGGCCTGGAAATTCTTCATCTCCTTCGAGACCCCCGCCGGCGGCGGCGCGCTGCCCGTGCAGCTGGAGGCGAAGGTCAGCGAATATCTCAGCCTGGTCATGCACATGATCCTGGCCTTTGGCGCGGCCTTCCAGCTGCCCGTGGCGCTGACGCTCATGGCCAAGGTTGGCATCGTCTCGGTGGAAGGGCTGAAGAAGGGGCGGCGCTATGCCATTGTCGGCATGTTCGTCGTCGCGGCCATTATCACCCCGCCCGACATCATCAGCCAGGTCGGCCTCGCCGTGCCGCTGATCCTTCTCTACGAGATCTCGATCCTCGCCGCCTCCTGGATGGCACCGAAGCGCGACGACGAAGACAAGAGCTGAACCTACGCCATGCATGATATCCGTATCGTCCGCGCCGACCCCGCGGCGTTCGACGCCGCCCTTGCCCGCCGTGGCGTGGAGCCGGTAGCCGAGACCATCCTGGCGCAGGACAATGCCCGCCGCTCGGCCCAGACGGCGCTGCAGGAGCTGCAATCCCGCCGGAACCAGCTCTCCAAGGAAATCGGCATGGCCAAGCGCCAGGGCGCCGATACCAGTGCCCTGGAAGCGGAAGGCACCGCTATCCGCGAGCGGATGGAGGCCCTGGAGGCCGAGGCCAAGACGGCCGATGCCGCCCAGACCGCGCTGCTGGAAACCCTGCCCAACCTGCTGGACGCCGATGTGCCGGACGGCAAGGACGAGAGCGATAACGTCGTGCTGCACCAGCACGGCAACCCGCCGAACTTGCCCTTCACGCCGAAGCAGCATTTTGAGATCGGCGAAGCGCTGGGGCAGATGGATTTCGCCAGCGCCGCCAAGCTCTCCGGCGCACGATTCACCGTGCTGAAGGGGCAGCTCGCGCGGCTGGAACGCGCGCTCGGCCAGTACATGCTCTCCCTGCATGCGGATGAGCACGGCTTCACCGAGACCTCCGTTCCGCTGCTGGTGAACGACGCCACCATGTACGGCACCGGCCAGCTGCCGAAGTTCAAGGAAGACCTCTTCCGCACCGATGACGGCCGCTGGCTCATCCCGACCGCCGAGGTGCCGCTGACCAACCTGGCCGCAGGGGAGATCCTGGCCGAGGACGCGCTGCCGCAGCGCTACACCGCGCTCTCCTATTGCTTCCGCTCCGAAGCGGGCAGCGCGGGGCGCGATACGCGTGGCATGCTGCGTCAGCACCAGTTCGCCAAGGTGGAGATGGTCTGCATCACCACCCCGGAGGAATCCGCCGCCGAGCATGAGCGGATGACGCAGTGCGCGGAGCGGGTCCTGACCGAGCTCGGCCTCGTCTGGCGCCGCGTGGTGCTGTGCTCCGGCGATACCGGCTTCTCCTCCACCAAGACCTACGACCTGGAGGTGTGGCTGCCGGGGCAGGGGGCATGGCGGGAGATCTCTTCCTGCTCCAACTGCCGGGATTTCCAGGCCCGCCGCATGGCCGCGCGCTACCGCCCGAAGGATGCGAAGGGCACCGCTTTCGTCCATACGCTGAACGGCTCGGGCGTCGCGGTTGGCCGCGCGCTGATCGCGGTGCTGGAGACGCACCAGCAGGAAGACGGCCGCGTGGCGATCCCCGCCGTGCTGGCGCCGTGGATGGGCGGGCTTACACATATCGGCTGAGGCACAATCGAGCTTCAGCCGGTTGCTTTACGACGCGATCGACCATATTTTCCGCCACAGTCGGGGCGTGGCGCAGCCTGGTAGCGCATTTGGTTTGGGACCAAAGGGCCGGAGGTTCGAATCCTCTCGCCCCGACCACCGCAAGATTGCAGGACAGCCCCTATGAGCCGCGACGTCGCCATTGCCCGCATCCACTGCCCGCCGCGTTCGGCCATGCAGTCCGGCAAGGCCCGCACGCATAGCTGGATGCTGGAGTTCGCCCCGGCCGAGCGCCGTAAGCTGGACCCGCTGACCGGCTGGTATGGCTCGGGCGATACTCGCACACAGCTTCGCCTGAGCTTCTCCACCCGCGAGGCCGCCGAGGCCTATGCCCGCGCCAATGGCCTGGCCTATGAGGTCGAGGACGCTCCCAAGGAGCTGGCCATCAAGCCGAAGGTGTATGCCGAGAACTTCCGCTACGGCCGCACCGAGAACTGGACGCACTGAACGCGTCCAGCGGCCGCCTATGCGTCCTTAGCTCAACTGGATAGAGCAACCGGCTTCTACCCGGTTGGTTGGGGGTTCAAGTCCCTCAGGGCGCACCACCTTCTGCATATTCAGCTCGGCGATAACCGGCAGGTGGTCCGAGGCGTCGCGGCCGGAGCTGTCCCGCCAGCTTTCTCCCAGCAGACGGGCAGGGCGGCAGAAAATCCGGTCCAGCTTCAGCAGCGGAAAGCGTGAGGGGAAGGTGCGCTGTTGCGTGCGCCCTGGCATGGATTTGGAGAGAGCCCGCCACACCGGGCCGCGCCAGCTCCATTCGTTGAAATCTCCCAGTACCACGAGCGGCCCCTCCAGGCGGCGCACCAGCGCGGCCAGGCTCGCTGCCTGCCGCCGCCTCTCCGCACCCCGCAGGCCGAGATGCGTCGCGACGACATGCAGCGCGCCGGAGGGGGTCGCGATCGTCGCCTCGATCGCCACGCGCGGCTCCCGTTGGGCATGGGACAGGTCGTGGATGGCGCTGTGTTTGATGGGCCAGCGGCTGATCAGCATATGCCCGTAGGAGCCGTCATGCGCCTGAATGGTCTCGGCATGGGCGGTGTGCTCCGTCATGGCGCGAAGCAGGGAGAAGCCGCAATGCTCGGTGCCACGCCCCCGGCTTTCCACTTCCTGCACAGCGAGGATATCGGGCGCCTGGCGGCGGATGAGCGTCATCACGCGCCGCATGTCGCAAACGCCATCGGTGCCGATGCCGCCATGGATGTTCCATGTCATGGCCCGCAGGATCACGCAGGGGCATCCCGCCGCTTTCGGGCCATGTTGCGGCGCACCCATTTGATCAGGCTCTGCAGCCCGAAGGTCAGGGCGCCCCAGACCATGAGCACGACGAAAAAGCCAAGGATATCACCCGCAGACGGCTCCGTGAGGATGCGCAGCAGGCGGTCGCCCAGGGCCGTCATCAGCACGAGCCCCGGAGCCAGGCCAAGCGCGGTGCCAACCATGTAGTCGAGGAGGGGGATGCGGATGGCGCCGGCCACCAGATTGACCAGGGTGAAGGGCGCCACGGGCATCAGCCTGACCATCGTCACGGCCAGGATGCCATTCTTCGCGATGCCGCGGCTGACCCTGTTGATGCGCGGCCCGATAATCTTGCGCAACAGCCCCGGCCCCATTCGCCGGCCGACGAGGTAGGTGAGGAAGGCGCTCACCAGCGCGCCAACCGTGGCATAGAGCAGCCCCGGCCACAGGCCGAAGGCTGCCGCCGTGGCCACGATGAGGACGTTCACGGGAAAGGCCACGAGCCCCAGCACCATGAACAGCCCCAATGCGACCAGCGGCCCCCACGAGCCCCCGGCCTGCATGGAGGCGCTGAAGGCCTGCGGGTTCATCAGCTCCGAGAGGGGCGTGTAGTGCCAGGCGGCCCCGAGGATGAGGATGGGCGCCGCCACCACAGCGATGCGCAGCCACAAAGCCATGCCGCTCACAGGCCCTTCCTCCTCGCTAAAATCGGCAAGCAGCGTGGTGGGGCCGATCGGGCGGCGAGGGTCCGCCACGGCTTCGACCTGAGGCAAGCCTTCCCCTTCGGCGAGTTCGCCATCCGCGATGGGCAGCAGGCGGCGGCCGGGCGCGCGCAGCCTGTCCAGCGCGGCGAAGATGGAGCCGGAGGCCATGGCCTGGGCCACTTGCGCCGGCGCCACGCCGAGATGCTCGGCCAGCATGCGATCCCGTATCCGGCGGATGGCGGCCCGGGTTGAGGAATCGCTTCCCTCCACCACCAGGTCGCATTCCGTATCGGTGCCCATGGAGCGGTTGCACAGATTGGCCGATCCCACCCGCAGCAGCCGGTCGTCCACGACCATGACCTTGGCGTGCACCATGACGTCGGCATGTTCGCCCCTGGGGTCGCCGACCTGCGGGTAGAGCAGGCGCACACGGTCCGCCACGCCTTCCTGCCGCAGCAGCATCATGAAGCGGATGCGGCCGGCCAGCATCGTGCGATGTTCCAGCCAGGTGTGGTGCGTGCGGGGGCCTACCAGCACCACCTCCAACTCCGGCCTGGCCTTCATCCGCAGGGCCAGCGTCGCGGCGAGCTTCAGGTTGGTGTAGAACTGGTTCTCCGCGTAGATCACCTGTTCGGCGGCGCCGATCATGTCCTCGAACAGGCGCTCCACCTCCCGCACCTCGTCCGCATCCTCCCGCGCCGGCTGAGTGCGGGCGATGCCGATGGCGACATCCCGAAAGTCAGGAGCAACACGGTCTGGCCACAGATCCCTCGCGCCCGGTGGTACCGGCTCGCGCGGCGGCATGTCCTCGCAGGCGGAGCGCGACCAGCGTTGCCGGAAGAGGTCCGCCAGCGCGCCCGCGGCTTCGCCATCCACCACCATTTGCACGTCGTGGAAGGGGGGATAGGGCACCTCATGCGGGTCCACCCGATGAGGGTTGTGCAGCTTATGCGCCGGCGTATCCCAGCGGCGAATGGTCAGGTCCAGCCCGCCGGAAAATGCCACGCGGTCATCGATGGTCACGATCTTCTGGTGATGCGATGCGCCAAGCGGCACTTCGTCGTCGAGGCAGAGCTCGACCTGGGCAGGCGTATTCCAGTGCAGTGTCAAAGCTGGCAGCAATTCCCGCTCCAGCGCGTACAGCACCGAATAGTCCCACAGAAGAAGCTTGATGCGGAGGGCCGGCCTCCGCTCCACTAGGGCGGCCAGGAAGGGCCCAAGCAAGGCTGGAAGTCCGTCCCGGGGCTCGCCTTCCGGCCCGTAGAGGGGGGTGCGGCTGTCGATATCCCAGCCCGCGATCAGGATGCTGGTCTCCGCCTTCAGCATGCTCTCCCGAAGGGCCGCGTAATAGGTCGCGGCATCGGACAGCACGGCTGCGCGCCTGGCGTTTTCAACCCGCCACACATTGTCGCCCGGCTCAAGCAGGGATGGAGCGGGGGCGATATCCTGTTCCTCAGGCTGGGGGGAGGAGAAGGGCGGGGCAAGGCGCATGGTTTTGGTGCAACGCAGCCAATCGGCAAAAGTCACGGCTGAGGGGCGCAAAAATGGCCCTGGCCCTGCTGCATGGGTTGACGAGCGCGTGTCCCTTGCGGGATCACGCCCGGTCTAGGCCCGAAAGGTGATGGCAATGCAGCGCGTATTTTCCGGGATCCAGCCCTCCGGTATCCCGACCCTGGGCAACTATCTGGGCGCCATCCGCAACTGGGTGCCCATGCTCGACCAGTATGAGTGCATCTATTGCGTGGTCGACCAGCATGCCATCACCGTCTGGCAGGACCCCAAGGAGCTGGCGCGGCAGACGCGCGAAATGGCGGCGGCGCTGATCGCCTGTGGCGTGGACCCGGACCGCTGCGTGCTGTTCGTGCAGAGCCATGTGCACGCCCACACCCGCCTGGCCTGGATTTTCAACTGCGTGGCGCGCCTTGGCTGGCTGAACCGCATGACGCAGTTCAAGGATAAGGCCGGCAAGGACCGCGAGAACGCCGGCTCCGGCCTCTATGTCTATCCCAACCTCATGGCGGCGGACATCCATGCCTACCACGCCACCGCCGTGCCGGTGGGCGAGGACCAGAAGCAGCATCTGGAACTGGCGAATGACATCGCCGAGAAGTTCAACCACGACTACGGCGTGGATTTCTTCCCGCATATCGACCCGATCATCCAGGGCGTGGCGGCGCGCGTGATGTCCCTGCGCGATGGCACCAAGAAGATGTCGAAGTCCGACCCCTCGGACCAGTCGCGCATCAACCTGACGGACGATGCCGACGCGATCTCGCTGAAGATCCGCCGCGCGAAGACCGACCCCGAGCCGCTGCCGGGTGAGCTGGCCGGGCTGGATGGCCGGCCGGAGGCGCGCAACCTCGTGGGCATTCTCGCCGCCATCACGGGCGTGACGCCGGCCGATGTGCTGAAGGATCATGCCGGCCAGGGCTTCGGCACCTTCAAGGGTGTGCTGGCGGATGCGCTGGTGGCGCATCTCGGCCCGATCCAGTCCGAGATGAAGCGCCTGCTGGCCGACCCGGCCGCCGTGGATGCGCTGCTGCGCAAGGGTTCGGACCGTGCCGCCGCCATTGCCGACCCGATCGTGACCAAGGCCGAGGAGCTGGTCGGCTTCCTGCCGCGCCGCTGAAGGCTCATGCTTTCCCGCTCGCCAAGGCGGGCCGGGGGAGCATGACCAAATGCCGCGACTACCGATTCTGACGGCGCTGCTCTGTGTGGCGCCGTTTCTCCTTGCCGCACCGGTTCCAGCGCAGCAACGGGACTGGCTGCTCAGTGGCGGCGAGTTGCTGGAGGCGCTGAAGGGCCATGCCGCCCCGGAAATTGCCGATGCGGAAATCCGCCGCATGGTCTCCTCGGCCCGGGCCCAGGCCTACATCCTGGGCGTGGCCGATGGCAGCCACGGGGCAGGGCGTTGCCGCCGCCCCGCCATGCTGCCGCATGAGATGGCCGACAGGGTGGCCACCCATCTCCAGGGCCTGCCAGCCGCCCGGCTAGGCGGGGGCGCCGCGCCACTGGTGATGGAGGCGCTCCCCTGTTGACGCCGTTTAACCCGTTGGCAGGAGCAGCGTCGCCGCCGCCTGGGCCGCGATACCTTCGCCACGGCCGGTGAAACCCAGCCGCTCCGTCGTCGTCGCCTTGACCGAGACACGGGAGACGGGGATTCCCATCAGCTCGGCCAGCCGTTCCCGCATGGCATCGGCATGGGGGCCGATCTTCGGCTTCTCGCAGATCAGCGTGACATCGGCATGGGTGATGATGCCGCCGCGTGCCGCCACCCGGCCCGCGGCGTGGCGCAGGAAGCGCGCGCTGTCCGCGTCCTTCCATTCCATCTCGCTGGGCGGGAAGTGGCGGCCGATATCGCCTTCCGCCAGCGCGCCATAGATGGCGTCGCACAGCGCGTGCAGGCCGACATCCGCGTCCGAATGTCCATCCAGCCCCTTGGGATGCGGGATGGTGATGCCGCACAGGATGAGGGGACGCCCCTCCACCAGCCGGTGGACGTCGAAGCCGGTGCCCATGGCGGGCAGGAGGCGCGGCAGGAGGGTGGCCTCGGCGCGGGCCAGATCTTCAGGATAGGTCACTTTGATGTTGTTCTCCGATCCGGGCAGCAGGGCCACCGTCAAGCCGGCGACTTCCAGCAGGGCGGCGTCATCCGTCGCTTCTTCCGTGGCGGCGCGGTGCGCCTCCAGCAGCGGTGCGAATCGGAAGGCCTGGGGCGTCTGCGCGCGGTAGAGGCCGGCGCGTGGAACGGTGCGGAGGATCGCACCGTCCTGCCCAGCCTTCAGCGTGTCCGTCACGGGCTGGGCCGGGATAGCGCCCGGATGCACCTCCAGCGCGGCCAGCAGCGCCGGAACGGCGCCGGCAGGCGGGAAGGGGCGGGCGGCGTCATGAACGAGCACGGCATCGGGCGCATTGGCCGCCAGTGATTCCAGGCCCTTCCACACGCTCTCCTGCCGCGTGGCCCCGCCTTCGATAGCGGGCAGGCAGGGCAGCCCTTCCAGCATCGCCATGACCCGCGCGCCCTGGCCGGGCGCCACGACAGGCAGCAGGGCCTCCACCAGCCCGCTCTCCAGCAGGGCTTCCGCCGCATGGCGAAGGATGGGGCGCCCCATCAGAGGCAGGAATTGCTTGGGCTCAGCGGCACCGAAGCGGGAGCCGCTTCCGGCCGCCATCAGGAGGGCGATGACGCGCATGGCCCGGAACCTATCCGTCGGCCGCAAGGCTGACCAGACCCGCCCGACTCTTGGGCGGTTGAGCATGGACGCGGGACCCAGGGCGGCTTAGATTGCCCAAATCATGAGCATCGCCACCCCGCACGACCCTGCCGCTTCTTCCGCCGCGGCCGAGACTGCCGCGCCCCCCCGCCTGCGCCCGATTCAGGTTGGGCCGCTGACGATCGACGCGCCCGTGATCCTGGCGCCGATGTCGGGCGTGAGCGACCTGCCTTACCGGCGCCTCTGCCGGGAGCTGCAGGCGCCGATGGTGGTGAGCGAGATGATCGCGAGCCAGGCGATGGTGCGCGAGAATCGGAACACGCTGAAGATGGCGGAGGTCGATGGCTTCGGCGGCCCCACCAGCGTGCAGCTCGCGGGCTGCGACCCGGCGGTGATGGCCGAGGCCGCCAAGCTGGCGGTGGATCGCGGCGGCGCGGCCATCGTGGACATCAATTTCGGCTGCCCGGTGAAGAAGGTGGCCATCGGCCAGCAGGCCGGCAGCGCGCTGATGCGCGACGAGATCGGCGCCGCCCGCATCCTGGAGGCGGTGGTGAAGGCGGTGGACGTGCCTGTCACGCTGAAGATGCGGATGGGCTGGGACCACAGCAACCTGAACGCCCCGCGCCTGTCGAAGATCGCCGAGGAATGCGGGATCAAGATGATCACCGTCCACGGCCGCACGCGCCAGATGCTGTACACCGGCACGGCGGACTGGGCCTTCGTGGCCAAGGTGAAGGCGGCGATCAATCTGCCCGTCATCGTCAATGGCGACATTCTGACGCCGGAGCATGCGGCGGAAGCCCTGCGCCAGTCCAACGCCGACGGTGTGATGATCGGCCGTGGCTGTTATGGCCGGCCGTGGCTGCTCGCCCAGGTGGCCGAGTATCTCACCACCGGCAACCTGCTGCCGGAGCCCGACCTCACGACGCATTACGACATCGTGCTGCGCCACTACCACTCGATGCTGGAGCACCACGGCAGCGTTCCAGGCGTCCGCCTCGCGCGCAAGCATCTGGCCTGGTACTCGAAGGGCCTGCCCGGATCGGCGGAGTTCCGCGTGCGGGTGAACCGCGCGGAGACGCCGGAAGCCACGCTGGAGGTGTTGGAGGAATTCTACCGCCCGCTCATCGAGCAGGGCGTGCAGGTAATGCGCGACGCCTATTCGGCAGCCGGCCGTGATGAGGATGCTCTTGCAGCATGAACATCTTCACCCGGCGGAAGCCGCAGCCAACGCCTGATGCGGGATTACCGGATAGCATGGCGGTGATATCGGCCCTGCCCGTGCCAGTCGTGGTGCTGGACGCGGAGAACCGCTTTTGCAGCGCCAACCCGGCGGCGGAGCAGTTCTTCCAGCTCTCCTTCAGCTCCCTGGCGCAAATCTCCCTGAAGGAACTCATCCCGGAGGACAGCCGCCTGTTCGCGCTGGTCGATCAGGTGAGGGGGCAAGACGCACCGGTTTCGGACCATGACCTGACGCTGGAAAGCCCCCGCCTGCATCGCACCGGTGTCGCGGCCCATGGCGCACCACTACCGGAACTGCCGGGCGCCGTCGTGCTCACGCTGCAGGATGGCAGCAAGGCGCAGAAGCTGGACCGGCAGTTGAACTTCCGTGGCGCCGCGCGCGGCGCGTCCGCCATGGCGGCCATGCTGGCGCATGAGGTGAAGAACCCGCTCTCCGGTATCCGTGGCGCCGCCCAGCTGCTGGAGCAATCCGCCAGTGAGGATGACCGAGAGCTCTGCGTGCTCATCCAGGACGAGGCGGACCGTATCCGCAACCTCGTGGAGCGGATGGAGATGTTCTCGGACCGGCCCATCGAGCAGGGCGCGGTGAACATCCATGAAGTGCTGGACCACGTCCGCCGCATCGCCGGCCGGGGCTTCGCCAGCCATCTGCGGATCGTGGAGGATTACGATCCTTCCCTCCCGCCGGTCTGGGGCAACCGGGATTTCCTGATCCAGATCCTGCTGAACCTGGTGAAGAACGCGGCCGAGGCGGTCGATCCGCAGAATGGCGAGATCGTCCTCTCCACGGCCTACCACCACGGCGTGCGTATTGCAGTACCAGGCTCGAAGGAGCGCGTGCATCTGCCCTTGCAGGTGAGCGTCCGCGACAATGGCCCGGGTATCGAGGAGGATGTGCGCGCCACGCTGTGGGAGCCCTTCGTCACCACCAAGCAGGGCGGGCAGGGGCTTGGCCTCGCCATGGTCGCGAAGCTGGTGGCCGACCAGGGCGCCCTCATCGAATGCGACAGCCGCCCCGGCCGCACTGTCTTCCGGCTTTCCCTGCCGATGCCGCCCGCCGATCTCCCAGCCTCGCTCGAGACCCGCACCGAATGACCGACAGCCGTACCATCCTGATCGCCGATGACGACCGGGCCATCCGCACCGTGCTGTCACAGGCGCTGGGCCGCGCGGGCTATACCGTGCGCGCGACTTCCTCCGCCTCAACGCTGTGGCGCTGGGTGGAGGAAGGGACGGGCGATCTGGTGATCACCGACGTCGTCATGCCGGATGAGAACGGGCTGGACCTGGTGCCGCGCATCAAGCGTGTGCGGCCGGAGCTGCGCGTGGTCGTCATGTCCGCGCAATCCACTTTCATGACGGCGGTGAAGGCGGCCCAGCGCGGTGCCTTCGAATACCTGCCCAAGCCCTTCGACCTGAAGGAACTGCTGGCCGTCGTCGCCCGCGCGCTGACGGCGCCCGCGGCGCCGCAGCCGGAGACCGAGGAGCCCGAGGGCGAGCGCCTGCCCCTCGTGGGCCGCAGCCCGGCGATGCAGGAAATCTACCGCACCGTCGCGCGCCTCACGACGACGGACCTGACCGTGATGATCACGGGCGAGAGCGGCACCGGCAAGGAGCTGATCTCGCGTGCGCTGCATGATTACGGCCGCCGCCGCACAGGCCCCTTCGTCGCCATCAACATGGCCGCGATCCCGCGCGAGCTGATCGAGAGCGAGCTGTTCGGCCATGAGCGCGGCGCCTTCACCGGCGCGCTGGCGCGCGGCGTCGGCCGGTTCGAGCAAGCGGCTGGCGGCACGCTGTTCCTCGATGAGATCGGCGACATGCCGCCGGAGGCCCAGACCCGCCTGCTGCGCGTGTTGCAGGAAGGCGAGTTCACCACTGTCGGTGGCCGGAACCCGATCAAGGCCAATGTCCGCATCGTCGCCGCCACGCACCGGGATTTGCGGCAGGCCATCCGCCAGGGCCTGTTCCGTGAGGATCTGTTCTATCGCCTGAACGTGGTGCCCATCCGCCTGCCGCCGCTGCGTGAACGGGCAGAGGACATCCCGCTGCTGGCCAAGCACTTCCTGGAGCGCGCCAAGGCGTCCGGCCTTCCCGCGAAGCAGCTGGACCAGGAGGCCATGGAGCGGCTTCGCCAGCATTCCTGGCCCGGCAATGCGCGCGAGCTGGAAAACCTGATGCGGCGCCTTGCCGCGCTTTATCCGCAGGAGGTCATCGGCGCCGACGCCGTCAGCGCCGAGCTGGCCGAGGCTGCTCCGACCGCCGACCCCGAATTGCGGACGCCGGAGACGCTGGAGCAGGCGGTGGAACGCCATCTCACCACCTTCGTCGCCGCGCAGAAGGATGGCCTGCCGGTACGCGACCTCTATGAGCGTGTGCTGGCCGAGGTCGAGCGGCCGCTGCTGCGGCTGGCCCTGGCCGCGACGCGCGGCAACCAGATCAAGGCGGCCGCCATGCTGGGCCTGAACCGCAACACGCTGCGCAAGAAGATTCGGGAGCTGGATCTCCCGGTCGTACGCGGCCTGTCATGAGCCGCGCGCCGGCCGCCCGGCCGCAGCGCGCCGGCCGGGCTCTGGCCGACTTTCTGCTGGGCCGTTTCGTGACCCTGGCGCTCGCCGTGGGCGCGTTGCTGATGGGCATCGGCACCTTCACCCTGCTCTCCAATGGCAGTCCCTTCGGGCCGACCAAGCCGGGGCAGGTGGTGGCCATGGTGCTGGCCAACGCGCTGTTCCTGCTGCTGCTTCTGGGCTCCGTCATCGGGCGCCTGGTGCGGGTCTGGGCAGAGCGGCGGCGGGGTTCGGCGGGCTCCCGCCTGCATGTCCGGCTGGTGCTGCTGTTCAGCGCCACGGCCGTGGCGCCGGCGCTGCTTGTGGCGATCTTCGCCGCGGTGTTCTTCAACCTGGGCATCCAGTCCTGGTTCAGTGACCGGGTGCGCAGCACGCTGGAGGCCAGCCTCGTGGCCTCCCGCGCCTATCTGGATGAGCATCGCAACAATATCCGTGCGGATGCGCTGGCCATTGCCGCCGACCTCAACCGCAATTCCACCATGCTGGTGGATAACCAGTATGGCTTTGCCCGCCTGCTGGCGACGCACACGGCACTGCGCGGCCTGACGGAATCCATCGTCTTCGAGCCCACCCTGAACCAGGTGGTGGCCCATGCCGGGCTGACGACCACGACGGTGCTGGACCCGCTGCCCGCCTGGGCCATGGAGCAGGCCCGCAATGGCGACGTGGCCGTGCTGCCGAGCGAGAATGAGGATGCCCGGGTGCGGGCGCTGGTGGCGCTGGATATCCAGCCGGGGCTGATGCTGCTGATCGGCCGTCCGGTGGACCCGGGCGTCATGGAGCATATGCGGTATACGGAGCTGTCCTTCCAGGAATACGACCAGCTCGACCGCAACCGCTCTGGCCTGCAGATCACCTTCGCGCTGATCTTCGCCATCGCGGCGCTGCTGGTGCTGCTGGCGGCGGTCTCCATCGGCCTCGTTATCGCCAACCAGATCGCCCGCCCACTCTCCCGCCTGATCGTCGCGGCCGACCGGGTACGCGGCGGCGACCTGACGGTGCGGGTGACGGAAGGCGCGGCCGATGACGAGGTCGGCACGCTGTCACGTGCCTTCAACCGCATGACGAACCAACTCGCCGCCCAGCGGAGCGAGCTGATGGAGGCCTACCGCCAGATCGATGAGCGCCGCCGCTTCACCGAGACGGTGCTCTCCGGCGTCTCCGCCGGCGTGGTGGGGCTGGATGCGGAGGGCCGAATCAACCTGCCCAACCGCAGCGCCAGCGAGCTTCTGGGGCATGATCTGAATGGCGATCTGGGGACACGCTTCTCCGAGGTGGTGCCGGAATTCGCCCCGCTGCTGGAGCAGGCGATGGCCGCGCCGGAGCGCAGCCGCGTTGCCGAGATCCGCATTGGCCCGCCGGAGTCCCGGCGCACGCTGATGGCGCAGATCGGCGCCGAGATGCAGCGCGGCCAGGTCGCGGGCTATGTGCTGACCTTCGACGACATTACCGAACTGCTCTCCGCGCAGCGGAAGGCGGCGTGGTCGGATGTCGCGCGGCGCATTGCCCACGAGATCAAGAACCCGCTGACGCCCATCCAGCTCTCGGCGGAGCGGCTGAAGCGCCGCTATCTGAAGCAGATCCAGACCGACCCGGAGACCTTCGTGGCCTGCACGGACACCATCGTGCGGCAGGTGGAGGATATCGGGCGGATGGTCGATGAGTTCTCCGCCTTCGCCCGTATGCCCCAGCCGGTGATCCGGCCCGAGAACCCCGCCCAGGTGGCGCGGGAGGCTCTCGTGCTGCATCAGAACGCGCATCACGATATTGTTTTTTCGACGTCCATTCCGGACTCTCTCCCCCGTATCCTGTGCGACCGCCGGTTGATGGGGCAGGCTCTGACCAACCTCCTGGCCAATGCCGCCGATGCCGTCCATGCCCGCCAGCAGGCGGAGGAAGCCGAGGCAGGGGCTGCAACTCCTGGCCACATCCGGATTTCCGTGGAGCCAGGGGAGGATTCGCTGGCCATCGCGGTGGAGGATGACGGCGTGGGCCTGCCGCAGGGGGAGGAGCGGGAACGGTTGACCGAGCCCTATGTCACTCACAAACCGAAAGGAACCGGCCTTGGTCTTGCCATCGTCAAGAAGATCATGGAGGACCACGGCGGCCGGATCGTGCTGACCGACCGGCGCTCGGCGGAAGACGAGTCGGCGCGAGGCACTCGCGCCGTCCTGATCTTCCCCTTGCGGAATGCGGAAGGCGGAGAAGGCACGGCGGCGAAGATGACGGAGGTGCAGCAGCATGGCGCATGAGGTCCTGATCGTCGATGACGAGCCGGATATCCGCGCGCTCATCGAGGGCATCCTCTCGGATGAAGGCTACGAGACCCGCGTCGCGCAGAACTCCGATACCGCCCTCGCGGCCTTCCGGGCCCGGCGCCCGAGCCTGGTGATCCTGGATATCTGGCTGCAGAACTCCCGCCTGGACGGCCTGGGCATCCTGGAAGCCATGCAGCGGGAGGAGCCGCAGGTTCCCATCGTCATGATCTCCGGCCACGGCACGATCGAGACGGCGGTGCAGGCCATCCAGCACGGCGCCTACGATTTCATCGAGAAGCCCTTCAAGTCCGACCGGCTGATCCTGATTGTCGAGCGGGCGCTGGAAGCGGCACGGCTGAAGCGCGAGGTGAGTGAGCTGCGGTTGCGCGCGGGCGCCGAGACGGAGTTGCTCGGCGCATCCTCCGCCATCAACCAGCTTCGCGGCGCCATCGAGCGTGTGGCACCGACGGGCAGCCGGGTACTGATTTCCGGCCCCGCGGGCGCCGGTAAGGAAGTGGCGGCGCGGATGATCCATGCGCGCTCCCGCCGTGCGGGCGAGCCCTTCGTGGCCCTGAACTGCGCGACGCTCAACCCGGGCCGCTTCGAGGAAGAGCTGTTCGGCGTCGAGGCTGGGCCAGATGCCGCCGGCGGTGGCCGCCGCGCGGGGGTGCTGGAGCGTGCCCATGGCGGCACGCTGCTGCTGGACGAGGTTGCGGACATGCCGCTGGAAACCCAGGGCAAGATCGTCCGCGCCTTGCAGGAGCAGGGCTTCGAGCGTGTCGGCGGCGCCACGCGGGTGAAGGTGGATGTGCGCGTCATCGCCACCACCAACCGGGACCTGACGGCCGAGATCGCCGCCGGGCGCTTCCGGGAAGACCTGTTCTACCGCCTGGCCGTGGTGCCGTTGCGCGTGCCCTCGCTGCGGGAGCGGCGCGAGGATGTGCCGGTTCTGGCCCGCCACTTCATGGCCCGCTCCGCCGAGAATTCCGGCGTGCCGGCGCGGGAGCTGTCGGAAGACGTGCTGGCGGCCATGCAGGCCTATGACTGGCCCGGGAATGTCCGGCAACTGCGTAATCTGGTGGACTGGCTGCTCATCATGGCTCCCGGCGGGCCGGGCGAGCCCATCCGGCCGGACATGCTGCCGCCGGAAGTCGGCTCCGCCGCGCCGGCCGCGCTGAAGCTCGACCGCTCCAGCGAGATCATGACCCTGCCGCTGCGTGATGCGCGCGAGCTGTTCGAGAAGCAGTATCTGGAAGCCCAGCTTCTGCGCTTCGGCGGCAATATCAGCCGCACTGCCAACTTCGTGGGCATGGAGCGCAGCGCTTTGCACAGGAAGCTGAAATTCCTGGGCGTGCAGGCCGAGGATCGTAGCGCCGCAGGGTGAGGGGCCATTGCCACCATCGCGCGTTGGCGCGAAGGTGGCTCCTCCCGTCACTGTCTCAGAGTCCAGCTATGTCGCGCATCGCCTATGTGAATGGCCGCTACGTTCCGCAGAACGAGGCCAGCGTTAACATCGAGGATCGCGGCTATCAGTTTGGCGACGGCATCTATGAGGTGGTGCATCTCTACGATGGCCGCTTCATCGATGAAGACCGGCATCTGGACCGCCTGGAGCGCTCCCTCCGCCTGATCCAACTGCCCATGCCGGTGACGCGCAACGCGCTCTCCCACATCCTGCAGGAAGTGGCCCGCAAGAACCGCGTGCGCGAGGGCCTGCTCTACATGCAGGTTACGCGTGGCGTGGCGCATCGGGACCACCCGTTCCCGGCGGAGCCGGTGTCTCCCGCCCTGGTGGTGACGGTGAAGCGCATCAAGCCATACCCCACCAGCATCAAGGGCTGGGGCGGCGATGCCATCACCTTGCCGGACCTGCGCTGGGCGCACCGCGATATCAAGAGCATCAATCTGCTGCCGAACGTCCTGGCCCGTCAGGCCGCGAAGGAAAAGGGCTGCATCGAGGCCATCCTCTACGAGGAAGCCACCGGCATCGTGACGGAAGGCGCGGCAACCAGCTTCTGGATCGTGGACGAGAAGGGCGCCATCCGTACCCGCGCACTCTCCCACGCCATCCTGCCCGGCTGCACTCGTGGCGCGCTGATGGCGGAGCTGAAGGAAGCCGGTATCGCCTATGATGAACGCGAATTCACCATCGACGAGATGAAGCGTGCGAAAGAGGCGTTCATCACCTCCGCCACATCCTTCGTGAAGCCGATCCTGAAGATCGATGGCGCGCCGGTCGGCGATGGCCAGCCCGGCCCGGTGACCACCCAGCTGTTCGATATTTTTGCCCGCCATGTAAAGGGCGGGATGAAAAACGCCGCATGAGCCTGCCCACGCCCCGCGCCATCCTCTGGGACTGGGACAATACGCTGGTCGACGCCTGGGCCGGCGTGCAGGCGGGCATGAATGCCGCATTGCGTGCCTTCGCCATGCCCGAATGGTCCGTGGAGGAGGTGAGGGCGCGTGCACGCCTGTCCCTGCGGGAAGCTTTCCCTCCGCTCTTTGGCGCCGAGTGGGAACGGGCGCGGGATCTCTTCTACGCCGAGGTCCGTGCCCGCCATCTGGAGTTGATCACCCCCCTGGCGGGCATCGAGGCGGCACTGGCGGCAGCAGCGCCGTGGCCGCAGGCCGTGGTCTCCAACAAACAGGGACCCATCCTGCGGGCGGAAGCGGCGCATCTGGGCTGGAACCCGCATTTCGGCGTGCTGATCGGGGCGGGGGATGCAAGTGCCGACAAGCCATCGCCCGCACCCATTTTGATGGCCCTGGACAAGCTTGGCATTTCCGCCGGCCCGGATATCTGGTTCATTGGCGATACGGGAGTGGACATGCAGGCCGCCCGTGCCGCCGGCTGCTCCGCGGTGCTGCTGGGGGATGCTAGCCATGACGGCGGCGTGGCCGCGCTGGCGCCAGATGCCCATTTCGCGGACGGCTATGCGCTGGCCGAGAGGCTGGTTGGGCTTGCCAAGACCCCCCTTCTTGCCTGATTTTGCGCGCGAACCGACACACATTCCGTGTGCCGGGGTGACGTCGCGTCTCCGGTGGCCTCATGGTGCCAACCTTTAAAAGCGACCCGCCAAGAAAAAGAAGGACCGAGCCCAATGGCCGCCGAGAAGTCCCAGAACGTGCAGGACGTGTTCCTGAATCATGTTCGCAAAAGCAAAACTCCCGTGACCATCTTTTTGGTCAATGGCGTCAAGCTGCAGGGAATCATTACCTGGTTTGACAATTTCTCCGTCCTGCTGCGCCGGGATGGGCACACTCAGCTGGTCTACAAGCACGCCATCAGCACCGTCATGCCGGGCGCGCCGATCATGCTGTTCGACGCTACCGCCGCCGGCGCTACCGCTCCCGCCCAGGGTGCGGCCGCGACCGTGACGCGTGAGGGCACCATGACACTGCAACGTGAGGTCAACCCTGTCGGCTCCTCCGACTGATAAAGCCACGGGCGGCAAGCCGATGCTTGCCGCCGTGCTGCTGCCGCATGAGCGGCCCGCCCGCCTGACCGGAACTGACGCCGGCGTCCTTGCATTTCCTGATCAACGCAGCATCAGCCGCGCCGCCGAGGCGCGTCTGGCAGAGGCTGTGGGCCTCGCAGCCTCCATTGGGCTGACGATTGTCCACAGCGCGGCCTTCCCGCTGCGCACCCGCCGCCCCTCGACCCTGTTGGGCGAAGGGCAGGTGGAAGCCGCCAAGCTGGAGATCGAGGAGCATCAGGTCGGCGTGGTCGTCGTTGATGCCGCCCTTACTCCGGTGCAGCAGCGCAACCTCGAACGCGCCTGGGGCTGCAAGGTCATCGACCGGACCGGCCTGATCCTGGAGATCTTTGGCGAGCGGGCCCGTACCCGCGAGGGTACGCTCCAGGTCGAGCTGGCACATCTGGAGTATCAGCGCACCCGCCTGGTCCGCTCCTGGACCCACCTTGAGCGTCAGCGGGGTGGCTTCGGCTTCCTCGGCGGCCCTGGTGAATCGCAGATCGAAATCGACCGCCGGCTCATCGGCGAGCGGATCGTGAAGCTGAAGAAGGAGCTGGAGCAGGTGCGGCGCACCCGCGGCCTGCACCGGGCCGCGCGCACCCGCGTGCCGTTCCCGGTGGTGGCGCTGGTGGGCTACACCAATGCCGGCAAGTCCACACTGTTCAACGCACTTACCGGCGCCGGCGTCTATGCGCAGGACCAGCTCTTCGCGACGCTGGACCCCACCATGCGCGCCATCAAGCTGCCGAGCGGGCGAACCGTCATCCTCTCCGATACGGTCGGCTTCATCAGCGACCTGCCCACGCAGCTGATCGAGGCCTTCCGCGCGACGCTGGAGGAAGTGGCGGCCGCCGACATCATCCTGCATGTGCGGGACGTGGCGCACCCCGACACGGCCTCCCAGCGGAGCGATGTGATGGAGGTGCTGGAGGAAATGGCTTCCGGCCCCAACCCGACGCTCGATGAGAACTGGCAGGGACGCACCATCGAGGTGCTGAACAAGGCCGATCTGCTGGGCGGTATCGCCGTCGTGCCGGGCACCGATGCCGCCGCCATCGCGGTCTCGGCCTTGACGGGCGAGGGGCTGGACGCTTTGCGTGCCGCTCTTGATGCCCGTCTCGCCGCCGGAATGGAGACGGTGGAATACGCCCTGCCTCCGGCGGATGGTGCCCGCATCGCCTGGCTCTACCAGCATGGCGAGGTGCTCTCGCGTGCCGATGGCGATGACAGCATCCAGCTGGTCGTGCGGCTGGCGCCGGCCGACCGTGCCCGCTTCGAACAGAGCTGACGAAAGGCCCCTTCATGCGCTTTGATCACCGGATGGCGACGGACGTCGCCATGCTGCTGCGCGACGCCAGTCAGGCGGAAATCCTTCCGCGCTTCCGCCGGCTGGCGGCGGGCGCCATCCGCGCCAAATCCAGCCCCATGGACCTGGTGACGGATGCGGATGAAGCGGCCGAGCGACAGATCACACGGGAGTTGATGGCGCGCTTCCCGCAATGCGTGGTGGTGGGCGAGGAAGCCTGCGCGGCGGATTCCGCATTGCTGGGCCGTCTCGCAGGGGCGGATCTCGCCTTCGTGGTGGACCCGGTGGATGGCACCGCGAACTTCGCGGCGGGGGTACCGCTGTTCGGCTGCATGGCCGCCGCCATTGCGAAGGGAGAGGTGGTCGCCGCCTGGATTCACGACCCGCTGGGCGACGACACGGCCATCGCATTGCGGGGCGAGGGGGCCTGGATCGAGCAGGGGGATTTCCGCTCTGATCTGCGGGTGGCGGCGCCCCTGCCGCTGAACCAGATGATCGGTGCGGTTTCCTGGACCTGGATGCCGGAGCCGCTTCGCAGCCGTGTCACCTCCCGGCTGAGCAAGCTGGGCGCTGGCCTCGGCTTCCGCTGCGCGGCGCATGAGTACCGGCTGCTGGCCTCGGGCGGCGCGCATCTCTCCGTCTACAACAAGCTCATGCCGTGGGACCATCTGCCGGGCTGGCTGCTGCACCGGGAAGCTGGTGGCTACAGCGCCCGGTTCGACGGCAGCGAATACCTGCCAACCCATACCAGCGGCGGCATGATCGCGGCGCCTGACAAGGCGAGCTGGGAGGCGATCAAGGCCGCGCTGATCGACGAGTAAGCATCAGACGCGAAAGCTAACCGGCAATTAGCTTTCGCGTCTCTTTACCTCCTGCCAAGCGGCTTCCATGCCTTCGAGCCCCGCATCCGCCGGAGCCTGGCCCTGCTCCGCCAGCAGCGCCTCGACACTATTGAAGCGACGCTCGAACTTGGCATTAGCCGCATGCAGGCAGGCTTCCGGGTCGAGGTCCAGCTTGCGGGCAAGGTTCACCATGACGAACAGCATGTCGCCCAGTTCGTCCTGCAGCCTCTCTTTCGATGCCTCTGGAATTTCAGCCCGCAGCTCCGCGGTTTCTTCCGCCAGCTTTTCCAGCACCGCTTCCGCATCTGGCCAGTCGAAGCCCACGCGGGCGGCTCGCCGGGCAATCTTGTTGGCACGGGTGAGAGCGGGCAGGGCGGTCGGAATGCCTGCCAGCGTACCCGTTTCACGCCGCGCATTCCGCTCGGCCTGCTTCTGGACTTCCCAGGCGGCGATCTGAGCCTCGGCGTCCCGCGCGGCCTCATCGCCGAAGACGTGGGGATGCCGGCGGATCATCTTGTCCGAAATGCTCTGGGCAACAGCGGCGAAATCGAACGCGCCAGCCTCCTGGGCCATCTGGGCGTGATAAACCACCTGAAAGAGCAAATCGCCCAGTTCATCCTGCAAACCGGGCATATCGCCACGGCTGATGGCGTCCGCCACCTCATAGCCTTCCTCGACCGTATAGGGCGCGATGGTGGCGAAGTTCTGCTCGCGATCCCAGGGGCAGCCATCCGGTGCCCGCAGGCGGCTCATGATGTCGAGAAGCCGCGTCAGGGCCTCGGAAGGGGTCGCGGTCATGGCGCGTCCTTTACTCGTATAATGTATGTTATGTAAAATATCTGACTTGGTGCGGGAGCTGCCGCTCTTGGCCCCGCCGATGCCGCCCGCCCGTCACAACGGAATATCGAGAACCATCCCGTCATAAGCGGCTTCAATCCCGGCCGGCAGATGAGCCTGCATCCAGGCCCAGTCCATATCCACGCCCATATGCGTCAGCACGGTGCGCCGCGGCTTCAACCGCTCCACCCAGCCCAGCACCATCTCCAGATGCGCATGGACCGAATGCGGCGTCCGTTGGAAACAGTCGACCATCCACGTATCCACGCCCTCCAGCGCCGCCAGGCTTTCCTCCGGCAACGCCACCACATCGGTGGAATAGCCGAAGCCGCCAATCCGCAGCCCCAGCGTATCCAGGACCTTATGATCCTGGCGGAACAGCGCCACATCCATGCCGGCAATGGTCACCACCTGCCCTGGCATCACCTCATGCGGCGCCAGCGCCGGGCGGTAGAACATCGGCGCGGTAGACGGACGGAAGACATAGTCAAACCGCGCCCGAAGCTCGGCCAGCGTTTCGGCCGAGGTATAGACCGGGATGACATCGCCAAGGCTGCGGTTCAGCGGGCGGATTTCGTCCAGGCCCATGATGTGGTCGGCATGGCCGTGGGTGACGAGCAAGGCCTCCACCCGGCCGATGCCACAAGCCAGCAACTGGCTCCGCAGGTCGGGCCCTGCATCGACCAGCAGCCGCTGCCCATCCTCGCCCTCGACGACGATGGAAGCCCGCGTCCGCTGGTTGCGAGGCTCAGCCGGGTCGCAAACACCCCATTCGCCCAAGCCATCCGCACCGCCCACCATAGGCACGCCAGCGGAGCCTCCGCAGCCCAGTATTTTAACCTTCAAACACAACGCCCTAGGACGCCTTTTTGAAGAGAGTTCGGAAGTTTTCCGTGGTCAGCCGCCCCAGTTCTTCCGGCGTCATGCCATGCACCTCGGCAAGCACCCGCGCCGTATGCGCGACGTAGGACGGCTCATTCCGCTTCCCCCGGAAGGGCACGGGCGCCAGATAGGGCGCATCCGTCTCCACCAGCAGACGGTTCTTCGGAACATCCTTGGCGATCTCGCGGATCTCGCCCGATTTCGGGAAGGTCAGGATGCCGGAGAAGGAGACGTATCCCCCCATTTCCAGCGCCTTTTCCGCAAGCTCCCGCCCAGAGCTGAAGCAGTGCAGCAGGAAGGGGAAGTCACCCCCCTCCTCCCGCTCTTCCCGCAAAATCGTTGCGATATCATCATCAGCGCTGCGGGCGTGGATAACGAGCGGCAACTGGGTCTGCTGGGACGCGCGGATATGCCGGCGGAACCCATCCTGCTGCAGTTCGCGCGGGTCCTTGTCGTAGAAATAGTCCAGGCCGCTCTCACCGATGCCGATAATGCGCGGATGGTCGGCGGCGGCGACGATCTCCGCCACCTCCGGCAACGGCGCCTCGCCCACATTCTGAGGATGCACACCAACCGTGCCCCAGACCTGCGGAAACCGCTCCGCGATCTCCTTCACCTTGGCGGCCTGGGACATACGGACCCCGATCGTCACCATCTCTCCCACGCCGGCTTCCCGGGCACGGGAGAGGATGTCGTCGATCTCCTTCTCGAAGTAGTCGAGATGGCAGTGGCTATCGACGAGCATCAGGCGACTTCGTCCACGATCTTCTGGAACAACGGGCTCGGCGGCGGCAGCTCGGTGCCATCCGGCAGCGGCGTGGCCAGGGCGGCGATATCACGCGCGTCGGCCGGCACGCCCAACTGGTCCAGCATCTTCGCCATGGTGTCCGGCATGAAGGGCTGCAGCGTGGTCGCCAGCGCCCGCAGCGCCGTGTGCAGATGGCGCAGCACGGAGGCCATGCGCACCACATCCGTCTTCTTCAGCGACCACGGCTTCTGCGCGTCGATCCAGGAATTGCCGAGGCGGGACACGGACTGAATCCGCTCCAGCGCCTCATGGAAGGCCTGGCGGTTCAGCGCTTCATCCACACGGCCCGGCAGCGCCGCCACGGCATCCAGCAGCTCGGCATCCGAAGGATCGGCGGCGCCGGCGGCCGGCAGCTTGCCCTCGCAATTCTTCTGGATCAGCGAGAGCGTGCGCTGCGCCAGATTGCCAAGATCGTTCGCCAACTCACTGTTCAGGCGCTGGATCAGCGACTTGCGGCTGAAGTCGCCATCGTTGCCGAAGGGCACCTCGCGCAACAGGAAGAAGCGTACAGGGTCAAGCCCGTACTCCTCCACCAGGGCGATCGGGTCGATCACATTGCCCAAAGACTTAGAAATCTTCTGGCCTTCATTGGTCCACCAGCCATGCGCGAACACCCGGCGCGGCGTCGGCAGGCCGGCGGCCATCAGCAGCGCGGGCCAGTAGATGGCATGGAAGCGCAGAATGTCCTTGCCGACGAAATGCACATCGGCCGGCCAGAACTTCCAAAGAGCTGCATTTTCATCAGGATAGCCAAGGGCGGTAATGTAGTTTGTCAGGGCATCCACCCAGACATACATCACATGCGCCTCGTCCCCCGGCACCTTCACACCCCACTTAAAGGAGGTGCGTGAGATGGAGAGGTCGGACAGCCCGCTCTTCACGAAGCTGATCACCTCGTTGCGGCGGCTCTGCGGCGCGATGAAATCCGGGTTGGCCTCGTAGAAGGCCAGCAGCCGCTCCTGCCACGCACCCAGGCGGAAGAAGTAGGAGGGCTCCCTCACCCACTCCACCGGCGCGCCGGTCGGGGCGAATTTCTGGCCGTCCTTCTCGGTGATCTCGTCGGGGCCATAGAAGGCCTCGTCGCGCACCGCGTACCAGCCCTCATAGTGGCCGAGATAGATCTCGCCCTTTTCCTCCAGGCGCTTCCACAGCGCGACACAGGCGGCCTTGTGCCGCTCCTCCGTCGTGCGGATGAAATCGTCATTGGTGTAGTTCATCCGGGTGGCAAGCTCCCGGAAGGCCTGGCTCACCAAATCGGTGAAGGCCTGCGGGTCCATGCCGCGCGCCTCCGCGGCCTTCTCCACCTTCTGGCCGTGCTCGTCGGTCCCGGTCAGGAAATGGACCTGATAGCCAGACATTCGCTTCCAGCGCGCCAGCACATCCGCCGCCAACGAGGTGTAGGCGTGGCCGATATGCGGCTTGTCGTTCACGTAATAGATGGGCGTCGTCAGATAGAAGCGGCGCTCGCTTGTCATGGTCATCGGGTCCTCAGCGCGAGGCCAGGTGCGACAGACCGGTCAGGACCGCTTGCTTGCGATCCAGGTTCAGGGTTTCGGTCTCATCGGCCAGGCGGCCCAGGGTGTCCCACAGCGAGGCCCACTCGGCAAGCGGCCGTGCGGCCAGATAAGGCGCCACCTCATGCCCGCGTCCGGCCTGGCGAATGGCTTCGGCCAGGGTTGCCCGCAGAAGCTCCATGAAGGTGACGAGCGCGCTGCCGTCGCGCTTGGCGGCCAGCTTGTCGGCCAGCTGGTGCAGCGCGCGTGGGTCAGGGTGCGGCAGGCGGGACAGGAAGGCGTCCACCTCGGCCTGCAAAGTCAGGCCGTCGCCTTCCGCCAGCTCCAGCGCCCGGCCGGGCGCACCACCGGACATCCGCGCCAAGGCCCCGCGTTGGCCGGCATCCAGCTCCGGCAGCCATTGGCTCATCAACCGGTCCATCTCGGTCTCTGGCAATGGGAAGAGGTCGATGCGGCGGCAACGGCTGCGGATGGTCGGCAACAGGCGGTCCGGCGCGGCCGTGGTCAGCAACAGCAAAGCGCGTGGCGGTGGCTCTTCCAGCGTCTTCAGCAGGGCGTTCTGGGCTTCGGCATTCATGCCCTCCACCTGCTCGACCACGACAATGCGCCAGCCGCCCTCCGCCGCCGTCATGGCCAGGAATCGGGGAACCGTGCGCACCTCATCCACCCGGATCATCAGCTTCACGCCCTTCTCGCCCGCATTGGGCGCCAGGGAGCGAAGATCGGCATGCCCACTGGCCGCCACACGGCGAAAGGTCGGGTCCTCCGGTGGCAGATAAAGCGGAGACGTGCCCGGCGGACGTCCGGCCAACAGCCAGCGCGCGAAGCGGAAGGCCAGCGTCGCCTTACCGACGCCACGAGGGCCGGTCAGCAGCCAGGCATGGTGCAGCCGGCCTGCTCCGGCGGCATCCATCAGCGCCTGGGCGGCGTGCTCATGGCCGAACAGGTCCGGGTTGGCGCGTGGTTCCGGCGGCAGGCTCATAGGGGCGCTCCCAGCCGTTCGCGCAGCGTGGCGCTGGCGGCGGCGAACACCTGATCCGCTCCCTGCGCGGCGTCCAGTAGCGCGCAGCGCTTCGGCTCAGCCGCCGCGATCTCACGGAACGCCGCATGGACGCGGGCGTGGAATGCCTTGCCCAGCCGCTCGAAACGATCCGGCAGGCCGCGGGTCAGGGCACGGGCCATGCCGGCCTCGGGCGGCAGGTCCAGCACCAGCGTCACGTCAGGTGCAAAACCCTCCAGGGCGACATCGGCCAGCTTGCGCCAGACAGCGGCGTCCAGTCCATGGCCGTAGCACTGATAAGCCAGCGTGGAATCGGCAAACCGGTCGCAGATCACCCAGATGCCGGCTTCCAGCGCGGGGCGAATGGTCTTGGCGACATGCTCCCGCCGCGCGGCGAACATCAGCATGGCCTCGGCCACCGGGTCCCAGGCGACATGGCCATGCAGCATCAGGTTGCGCAGCGCCTCGGCGCCGGGCGCTCCGCCCGGCTCCCGGGTCCGCAGCACCGGCAAGCCAGAAGCAGCCAGCGCTTCCGCCAGCCGCTTCGATAGGGTTGTCTTCCCTGCCCCTTCGCCGCCCTCCAGCGTGATGAAGCGCGCCGCAAGGAGAGCGGGCGTGGCAGCAGACGGGGCAGCCGTCATCTCAGCCGGAGATCCAGCTGCCGATCACCGCCGGAATGCGCTGGATCAACCCGAGCTTGCCGACATCGGCCCCCGCATACAGCGGCAGCGTCATCGGCGGCACGCCCTGGCCGGAGACATCGAGCGAACCGACCTCCTGCCCCTTGGCGATGGGGGCCGGGATCGGTCCCTCATAACGCAGCTTCACCTGCATGTTCCGGCGCCACTGGCGCGGCAGGGTCATGACGAGGTCGCGGCCGCCGACCAGCGGCACCGTCGCGCGGTCGCCGAGATAGACCGGCGCCTCTTCCACCGTGTCCGAGGCGCGGAACAGCACCACGTTCTCGAATTCGCGGAAGCCCCACTCCATCAGACGCTCGGATTCCTCGCCGCGCGCCCGCATGGAGCCCATGCCGTTCACCACCAGGATCAGCCGGCGATCGCCGCGCTTCACGCTGGAGGTCAGGCCATAGCCGCCATCCTCGGTGTGGCCGGTCTTCAGCCCATCCGCCCCGGCGACGCGGCCCAGCAGCGGGTTGCGGTTCTCCTGGCTGATGCCGTGCCATTGGAAGGAGCGGACGCTGTAGAGCGAGTAGTACTCCGGGAAGTCGTTGATGATCCGCCGCGCCAGCGTGGCCAGGTCGTGGCAGGTCATGAGGTGCTCGGGGTCCGGCCAGCCGGTCGCGTTGCGGAAGGTGCTGTTGGTCAGCCCGATCCGCTTGCCATACTCGTTCAGCAGTTCCGCGAATTGCTGCTCGCTGCCGCTGATGCCTTCCGCGAGCACGATGCAGGCATCGTTACCGGACTGGACGATGACGCCATGCAACAGGTCGCTGACGCTGATCTGGCTGCCCAGCTCCACGAACATCTTGGAGCCGCCCATGCGCCACGCGCGCTCACTGACGGTGAGCGTCTGGTCCATACGCAGCCGGCCCTGCTTCAGCATGTCGAACACGACATAAGCCGTCATCAGCTTGGACATGGATGAGGGGTGCATCCGCTCATCGGCATTCTTGTCCAGCAGGATGGCGCCAGTATCGGCGTCCACCAGGATGGCCTGCTTGGCCTGGGTATCGACCGGCCCCAGCGGCGTGCTGGCGGGCGTCGTCGGCACCGCCGGCGCGGCGGGGGCACGGCCACGCGGC
>JH599930.1:0-18219 GCA_000245075.1 Acetobacteraceae bacterium AT-5844
CCGGCGGGGCGGGCCAGAACAGGCAGGCGGATTCGCGGGCGCCGAAGCGTTCCGCCAGCTCCGCGCTGGCGAATTCGGCGACGCCACGGGTCAGCGCCGTCACGCAGGCCGCGACATCCCGCGCCTCGGCCGAGTCGTAGGGCAGGCCCAGGGCCGCCAGCAGCCCGGAGAGGTCGGCATAGCCGAGTCGCAGGGCATGGGCCTTGCCGCCGGTCAGGATATCCAGCGCGCGGATGCCCGTGCGGATGGCGGCGGCATAGCCAATGATGTCGAAGCCGCCGGCATCATCCAGGAAGGCCGGCAGGTTCAGCACGAAGCGCGGCTCGGCCTTGGCGTCGTTGCGCCAGGTGGCGGCGCCCGGCGCGCCACGGCGTGCGATGAGCAGCCCGCGCAGCGACTCGGCCAGCGCCTCCTGCTCATCCTCCCGCAGCAGGGAGAGGCGCTGCCCACGCGTCAGCAGGCGGCCGATCCAGGCTTCCGCCAGGCCGGGCAGGGAGGTGCTCCCTTGGCCCGGAGCCAGCGCGGCCAGCGCCATGCCCGCCTCATCCTCCCAGGATGCCGGGATCGCGACCGCGCGTGAGGGTGCATCAGGGTCCGCCGCCGCGCGCATGCGCCGCAGCGCCAGTCCAGACCAGATCGTGCCTGCCGTGAGTGCCATGCGCCCATGCTATGCGTTGGCGGGCCGCCACGGAAGCGGGAACCGGGCGGAAATACGATTCTGATCAAGCCGGTAGCGCCATTCTGATACCGTATGACACACCCGTGCGGGCCGCTCGGCCTTTCACAGCGCCGCCGCATGTGCGAAAGGAAGCACCTTAGAAGTGCTTCACCCCCTGCGCCGCCCGCGACGCACCTGCTTTATGGAACCGACCGCGTCATGTCCTTCCTGCATCGGCTGACGACTGGCTTCGCCGTCAGCGAAGTCGGCACCGACCGCTTCGGCAACACCTACTACGAGAGCAAGCGCGACTGGCTGAACTACGGCCGCAAGCGCCGCTACGTGGTCTATGCCAAGGCAGCCGACCCGACGACGGTGCCGCCCGAGTGGCATTGCTGGCTGCATCACGTGACGGCGACGCCGCTGGATGAGAAGAAGCTCTATCCGTGGCAGCAGGAGCACCAGCCGAACCTGACGGGTACGGCCCGCGCCTATCGCCCGAGCGGCCATGACTATGCCGGTGGCCAGCGCCAGGTCGCGAGCGGCGACTACGAGGCCTGGACCCCAGGTTCCTGAGCAGCAAAGTCCCCGAGAGAATTATGCAGCGCAGAAGCCTTGCCGAGATCCTCACCGGTGCCGTCGTGCTGCTGGTGGCGATCGGCTTCCTGGTCTACGCCGTCGGTAATTCCGGCCGCAGCCTGGCCGGCGGCAACGGCATCACCCTGACCGCGCGGTTCGACCGTATCGACGGCCTGCAGCCCGGCGCCGATGTGCGCATCGGCGGCGTCAAGGTCGGCAGCGTGATCGACCAGCAGATCGACCCCGCCACCTTCCTGGTGGTGATGAAGATCCGCGTGGAAGGCTCCCTGCGCCTGCCGAGCGATACCTCGGCGGAGATCACCTCGGAGAGCCTGATGGGCGGCAAGTATGTCGCCCTGGTGCCGGGTGGCGAGGAAAAGACCCTCGCCGATGGCGATACCATCACCCTGACCCAGTCCTCCGTCAGCCTGGAGTCGCTGCTCGGCCGCTTCATCTTCTCGGTGACGCAGATGAATGCGAGCCGGGAAGGAGAGGGGCAACAGCAACAGCACGACGCTCCGGCCAGCCAGCCGGCCACTCCGCCGGCGCAGCAGGGCAGCCGGGCACCGTGAGCATGGCACCGCCGGAACAGTGGCCCGGGGCGGACGGAGAGCCCGTCTCGTGCCGGGAGAAGCTGAAGATGCTGGCGGAGAACCATGCCGAGGCCGCGCAGACCCTGCGCGACGTCTTCGAGGATGCGATATTGATGGGCGTGGACGAAGCGGCGATGCGCCGCATCCTGACCGAACTGGTGCAAAGCCTGCCTTCCCCCCGCAAGGGTGCCGGCGCGTGAAGGCTCTCCGCTACGCCCTGCTGGCGGCGGTGGCGCTCGCCGCCCCCGCCATCCAGCCCGCCCGCGCGCAGATGGACCCGGGCTGGGAGCCGAAGCGCGAGGCCGAGTTGCAGGCGCTGGACAAGGTGACGGCCCGTATCACCATCCTGAAGGCGCCGCTGAACGAGACCATCAGCTTCGGCACGCTGCGTATCACCGTGCGGGCCTGCAACGCCCGCCCGCCGGAAGAGGTGCCCGACGCCGCCGCCTGGCTGCAGGTGAACGACGCCCGCCACGACAGCAACGGCCGGCCGGTTTTCCAGGGCTGGATGTTCGCCAACGCCCCCGGCGTCGCCATGCTGGAGCACCCCGTCTATGACCTCCGCGTTCTTGAGTGCCGCTAAGGCCAGGGCCTTCGCCTGAGCGCCGCCCATTGTGCGTTGCGGCCTGCCTGCCCCTTCCGGCATCTCCTGACCTGCTCTGAGCAACGGAGAGGCGGCCGTCTTCCGTCCCGTGCCTCCCGCCGCCATATCGCAAGTGCGAAAGCGAAAGGCCCAGCATGGCGGACGACCACACCGAACTGACCCTGCGCCTTCACCCCTCCATCGCCGAAATCCCGGCCGGGGAGTGGGATGCCTGCGCCGGCGCCGACAACCCTTTCGTCAGCCACGCCTTCCTGCTGGCACTGGAGGAATCCGGCTCCGCCAGCGCCCGCACCGGCTGGCTGCCCCAGCACGCCGCTCTGCGTGACGGCTCTGGCCGGCTGGTCGCCGTCGCGCCCGCCTATGCCAAGAGCCATTCCTACGGCGAGTATGTCTTCGACCATGGCTGGGCGGACGCTTTCCAGCGGGCCGGTGGCCGGTACTACCCGAAGCTACAGGTCGCCTCGCCTTTCAGCCCCGTGCCAGGTCCCCGCCTTCTCACCCGCGGCACCCTTCCTGCCCTGGCCCTGGCCGGCGCCCTGGCCCAGGCCACGCATCAGCTCGGCCTCTCCTCCTGCCACGTCACTTTCTGCACCGAGGCGGAATGGCAGGCGCTCGGCGAAGCCGGCTGGCTGCAACGCCTCGGCACCCAGTTTCATTGGCATAACGAGGGCTACACCAGCTTCGACGACTTCCTCGCCGCCCTCTCCAGCCGCAAACGCAAGCAGATCCGGCGGGAGAGGCGAGATGCCCAATCCGCCGGCCTTACCTTCCGCACTCTACGTGGCGCCGAGATCACCCCCAGCCACTGGCGCGCCTTCCACCGCTGCTACATGGACACGGTGGACCGCAAATGGGGCAGTGCCTATCTGACGGAGCGCTTCTGGCCGCTCCTGTCCGAACGGCTCGGTGAGCGCGTCGTCCTCATGGTGGCCGAGCGGGATGGCGAGCCCGTCGCCGGCGCCTTGAACCTCGTGGGCAAGGACACGCTCTACGGCCGCAACTGGGGCGCGCTGGAGCAGGCGCCCTTCCTGCATTTCGAGCTCTGCTACTATCAGGCCATCGACTTCGCCATCGCCCATGGCCTCTCCCGCGTCGAGGCCGGCGCCCAGGGCGAGCACAAGATCCAGCGCGGCTACCTGCCCGCACCCACTTATTCGGCGCACTGGATCGAGCATGGCGGCCTGCGCCGTGCCGTCGCCGCCTTCCTGGAAGAAGAGCGCCCTGCCATCATGGAGCATATGGCGGAGCTCTCCACCTTCTCTCCCTTCCGCCAGGGTGACTGCCAGGAAGACTGAACCGCGTGCTGACAGCCTATCTGCAACTGGCGTCTTCCATGGCGCTGGTTGGTGCCAACGTGGCCGTGGCCAAGATCCTGGCCGGCGCCATGCCCATCGCGCTGATCGTGGGCCTGCGCTGCCTGCTGGCCTGCGTCGTGCTGTGGCCGCTGGCCCGCTGGCGCGAGGGCCCGATCCGCCCCTCGCCAGCGGCGCTGTGGAACCTGGCGCTGCAAGCCGCCCTCGGTACGTTGCTCTACAACGCCGCCCTGCTCACCGGCCTCCGCTACACCACGGCGTTGGAGGCCGGGCTCGTCCTCGCCACACTCCCTGCCGTCATCGCGCTCGGCTCGGCCCTCTGGCTGCGGGAACGGCTTGCCGGCCGCCAGTGGGCGGCGGCGGCGCTGGCGATGGGCGGAATGGCTGCTATCACCCTGGCCCGCACCGAGGCCAGCGGCGGCGGCAGCCTCATCGGTAATGCCCTCATCTTCGTCGCTGTTTGCGGCGAGGCCGCCTATGTCCTGCTGGCGAAGCGCCTCTCCGGCCGCCTGCCGGTCGTCACCGCCAGCTTCTGGATGCAGGCTTTCAGCGCCGCCATGCTGGTGCCGTTCTGCCTGCCCGTCCTCTCCGGCATCGCCGCGCTGGCAGCGCCCGATATCTCCGCCCTCCTGGTCTTCCACAGCCTGACGGCGAGCGTGCTGTGCCTGCTGCTGTGGTATGGCGGGCTGGTGAAAGCCCCGGCAGGCATCGCGGGTGTCTTCACCAGCTTCCTGCCCGCCACCTCAGCGGTTCTCGCCGTCCTTGTGCTGGGCGAGCATTTTTCGAATTTTCACCTGATCGGCCTGGCGCTGATGCTGGGAAGCATCCTGCTGGCCACCTGGCCAAGACGGGCGAAATGATCCCTTGGCTATCCTGCACCGGCGAGGAGCTTCGTCAGGCAGAACCGGCGGCTCTGGCAGCGCGCCTGGCCATGATCCAGTCTCGCCGCTTCCGCGAGGTCGGCCCGGAGCAGATCGATGCCTGGGCCGCGAGCCTGGAGATTCTGAAATCCGTCGTCGATGCAGAGGGTACTGAGCGCTGGAGCATTCTGCTGGAATACGACCTGCTGCGGCTTGAACGGCGGGTCGACGCGATTGTGCTGACTGACCGCGCCATCCTGGTGCTGGAATTCAAGCATCAGGGAACCACGTTCCGTCCTGATGATCTGCGTCAGGTTGAGGACTACGCCCTGGACCTGCGGGACTTCCATGCAGGCAGCAGGGAGTATCCGATCATCCCGGTACTCGTTGCCACTCACGCTCCCGCGCCCGGCAATGACTGGCCCCTGGCCCTTCCCGGCGTCACACCTGTGCTTCTGGCCAACGCCGCCAGCCTTCCGGCGCTCATCGCCGATATCCAATATCATTTCGCGCCATGCCTGCCACCGCTGGACGGCGAAGCATGGACCGCCGCGCCCTATCGCCCCGTTCCCGGCATTGTCGACGCGGCCAAGATGATGTTCGCCCGCCATGGTGTGGAGGACATCGCTGCCGCCCGCGCGGATACCTCCAACCTGACGCTGACCACCAATGCCATTCGTCAAGCGGTGGACGAGGCCCGCGCTAAAGGCGAGCGCCTTGTCATTTTTGTCACCGGCATACCCGGTGCGGGCAAAACCCTGTGCGGCCTCAACGTCGTCTTCGGTGAGCAAGCCGAGAACGCAGCCTTTCTGACCGGCAATGCCCCTCTGGTTGCCGTCCTGCGGGAAGCTCTGGCGCGGGATGCCAAGGCTTCAGGCCGGCGCCAACCGGCGCGCCAGGGGCGCGGCTTCCTGCAGAACGTCCATCGCTTTCTCGAAGCCCACACGCGCGACACCGCAAACCCACCGCCTGAGCACCTAGTGGTCTTCGATGAAGCCCAACGTGCCTGGGATGCCGCGCAGGCCATGCGGGATACGCAGCGGCGCCAATCCGTCCTGCGCGATTCCGAACCGGCCCATATGCTGGAGATCATGTCCCGCGTCCCAGGCTGGGCCGTCATCGTCGCCCTGGTGGGGCAGGGCCAGGAGATCAACACGGGCGAGGCCGGCCTGACGGAATGGGGAAGGGTCATCGAGGAGACCGAGGGCCGCTGGCATGCGCTGGCAGCTCCCTGCGTCGTAGGCGCCGCCGAGCCTGCGCAACGGCTCTCGCAACACCCCGCGCCGTGGCTGCGCCTGGATGCCGCGCTGCATCTGCGCGTCCCGATCCGTTCCGTGCGCGATGCTGCCGGCGCTGGCTGGGTGGATGCCGTGCTTTCCAATCGCCCGGAGGACGCCGCCCGCATCGCAGCCGGTTCCGAACTGCCCTATTATCTCACAAGAGACCTCTCCGCCGCCCGAGCGGCTCTTCGCCGCCATGCCCGCGGGCTGCGCCGGTCTGGCCTCGTATGTTCCTCCGGTGCGCGGCGGCTGCGGGCCGATGGCCTCGGGCATGTACTGCATGGGCCGGAGGAGGCTGTGCGCTGGTTCCTTGACCGTTGGCCCGATGTCCGCGCCTCCGATGCGCTGGAGGTCTGCGCAACGGAATATGCTTGTCAGGGCCTGGAGCTTGATCTGGTCGGACTCGCCTGGGGCGGAGATTTCATGCGCACCCCCGCAGGCTGGCAGGCGCGCGCATTCGCGGGGACGCGTTGGAACACCGTGAAGAAGCTGGATGAATGGAACTTCATCCGGAATACCTATCGGGTTCTGCTCAGCCGTGCGCGCTACGAGACTGTCATCTGGGTGCCGCCCGGAGACGACTCGGACATCACCCGCGGCAGCGCGGAATTCGATCTCCTGGCTCAATATCTCGAGGAATGTGGCGCCCGCCCACTCTCACAATGGGAAGCGGAGACCACTCCCGGCCTCCCGCAACCCGCCATGATATGAAGAAACATCAGGACCGGGTGGCTGAGGCGGGCTTGGGGGCGCCTGGCCCCCAAACATGATGCCTTAAGCGGCGCTCTTTGAAAGCGCTTCCTGCAACCGCGCTTCCTGCTCATGGGAAAGCGATGTGCGCAGTACTTTCCCCCTCACGCCAGCGAGCTCTTCCAAAACCTTCTCCGGCTGCGCCTTCCGCACCAGCACGAACAGGGCGGAGGAATTCGCCGGAATCGTCTCGCCGAGGGATTTGATGAAGTCGTCATCGATCCCGTAGTCGCTGAGAGAGCCGGAAAGGGCGCCGGCGCCCGCGCCCACCGCGCCGCCAATGGCGAAGCCCGCCAGAGGGTTCAGGAACAGCAACCCGACCAGCGCACCCCAGAAGCCGCCGGAGGCAAGGCCGGAGACCGCACCAATCGCCGTCAGGTTCATGCTCTGCTTGAGGTGGACCTTCCCGCTCTGGTCACGGACGACGACGACCGCATCCGCCAGGTCGATCAGATACTCCTTCTTGAGCTGGGCCAATTTCAGCAGAACCTTGTCCGCCTCATCCGGCTGCTCAAACCCCACCACGATCAAATCGGACATCAGCGTCTCCCGTCGTTTTGTGGAGCCCTCAGCTTCGCCGGGCAACCGCCCCCGCGGCAAGGGGAATGCTGCCCGTGGCCGCCGGCGCGGGCTCTCCCTGCTGCGCTATCCGCCCGCAGGCCAGCACCGCTTCCCGCAGGGAGGAGACCAGGAAATCCGCGCCAAGGCTCTTGCGCAACTCGTCATCGCGCGGCGCCGGATCATCTCCTGGCCATATACCTATCAGCGCGGGCAATGGAGACAGCCTGCGCCGCAGCCGCTGCAGCAGATAGCGTAGGTTGCTGGGCCCGCCCCGCAACTCGACGGAGCAGATACAGATCATCCGCACACCTTCCACCTCCAGCGTGCCGATCTCGCGGCGGGAGGCCGCAGCATGCGGCACCACCTTCGCGCCCATGCCATGCTTGCGGAGAAGCTGGGCCAGCAGCATGGCCGTGATCTCATCCAGCGGTCCGCGCCCCGCCACGCAGAGAATGCTGCCCTCCTGCCGCCACGCCTCGGGGATGGTGGAAGGGTCGGGCAGCGGCGTCAGCGGCTCACGTGGCAGCTTCTGCTCGGCGGCGGAAAGGCGTGCCGCACGGGTGGGCGCAGGCTGCGGCCGCTCGGGCTCCACATCCGCGTGGTCCTGCAACCCTTCCACCAGCTCCGTCACCGCCTCGCGGATCCGCTCGAGCTGTGAATGGGTCACCACGCCACGCCGCACATCGGCGGCAGCCAGATGCAGGCCTTTCAGCGCCACCTCGTCATAATAGGAGCACAGGGAGCGGTCTTTCAGCAGCTGCTCGGCCTGCTCCTGCGCCTCATCGGGGTCCCCGGCCAGGGCGCGCTGGTAGAAATTCTCGACAGGCGTCAGCGCCGGCCGGTCTCCCAGAAGCACGTCCAGGAACTCCAGCCGGTCGATATGCCGCCCCAGCACCACCAGGCAGAGCGTCAGCGGCGTGGCCAGCAGCAGGCCGATGGGTCCCCAGATCCAGCTCCAGAAGATCGCGGCCAGCACGACGGAGACGGGAGACATGCCGGTGGAATGGCCATAGGCCAGCGGCTCGACGATGTGCCCCACGATGGGCTCGATCACGAGGAACAGCGCGCCCGTCCACAGCAGGATGGTCCAGCCCGGGTCCACCGCTGCCGCCAGAGTCATCGGCAGCAGCGCGCCCAGGATGGCGCCGACATACGGCACGAAGCGCAGCAGCCCCGCCAGGATGCCCCACAGGATGGGGCTCGGCAGCCCGATGGCCATCAGCCCCACAGTGATGACGATTCCGAAACCCGCATTGATCGTCACCTGAGTGAGGAAGAAGCGGCTGAGGCGATAGGCCGCGTCATCCATCGCCACCGTCGTGCGGTGCAGGTCGTTGGAGCCGAACAGGCGGATCAGCCGGTCCCGCAAATCCTCCCGCTGCAACAGCACGAATATCGTGACGATCAGCACGATGCCGAGATGCGCCAGCGGGCTCAGCACCGGGGACAGATAGGTCTCGGCCATCTCCATCGGGGAGGGCTGCGGCTGATGCACCTCCACAGGCAACGGTGCCGCCTGCTGCGCAGGCACCGCCTGCGGTGCGGGCTCGGCGGCGGTTGGGGCGGGCACGGGCGGTGCGGCGGGTGTCCGCCGGAAGTTGCTGCCCGCACGCTCCATCGCCTCGTTCAGCTTGCCGATCGTCCGTTCATGGATGGTGTCCATCTTGCGGGTGATGGTGCTCTGGTAGCGCGGCAGGTCCTGCGCCAGCTCCGCAAGCTGGCTGCCAATGAGGCCGCCGATGGAAAGCATCACCCCCAGCGCCACCACGACGGCGATGATGATGGAGGGCACTCGCCCCAGCCGTGCCTTCCGCAGCATGCGGATCAGCGGCCACAATACCAGGCTGAGCAGGAAGGCCAGCGTGACCGGGATCAGGACATCCCGGGCCAGATACAGCCCCGCGACAATGACCACGCCTCCGGCCAGGGTCGTTAGGTTGCGCATATCCGGCATGGCGGCGGGCGCCACCTTGGCGGGGACCAGGGGCGAGAGGCTGGGCCTGTGGCCGGGGGCGGGCAGCTGGCGGTTGGAGGCGTCCGGCATGGGGAAGGGGCGTCCCGGGATTTGCATGGCATCCATTAACGCGCCAGCCTCGGCGGCGGCAGCAAGGTGACGGGATTTTCTCCCGCCAGGGTTTAGACGGTGGCCGGCCTGCGTATCCTTGCCCGCTGCCAGGAAATGGCGGCGACAAGTGCCAGCAGGCCGGCGGAGACCGCGGCCACGCCCGGATTGAAGGCCCGCTCCACGGTGTTGGCGTAGAGAATGGCCGCCACGGCCCAGCCAAAGGCGATGGCGTACCAGATGGCGCCCTTGGTGACCCACAGCACCCCAAGCGCCAGCCCGGCGGCGGCCAGCAGGATGAGAATGGCGGCGAAGGTGCCGGCGGCGCCCGTCGCCGAGATGACGCCGCTGACCCTCGCCGCGCCTGCGATGTTGGCGAAGGTGGCGGCGGTCACCCACCCGGCCAGCATGCCGGTGAGGGGCCGGATGAGCCAGCGGTCGGGCCAGCCCACCGAGGGCTCATTGCGGGCGATGAAGAAGGCGGTGAGGGCGCAGGCCAGGGTGAGGAGCATCACCACCACCAGATGCCAGCCATTGCCCGTGAGGGCGGAGAGGACCATCCACAGGATGGAGAAGGCGAAGACCCCGGCCATCGGCCAGCCGAGCCGCCGCGCCGGTATGCTGTCGCGCCCCGCGGGCAGGGCCTGCCAGATGCCCCAGGCGATGGAGAGGGCGAAAAGCAGGCTCCAGATGATGAAGGCGTAGCGGGCGGGCGTGACCGGCGTTTCGCTGGCGGCGGACATCTCCGCCATGGTGATGCCGATCCCGAAGAGGGGGGCCATGGCGCCGGCCAGGGGCTGCAGCAAAGGCAGCACGAGGTTGAGGGCAGTGCGGATGGTGCTGGTGCTCATGCTGCGTCGGAATCCCCTTCAGCGGGCGGGAGGGCAACGCACCAGCCGGGCAGGGGTTGGCGCAGAAACGAGAAAGGGGACCTTGCGGTCCCCTTTCGGATCATCAGGCGGCGGCCTGGTGAGGAATGCCCTTCTCATCGAGCAGGGTAGCCAGTTCGCCGGACTGGAACATCTCCATCACGATGTCGCAGCCGCCGACGAATTCGCCCTTCACATAGAGCTGGGGAATGGTCGGCCAGTTGGTGAAGGACTTGATGCCCTCACGGATCTCGGGGTCCTCCAGCACGTTCACGCCCTTGAAGGGGACGCCCATGTGGCTGAGGATCTGCACCGTGCGGGCGGAGAAGCCGCATTGCGGGAAGACCGGCGTGCCCTTCATGTAGAGCACCACGGGGTTTTCCGTGATCTCGGCCTGGATGCGGTCGAAGACGGGGTTGCTCATCGTGCGCTGTCCTTACGGGGCAGAAGTCTGGAGGGCGAGGGCGTGCAGTTCTCCGCCCATGCGGCCGCGGAGGGCGGCATAGACGAGCTGGTGCTGCTGAACCCGGGATTTGCCGCGGAATGCTTCCGACACCACGGCGGCGGCGTAGTGGTCTCCATCCCCGGCGAGGTCCTCGATCGTGACCTGGGCGTCGGGGAGCGCCGCCTTGATCAGGGCCTCGATTTCAGCGGGCTGCATGGCCATGCGTGTCGCACTCCAGGGTAGGGGTGGCGGAAGGGGATGCAGGCACCTTCCGCCGGGTCATGTTAGCGAGCCATCAGGGCCGGCAGGAAGCGCTCATGCGCCGCCCGCAGGCTTTCGAGGGATATGGAGGCGGTGCCCGGGATCACCAAGTCCTTTCCGCCGGTGCGGCCGAGGCGGGTGACGGGCACGCCGGCGGCCTTGGCGGCGGACTGGAAGGCAGCGGCATCGCGCACCGCGACCACGTAGCGGGACTGGTCCTCACCGAACCACCAGGCGTGCTCCGGCAGGGTGGCGGGGGCGGCTTCCAGCGTGGCGCCGGTGTTGCCTTCCATCGCCATTTCCGTGATGGCGACGAGCAGGCCGCCATCGGCCACGTCGTGGCAGGCGGCCAGGGCGCGGGACTGGATCTGGGCGCGGATGAAGTCGCCGTTGCGGCGCTCGACCGCGAGATCGACCGGCGGGGGGGCGCCTTCCTCACGGCCGGCGATGTCCCGCAGCCAGAGAGACTGGCCGAGGTGGCCGCGGCTCTCGCCCACCAGGAAGAGCTCCTGGCCTTCGCCGATGGCGTAGCCGAGGGCCTTGGAGACATCTTCCAGCACGCCGACGCCGCCGATGGCGGGGGTGGGGAGGATGCCCTTGCCTTCCGTCTCGTTGTAGAGGGAGACGTTGCCGGACACGACGGGGAAATCCAGCGCCTTGCAGGCTTCGGCCATGCCGATGACGGCGGAGGCGAACTGGCCCATGATTTCCGGCTTCTCGGGGTTGCCGAAGTTCATGTTGTCCGTGATCGCCAGCGGGGTGGCGCCGGTGGCGGTGATGTTGCGCCAGGCCTCGGCCACGGCCTGCTTGCCGCCTTCCTCCGGGTCTGCCGCGCAGTAGCGGGGGGTGCAGTCTGTCGTCATGGCGAGGGCGCGGTTGGTGTCTTCCAGCCGGACGATGGCGGCATCGGCCGCGCCGGGGCGCTTCACGGTCTGGCCACCGACGGTGCTGTCGTACTGATCCCAGATCCAGCGACGGGAGCAGAGGTCGGGGGAGCCGATCAGCTTTTCGAGCGCCTCGGCCGTGGGGAGGGGCGCCTGGATGGTGGTGGCGTCCAGCAGGGGTTGCTTCGGCGTGGGGGCGGTGGGGCGCTGGTAGAGGGGGGCCTCGGATTCCAGCGGGGCCAGGAGGATATCGGCCTCCAGCGCGCCCTTATGCTTGATGACGATGCGGCCGGTATCGGTGAGGTGGCCGATGACGGCGAAGTCCAGCTCCCACTTGCGGAAGATGGCCTCGGCCACGTGCTCCTCACCCGGCTTCAGGATCATCAGCATGCGTTCCTGGGACTCCGAGAGCATCATCTCGTAGGCCGACATGCCGTCTTCACGCTGGGGGACGTTGTCGAGGTTCAGCTCGATGCCCACGCCGCCCTTGCCGGCCATTTCCACGCTGGAGGAGGTGAGGCCGGCGGCGCCCATGTCCTGGATGGCGACGATGGCGTCTGTCGCCATCAGCTCCATGCAGGCCTCGATGAGGAGCTTCTCGGAGTATGGGTCTCCGACCTGGACGGTGGGGCGCTTTTCCTCGCTATCCGCGCTGAATTCGGCGGAGGACATGGTGGCGCCGTGGATGCCGTCCCGCCCCGTTTTGGAGCCGACGTACACGACCGGGTTGCCGATGCCGGCGGCGGCACTGAGAAAAATGCGGTCCTTCGGCGCGATGCCGACGGTCATGGCATTGACCAGCGGGTTGCCGTTGTAGGCGGGGTGGAAGTTGACCTCGCCGCCCACGGTGGGGACGCCCACGCAGTTGCCGTAGCCGCCGATGCCGCGCACCACGCCATCCAGCACCTGTTGCGTCTTGGGGAGGGAGGGGTCTCCGAACCGCAGGGCGTTGAGGTTGGCGATGGGGCGGGCGCCCATGGTGAAGACATCCCGCAGGATGCCGCCGACGCCCGTGGCGGCGCCCTGGTAGGGCTCGATGAAGGAGGGGTGGTTGTGGCTTTCCATCTTGAAGATGGCGGCCAGGCCCTCGCCGATGTCGATGACGCCCGCGTTCTCGCCCGGGCCGTGGATGACCCAGGGGGCCTTGGTGGGCAGCTGCTTCAGCCAGTAGCGGCTGGATTTGTAGGAGCAGTGCTCCGACCACATCACCGAGAAGATGCCGAGCTCGGTGAGGGAGGGGGTGCGGCCGAGGATGGCCAGGGCGCGCTCATACTCATCCGGCTTCAGGCCGAATTCGGCGGCGAGTTGCTTGGCGCGGTCGGGGGCGAGGAGGACGGGCGTCGACATGTGCGCGTTGTCAACAGGCGCGGGGCAGTTGTCCAGGGGTGGTTTTGGCATGGCCGTACTCACGCCCAGGCCAGACGGACGGAGCGGGGGATGCGGCGGCGCCCGGCAGCATCCCGATGCAGGCGTTTGAGGGACGCCAGGAGGCGGGCGTGGCGGGTTTTGTGCCCGTATTCGCCCGGTGGCGGCGGGGCGATTTTCACGCGGGAGAGGGTTTCGGACAAAAGAGGGTTGGGCAGCAGCCAGGGCGGGCCGGGCAGGGCGCGGCGCAGGTTGAGCTTACGGATGAGGACCAGGAAGGGCAGGCCGAGGATGCGGTGGGCGCGGCGGCAGGCTTTCAGGATTGGGCCTTCGAGTTGCCGCAGGGGGTGGGTGGGGCCGGCCTCCGTGAGTGCGTGCAGCAGCTTTTGCCAGAGACCGGCATGAGTGAGGCGGCGGAAGTAGCGGGAGACGGTATCTGCCCGGCCGTAGTGCGGCGGGAGAGTGTGCCAGGGCGCGCCGGTGGTGGCGATGTGGAAGAGGGCTTCCATACGCTGCCGGTGCTCCGCCAGGCGGCGGCCTTGGGGTGCGCGGGGGAGGAGGCAGGGAAGGAGGGCGGACCATTGGAGGTCGGTAAGGGCCAAGCTGGTAGACATATTCACACCTCCTTGGCCACTTATAGGCTGACCAGCCTAAATAGGCAAGTTTTCCCAAAAGAGCTCAGCTAGGAGCCCGTTTGGGCGGCGAATGCGTCACGAGTAAAATGATGTTCTCCATAGCCCAAATGGATCGGGCAACACGGAAAAGGGAAAGAATAAATAAAAAGAACATAATGGCTAAGAGAGTCCTGGAGGTATTATTATCTCTGTCAATTAACAGACAAACCAGTGCCGTTATTGTTGCGAACGCTAGAGAGCGGATGGTAGAAATAAATGTCTTCCATAGTGCTCCATATTGTTTGCTTTCTCTTACTACGGCTAAGCGCTCTGAGGAGGAAAACCCCAAAACTATTGATGTCGCTGTGATGATGAAGCCCAATAAAGACCCAAAAATAGATGCTATGGCGCCATATAATGCAGAGCGGTTGCCCTGAAGGAAAATTTCAAGGAACGCAAAGCCATTAAAGGTAAATATCCATATGGAGAAAAAAATTGACATAATGAGGCATAAAAGGAACTCGAAATAGAGAAAATTCCTCTCCCAAATAGATGCTAACCGCTTCATGGGGCTATGCCAGAAGCTCTGTCTAGTTCGCTGGAAAGTTCTCCATACGCTTCGTGAATTGCCTCAAAAGCCGCTGAGGTGTGTACGGCACGACTTCGCTCCCCAATTCTTAAAACCTGTTTCCTCGAAATGAGGTGATCGCGTAGAAGATCAATGATTTCGACCCTTCCTGTAAGGTCACTAGTGCCTTTTACGTGGAAACGTTCAGCATGCTCTCTTAAATCTGGGCCCCGCACTAGTTCTTCCAGAGGTCTAATTAATCTCCGTAAGGCTCCAATACGCGCTTCTTTTTTTGGTCTAAGAATAACTTGAACTTCATCAGCGGCGCCATCTAGTACGCGCGCGTTGGCCCTAAAGGCTTCGCCTAATGCCTGATCAGCTTGCTCAACCGCAGAAATATAAGACGATTTTATTTTAAAATCTAATAGACGTACTTCAGTAAGGTGTTCTAATTGTTCTGAAATGTCGTGCCGAAGCAGCGGAATGAAATTCACTTGCCTGACCGCATTCTCAGATTTGACTCTGAGATAAAATCCGAGTCTCGAAAGCCGCGGCCCGTAGAAGTTGAAATCGGCGCCAACAATATTGTTGGGGAAGAAAACGACATGCACTGGTTCAAGTAATCCGGCATCTGCATCTAAATCTAGATCAGAAACTGCGCCTGCTCGTTCAAGTTGTGGTAGGCCGGTCCTTCGAATTTGACAGAACAGCATTGATTGAAGGGGATCTGCGCTGTAGGGCCATCCGCATACTGCGTTTCCATCGTCGGAAAGAAGGTATCGACCTCCTGTTCCGTCACGGAATGGTAGATGGCCTATTCGAGACAGCGCGCGGGCCGCATCGAACGGAATGGGACGTCCACTGTCGTCGACACCCACATCGGCTTTGTAAAAATGAATCTTTCGCTCAAGTGTAGGCAAACTTCCTGATCGCCTGCGCGGCATTATCGTCTCCATACCGTTCTAACCGTTTTAAGTTAGGAACAAGCTCAAGCACATCCAATTTCGGTACGGGAAATCTTTTTATGAGAGGTGCAGGAACCTCAGGTTCCTGCCGGGTGCAGGGCAGAGCCCCTGCAAGGCCATACACGCCACCTTTTTCCATACCCCGCGCCGCGCCCTTTGATCGGCGGTGCGCCTAGCGCGACGCGCGGGTGGTTCCTAGCTGTGATCGGGTGCCCCCAAGGCGATGAGGGCTGATCGCAGGAGGAATGCGCGCCCATGCCGTCTTATCCCCGCCCTGGTTCCCGGTTGTTGTCGTTGTTGCCTTTGTTGCCGCTTGCCCCCTTGGCGGCGCCGTTGGCTGTGTTGGCGGTGGGGGCGTTCGTGCTCTCCGGCTGCGGGGCGGGGGGCGGGCTTTCGGCGGAGCAGGGGCAGCGGAAGGTGGCGGGGCGGGTGTTTGTCGTCACCGGGGCTTCCAGCGGGTTGGGGCGCGGGGTGGCGGTGAAGCTGGGCGGGTATGGCGCCAGTGTGGTGCTGGCGGCGCGGCGTGGGGCGGTGCTGGAGGAAGTGGCGGCGGAGGTGCGGGCGGCGGGCGGGCAGGCGCTGGTGGTGGTGACGGATGTTTCTGACCCCGAGGCGGTGCGGCGGCTGGCGGAGGAAGCGGTGGAGCGGTTCGGGCGCATCGATGTGTGGGTGAACAATGCGGGGATTGGCGTCATCGGGCGGTTTGAGGATGTGCCGGTGCAGGACCATGTCCGCGTGGTGGATGTGAATCTGAAGGGCGTGATCTATGGCAGCCATGCGGCGCTGCGGCAGTTCCGGGTGCAGGGACATGGGGTGTTGGTGAATGTGGGCTCGGTGGAGAGCAGGCTGCCATTGCCGTACCAGGCCAGTTATGCCGCCACGAAGCACGCCATTCTGGGGCTGGGGAATGCGTTGCGGCAGGAGCTGCGGCTGGCGGGGCAGACGCGCATTCAGGTGGCGACGGTGATGCCATGGGGCATCGACACGCCGTGGTGGGAGGTGGCGGGGAATTACAGCGGGCATTCGCCGCGCGTGCGGCCGATGGATGGGCCGGAGGATACGGTGGATGCGGTGATCCATGCCGCGATCTGGCCTCGGCGTGAGGTGCCGGTGGGGTGGAAGACGGAGGGGTCGTTACTGGCGCACCAGGTGATGCCGGTGCTGGTGGAGCGGATGGGGGCGGATGCGTACCACGGGAATGTGGTGTCGGGGCCGCCGGCGCCGGACCGGGTGGGCGCGATTTACGAGCCGATGGAGGGGGTGCCTACGGGGGTTGAGGGCGGGGTGCGGGCGCGGATGGCGCGGGAGGATGCGGGGCGGTGAGGGGGTGAGGGCGGGCTGCGCGGGGGTTTTGGGGCGCGGCGGAGTGGGGTGGGGTTATGGGGCGGCGATGGTGCTGGTGTTGTCGTGGGTGGCCGCCTGCATGAGGCCGGGGGCTTGGCTGGGTTGAAGGTCTCGCCGGATGGCTCCTGACAGGAGGCGTGCGAGAAAAGCCGCAGAGGGAGATGGGGGCTTGGGGGCGTTTCTTTCGCCGGGCCTTTATCCTGGTGGCATCCGGTGCGGCTTTATTCGGGATAGTGGGCAGGAGGCCGCTCCGTGCCTCCGCGCCCTTCAAAACCTGACACATACAAGGGCGTGAGGCGGGCCTGCGGGCCTTGAGGCGTTGCATCGCACAACGTTACGGTTCCGGCCCAATTTTCGAGGGTCTGCCGCATGTCGATGCTGCCTTCCCGCTTTCCCGCATGAAAGCCCTCATTCTCACCTCCATGCAGCCTTCGCTGAGCATGGAGCACCGGGTGGGGATCACGCATCGGTTCCAGCTGTTTCTGGATGCCATCGCGCAGGTGGCGCGGGCGGTGCGGATTGTTCACATCGTGCCGGAGGCGTTGGTGGCGGCGCAGGGGGATCTGGCCGCGCTTTCCCGCCAGCAATCGGCGTTCTGGGGGCGGGAGGTGGCGGTCTCGCTCATTCCACGGCGGGTGCGGGGGGAGACGGCGTTCGACCATTATGCGCGGGGGGTGGCGCGGGCGGCGGAGCAGCCGCCGTTTTCCTCTTTCGCCGGGCCGGAGCAGGCGGCGCGGGTGGCGCGGATGGTGGGGGCGGAGGCGCCGGAACTGTTGTTCGTCCACCGGATGCAGGCGATGTGCGCGTTGTTGCGGGCGGGGCCGGAGGTGGCGCGGCGGGCGGGGCGGATGTTCTTCGACCTGGATGACGTGGAGCACCGGGTGCAGGTGCGGAGCGTACTGGCGCCGCCGCGCTGGCCGGGGAAGCTGGCTTATCTCTCGCATATTCCGGCGTTGTTCGCGGCGGAGCGTCGGGGGGCGATGCTGGCGGAGCGGACCTTTGTGTGTTCGGAGCGGGACAGGGTGCATCTGGCGCGGCTGGGGGTGCCGCGGGTGGCGGTGGTGCCGAATGCGTTGCCGATGCCGGCGGTGCCGCCCGGGGTGTGTGCGGCGCCGGTGCTGATGTTCATCGGGGCGTATGAGTATCCGCCGAATGCGGAGGCGGCGGAGCGGTTGGTGCGGCGGGTGTTTCCGCTGGTGCGGCGGCAGGTGCCGGGGGCGCGGTTGTTATTGGCGGGGAAGGGCGCGGAGGGGGTGGGGGCGCTGGCTTCCGGTGTGCCGGAGGGGGTGGAGGTGTTGGGCTTCGTGCCGGATCTGGCGGGGTTGTATGCGGGGACGCGGGTGGTGGTGTGCCCGCTGAGCAATGGCGGGGGGACCCGGCTGAAGCTGGTGGAGGCGGCGTTGTATGCGCGGCCGATCGTCTCCACGCGGATGGGGGCGGAGGGGCTGGATTTCGCGGATGGGGTGGAGGTGGTGTTGCGAGATGACGATGCCGGCTTCGCCGAGGCTTGCGTGGCGCTGCTGCGGGACGATGCGGCGTGCGCGCGGCTGGGGGCGGCGGCGCGGGTGCGGGCGGAGGGGGCGTATGAGGCCGGGCGGATCGTGGCGCGGGTGCGGGGGATGATGGCGCCGGGGTAGTGGCCGG
>JH599930.1:18239-19146 GCA_000245075.1 Acetobacteraceae bacterium AT-5844
CGCCCCGGTGATGGGGGGCGCGGCGCGGGGGTGGTTCAGGCGGTGGCGAAGGTGTCCGCGATAGAGCGGAAGAGGGGGAGGCCGTCCTCGCCGCCCATGAGCGGGTCCACCAGGTCTTCCGGGTGGGGCATCATGCCGAGGATGCGGCGGTTTTCGCTGACGATGCCGGCGATGTTGTTGCGGGCGCCGTTGCGGTTGGCGGCCTCGGTGGGCTCGCCCTGTTCGTCCACGTAGCGGAAGGCGACGCGGCCTTCGCCTTCCAGGCGGGCGATGGTGTCGTCATCGGCGAAGTAGTTGCCGTCGCCATGGGCCATGGGGGCGCGGAAGACCTCGCCTTGCTGCCATTGGTTGGTGAAGGGGGTGTCCGTGCGCTCCACCCGCAGCATGCAATCCATGGAGAGGAAGCGGAGGGAGGCGTTGCGCAGCAGGGCGCCGGGGAGGAGGCCGGCTTCGGTGAGGATCTGGAAGCCGTTGCACACGCCGAGGATGTGACCGCCACGGGCGGCGTGGTCGCGGATGGCGTCCATGATGGGGGAGCGGGCCGCCATGGCGCCGCAGCGGAGGTAGTCCCCGTAGGAGAAGCCGCCGGGGAGGACAACGAGATCGGTGCCGGCCGGCAGGCTGGTTTCCTGGTGGAACAGCATGGTGGGCTTCTTGCCCGTCGCCTTCTGGAGGGCGATGGCCATGTCACGTTCGCGGTTGATGCCGGGGAAGATGATAATGGCGGCGTTCATGTCGGTTCGGCCTTCTGGGCGGGTGCGGCGGCGGCTTCGGGGGGCGGGCAGGGGAGCGGGTGAGCGGCGGAGCCTGGCGCGAGGGCGGCTTCCAGGGCGGGGGCCCATGGGGCGCCGGGGGGCGTCTCGCGCAGGGTGGCGATGGTCCATTCCGCCAGGGCGGCGGGGGGCGG
>JH599931.1 GCA_000245075.1 Acetobacteraceae bacterium AT-5844
CTGGCCGCCGCCGCCACCTGGCGCCGCACGGGCGGGGATGGCGCGGCGCTGCTGGCCAATCCGCCCGCCGGTGGCGGTGCCGGGTTCGGCCCGCTGCCCGCCTCCAGCAGCCTCGTCGTGCTGGACAATGAAGGGGGCGCGGTGAGCTGCGCCTTCACCATGAACAACCTGTTCGGCACGGGCCGCATGGTGCCGGGCATGGGCTTCCTGATGGCCGCCGCGCCGGTGGGACGGATCGAGCCGCCGCTGCTCTCCGCCGTCATGGTGCACAGCCGCAACCTGGCGGCCTTCCGCTACGCGGGCGCCTCCTCCGGCCAGGAAGGTGCGCCCCTGGCCACCGCGCTGCCGGTCACGCGCAGCCTGGTGAACCGGACGCCCATCGCGCAGAACATCGCCGCCGTGCCGGAGCCGGGGCGCGCCAATGCCGTCGACTGCGCCCGCTATCTGCCCGGCGATGCCAGCCAATGCGTGGCGGTGACGGACCCGCGCGGCGCCGGCCTCGCCGTCGGCGGCTTGCAGTAACATGGCACTGAAGACGGGGAAGGGCGCGGACGCTCCGCCCTTCCTCGTGATGGATGTGATCGCCGCCGCCAATGCGCGCGCGGCGGCGCTGCCGCCGGGAGCGCCGGGCGTGCTGCGCATGGAGGTGGGCCAGCCCGGCACCGGCGCCCCGCGCGGTGCCGCCGAGGCTGCCATCCGCGCCCTGCAGGCCGGCGCGCCGATGGGCTACACCGAGGCCTTCGGCCTCCGCTCCCTGCGTGAGCGCATCGCCGCGCATTATCGCGAGAAATACGGCGTCGTCGTCTCGCCGGAGCGCGTGGCGGTGACGGTGGGTGCCTCCGGCGCCTTCCCCCTGGCCTTCCTCGCCGCCTTCGACGTGGGGGACCGCGTGGCGATGGCCGCGCCCTTCTACCCACCTTACGCCAATATCCTCACCGCCCTGGCCATGGTGCCGCAGATCCTGCCCTGCGACGCCAGCACGCGCTTCCAGCCCACCGTGGCGATGCTGGAGGCTCTGGACCCGCGGCCGGAGGGGCTGATCGTCGCCTCACCCTGCAACCCGGCGGGCACGATGCTCTCGCGGGAGGAGCTGACCGCCATCGCCTCCTGGTGCGAGGCCAATGGCGTCCGGCTGATCTCGGACGAGATCTACCATGGCCTGTCCTACGGCGCGGAGGAGAGCACCGCCGCCGGCTGCAGCAGCAGCGCCGTCGTGGTGAACAGCTTCTCCAAGTACTTCTCCATGACTGGCTGGCGCATCGGCTGGATGGTGCTGCCGGAGGACCTGCTGCGCCCGGTGGAATGCCTGGCGCAGAACATGTTCATCAGCGCGCCGCATGTGGCGCAGGTGGCAGCGGAAGCCGCCTTCGGCTGCATCGAGGAGCTGGAGGCCAACAAGGCCGTCTATGCCCGCAACCGCGCGGCCTTGCTGCGTGGCCTGCCCGAAGCGGGGTTCGACCGGCTCGCCGAGGCTGACGGGGCCTTCTACATCTGGGCCGATATTGGCCACCTGACCAATGACAGCGTCGGCTTCACCGCCCGTATGCTGGCCGAGGCCGGCATCGCCGCGACGCCGGGCGTCGATTTCGACCCTGCCCGGGGCGGCCGCTTCCTGCGCTTCTCCTATTGCGGGCCGAAAGCGGCAATGGCCGAGGCGGTGCCCCGGCTGAAGCACTGGCTGGGGCGCTGAGTGGCTGACCCTAGCCGGCCGCGCGCCTTATTCCGCGAAGAAGAAGCGCTGTAGCCGCAGGAAGAGTTCCCGCATGTCGAAGCCCGGATCCGGCGGCGGCGGCGCGGATTCGGGCGGCATGCGCGTGCGGAAAGCGGCAAGCGCGTCCACCGTGCGGGAGAGGGGCAGTTTGCGCGGCTCCGCCTCCGCCGTGCCGCTGCCGAGGCCGACGACGCGGATCAGCGCCCGCTGGGCCTGCGGCAATTCCTCGGCCGCGCGCGCCATGTCACCCGGCTTCGGCGTGCAAACCACCGAGCGTGCTTCCAACCGGCACGGCATTTCGAACATGGGCTGAGGCGGGAAGCGCACCTGCACCGTGCCGGTGAAGGCCAGCAGGCCCCGCCCGGCATTGTCGATGCCGAGATTCCGTGCGGTGACAGCCGGCACCAGCTTTCCATCCCGCGCCAGCACTTCCAGCGCCATGGCGGCCTGGCCGGGGCTGGCGGGCTCCACCGGCTGCTCATGCGTCATGCGGCAGGAATTGTGATCGGTCATGCTGTCCGTCGTGCAGACCAGCAGCCACGGGCCGAACTGATCCTGGGCCTTGGCCGGGACCGGGGCCGTGGCCAGCAGAATCGGGAAAAGCAGCAGGGAGGTGGTGGTCGGCAGGCGCATGTCCGCCAAGATAGGCATGAGCAACGGAGGATACCATGCACAGCACGACGCTCGCCGATGGGACGCCGATCCCCACCCTGGGCCAGGGCACCTGGAAGATGGGGGAGCGCGGCGCCAACCGGAAGGCGGAAGCGGCGACGCTGCGCGCCGGCATCGACCTCGGCATGACGCTGATCGATACGGCGGAGATGTATGCCGAGGGCGGGGCGGAGGAAGTGGTGGCGGAGGCCATCGATGGCCAGCGGGACAAGGTGTTTCTCGTCAGCAAGGCCTATCCGCAGAACGCCTCCCGCACGCGGCTGCCGCAGGCCTGTGAGCGCAGCCTGAAGCGGCTGAAGACGGACGTCCTGGATCTCTACCTGCTGCACTGGCGCGGCGCCGTGCCGTTGGCGGAGACGGTGGAGGCGATGGAACGGCTGAAGCAGCAGGGAAAGATCCGCAGCTGGGGCGTTTCCAACCTTGATGTCAGCGACCTGGAAGAGCTGGGGCAGGGCCTGTCCACCTGCGCCACGAATCAGGTGCTGTACAATCTGGAAGCGCGCGGGGTGGAGTTCGACCTCCTGCCGTTCTGCCAGCAGCAATTGATGCCGGTGATGGCCTATTCGCCGCTGGGGCAGGCGGGGGCGCTGCTGCGCCACCCCGTGCTGCGCCGTATTGCCGAGCGCCAGGGGGCCACGCCCGCGCAGGTCGCGCTGGCCTGGACGCTACGCGCGCCCGGCATCGTGGCCATTCCGAAGGCTTCGGATGAGGCGCATCTGAAGGAGAACTGGGCGGCGCGCATGATGGTGCTGACGCCCGAGGACCTGACGGAGCTGGATTCCGCCTTCCCGCCACCCAAAGCCAAACAGCCGCTTGAGATGATCTGAAGCCTGGCCGCTCCAGCCCGGCTTCAGCGCCGGGCTGCCTCCGCGCCCTCAGTGGTACGGGAGATCTGGTCGTCCCGCGCGCCGGTGACGTTGGCGGCGCAGGTGCCTTCCGCGAGCATGCGCCGGTAGCCGGCTTCCATGCGCGGGCATGCGCCGGTGATGGAAGGGCGATGCGGCCCACGGGCGTCGAACACATCCCGTATGAACTTGTCCACCTCAGTATTCGCTTCCGCCTTGTCGGCCGCCAGCTTCGGGGAGGCGGCGATGCAGGCGCGCCATGCCGCGGCGGCGGCATCGCAGGCAGCGTCACCCGTGGAGGCGGGGGTATTGCCGCGCGCGATGCTTTGGCTGCGCAGTTCCTGCTCCTGCGCCCGTTGTGCCTGGACAGGGGAGGTGAGCGTGGCAGCGCAGAGAAGGGCGGCGATGGTCAAGGCGGACCGGGAGTGGAGCACGGCGCGGACCTCGGGAGAGGGGAGGGGCCGGGATGGCCTCGTGAGAGGGGCTCGTTCTAACGGTATGGAGAGGTTCTCGTAAAGTTAGATACCACTGTCGCGTAAAATGACACTCGGATTCATATTCGATTCACTCCGCGCAATCAGGATGGATGTCGGCGCCTACCGCCCGAAAATCGAGCCTTACGAGAACTTTACAGGCAGCCATTCAATGATAGGTTGAGGCCGATTTATGAACGCGCGCCTAATCGCGGCCGCGTCGCGGAGATTCGGGACGGTTAATGGCGGGCAGGCGGCAGATCTTGCGAGGCATGGGCGGAATGGCGGCAGCGCTGTCGCTGGCAGGCTGCGCCACGCGCCTGCCGGCCCAGGACGCCGCCGGAACGCCGGTCGCTCAGGTGAGTGCCACGGGCTTCGCCGCGCTCCAGTTGGGAGGCATGGTCCGCGGTTCGGCCGTCGCTTTCGATGCACGGCATGTTCTCACCTGCGCCCATGTGCTGGACGCAGGCGGCGCCGTGACCCTGCGGCGTGGGCTGGACGGGGCGGAGGCGCCGGTTCTGGGTGTCGTCCGTAGCAGCCGCATGGATCTGGCGGTGCTGCGCGTGGCCCCTGGCTTCCTGGAGCCGCCACCGCGCGCCACGGACGCGCCGCAAAGCGGGGAGGCCGTCTGGGCGGCGGGCGCGCCGGGGCTCGGCCACACGGTGGCGCGGGGCGTGGTGGAAGCGCCCGATGCCGAGATGCCGGGTTTCGGGCGCGGCTTCACGGCCCGTATGCCCGCGCTGATGGGCTATTCCGGTGGGCCCGTGGTGGACAGCAATGGCACCCTCATGGGCCTGACCTCGGCCCTGCCCGGTGGCGGGGGCGCGAGCCTGCTCGCCTTCCTGACGGGCGCCGATCTTGGCGGGCTCGCGGCCGCCGACCGGCAGGTTTTCGTCCTCTCCATTCAGCGCGCCAGCGCGGAAGCCGAGCGCCTGCTGGGCTGAGGCGACAGCAGCGGCTGGCGAGCGCACGAAACTGCGCGCAGCCCGATTTCACTGGATTCACACAACCGGCTTCGCCATCGTTTCTCTCGTCCAATGAGCAGGCGGATCAAGGTGCCGTGCTCGGCGCCCTGGCCCGCAGCAGTGGAGAGGAAGCGCCATGATCATTGCCAATATCCTGCGGGTGAAGGGCTCCAAGGTCATCGATGTGGGCCCTGAGGATGGCACCGTCGCCGTCGCCCGGACCCTCACCCAGAATCGCATCGGCGCCGTGCTGGTCAGGGATGCCACCGGCGAGGTGCTGGGCATCGTCAGCGAGCGGGACATCGTGCGGGCCACCGCCGCTACCGGCGACCCGGGTGGGCTGACGGCACGGCAGCTGATGACGCGCGTGCTGCACACGGTCGGCCCCCGCACCCTGATCGGCGAGGCGCTGGCGATGATGACGGACCGGCGCGTCCGGCATCTTCCGGTGCTGGAGGATGACGGCAGCCTGGCTGGGATGGTGTCCATCGGCGACCTCGTGAAGGCCCGGATCGAGGAAGCCGAGCTCGAGGCCAGCGAATTGCGCAACTACGTGACCTCGGCCGGCTGAAGCATCTTCTCCGGCGGCGCGGGCGTTCGCATCGTGCCGCATTACGGAGCGAGGCCGCCCGATGACCATGACGCGCCGGAGCACCCTGTCCGCTGCCGCGGGGGCCGCACTCTCCGGGACCATGCTCTCAGGCCGCAGGGCGGCGGCGCAGGCGGTACGCTGGCAACTGGCGTCCGCCTCGCCGGCAGACGGGCTGACGGCCCGCAATCTGTTGCGGTTCATCGGCGAGGTGCGGGAGATATCGGGGCAGGGGCTCGATATCCGCCTGCATCCGTCCAGCAGCCTGTTGCGGCAGGCGGCCTTGCGGCCGGGCCTGCAAACGGGCGAGGCGCAACTCGCGGAAATCCTGCTCGCTGCGGAGGCGGCGCTGGACCCCGTCTTCGAGATGGATGCCATTCCACGCCTGGCGCGGGGGCAGGAGCAGGCGCGCCGCCTTGCCGCGCTGTGCCGGCCCGTCATCGAACGGCGGCTGCAGCGGGAAGGGCTGAGCCTTCTTTGCCTTCTGCCTAACCCGCCAGGAGGGCTGTACACCGGCTTCCCCGTTGAAAGCCTGGCGATGCTACGGGGCACCCGCATGCGGGTACGAACGCCCATCGGCGGACGTCTGGCCATGTTGCTCGGCGCCACCCCCGCGCCGCTGGAGCCAGATGAGACGGAGGCAGGTTTCGCGGCCCGCATGGCGGATATCATGTTCGCTTCCGTCAGCGCTGGGGTGGATGTGCGTGCCTGGACGTTTTCCCGCTATTTCACGGCTTTCGACCTGAACATGCCTGCCGGTGCGCTCATCGCGCAGACCCGGGCGCTGGAGGCCCTGCCGCCGGCGACGAGAGCCGCGCTGCGGGAGGCAGCGGCCTCCGCCGAGGCGCGCGGCTGGACGCTCGTGGCCGCGGAGCAGGAAGCCGCGCCCCGGAAGCTGGAAGAGCAGGGCATGGTGCTGCGCCGTCCCTCCGCCGCCCTGGAGCGGGAGTTGCAGCACATGGCCAATGTGATGCTGGAGGAATGGCTGGCGCGCGCGGGGGAAGGAGGCCGCCGACTTCTCGAAACCTACCGGCAAGGCTAGCAACTTTCCGGCTTGCCTCACGTTCTCCCGCTGTACGGCTCCGGCCATGCCTCAGCTACCGCCAGGCTTGCATGGCAGAGGCAGAGACAGGGAGAGAAATATGAAAATGCATCTGGCAGGGGCCGCTTTACTGGCCCTGGCGCTTTCCGCCTGCGGCACGGATGAGCGTGAGCGCGTTCAGGGCGGCGCTGCCGCCGGGGCCGCGACCGGCGCTGGCGTAGGCGCGCTGGGCGGGCCGGTGGGTGCGGGCGTCGGCGCCCTCGTGGGCGGTGGGGCAGGCGCCATTACCGGTGCCACCACTTCGCCGAGCGACGTCAATCTGGGCCGCCCCCTGTGGCGAGACCCGGAAGTGCGCACGCCGCTCGACGAAGGGCGCACCACCCGCAGCCCGCAACGCAGCAGCAACAGCAGCAGTCGGGCCAACCCCAACCGCGCCTATATGGGCGGCGGCATGGTGGTCGAGCCCGGTAGCTCGGGTTCCGCTGCCGACCCCGCGCCGCGCAGCACAACGCCGTAACGCCCGCGCTGTCCGGAAGGCGGGCCGCATCCTGCGGCCCGCCTCGGTCCAGTCGTGAGCCTGTTACTTTACGAACCGGTACGATATCGGCGAGGGAGATGGGCTGACCGCTACGGAGAATCCGAAGATGCCGCCCATCCCGATTCGCGAGCCCGCCTGGCTGACGGAATTCAAAGCCTTCATCATGCGTGGCAGCGTGGTGGATCTCGCTGTCGGTATCGTCATCGGCGCTGCTTTCACCGGCATCGTGAATTCGCTGGTGACGGATCTCATCAACCCGGTGATCGGCCTGCTTATCGGCGGGGTGGATTTCTCCAACATCTTCCTGGTCTTGAGTGGCGAGCGCGGGCCCTCGCTGGATGCAACGCGGCAATCCGGCGCCGCCGTGCTGGCTATCGGCGTCTTTATCAACAACATCATCAAGTTCCTGATCGTCGCCATGGCGATTTTCTGGCTGCTGCGCGTGCTGACCAGGCTGCGCATCCGTCAGGAGGCCAAGCCATCCGGCCCCTCCGCGCAGGAGAAGCTGCTGATGGAGATCCGGGACGAGTTGAAAGCTGCCCGGCAGGGAGGTGCGACGGTGCCGTCGCGCAGCGTGCCGGGCGACGACGCCCCCCTGGCCTGAACGCAGCGGGCCGTGGGGCACGCAAGGGTGGGGCATGCTCCCACCCTTCACGCCACAGGCAGGTGGCAGCCTGCCCCACCGCTGGTAAGCTGTGCCATGCGCTTCCATCATCCCCCCTCCATCGAAGACCTTCAGGACATGGCGGAGGCGGCTTTCTCCGCGATACCGCAGGAATTGCGGGAGGCCGTGCGCGGCACCGCCATCCTTGTGGAGGAGTTGCCGGATGATGATACGCTGGAGGCTCTCGAGATCGAGCACCCCTGGGAACTCACCGGCCTCTATCGCGGCACGCCGCTGACCGAGAAATCGGTGCTCGACACGCCTTCCGGCCCAGACACCATCTTCTTGTATCGCGAGCCCATCCTGGTCGAGTGGATCGAGACGGGGGAGGATCTGTTCCGCCTGGTCCGCAATGTGCTGATCCATGAGATCGGCCACCATTTCGGCTTTTCCGATGACGAGATCGCGCGGCTGGAAGGGGAGGGCTGAAGACCCATGGCAGCGGATGGCGCCGGCGACAGGCGCCCCATCGCCGCGCGCAACCTGGCCCTGACGGGACGGGTTGCGGAGTGGCTCATCCGGCGTAAAGCCTCGCCGGACGGTATTTCCATCGCTGGGATGGTTGCGGGACTCGCCGCCGGTCTTTGCTTCGCCGCCGTCTGGTGGCTGCCGGAGGGGGCGCGTGCCTTCTGGCTGCTTGGCGCAGCGCTGGTGCAGATGCGCCTGCTGGCCAATCTGTTCGACGGGATGGTGGCCGTGGGGCGTGGCATCGCCTCGCCGCTGGGCGAGCTGTTCAACGAAGTGCCGGACCGCGTCTCCGACACCGCCATCCTGCTCGGCCTTGGCGTGGCTGCCGGGGGCAATTGGGGGCTCGGGCTGGCGGCATCGCTCGCGGCCATGGCCACGGCCTATATCCGCGCCGTCGGCAAGGCCGCTGGCGCGCCCAGCGATTTTTCCGGCCCCATGGCCAAGCAGCAGCGCATGGCCCTGGCCACGGCGCTCGGCATCTGGTGCGCCGTGACGCCGCTGGGCTGGCAGTCCGTGGCTGGTTGGCATCTCGCCGCCTGGGTGCTGGCTCTCATCACCGTGCTGGCCAGCGTCACCGCCTGGCGCAGGCTCTCCCACACCGCGAAGCACCTCGCCCGATGAACATTGCCTTCGGCCACCCTGTCACCACCGGCATCGTGGCGGCGACCGGTGGCGTGTTGCTGCTGGCCGCGCTGGTCATCGGCTTCATGACGCTCACCGGGCGCGGCACGCCGGCCTTCCGGCGGGAGCTGTGGCTGCGCTTCGGGTCCTGGCTGGTGCTGCTGCCGCTGATGTTCGGCCCGGTGCTGCTGGGGCGGGTCTGGACGATCGGCGCGGTGACCATCCTCGCTCTGCTCTGCCTGGGCGAGTTTGCCCGTGCCACCGGGCTTTTCCGCGAGTACCTGACCACCGCCGTGGTGGCGCTGGGCATCCTCGCCGTGAATTTCGCGGCGCTGGACCACTGGTATGGTTTCTTCGTCGCACTCTGGCCGCTGATGACGGTGGCGCTGCTGGTCGTCACCATCCCGCTGGACCGGCCCGCCGGCTATATCCAGCGCTGCGCACTGGCGATTTTCGCATTCATGCTGCTGGGCGTGGGGCTTGGGCATCTCGGCTTCATGGCCAACGACCCCGGCTACCGGCCGCTGGTGCTGATGCTGCTCGCCGCCATCGCGCTGAACGACGTTGCTGCCTTCACCTGGGGAAAGCTGATCGGCGGGCGCAAGCTGCTGCCGAATACCAGCCCCAACAAGACCATCTCCGGCGCAGTTGGCGCATTGTGCACTACCACCTTGCTGGTGGCGTTTCTCGGTCATCTGATCTTCGCCGGCACGGCCATGGATCATCCGCTGCTGCTGATCTTCCTTGGCATGCTCGTCAGCATCGCCGGGCAGGCGGGGGATTTGATGCTGTCTTCCATCAAGCGGGATATCGGCATCAAGGATATGGGCGCGGCGCTGCCGGGCCATGGCGGCATCATGGACCGGTTCAACAGCCTGTTGCTCGTCGCACCGGCGGTCTTCCACCTCATCCACTATGTCGTGGGCATCGGCGAGGGCCAGCCCATGCGCGTCATCACGGGCGGCTGATGCCCATGGAATGGCAGTTCCGCCCGGCGCGCGATACGGAGCTTTCGCCGGTCGCCCGGCTGCGCAGCCATTCGCGGGAGGTCGGCCTCGCCGGCGCGGTGATGCAGGGCATCTGGCGGCGCGGCGTGCGGCGCTACCTGCAACTGTTCCACAAGCTGGAGGTGGTGGGCCGGGAGAATTTGCCGGCCACCACGCCTTTCGTCCTGATCTCCAACCACGCGAGCCACCTGGACGCGATGAGCCTCGGCGCCGTGCTGCGCGGCCCGGCGGCGCGGCGCGCCTTCGCGCTGGCGGCAGGGGATGTGTTCTTCGGCTCCGTCCGCTCCTCCGCCTTCGCGGCCTGGGCGGTGAATGCTCTGCCGGTCTGGCGCAAGCGCACCAGCGCGAAGGACCTCAACGGGCTGCGGGAAAGGTTGGAGGAGGATGGCCTGGTCTTTATCCTGTTCCCCGAAGGCACGCGCAGCCGCAGCGGAGAGATGGGGCGTTTTTTGCCAGGTATCGGTGCGCTGGTGGCGGGCGGGCCGGTGCCGGTGGTGCCCTGCTATCTGGAGGGCGCCTATAGCTGCTGGCCCGCCAGCCGCCGCCTGCCAAGGCCAGGCAAGCTGCGGCTGACCATCGGCACGCCGTTGGAATTCTCCGGCGTGGCCAATGACAAGGCGGGATGGATGGAGATTGCCCGCCGCTGCGAGCAGGCCGTACGCGCCCTACAGCCCGTCGGCTGACCCGGCGCCTAGGCCCAATCGGCATTCAGTGCGCTGGATGCCGATTGGGCCTAGCCTTCCAGCGCTGCGCCGACCGCTTCGCGCAAGGCCGGCAGTACCTCGGCGTCAAACCAGGGCCGTTGCGCGGCCCAGGCCCGTGTCCGCCAGGAGGGATGCGGCAGAGGAAAGAGATGGCGGGAGAGGGGACCCTCAAAATTCCTCACCGTCTCACCCAGCGCGGCGGCGGCCGGGCGTCCGAGAACGGTGCGAATGGCATAGGTGCCCACCAGCAGAGTCAGCCGCACCTGCCGCATCGGCGTGATCAGCCGGGGGTGCCAGAGCGGCGCGCATTCCGGCCGAGGCGGGGCGTCGCCGCCGCGCGGCAGGCGGCCGGGATAGCACAGCCCGGCGGGGACGATGGCGATGCGGCTGGAATCGTAGAACACGTCCCGGTCCATTCCCAGCCACAGGCGCAGGCGGTCCCCGGAAGGGTCGTTCCAGGGAATGCCGGTGTTGTGGACCTTGGTGCCCGGCGCCTGGCCGATGATCAGCAGCCGGGCGGTGTCACTCACGCGGAAGGTGGGCCGCGGCCCCAGCGGCAGGAGAGGCCCGCACAGGGTGCAGGCGCGCGCTGCCGTCGCGGCTTCATCCAGGGTTTCGGGAGGCATGGGCCGCAGATGGCGCCGCATGCCGCCCGGCTCAAGCGGGGCGCCCCCGCAGGGCAGATGTGCGCCCGCCGTTGACCTCTCAGTGCTGGTGGCCGCTGCCGCCGCGGGCGCCGGCAGCCTCGACCGCCAGCTCCACCTGCACTTCACCGGCCTTCTCGAACACCAGCGTCAGCGGCACGCGGGTGCCTTGCACCAGCGCCTGCTTCAGCCCGATCAGCATCAGGTGGAAGCCGCCAGGCGCCAGCTTCACCTCGCTGCCGGGGGAAAGGTCGATGGCCTCCACGGGGCGCATGCGCATCACCCCGCCATCCATGATGTGGTTGTGGATCTCGACGGTGCGGGCGATCTCGGCGCGGGCGCTGAGCAGCCGGTCGGCGGTGGTACCCGTGTTTTTCAGGGTCATGAAGCCGGCGCCGGTGACGCCCGCCGGAGCGGCGCGGCTCCAGGGGTGGCCGATATCGATCTCGCCGGCCTTGTAGCTATGTGCGAGGGCGGCGGTGGCGGGCAGGCTCAGCACGGCGAGGCCGGCGAGCAAAGAACGGCGATGAAACACGGATAAGCTCCGTTGCTGGAAGGCTGGCGTTGAACGGGAGAGCGGCGGTTCAGGCCAGGGGCGGCGCTCGGGCCGTATAGGGGCGGGCCTCCACCATGCCGGAGGGCGCAAGCACCAGCGGCCAGGGTTTGGAGGCGGCGGCCAGCACCAGAGAGGGAGGTGGCGGGAGAAGCAGCGGCGGCACCGGCCCCTGTGGCAGGGCATGGCATACCGCGCAGCCATCGGCGCCGTGGTGGGAGAGGGGGCCATCCTCCGGCACGCCCGTCCCGTATTGCAGGCCGTTGCCGCCCGTGCAGATGGGGGTGCCCGTGGCACGGGCCAGCAGCTCCAGGCAATGCGCCGGCGCGGCCACGCCCTGCGTGATCAGCAGGACGGCCAGCAGGCGCAGCAGGAGGAGGTGCAGGCGGCGGATCATGAGCGTTGCCGCAGTGATGCGGGAAGCCCGCCGATCCCGCAAGCGATGCTGTGGTTATTCCTCCGCGCGAGCGGGCAACAACGCGCCTTCCAGCGCGTAATCCACCTCTGCCACGTAATGCGCCTGCTCTTTCCCCAGGCGGGAGGAGAACAGGCAGAAATGGTCCACTGGCTGCGGCGGGGCACGGAACAGGTTATGGGCCTGCACGAAGGCGATGAGCTTGTCCGGTGCCGCCTTCTCCGTGCGCGCCAGCGTCACATGAGGGGCGAATTTCTTGCGCTCCGGCGGCAGGCCCGCACGCTGCAAGGCGGTCTCCACCTTGGACTGGAGGTGCAGCAGCCGTTCGCATCGCTCCACCCCGACATAGAGGGAATGGATGCGCCCGGCCTTCTCGAACACGTTGAGCCCCTTGAGCGTCAGCTCGAAGGGCTTCGCGCGGATAGTGGCGAGTGCCTCGTCCAGCTCATCCGCCAGATGGTTCTCCACCTCGCCGATGAAACGCAGCGTCAGGTGGTAATTCTCCGGCGGCACCCATTTGGCGCCGGTGATGCCGCCCGCGAGAGCCGAGAGCTGTTCCCGCAGGCCCTCGCCGATCGGCAGGGCCACAAAAAGACGCACCATGGCATCAGGCCCCCCGAGCCTTGCTGAGAAGTTCCTTCACCGCCGGCATCATGCGCCGGATCATCTCCGCGACGCCCTGCGGGTTGGGGTGGATGCGGTCCGCCTGGTTCATCGCCGGATCGCCGGCCACGCCGTCCAGGAGGAAGGGGTAGAAAATGACTTCCGGATGCTTCCGGGCCAGGTTCTGGAAGGTGGCGGAGAACTCCCGCCCGTAATCCGCGCCCAGATTGGGCGGCGCCAGCATGCCCGCCAGCAGCACCGGCAGGCCCTTGGCCTTCAGCCGCGTCAGCACGTCGTCCAGATTGGCCTCGCTGGTGGCGGGCGGCAGGCCGCGCAGCCCGTCATTGCCGCCAAGCGCCACGATCACCGCATTCGGCTCATCGGCCAGCGCCCAGTCCAGCCGCGCCTTGCCTCCCGCCGTGGTGTCGCCCGAGACGCCGGCCGAGATGACACGCACCTGCTCGCCCGCCGCCTGCAGCGCAGCCTGCAGCTTCACCGGCCAGGACTCCCCTTCCGGCAAGCCGTAGCCAGCCGTAATCGAGTCGCCCAGAATCATAAGCTTGAGCGGAGCCGCCGCCCTGGCCTGCGCCAAGGCACTCCGTTGTGACGCCCCGGTAGCCGCCAGCAATATTCCGAAACCGAAAACGGCCTTTTGCAGCGCGGCGCGACGGCCCACCTTGTGGTTCATGCCAAGCGCCACGAACCCCATCCGAACCTCCTCCGCCAGAACCGATGGCTCCGCGCCGTTGATCGAGGCACGAAACCTGACCTTCAAGGTGGTCGCCGCCGGGGGGGAGGTCAACATCCTCCGGGGCATCGACCTGGAAGTGGGGCGTGGGGAGGCGGTGGGCATCGTCGGCCCCTCCGGCTCCGGCAAGACCTCGCTGATGATGCTGCTGGCCGGGTTGGAGCGGCCCAGCGGCGGCGTGCTGACCGTGGCGGGCGCCGATCTCCCGGCGATGGATGAGGATGCGCTGGCCCGCTTCCGTCGGGACCAACTCGGCATCGTCTTCCAGGCCTTCCACCTGATCCCGACCATGACGGCGCTGGAAAATGTGGCGGTGCCGCTGGAATTCGCCGGCCGTGCCGATGCGTTCGAGCGGGCGGGCAAGGCGCTGGCCCGCGTCGGCCTCGGCCATCGGCTGGACCATTATCCCGGCCAGCTTTCCGGGGGCGAGCAGCAGCGCGTGGCCCTGGCGCGCGCCGTGGTGGCCGAGCCCAGCCTGCTGCTGGCCGATGAGCCCACCGGCAATCTGGACCGCGCGACCGGCCTGATGGTCATGGACCTGTTGTTCGACCTGCGGGTCCATCTCGGCACCACCCTGTTGCTGATCACCCACGACCCTGCCCTGGCGGACCGTTGCGAGCGCCAGCTCAGCATGGCGGATGGGCAGATCACCAGTGACAGCCTGGTGGCGCCCCAGACCATGCTCTCCGCATGAGCAGCCATCTCTCCCTCGGCCTTCGCTTCGCCCGGCGGGAATTGCGGGGCGGCATAAAAGGCCTCCGGATCGTGCTGGCCTGTCTGGCGCTGGGCGTCGCCGCCATTGCGGCGGTGGGAGTCCTGCGGGCCGCGACCGAGGCGAGCCTCGCCGAGGACGGTGCCCGCATCCTGGGCGGCGATCTCTCCGTCCGCGTTACCTACCGGCCGATGCCGCAGGAGGCGCGGCAATGGATCACCGACCATGGCGCGCGCCTTTCCGAGATCGTGGAAATGCGTGCCATGGCCATCGCGCCGAGCGGAGACCGGACGCTGGTGGAGCTGAAGGCCGCCGACAGCGCCTACCCGCTCTATGGGCGGCTGGAACTGGACCCGCCCGAGGCCACGCTGCGTCCCGCTACGGCCGATGCGCCCCCCGGCGTGGCGCTGGAGCCGCTGGTGGCAGAGCGGCTGGGCGTGCAGGTCGGCGAGCAGATCCGCATCGGCGAGCAGAGCTTCGTCCTCGCGGCGCTGATCCGCACCGAGCCGGACAAGGTGGCGACGCCCGCCCTGCTGGGCCCGCGCGCGCTGATCTCCCTCGATGCCCTGGCCTCCACGGCCCTCATTCAGCCCGGCAGCCTGGTGCAGTACGAGTATCGCATTGCCCTGCCGCCCGGCACCAACCCCCGGACCTTCGCGCGGGACTTCCAGGCCGCGCATGACGATGGCGGCTGGCGCGTGCGCGATGCCACCCAGGCGGCCCCCGGCGTCAACCGGATGCTGGACCGCGTAGCCTCCTTCCTGACGCTGGCCGGGCTGACGGCCCTGCTGGTCGGCGGCATCGGCGTGGCGACCGGGGTGCGGAGCTGGCTGGACCAGCGCGCGCGGACCATCGCCACGCTGCGTTGCCTCGGCGCGCCGGTCGGCACGGTTTTCGCCACCTATCTCATCCAGGTGCTGGGGCTTTCCATCGTCGGCATCATCCTGGGGCTGGTGGTGGGGCAGGGGCTGGCGCTGCTGGCGGCGCAAATGCTCGCCGCTGCCCTGCCGGTGCCGCCGCGCATGGGCATCTATCCCGTGCCGCTGGCCATGGCCGCGCTCTACGGCATCCTCACGGCCATCTCCTTTTCCCTCTGGCCGCTGGGGCGGGCGCGGGAAATCCCGGGCGCCGCGCTGTTCCGCGATTCGCTGGAGCCGCAGCACGCCCGGCCGCGCCTTTCCCTGCTGCTGGTGAATGGCGTGGCGGTGGCGGCGCTGGTGGCGCTGGTGGTGGGCACGGCGGCGCAGCCGCTGTTCGCCTTGTCCTTCTGCGCCGTCGCGGCGGGCACGCTGCTGCTCTTCCGGTTGGGCGCCAGCGCGCTGATGGGCCTGGCCCGCCGCGTGAAGGCGGGGCAAAGGCCGGCCCTGCGCCTCGGCCTCGCCAACCTGCACCGCCCCGGCGCGCCCACTGGCCTGCTGCTGGTGGCGCTGGGCATCGGGCTGACCACGCTCTCCGCCCTGGCGCTGATCGAAGGCAATCTGCGCCGGCAAATCAGCAACCAGCTTCCCTCCGCCGCGCCGAACTTCTTCTTCATCGACATCCAGTCCGACCAGATGGCGCAGTTCGAGCGGCTGGCCACGGGCCTGCCGGGCGTGGCCGAGGTGCAGCACGTGCCCTCCCTCCGCGCCCGCATCGTCTCGGTGAAGGGCATACCGGCGGACCAGGTGCAGACGACCGGCGACACCTCCTGGGCATTGCGTGGGGACCGCGGGCTGACCTACGCCGCCACGCCGCCGGAAGGTACGCGCATCGTCGCGGGCCAATGGTGGGCGCCGGACTACAGCGGGCCGCCACTGGTCTCGCTGGATGCCAATCTCGCCCAGGGCTGGAATGTCGGGCTGGGAGACGAGATCGTGGTGAATGTGCTGGGGCGCGATATCCCGCTGAGGATCGCGAGCCTGCGGCAGATCGAGTGGCAGGGGCTCGGCATCAACTTCGTTCTCGTCGCCTCCCCGGGGCTGCTCTCCTCGGCGCCGCACACGCATATCGCCACGCTGCGGGGTGACGCCGCGCAGGATGCGGCGGTGCTGCGGGCGGTGACGGATGCCTTCCCCAATGTCTCCGGCATCCGGGTGCGGGACGCGCTGGAGGCGGTGGGTGAACTGATGGCGAAGCTGGGCACCGCCATTTCCGCCGTGGCGGGCGTGACGCTGCTGGCGGGCGGGCTGGTGCTGGCGGGCGCCATGGCGGCCGGGCAACACCGCCGGGTACGGGATGCCGTGGTGCTGAAGGTGATCGGCGCCACGCGCGCGCAAATCCGCCGGGCCTGGATGGTGGAGTTCGGCCTGTTGGGCTTTACTGCCGGCGTGCTGGCCGCCGCCATTGGTACGGCGGCGAGCTGGGGTGTGGCCCGCTACGTCATGCGGACGGAGTGGACCTTCCTGCCTGGGACCCTGGCCGCGACGGTGGTAGGCTGCACCATTCTGACGCTGGTGCTGGGCTATGCCGGCACCGCCCTGGCTCTTCGCGTGCGGCCTGCGCCATTGCTGCGTAATGAGTAATGGCGATGAAAGAGTGGTGTTCGCCCTCGAATCCGATTGAACCACATTACGGTTAGTCCATATTGTGATCATGTGCGGGCCCTTAGCCCGCAGAGGAGGAGTTTTCGCCCTATGGCCTTTGGTCAAGACTACCGCACCACGGGCGCGCCTGGCTGGGGCCGCGCCGCGACCACCGATGCCGCCGCCCTGGATGCCGGGCTGCGGGCCTATATGCTGCGCGTGTACAACTGGATGGCCTCCGGCCTTCTGGTGACCGCCATCGTCGCCTACGTCATCGCGAACACCGGCCTGTCCGAGCTGTTCTACAACGTCGTGCGCACTCCGCGCGGCCTGGCGACGCAGCCGACCCTGCTAGGCTTCGTGGCGATATTCGCGCCGCTGGCTTTCGTCCTGGTGCTCTCCTTCGGTGTGAACCGGATGAGCAAGAGCACGGTGCAGGCCCTGTTCTGGGTGTTCTGCGCCACCATGGGCGCGAGCATGGCGAACATCTTCGTCGTCTATGTCGGCGCGTCCATCGCCAGCACCTTCCTGGTGACGGCGGGCATGTTCGCGGCGGTGAGCCTGTACGGCTACACCACCAAGGCCGACCTGACGAAGATGGGCAGCTTCATGATGATGGGCCTGATCGGCATCATCATCGCGGGCGTCGTCAACGTGTTCATCGGCAGCGGCGTGCTGGCTCTGGCGATCAGCGTGATCGGCGTCGTCGTGTTCGTGGGCCTCACGGCTTACGACACCCAGCGCATCAAGGCGGACTACATCGAGTACGCCTATGCGGAGGGCACCGACATCGCCGCCAAGCGCAGCGTGTTCGACGCGCTGGGCCTGTACCTGAACTTCATCAACCTGTTCCAGCTGCTGCTGCAGTTCATGGGTGTGCGTAACCAGGAGTGATCCTGACGCATCGCTGAAGCGGACCGGCCCCGGGGAGAGATCCCCGGGGCTTTTTTTATGGTTTCGCCCTCAATTCAACACTTGAACAATTATTCAACTGTCTTAGTTGTCGCCCGCGTCGCAGCGCCTGCGGGAAGACCTCCGATGACCCCCACCGCCACTCTCGTCCTGGCCTTCGGCATGTCCGTCGATGCCTTCGCCGCCGCGATCGGCAAAGGCGCCTCCCTGCACCGGCCGCGCCTGGGGGAGGCTCTCCGTACCGGGCTGATCTTCGGTGTGGTGGAGACGCTGACCCCCGTGCTGGGCTGGGGGCTTGGGCTGGCCGCGGCATCCTATGTCGATGCCGTGGACCACTGGCTGGCCTTTGTCATCCTCGGCGTGGTGGGCGGCCGCATGGTGCTGGGCGCCCTGCATGCCCCACGCCCGCTGGAGGAGCGCCCACAGCGCCATTCGCTCTGGCTGCTGCTGGCGACGGCGGTGGGCACCAGCATCGATGCCGCCGCCGTGGGCGTGACGCTCGCCTTCATTGGCGCGGATATCGCCCACACCGCGCTTGCTATCGGTGCCGCGACCTTCCTCATGGCCACCGCCGGGATGTTGGTCGGCCGCTATCTCGGTGTCCGTATGGGGCGGATCGCTGAAGGGCTGGGCGGGATCGGCCTGATCCTGCTGGGGGCCAAGATCCTCGTCGAGCACACCTTGATGGCGTAAGAACCGCCGCCGGACCTGGCGCGCATGAAAAAGCCCGGCTGCCTTTCGGCGGCCGGGCTTTCCGGGTGAAGCGGGCCTTAGCCCTGCTTCAGATACTCCAGCAGCTTGTCCATGGCCGCGGCCTTGTCGGTGCGGTCCAGGGCCGCGACCTCGGCGGCCAGCCGGTCCATGGCCAGCTCGTAGATCTGGCGTTCGGAGAAGGACTGGTCCGGCTGCCCGGCATTGCGGTGAAGGTCCCGCACCACTTCGGCGATCTGCACCGGGTCGCCGCTGTTGATCTTCTGCTCGTATTCCTGGGCGCGGCGGGACCACATGGTGCGCTTGATGCGCGCGCGGCCCTTCAGCGTGTCCAGCGCCTCGCCCATCGAGTCCTTGTTGGCGAGCATGCGCAAGCCGGAGGAGGCCGCCTTGTTCAGCGGCACCCGCAAGGTCATGCGGTTCTCTTCGAAGGTGACGACGATCACCTTCAACTCCAGCCCGGCGGCCTGCATCGTCTCGATACCCTGCACCTGGCCGACGCCATGGGTGGGATAGACGACGAAATCGCCAGCCTTGAAATCCGAGCCCTTGTTGCCGAGCGGCTTGGGCGGCGGCGCGGGGCGGGCGGGGCCGG
>JH599932.1 GCA_000245075.1 Acetobacteraceae bacterium AT-5844
GGGCGTGCCCGGAGAGGGCGCGGCGGGCGGATTCATGCCCGGCGATGTCGCGGGCGGCGGGCTGGTTGAACCGGTGCCCGGTTGCGGGGCCTGAGCCATTACGGCCGGCGCGACAAGGAGGGCCGTGGTAAAGGCCCATACTGTGGTCGCGCGCATGCTTATCCTCCCTTCGTTGTTGAACTCGGCAGCGATGCCGCGGCCGTGCGTTTATGGAACGATCGGGAGGGCGCAGGTTTGCGCGAGACGAGACAAAAAGAGGATTGATCCCGGGGAATTCAGGCGCGGGGGCTGCCGTTCAAGGTAGCTTTACCCGGCTGGCGGCCGCTTCACGCCAGGGTGAAGCGGCCATGGCGTGGCTTCAGCCGCGCCCGACGAAGGGCATCTTGGTTGCCATGATCGTCATGAACTGAACATTCGTGTCGAGCGGCAGCGAGGCCATGTGCAGCACCGCCTCGCCGACATGGCGGGCGTCCATGCGGGGCTCGACCATCATGGTACCGTTGGCCTGGGGGACGCCATTGGTCATGCGCTGGGTCATCTCGGTGGCGGCGTTGCCGATGTCGAGCTGGCCGCAGGCGATGTCCCAGCGGCGGCCATCCAGGCTGAGGGATTTGGTGAGGCCGGTGATGGCGTGTTTGGTGGCGGTATAGGGGGCGGAGAAGGGGCGCGGGGTGTGGGCGCTGATGGAGCCGTTATTGATGATGCGGCCACCCTGCGGCTTCTGGTGCTTCATGATGCGGAAGGCCTGCTGGGCGCAGAGGAAGGCGCCGTGCAGGTTGGCCGCCACGGTGCCGAACCAGTCGTCCAGCGCGATCTCGTCCACATCGACCGCCGGGCTGCCACGGCCGGCATTGTTGAACAGCAGGTCCAGCCGGCCCCATTTCTGCTCCACGGCGGCGAAGAGGGCGGCGACCGAGGCGGGGTCCCCCACATCGGTGGGAATGGCGAGGCAGCGGGAGCCGGCTTCGCCCGCTTCGGCGATGGTGGCGTTCAGCGCATCGGCCCGCCGGCCGGCGAGGGCCACGCTCCAGCCCGCGCCGAGCAGCGCCAGGGCGGCAGCGCGGCCGACGCCGCTGCCAGCACCGGTGACAACGGCGATTTTCGATTCAGCCATATGGCGGTTCCCCCTTCAGGATTTCTGCGGGAGTGAGCCTGCGGCTTGGCGCTAAGGACCGCAAGGGCGCGGCTGGGGTTTCCGCGAAGGCCGGCCGGGGCGGCTACCACACCAGCCGGTAGCCGCGCCCACGCACGGCGGTGACGCGGATGCGGCCACCGGAAGCCCGGAGCAGTTTCTGCCGGAGGGAGGAAGCGAACTGGTCCACCCCCCGCTGCTGCGGCTGCAACGAGTAGCCGAGCACGCGCTTGGCCACGAGGGAGCGTTCCGCCACACGGTCCGGCGCAGCGAGCATGATTTCCAGCAACCCGGCTTCGGCACCGGTGAGGCGGTGCTCGCGCCCGTCCCGGCCGACCAGCCGTTGGCGTTGCGGGTCCAGCAGGACGTCGGCGGCCTCCAGCGAGGTCATCTGGGCATCCGGCTCATCCAGCCGGCGAAGCACGGCCCGGATGCGCGCGATGATTTCCCGTGCGGGGAAAGGGGGGGAGAAGACGTCGTCCGCGCCGAGTTCGAGGCCCGAGACGCGCTCGGCTTCGGAGTCATCGGCACTGAGCATGATGACGCCACGGTCCCGCCGACCGGCGAGGTCCCGCAGCATGAGCAGGCCGCTGCCATCGGGCAGGTTCAGGCTGATGAGGACGATGCGGGCAGCATCCGTATCGGCGGCGCGGCCAGCGGCGATGCTGCCCGCGATCTTCACCTCGAAGCCTGCCGCCTCCAGCGTATTGGCCAGGGAGGTGGCGAGATTGGCGTCACCTTCCACCAGGAGCAGGCGTGTACGGCGGACGCCCGCTGTGGCGGCGGACGGGGTCAGAACAGAATCGGGGTCGTTGCCACTCGCGGACGGGGTGCCCATGCGGTGGAGAATAACCAGTTGGTTGTGCTGCACCAAACACTGGCTGCGATAGGTAGAAACCTATGTAATTACTGCGGATATCGGCACCGTGAGCATGTCATTCCATGCAAAGAACTGTGATAAAACCTGGGTAATTCTACCGGTGGCGAGGGCGGCCGCGAGCAGAATCGGCGGAGGCGGTTGAGAAGCCGTCACGCCAGGATGGGCAGACGCTCCGCCATGGCGATATGCGACAGCACGGTGAGGGCGGCGGAATAGTAGTTGTCGGCTTCCTTCACCGAGGGGAGCGGGCCCCGTGTGGGCGCCATGTGGCCCGCGAGCCGGTTGACCGCCTGCTGGCCGGAGTTCAGCGCGTAGGGGGCGGGCATGTTGTCGGTCAGCATGACCCAGGCGGGCTGGTAGGGCATGTCGGTCCGGTTCCAGAACGCCACGGCGGCGGTGGCGGCGGGTTCCCGCGCCAGGCCAGCCCAGGCGAGGTAGAGCGGCACGCGGACGGCATCGTAGGAGAAGCGCGGCTGCCAGTTGGGGGCGATGCTCGGGCGGCCGCCGGCGCGGGGCAGGCGGAGCCAGTCCGGCGGCAGGCCCCAGCGGCCGAAGCGGGCTTCCCGCAGCATGCTCAGCCCATCCTGATACAGGCTGTGCCAGGGGGTGCCATCGCCGCCGAGGGCAGCGAAGTCGGAGAAGGCGGGGAAGACGTAGTAGGAGGGATTCACCACCACATGGTCCCGATGCTCGAAGCCGAAAGCGGCCGGCAGCAGGACGAAGCGGCCGCCGATCTGGCGGATGCAGAGCCGGGCGAGGTCGTTGCAGATCTCGCGGGCCATCTCGCGGTATTGCGGCTGTTGCCAGCGCTGGGAGGCGCGGAGAAGCGCCCAGGCGATGAAGATGTCGCCATCGCTGGCGTTGTTGCCGTCCTCCACGGGCTGGGCGCGGTTGGGGCGCCAGTTCCAGGCGTGGAGGGCGTCGTAGGGGCGCTTCAGCGAACGCTGGGTCCAGGAAAGGACGCGCTCGAAGGTGGCGCGGTCGCCATGCGCCTCCGCCATCAGCAAGGCCCAGCCCTGGCCTTCGGAATGGGAGGAGTTGCCATTGCCGGTATCGACGACGCGGCCTTCCGGGGAGACGTAGCGGGCGCGGAACAGGGCCCATTCCGCCTCACAGGGCGCCTCGAAGACGGGGCGGTAATCGGCGTGGCCGGGATTGCGTGCGGTTGTGCCCCAAATCGCTACTGCGGCGAGTGCTGCGACGCTGCGGCGGGTAATCATCGCGGGCATGATCCGTCTGGGGCTCCATCCTTCCGGGGGTGGCCGGAGGGATCGCGGGTGCTACCGAAAGGGCGTGCGTTCAGCGAAATATGCACGCTCAAGATGCAAACCTTGCGCACAATTCTTTGTGAGATTGTTAGGGAATGTAAGGCACGTCGGTATAGAAAGCGAGTTAAATCAACAGAATAATCGGAGGTTTTCGTTCTTGCTGTGAACCAAATTGTATCGCCTTACGATTAACAACCAAATGTTATCAACCGGCGGCTTTTGCAATTGACGGACGAAAGCAACCGGCGGTGTACCCCCGCCGGCAGCGAGCGAATGGACAGGGGCTACGGTTCAGTCGCGGTGAAGGACAGCCAGCGGGAAGCTGGAGAACAGCTCCTCCACCGCCTGGGATTGCACCACGCCGCGCTCGCCGCCGCTCAGCACGTCCCGCCAACCGGCTCCGGGCTGTTCCGGCAAAGCGAGGGAGGTGCCGGACCAATGGCCGGCCGGGAAGGCGAGGCTGTCCGTCGCCTGGGCCATCCGGCCACGAGGCACCACCACCAGCAGTGATTGCGCGCCAAGCCGCCGCATGAAGGCGACAATATGCGTTGCCTGCGGGCCCTGTACCTCGACAGGGAGATAGTCACCCTCATGGAACAGCGCGGGCTGGGCGGCGCGCAGGCGCAGCAGATGGTGAATGAGGGCTTGTTTCACCGTGCCATCCCGCCAGCGCGGTAGCAGCGTGGCGGGCAAGGGGCTCTCCCGCAGTGACGCCTCGCGGGCGGCGAAATCCACCGGGCGGCGGTTATCGGGGTCCACCAGGCTCTCATCCCAGTACTCAGTGCCCTGGTAGAGATCGGGCAGGCCGGGGGTGGTGAGGCGGAGGGTGGTCTGAGCGAGGCCGCGCAGGGCGCCGCCGGGGGCGAGGCGCGCGGCGAAGTCGGCAATGCCGCGCAGCAATTGCGGGTTGGTGTCGGCGTTGAGGACTGATTTCAGGAAATTCAGCGATTCCGCTTCATAGTCTTCGTCCGGCCAGAGCCAGCTTGAGCGATGCTTGGCCTCCCGCAGCGCCTTCTGTTGCCAGCCGGAGAGGCGCTCGACCCAGGCGGCGATGCCGGCGCGGTCATCTGGGCGCAGGCCGAGGGGCCAGGTGGCGACCAGCATCTGGAACAGCATGGCGGCGTCGCCGGGCTCCGGGGCGGGGCCAAGCTCCTGCTCCTCCCGCAGATGGGCGCTCTGCTCGATCCAGCCGCGCAGGGTGGCGGCCCACTCATCGGGGATGTCTGAGAGCGTGGCGAGGCGCATGCGGACATCCTCGCCCCGTTTATGGTCGTGCGTCGCGGTAGCCAGCATGGCGCCGGGGAAGTGGCGCAGCCGGTCCCGGCAGGCGGCGTGGAAGGCGGGGGTGGAGAGGGAGAAGGCGTCCGGATGCGAGCCGACCTCGTTGCGGGAGAGCAGGCGGCCGTAGCGGTAGAAGGCCGTGTCCTCCACCGATTTGGCGGCGGTGGGGGAGGAGAGCTGCTGGAAGCGCGTGCGGGCGATGAGGTAGAGGGCGCGCCTGGCGGCCGGCAGGTGGCGGATGGGTTCCTCGCCCAGCCAGAGATGCAGGCGCTCCAGCAGCGCATGGTCCTCGCGGGGCAGGTTGGCGCGGGCGGCGCCGACAGCGCGCAGCAGGATGGAGGTGTCCTGCGCCGTGGGGCGCGTGGCGCGGTTGTAGACGCGGTAGACGGGGAAGTGGACGAGCAGCTCCGTCAGCACGCGGCGGATGCGGGCGCGGGGGATGTCGCGCGTCATGGGGTCCGAGCGCGCGATGCGGAGCAGGGCCGTGGTGCAGGCCTCGCGTTCCGCGGCCAGGTTGTCGCGCAGGATCTGGCGGCGGGCGAGGCGCTCCTCGGCGGGGAAGTCACGCTTGCTACCGGAGATTTCGCGCCAGAGCAGGGTGAGCGGGGCCTCGGCGGACGGGTCGTGCAGCAGGGCGCCAACCTGGTCCATGAAGTCGTAGCCGGTGGTGCCGTCCACGCTCCAGTCCATGGGGAGTTTCTCGCCGGGGGCGAGGATCTTCTCGACGACGATATAGGGCGCGCCCTGGGCGGCTTCCGGCGGGCGGCGCGGGGCCAGGGCTTCCATGCGGCGGCGCAGCTTGCGGGTATAGGCGCCGGGCTGGGAGAGGCCGTCCACATGGTCGATGCGCAGGCCGTCGATCAGCCCTTCGGCGTAGAGGCGCAGGATGAGGGCGTGGGTCTCGTCGAACACGGCGGGGACTTCGACGCGGACGCCGGCGAGGCTGGTGACGTCGAAGAAGCGGCGCCAGTTGATGTCCTCGGCGGCGAGCTTCCAGTGGGAGAGGCGGTAGTGCTGGCGCTCCAGCAGGTCGTGGAGGCGGGCGCGGCCTTCGGGCGTCGCGGGGTTGTAGGGGGCGAGGCCGGCGGGGCGGGCGAGGATGGCGGTCGCGTCCTCCCGCTGGATGGGGAAGATGTCGTCGTAATAGGCGGCGGCGAGGTTGGTGGGGCCTTCCGGGCGCAGGCTGATCTCGCCATTGGCGAGGGCCTCGCCATAGGAGCTGCCGAGGAAGGGCGCGAGCATCTTGCCGCGCAGGGCGGGGTCTTCCGACTCCCAGTCGATGTCGAAGAAGCGGGCGTAGCGGCTGGCAGGGCCATGGGCCAGCACGTCCAGCCAGGCGGTGTTCTCCGTCCCGCCGACGCCCATGTGGTTGGGCACGATGTCCAGCAGCAGGCCCATGCCATGCGCGCGGAGAGCGGCGGTGAGACGGCGGAGCGCCTCTTCCCCACCAAGCTCGGGGCTCACTTCCTGGTGGCTGACGGTGTCGTAGCCATGGGCGGAGCCGCCGCGGGCGGTGAGGATGGGGGAAGCGTAGAGGTGGCTGATGCCGAGGCGCGCGTAGTAGGGAACCACCGCCGCGGCGTCATCCAGCGTGAAGCCGGCATGCAGTTGGACCCGGGCGGTGGCGCGCGGGGTGGTCTGAAGGGCTTGGGTCATCGGCTGTGTCGTCTCTCCGCGCGGGCGAGTGCTTGACGCCTGGGAAGGGGGGCGGGTTGCAGGCCGATGGCTGCCCTCAGCGTTGCGGCGGGATGAGGGGGAAGAACAGCTCGCCCAGCCAGGAGCCGGCGGCGGTGGCGATGATCAGCCCGCCGATGAAGAGAAGGTAGGTTTTGAGCGCCTGGGGGAAGCGGCGGCTTTGCAGCATGTAGATGGCGAGGCCGAGAGGCACGAACAGGAGGGTGAAGATGCGGGCGAGGCCGCTGGGGTAGCGGTAGGGGCCACGGCGTGAGTCCTCCGTGCACCACCAGGCGGTGAGTGCCACGTAGGCGACCATGATCACGATGTCCGTGGGGTTGAGGCTGGTATCGTAGGCGGTGCCGGCGATGAAATCGGCCACCGAGCCGCTGAAGGCGGTGGCCAGCAGGGCGATGTAGATGGCACCGCGCTTGCCGACGCGGCCTGTGATGGTGTGGCCGGACATGCCTCGCTCCGCCTTGCCGCGGTGCAGTATCGGGAGGCGTGGGGGAATTGTCGAGCCGTCGCTGTCCGCAGGGTGCGCGTTGGCGCACCTGCGGACAGAAGGGATCAGTTGAGGAATTCGGGCGAGATCAGGCTCGGCAGGAACAGCACGACCGAGGGCCAGGCGATGATGAGCAGCAGCACGCCGAACATGGGCAGCAGCATGATCATCGTGTCCTTCAGCGCATCCGCCATGCGCATGCCGGCGACGGAGCAGGCGACCATGAGACAGATGCCGTAGGGCGGCGTCACCAGCCCGAAGGCGAGGGAGACGATGCCGATCATGGCGAACTGGATGGGGTCCATGCCGACGGCGACGGTGAGGGGCTGCAGGATGGCGCCGACGATGATGATGGCGGGGATGGCGTCCAGGAAGCAGCCGGTGATGAGGAAGACCAGCGCGATGAAGACGCCCGTGCCGAAATGCCCAAGCTGCCAGCTTCCCACGCCCTGGAGCAGCACGCGGGGGATTTCGTAATAGGCCAACAGCCAGCCGAAGGCGCTGGCGGTGCCGACGCAGAACAGCGCGATGGCGGCGAGGCGCCCGGACTCCACCAGGGCGGTCCACATGCCGTTGAGGTCCATCTCCCGGTAAATCAGGAGCGAGAGGACGCCGGCATAGAGCACGGCGATGCAGGCGGATTCCGTCGCGGTGAACCAGCCGAACAGCTTGCCGCCAATGATGATGAAGGGCGTCATCAGCGCGGGAATGGAGACAAGGAGGGAGCGGAAGATCTCGCGGACCGTGGCGCGTGGATAGGTGGGATAGTTGCGCGCCTTCGCATAGGCGTGGACGGTGGCCATCTGCACGCCTGCGATGAGCAGGCCGGGGATGATTCCGGCCAGGAACAGGCCGCCGATGGACACGGTGAGGACCCCGCCCCAGACGATCATGAGGATGGAGGGGGGGATGATGACGGCGAGGACGGCGGAGACGGCCGTGATGGCCACGGAGAAGCTGTCGTCATAGCCCTCCTTGCGCTGGGCCTCGATGAAGATCTTGCTCTGGCTGGCGGCGTCTGCCGTGGAGCTGCCGGAGATGCCGGCGAAGAAGAAGGACAGCACGACGTTCATCTGCGCCAGGCTGCCGGGAAAGTGCCCGACGAGACTTCGCGAGAGGAGCATCAGCCTGTCCGTGATGCCGCCGATATTCATCAGGTTCGCCGTCAGCAGGAAGAATGGCACGGCGAGCAGGATGAAGCTGTTGTAGGCGTTGAAGGTCTCCTGCACCACGATGAAGGGGGAGAGGCGCGGCTCGATCATCATGATCGGTACGCAGGCGAGGCCGAGGGCGAAGGCCACTGGCACGCGGAGCGCGAGCAGCAGGAAGAAGCTGCCGAACAGGATGGCGGAAGCGAGGCCCGGAGTAAGCACAGCACCGTTCATGCGTGGGATTCCGGCTGGAGGAGGAGGTGCGCGGCATCGGCCATGCGTTCCGCGCTGAAGAGGACGAAGGACAGGCCGGCGAGCGGCCATGCGATGTGGATCATCCAGAGGGGCAGCTCGGCCATCTCGGAGATCCGGTAGAAGGCGAATTCCGTGAATTCCCAGCCATAGATCAGGAAGATCAGGGAGAAGGCGAGGACGAAGGTGCCGGAGACCAGTTCCACCTTGGCGGTGCCGCGGGGCGTGAGCTTGGGGAAGACATCGACGACGAAATGCGTGCCTTCCCGCACCGCCAGCATGGCGCCGATCATCACCATCCAGACCAGGCCGAAGCGGGCCATTTCCTCGGTCCAGATGTAGTGGGGGATGATGTGGGTGAAGCGCGAGAAGATCTGGAGCGTGACGGGAATGAGCAGAATGAGAAGGCTGAGGCCGAGAAGGGCCTGAAGCAGGAAGCCATACGCCGCCAGGAGGCGGCGCAGCGGGCCAGCCCGTTCTTGGGATTCGGTCATTTGGAGGTTCCAGCCAGAAAAGAGGCCGCCCGCGCGGGGGCGGGCGGCGTTGCCATGTTCAGCTCACGGCGTTGATGCGGTTCATGATCGCATCGGCGTCGATTTCCCGCGCATAGGTGGCGAGCACGGGGGAGACCTTTTCCAGGAGGGCCTGACGGTCCTGGAACGGCACCTTCTTCAGCCGGCCGGCGGCGGCGAGGGCGTCGATCTTCTGGCTGTCCTCGCCGGACTCGATCTGCCGGCCGTAGGCGGCGGCTTCCGGCCCGGCGCGGCGGATGGCCTCCTGGAGATCGGCCGGCAGGCGGGTGAAGGTGGCCGAGGAGAAGCAGATGGGCCGCACCGTGATGGCGTGCTGGGTGAGCGCCAGATTGGGCGCCACCTCGTAGAAGCGCATCTGCTCGACGCCCGCCGCCTCGTTCTCGCCAGCTTCGATCACGCCGTTCTGGATGGCATTGTAGATCTCGTTATAGGCGATGACGGTGGGCGACATGCCCGCCGCCGCGAAGGTGCGGCTCCAGATCGGTGCGCCCTGCACGCGGACCTTGATGCCGCGGAGATCGGCGAGCGTCGCCAGCGGCTTGTTGGCGAAGATGTTGCGGATGCCGCCGCCGGCATAGCCGACCAGCATGACGCGGGCCCGCTTCTCCACCTCGTCGCCGATGGGCTTCAGCAGGTTCTGGTCCATCGCCTTGTTCCAGTGAGCGAGATCACGGAACAGGAAAGGCGCATCGATGAAAGGCGCGGCGCGGGAGAAGGTGGACATGTGCGCCGGGGAGACGATGCCGTAATCCACGGCACGGCCCTGGGCCATGTACTCGAAATACTGCTTCTCCAGCCCCAGGCTGCTGTTCTTGTGCAGGATGAAGTTGATGGGCTTGCCATAATACTGCTTCACCAGCTCCTCGAAGCGCACAAGGCAGCGGGTGAAGGCATGTTCGTCGTTGAACTGGGACGCCCCGTTGAGGGTGATGGCCTGGGCCTGCGCCTTGCCGATAATGGCAAAGGCGGTGACGCCCACGGCACTGCCCAGCAGTGTCCTACGCTGCATCTCCGTTTATCTCCCCGTGTTTTGTGGCCGATCTGGGCCGGCTCTGGGGAAAATCTAAACAGTCCAATAACGAATCGGAAAGCAGAATAGCGAGGCGGGCAAGGTTATGGGCTGACGGCCAGCGGGCCATGGCCTTCGGGGATGGCGGTGAAACGCCGGATGGCGTCGCGGTAGGTTTCGTCTGGCGTCAGTTCCGGCAGGGCTTCCGGGTGGAGGAAGCGGGCGAGGAACTCGACGCCCACGACGTTGAAGGGGCTCTTGTAGAACTGGTGGTAGAGGCCGAGGACGCGGTTCTGTTCCACAGCATGGAGGGCGGGCAGGCCACGGCGTTGCAGCAGCAGGCCGAGGGCGGCGTGGATGGCCGGGGCGTCGCTCTGGTGGCCGATGGGTAAGGTTGCCGCGTGGCGCCCGGCGCGGCCGGTGCCGGTGAGGATGTAGGCCTCGGGCTGGTCGGAGAGCAGCCATTCGGGGGTGACCTCGCCGGAGGAGCCGGGGAGGCGGCTGGCGGCCATGTTCTCGCCGCCCGCGGCCTCCAGCAGCAGGCCGAAGCCGCTGTTTCCATGGGCGCGGCAACAGTTGTCGAGTCCGCCCTGGCCGGCGCGGACCTCCAGGAAGACACGGGGACGGGGGCGGGCGGCGATGGCCGATGTGATGGCATTCAGCCGTGCCGTGTAGAAGGCGAGATAGGCATCGGCCTCTGCCTGGCGGTCCAGGATGCGGCCGAGGAGGGCGATGCTGCGCGGGGTATTGCGCAGCGGGTCATCCTCCATGTCCACATAGACGAGGCGGGCGCCGAGTTCCTCGAGCATCGTGCCGAGGGCGGTTTCCTCCAGCATGGCGCGGTGGCTGAGCTGCGCCACCACGAGGTCCGGCGCTGCCTGCAGCATGCGCTCCTGGCTGATATCCGCCGCCGCGCCCAGGCCGGTGCGGGGAACGCGCCCGGCTTCCGGCCAACGGGTGCGCAGGGTGTCCCACAGGGAGGGATCGGAGCTGCGCAGGTTGTCGTTCCAGAGGACGACGCGGCGGAAGGGATTTTCGCGATCCAGCAGGGCGAGGATCATCAGGTCGTTGCCATCCATCAGCACCAGCCGCTGGGGCGGTGCGGGGATGGTGACGCGGCGGCCGGCGAGATCCTCGACCGTGACGGGGAGCTCCGCCGCAAGGGCGGGCGGCGTGCAGAGCACCGCCAGCAGCAGGAACAGCCGGGCCGCGAGGCGGTGCATCAGAACCGGGCCCGGAGGGAGGCGAGGAAGGTCTGTGGCGCGCCGGGATAGACTTCGGTGCGGGAGGAGACGGCCTCGATATAGGAGCGGTCCGTGATGTTGCGGCCGACGACGGAGAGCTCGATGTTCTCGTTGATGGCGTAGCCGATGGCGGCATCGACGGTGTGGTAGCCGTCGATGGAGAAGCTGTTCTCCAGGTCGCCCTCCCGCGCCCCGACGATGGTAATGCCGCCGCCGAGGGTGAGGCCGTTCAGCGGGCCATCCTGGAAGGCGTAGCTGGTCCAGAGGCGGCCGCTGGCCTCGGGCACGCCGGTGAGGCGGTTGCCGGGGCGGAAGGTGTTGTCCTCGGTGATTTCGGCGTCCAGCAGGCCGATATTGGCGATGACCTGCCAGCCGGGCAGGATTTCGCCGGCGACATCCAGCTCCACGCCGCGCACGCGCTGCTCGCCGGTCTGGACGGAATAGTCGGAATCGCGCGGGTCGTCGGTGGCGACGTTGCGCTTGGTGATCTGGAAGATGGCGGCGGTGATGGAAAGGCGGTTGGGCAGGGCGTCCCACTTCGCGCCGATCTCATATTGCTGGCCGCGTTCCGGCTCCAGCTGGCCGCCATCGAGGAGCTGGCCGCTCTGGGGGCGGAAGCTCTCGGTGTAGCTGGCGTAGAGGGAGAGGCTTTCCACCGGCTGGTAGACGATGCCGCCACGGAAGGTGAAGGCGTCGTTGGCGTTGCGCTGGGACACGCCGGCCTCGATGCGCTTTTCCTCCGCCGTGTCGTAGCGCAGGCCGCCGAGCAGCTTCCATTGCGGCGTCAGCGTGATCTGGTCTTGCAGGTAGAGCGCGTAGAGGTCGGTCGTCGCGTCATAGGCGCTGTTGAAGGCGAGGCGGGGGCGGGGGGCGACGCCACGGATGGGGCGATAGATGTCGATGGGGTCGATGTTGCCCCGGTAGGAGGTGAAGTCCATCGCCGAGCGGGCGTATTCCACGCCGGCGAGGACGGTGTGTTCCACCGGGCCGGTGAGGAAGCGGGCGATGCCGTCGAAGCGCAGGTTGAGGTCGTTGAGATCCTCGACGCGGTTGGTGGCGCGGCGGCCCAGGGTGCGGCCATCCGAGGCGAGGTCCCGGAAGTCGATGGCGTAGCTGTCGCTGATGCGGGCATCGGTGTAGCGGCCGTTGAAGCGGAGCGTCAGCCAGTCCGTCGCCTCGTGCTGGATGCCGAGGCCGATGCGGGCGCGATGCGCGCGGGTGAGGGACCAGTCTTCGCCAAGGAAGCGCTCGCGCGGGAGGATGACGCGGTTGCCGGGCGTGACGATCAGGCCGCGTTCGAAGGGCAGGGACTGGTTGATGTAGTCGGCATCGAGGTCGATGCTCGTGCGGTCATCCGGGCGCCAGGAGAGGGCGAGGGCGGCGAAGCCGTGACGGCTTTCCGCCGCGCCGCTGCGGAAGCCTTCGCTTTCCTGCAATGCGCCGGTGATGCGGCCGGTGAGCGTGCCGTCGCTGACCAGCGGGCCGCCGAGGCTGCCTTGCAGGCGGTGGAATTCGAAACTGCCGATCTGCGCCTGGGCGTCGGCGCTGAACTGATCCGGCGGGCGGCGGGTGACGATGTTGATGAGGCCGCCAGGGTCGCCCTGGCCGTAGAGCACGGAGGCGGGGCCTTTCAGCACTTCCACGCGCTCCACATTGGCGAGGTCGAGGAAGGCCTCGGGGCGGTCCGCCGCGCTGTTGAGGAGCACGCCATCGATGGCGTAGCGCGGGGTGGTGAAGCCGCGGATCTGATAGACCTCGCCACGGTTGCCGTTGGTGGCGTTGAGGCGGACGTTGGAGACGTTGCTCAGCGCATCCGTCAGCCGGACGGCCTGCTGGTCCTCGATGACATCGCGCGGGACGACCTGGATGGATTGCGGGATGTCGCGTAGCGGGGTGTCGGTGCGCGTGCCGGTGGCGCTGCGCGTGGCGCGGTAGCCATGGACGGGGCCGTAGGCGCTTTCCGCCCTGCCGATGACCGAGACCTCCGGGAGGGCGATGGTGCCCGGCGCAATGACGGGCGGTGCGGCGGATGCCGATGGGGCGGGGGTGATGGGCGTCAGGGTGAGGGAGCGCTCATCGGTGAAGCGGTAGGTGAAGCCGGTGCCGGAGAGCAGCCGGCGCAGTGCTTCCTCCGGCGCCATGGAGCCCGTGGCGCCGGGGCTGCGGCGCCCTGCCACCTGCTGTTGGTCCACGGAAACCTGGTAGCCGGATTGCAGGCCGAAGCTGGTGAGGGCGGAGGCCAGCGGTTGGGGGGCGATGTCGAAGGCGGGCGTGGCGGCGCTGGCCTGGGCCAGGGCGGGGGAGGGCAGGACAGAGGGCAGGGCGGCGGCGAGGAGGCCGGAGGCAAAGAGCGTGGTGGCCAGGGCCGTTGAGGCGAGGCCCGAGGCCCGGGTGGCTGCGGGAAGACGATGCATGGAAGGCTGATCCAGAGAGCTGATGCAAATGCAAAGCATTCGCTTTGCCTGGATGACGGGCCTGCCGCCGGGATTTCTCAGCTTTTTTTCATCTCCGTTGATCTCAGACGGCGGACAGCACGGCGAGGAATGGGCCGAGGGAGCGCAGTGTGCCGCCATAGGGCGCCACCAGGGCCCGCAGGGCGCGGTCCGGTTGCCGCAGGTCGTAGACGCCGGTGACGCGGCGCTCGCGGAGGGCCTCGCTGGCGATGAGCAGCCGGCCGCCCCGGTAGCGGGCGATGATGTTGGCCACATCCGGCAGGGGCATGTCGCTGACGCTGAGGCGGCCCTGGCGCCAGGAGGCGACGGCGGAAATATCCGTATGGCCACGGCGCCAGCTGCCATCGGAGCGGTCGATGAACAGGCTGTCGCCCGCCGCCAGCGCTTGCATCTCCGTCGCCTGCGAGACGCGGACGCGGCCTTCCGCGACGGCGATATTCATGCTGTTGCCACTCATGCCGAGGGCGAAGCGGGTGCCGGTGACTTCCACCTGGACCTCGCCGGCATCGAGGCGGAAGGGGCGGGCGGGGTCCCGCATGACCTCTACATAGGCGGCGCCGCGCAGAAGGTGGATGCGGCGGAGGGTGGCGGTGAAATCCAGCCCCGCAGCGCTGCCGGCGGAAAGGGCGAGCAGGCTGCCATCTGGCAGGGTGACAGTGCGGTCCGCCGTGCCGGTGGTGAGATCCGCCCGCCAGTCGGTGAGGGTCTCCGGGAGCAGGGTGGCGAGGGCGATGCCGGCAGCCATGGCGCTGGCCCCGCCGATGAGCCAGCGGCGGGAGCGCCGGGTGGCGGGGCGGTGGAGGATTGGGGCAGGAAGGACGGGGGTGGCGGCGGGAAGTTCGCCGGACAGGCGCCAGGCATGGGCGGCGAGCGCCCAGGCCTCGGCATGCAGGGGGTCCCGCGCGAGCCATTCTTCCTGCGCGTCGCGCAATGCCGTGTCGGCCGGGGCCGATTGCAGTTGCAGGTACCACGCGGCGGCCTGCTCCATGGCGGCATCCAGGCGTGCGTCCTCCTCGGCGGAACTGGCCATGATGTTGCCCTCCCGCTGGAAGGACGGATGAGGCGGGGGAATTTCTCGGCTCATCACGCAGGTTTCCGCAGGCTGCGCATGATGTGCAGCAGGGCTGTCTGCGTCAGGCGCTGGGCAGTGGGCAGGGAGGTGCCGAGTTCCGTGGCGATCTCCTGGAAGGTCATGCCGCTGAAGCGGTGCAGCTCAAAGGCGCGGCGGGTGCGTTCGGGCAGTTCGGCGAGGGCGTCGGCGATGCGGCGGAGCTCCTCCGCATGCAGCAGAGTGTCCTCGGGGGAGGCGGTGGCGGGCGGTGGCACCAGGGAGAGGTGAGTGTCGCGCCGTTCCTCTGCCGCCTGGGTGCGGGCGTGGTCCAGGGCGAGGTTGCGGACGATGCGGTAGAGATAGGCTTCGGGGCGCTCGGGCCAGCCTTGCGTCAGCGCCTGGCGGAAGCGCATCCAGGCTTCCTGCACCACATCCTCAGCGCGGGCGCGGCTGCCGGCGAGGCCGGTGGCGTAATCCACCAGCGATTGCCGGTGCATCAGGTAGAGCTGCAGCCCGTCCTGCTCCTGGGGCACGCCTCTTCTCTTCGCGGTTCAGCGGAGGCCGGGTTGTAGCGGAGTTGAGAATTGTTCGCAAATACGCCGCGCTTCAGTCCGCGCGGCGTGCCCGGGCGAGGCCGCGAAGGCGCTGTTCCACCGCCGGCTCGGCGAGCATGAGGTCCACCGGCATTTCGAAGCGGCGGCGCCAGTTCGGGTGCTCGTGGGTGGTGCCGGGAAGGTTGGGCTGTTCGATGGCGGCCACGGCGTCTTCCAGCGGTAGCAGGGAGAGATGGCAGGCGGCGCGGCCGATATGGGCGGCGGCGGCCTGGGCGGCGGCGGTGCCGCTGGCGCGGGAGGGAACACGGCCCTGGGCGGTGCCGGATGCCTTGAAGGCCTCCCACAGCGCGTTGCGCTCCGCCTGCCGAGCGGTGGCGCTTTCCACCGGGTGGAGGCCCAGCTTGCGGCGCCAGGTGAGGTCATGGCCTGTCCACCAGCCGGCAACGGTGGGCAGATCATGGGTGGAGGTCATGGCGACGGCGCCTTCCGTCCAATAGGCCGGGGCGGTGAAGCGCTCGCCCGAGCGCTCGAACCACAGCACGCGCATGCCCGCGAGGCCGGCCTTTTCCAGCCGGGGGCGGAAGCCTGCCGGGACGGTGCCGAGATCCTCGCCGATGACGATGCCTTTGTGGCGCCAGGATTCCAGCGCGACGAGGCGGAGCAAATCCTCCAACGGGTAGCGGAGATAGGCGCCATCCTTCGGGCTCGCGCCATGCGGGACGAGCCAGAGGCGGCGCAGCCCCAGCACATGGTCCAGCCGCACGCCGCCCGCATGGCGCAGGGCGGCGGTGAGCATCTCGCGGAAGCCGGCGAAGCCCGAGGCCTGTAGCCCATGCGGGGAGAAGCTGGTGATGCCCCAGCCCTGGCCGCGCGCGTTGAAGAGGTCCGGCGGCGCGCCGATCTCCACGCGCTGGAGCATGTCCGCCTGGCGGCCCCAGGCATCGCTGCCGCCATCATCGACGCCGATGGCGAGGTCGGCGATGAGGCCGATGCGCATGCCGCTCGCCTTGGCGGCGCGCTGGGCCGAGGCGAGGCCGCGTTCGGCGAGCCATTGCAGGAAGGCGTGGAACTCTACCTCCCGGGCGTGTTGGGCGGCGAAAGCGGCGACGCCGGGGCTTTCCGGGTCTCGCAACTCGGCGGGCCAGTCCCGCCAGTGCCAACGCAGCGGGTCCGCCTGGAACTGGGCGGCGTGCAATGCCTCGAACAAGGCGTGGCGTTGCAGGGGGGCGCCGCCCTCGGCGCGGAAGGCGGCGAAGGCATCGCGGGAGGATTGCGGCGCGTTGGGAAATGCGTCGAAGAGGTCCCGCAGCACGGCGAGGCGGACTTCGGTGACGGCTGGCCAGTCTATGAGCGGCAGGGCCTCCAGCTCCGCCAGGCGGTGCGCGACCGGCTCGGGGAGCTCATAGGGCTGGCCCATGACATCGCCCGGTTCGGCGTGGCGGACATCGAGGCGGGCGCGGCTGGAGGGGGCGTAGGGGCTGAAGCGGCTGGGGTCGGCAGAGAATTGCGCGTGGACAGGGCTGATGGCGATGGCATCGGCGCCGAGCGCGGCGGCGGAGGTGGCCAGCGTCTCCAGCGCCGCATAGTCGCCGACGCCCTGGTTGCTGGCGCGGCGCAGCGAATAGAGCTGGGCGCTCAGCCCCCAGGCACGGCCTTCCGGGCAGGCATCGATGATGCGGTGGGCATGGGGCGGCGCGACCGCCAGAATGAGCTGCCGCGCGCCACCTTCCACGACGTAATAGCCGGGCAGGGTGGGGGCGGTGATGCGGGCGCCGCGGCTGGCGGGGGTGGCGATACCCTCGGCTGCCGTGCCGTCCTCGGCTTCCACCCGGTAGCGGCCGGGGGGAATGTCCAGCCGCAGCTCCCGCCCTGCCTCGGTGGTGACGAGCGGCGGGAGCGTGGCGTGAAGGGCGTGGCGCTGGGCGGCAAGGCTCTCGGCGATCTGCGCGTCGCTGTCGGCAGGCAGGCCGAGGGCGCCAAGCAGGGCGCGCAGCGCGTCCGGCGCGACCGTCATGGGCCTTCCGGCGGCGTCTTTCCATTCCGCCATCAGGCCGCTGACACGGGCCAGTTGAAGCAGGGCTTCGTCGCTCATGGTGCGTCCAGCCAGGCTATGGCGGAGTGGAAGGGCAGGCCCTGCTCCGCCAGGTTGGCGGCGATGCCGGGCCGGGATTCGGCGAGCATGACGCCGGGCGCCGGCGGGCAGGGCAGGCTGTCTTCGCCAAACTGCGCGGCGATGGTGAGGGTGGCGCCATTGCCCAGGCGCCATTGGGCACGGACGCCGGTGGTGCCGAGCGCTTCGGCGCCGAGGCTCGTCGCGCCTTCCAGGTGAGGTGCCAGTGCCTGCTTGCGCTGATGCAGCAGGCTGGCGACGAAGGCCTCGGTGGCGGCGTGATGGGGGCGCTGGCGCTCAGCCATATCCGGGCGGCTGGCGGTGAAGGTGGAGAGCGCGTTCGGATCGGGGATCTTCTCGCGCCGCTTCGGGTCCGAGAAGGCGGGGAAGCGGGCGAATTCCTTCCGGCGGCCTTCGCGCACCGCCTCCGCCAGCTCGGCCGTGGTGAAGCCGGTGAAGAAGAGGAAGGGCGTTTCGGATGCCCACTCGTCGCCCATGAAGAGCATGGGCACCTGCGGGGCGAGCAGGAGCAGAAGCAGTGCCGCGCGCACCCCTTCGGCGGGGGCAAGCTGCGCGATGCGCTCGCCCATGGCGCGGTTGCCGACCTGGTCGTGGGTCTGCAGGGCGTTCACGAATGCGCTGGGCGGCAGATGCGTGGAGGCCGTGCCGCGAGTACGGCCGAGGTTCTTCGATTCCTCGCCCTGGTAGACGAAACCTTCGGAGAGTGCGCGTGCGAGGCGCTGGGCGGTGTCGCTGGCATAATCGGCATAGTAGGCATCATGCTCGCCGGTCAGCAGGACATGGACGCAGTGGTGCCAGTCATCATTCCACTGGGCATCGAAATGCGCCTCCAGCGGGCGGGCATCGTTGTGCTCGTTCTCCAGCACCAGCGCGATATGGCGGCCGGCGGTGGCGTTGCGTACACGCAGGGCGAGCTCGGTGAGGAAGCTGTCATCCTCGATGGCGTGCACGGCATCCAGCCGCAGCCCGTCGAAGCGGAATTCGGTGAGCCAGTAGAGGGCGTTCTCGATGAAGAAGTCCCGCACGGCCTGGCGCGAGAAGTCGATGGCCTGGCCCCAGGGGCTGGACTTGCCCTCGATGAAGAAGCTGGGGGCGATGGCGCCCCAGTAATTTCCGGACGGGCCGAAATGGTTGTAGACCACATCAAGCATGATGGAGAGGCCGTGGCCATGCGCGGCATCCACGAGCGCCTTCAGGTCCTGCGGCGTGCCGTAGGTTTCGTCCGGCGCGTAGGGGAGGACGCCGTCATAGCCCCAGTTCCGCAGCCCGGCGAAATCGGCCACCGGCATCAGTTCCAGCGTGGTGACACCAAGGGCGGCGAGGCGGGGAAGATCCGCCACGACGCCCCGGTAGCCGCCATAAAGGCCGACGTGAAGCTCGTAGACCACGGATTGCGGCCAGGGCGTGCCTTTCCAGTCCGGATGTTGCCACTGATAGGCTTGAGGATCGGTAACGACGCTCCAGCCATCCGGGTCGCCTTCCTGCGCGCGGGAGGCAGGGTCCGGCACGGAGAGGCCATTGGGTAGCTTGAAGCGGTAGCGGGTGCCGGGAGGCGCCTGGGTGTGGAGAGACCACCATCCATCCGTTTCCCGGTGGAGCGGCGTGGCGGGGTGGCCCTCGCGCTCCAGCGCGACACCGGTATGGCCTGGCGCCCAGAGGCGAAAGCGGGTGAGGCCGCCGGCGGCCGGAATGGCGCCGAAGGAGGGAGCGGTCATGTGAAGTCCTCCGACGGGACAAAGGCCAGAAGCAGCCGCGCCGATTGGCGCTCCACGGTTTCCGTCGCTTTCTCCGCCGCGCGTTCCGGTGCCTGTGGGTGGGCGCTGTCCAGCACCATGCGCCAGGGCAGGAAAGGCGCGGGGAGGGCGAAATCCGCATCCTCCGTATCGCCATTGATCAGCAGGAGGGAGACCTCGACACCGCCTTCCACCCTGGCGGCGCGGCGCAGCGCGAGGAGCCGGCCATCGGGGTCGTTCCAGGTCTCGGGCTGCATCTGGCTGCCGCGTTCGTCGAACCAGGCGATGTCCGGAATGCCGGGGAGGGGGAAGTCCTGCCCATGCAGGAATGTGGCGCTGCGAAGCGTGGGGTGGGCGCGGCGTAGCGCGGCGGCGCGAGCGAAGAAGCGCGAGAGGCCGATACCGTCCGGGTGGCCGGCGCCATGCGGCCGCGTTGACCAATCCAGCCAGGAAATATCGTTGTCCTGGCAATAAGCGTTGTTATTGCCGAGTTGCGTGCGACCGAACTCGTCGCCGCCCAGCAGCATGGGCGTGCCATGGGAGGTGAGCAGCGTCATCAGCATGGCGCGGCGGATGCGGCGGCGCTGGGCCAGGATAGCCGGATTGCCCGTGGCGCCTTCGACGCCCCAGTTGGCGGAGAAGTTCTCGCCATGACCGTCCCGGTTATCCTCGCCATTGGCGAGGTTGTATTTCTGCGTGTAGGCGGTGAGGTCGTGCAGCGTGAAGCCGTCATGCGCCGCGACGAAGTTGATGCTGGCGGAGGGGCGGCGGCGGCGGCGATCGAACAATTCGGACGAGCCGGAGAGGCGGGCGGCGAGATCGGGGCGCAGCAAGTCGTCGCCACGCCAGAAGCGGCGGACATCGTCGCGGAAGCGGTCGTTCCACTCCGAGAAGCCGGGCGGATGATTGCCGAGCTGGTAGCCGCCAGGGCCGAGATCCCAGGGTTCCGAGATCAGCTTGAGCTGGGACAGGACAGGGTCCTGGCGAAGGGCGTCGAAAAAGCCGGAGCCGGGATCGAAGCCCTCTGCCTCCCGCCCCAGGGTTGTGCCCAGGTCGAAGCGGAAGCCGTCCACGCGGAAGGATGTGGCCCAGTAGCGCAGACTGTCCATGACCATCTGCAACACGCGCGGGTGGGAAAGGTTGACGGTGTGGCCGCAACCCGTTTCGTCGATGTAGCGGCGCGGCTCGCCGGGGAGGGTACGGTAGTAGCTGGCATTGTCGATGCCGCGCCAGGAAAGGGTGGGGCCGAGCTCATCGGCCTCGCAGGTGTGGTTGTAGACCACATCCAGGATGACCTCGATGCCGGCGGCATGGAGGCGGCGGATGGCGACGCGGATTTCATCCAGCGCGCCAGTGGAAAGATAGCGGGGCTCGGGCGCGAAGAAGGAGAGGGTGGAATAGCCCCAGTAGTTGCGCAGCCCCTTTTCCACCAGGAAGCGGTCCTGCAGGAAGGCGTGGACGGGCAGCAACTCAATGGCGGTGATGCCGAGATTGTGCAGATGCTCGATGACGCGCGGGTCGGCGAGGGCGGCGAAGGTGCCGCGCTCCCGCGGTGCGAGATCTTCCCGCAGGATGCTGAGACCGCGCAGATGGGTCTCGTAGATGATGGTGCGGTCCCAGGGGATGGCGGGCGGACGGTCGTCGCCCCAGTTGAAGGCATCGTCCGTGACGACGGCCTTGGGCATGGCGGCGGCACTGTCCCGCCGGTCGAAGCCAAGGTCGGCGCGGCCGCCATGCATGCGGTAGCCGTAGAGCGCATCCGTCCAGCGGAGATTGCCCTGAAGCTGCCGCGCATAAGGGTCCAGCAGGAGCTTGTTGGGGTTGAAGCGGTGGCCTTGCTCCGGCCGGTAGGGGCCGTGGACGCGGTAGCCGTAGATCAGGCCCGGGCGGGCTTCCGGCAGGTAGCCGTGGAAGACCTCGTCCGTGCATTCCGGCAGGGGCAGGCGGGCGATTTCCCGCCTGCCGGCGGCATCAAAGAGGCAAAGCTCAACCTTCTCCGCATGCGCGGAGAAGAGGGCGAAGTTAACGCCTAGCCCATCCCAGGTGGCGCCCAGGGGATGGGGTTTTCCCGGTAACAGCCGGTCCGCGATGGGCGGCAAATCACTCCCCCGCCGGGGTGAGCACGATCGTCGCCAGCGGCGGCAATGTCAGGGTGAGGGAGGCGGGGTGGCCGTGCGAGCCTTCCGCCTTGCCTTGCACCATGCCGCTATTGCCCATGTTGCTGCCTCCGTAGATGGCGGCGTCGGAATTCAGGATTTCCTGCCATGCCCCGGCCACCGGAACCCCGACAGTATAATCATGCCGGGGCACGGGAGTGAAATTGCAAACGACAAGGACAGGCTTGCCGCTGCCGGAATCCAGCCGCAGATAGGCGAAGACGCTGTTATCCGCATCATCGATGACGGACCAGGCGAAGCCTTCGGGCACGCTGTCCTGCGTGTGAAGGGCAGGCGTGCCGCGGTAGAGGCGGTTGAGGTCCCGCACCAGACGCTGCACGCCGGAGTGGCGTGCATCGTCCAGCAGGTGCCAGTCCACGGAGCGATCGTGGTCCCACTCGCGCTCCTGGGCGATTTCGCCGCCCATGAACAGCAACTTCTTGCCGGGGTGGGTCCACATGAAGGAGAGGTAGGCGCGGAGGTTGGCGAAACGCTGCCACTCATCCCCCGGCATCTTGCCGATCAGCGAGCCCTTGCCGTGTACCACCTCGTCATGGCTGAGGGGGAGCATGAAGCGCTCGGAGAAGGCGTAGACCAGGCCAAAGGTCATCTCGCCATGGTGGAAGCGGCGGAAGACGGGCTCCCGCTGCATGTAGTGCAGCGTGTCGTGCATCCAGCCCATGTTCCATTTGAAGTCGAAGCCCAGGCCGCCATCCCTCGCCTTGGTGGTGACGCCGGGAAAGGCCGTGGACTCTTCCGCGATGAGCAGGCGGTCCGGGCAGCGCTGGGCGATGACCTCGGAGAGTTCTTGCAGGAAGGAAATGCTCTCCAGATTCTCCCGCCCGCCATGGATGTTAGGCACCCATTCGCCCGGGCCACGGCTGTAGTCGCGGTAAAGCATGGACGCCACGGCATCGACCCGGAGCCCATCCACGCCATAGCGTTCCAGCCAGTGCAGCGCGCTGCCGATGAGGAGGTTTCGCACCTCTCGCCGGCCGAGATTGTAGATGAGCGTGTTCCAGTCCTGGTGATAGCCTTCCCGGGGATCGGAATGCTCGTAGAGGGCGGTGCCATCGAACTGCGCGAGGCCGTGCGGGTCCGAGGGGAAATGCGCCGGCACCCAGTCGAGGATCACGCCGAGGCCGGCCTCGTGGCAGCGGGCGACCATGCGGGCGAAATGCTCAGGCGGACCGAAGCTGGCATGGGGCGCGAACTGGCTGAGCGGCTGGTAGCCCCAGGACCCACCGAAGGGATGCGCCATGACTGGCAGGAATTCGAGATGGGTGAAGCCCATTTCGACAGCATAGGGAATGAGCTTGTCGCCAAGTTCTTCCCAGCCCAGCGTGGAATTGCCGTCGCCGCGGGCCCAGGAGCCGGCATGCACCTCATACACCGAGATGGGCTGCTGCGGATAATTTGACGGGCGCTTCCGTGGGGGAGGCACGGGAATGGCATCGATATCCGCGACGATGGAGGCGGTGGCGGGCGGTACTTCAGCCTGCCAGGCGAAGGGGTCGGCCTTCAGGGGCAGGAGCTGGCCATCGGGGCCGAGAAGCTCGTATTTATAGATGGCACCCGGCATCAGGCGCGGGATGAAGATCTCCCACACGCCGGCCTGCACGCGGAGGCGCATGGGATGGCGGCGGCCGTCCCAGGTGTTGAAGTCACCAACGACGGAAACGCGGCGGGCGTTCGGTGCCCAGACGGCGAAGCGGACGCCTGGAATGTCATTGATCGTCATCGGCTGGGCGCCGAGGCAGAGGCCGATATTCTGGTGGCTGCCTTCGCCCAGCAGGTGAAGGTCGAGATCACCGAGCAGAAGCGGGAAGCTGTAGGGATCTTCCGTCTCCTCCACGGCGGCGCCCCAATTGATGCGGAGCGTGTAGGGACCGGAAGGGATGATGCCCTCGAACAGCCCGGCGGCGTGGGTTTGCTTCAGCGGCGTGGTCGCGCCGCCGGAGACAGCGGCGACGGATTGCGCGCCGGGTGTCAGCACGCGCAGCACACGGCCCTGCGGCGTCTCATGCGGGCCGAGAACCGCGAAGGGATCGCCATGGCGCGCCTCGACCAGCGCGGCGGCAGCGTCGTGGTCGAGAAACGGGTCAGCCATGCGATCTATCCTTTTTCCGTAACGCGGCGCGCGAGTTCTTCCAGTCCGCGGAGCGGAATGCCGATCCAGGTTGGACGGTTGGCGGCCTCATAGCAAATTTCGTAAGCGGCTTTCTCGAGCAGGAACAGGTCCAGCAGATCGGCCTCGGCGTCTGCCTCCGCCCAGGGGCGGGGAGCGTCGGCATGCGTGGCGCGATAGGCGTCGAGGAAGGCCGCGGTGGCATGCTGACGGAAATGCTCGAGCAGGGGTATGCGTTTCTCCTCGGTGACAGCAGAGGTGGAGGTAGGCGCGCTGACGGCGGCACCGACCGCGTAATCGAAGGAGCGGAGCAGGCCGGCGACGTCCCGAAGCGGCGACGATTTGGCGCGGCGCTGCTCCAGCGATTTGGAAGGCTCGCCCTCGAAGTCGATGATGTAGGCGTCGCCCTGGGCGACCAGCACCTGACCCAGGTGGAAATCGCCATGGATACGCGTCTTCAGCGTGCCGGAGGCGGTGCGGGCGAGGGCATCGATCGCCGCCATCAGCGGCTTGCGGTTCTCGGCCAACCAGGCTGCGCGGGCAGCATCTTCCGGCCTCTCCCATTCCTTGACACGGCCGAGGGCGGTGAGGGCGGCGGCGAGCTGCTCGCGGGCGCCCTTTGCCCAGTCCTTGGCATCGGCGGCGCTGGCGGCCTGCGGGGAAAAGGCAGGGTTGTCGCTATCCTCGGCCAGGAGGGCATGCATTTCGGCCAGGCGGCGGCCCAGCGCTGTGGCGAAGACCGCATAGGCGCCGAAGATATCCCGCCGCTCCGCCGCTGATGTTTCCTCGACCGCCATGGATTCGATGGCGCGGGCGAGGAAGTCCAGTGTCCAGCCCCAGCCGTCGCCCTGGTTGCGCACGAAGCCCTGCACGACCAGGAGGGTGCGCGGTGTGCCTTCCTTATCCACGCGGACGATTTCGCCAAGCAGAGGGGCGGTCTGGGCGAAGCCGCGCTCTGTCAGATGACGTGTCATCTCTGTCTCGGGATTGATGCCTTCCGCCACACGGCGGACCAGCTTGAGCACGGCCTGGTCGCCGATGATAAGGGAAGAATTCGATTGTTCCGAGGACAGCCGCCGGATTTCTGCATCCTGCGGAATTGCGGAAAGATCAAATTGCGAGGTCGGCAGGAAGCGGATCTCGCCTTCCGCGAGAGGGAAGACGTCCGACTGGGCCAGGCCGCGCAGGGCGGCGAAGGGTAGGGCCTCGAGCGCGAACGCATCTGTCAGCAGGCCGATGCGGCGGCCGCGGCGAACGCGGGCAAGGGCGAGCTGCTGCGGCAGGGCGGTGGTGATCTCCTCCTCCCAGGCGAGGCCGAGGGGGAGGAAGTAGCGGGCGCTACCTTCCTCGGTCGTGGCTTCCACCTCGGCCAGGATGAGGTCTCGCGTCCGGCCCTTCATGACCTCGGCATAGACGAGGGTGGGCGGGACGGAAAGGCCATCCTTGCCCGAGAACCAGCGGCGCTTGGCAAGATATTGCGGCAGCGCCGATTGTTCGAGGATCTTGCGGTTGGGGGCGCTCAGGATTTCGCTGAGGCCGTCTCGCAGGACAAGGGTGGAGAGCTCGGACATCGGCTCAGGCGCGGGCGTGTGCCATGTGGGCATGGCGGCCTCCGTGGCCAGGAAGAACCAATAGAAACCGTAAGGCGGCAAGGTCAGCAGGTAGGTGAGCTGGCCGATGGGCGGGAAGGACGCGCCGCCCACCAGTTCCACCGGCACGCGGCCGGCATAGGTGGAAAGGTCCAGTTCCACCGCTTGCGCGGTGCGGGAGAGGTTGCAGACGCAGAGGATGGTCTCGCCCTCATACTCCCGCAGATAGGCGAGGATCTTGCGGTTGCCGGGGTAGAGATAGCCGAAACTGCCACGGCCGAAGGCGCGGTGGCGTTTGCGGACGGCCAGCATGCGGCGCATCCAGTTAAGCGGCGAGTGCTGGTCCGCGGCCTGGGCTTCGACATTGACGGCCTCAAAGCCATACATCGGGTCCATGATGGCCGGGAGGACGAGGCCGGCCGGATTGGCGCGGGAGAAGCCGCCATTGCGGTCCGGCGACCATTGCATGGGCGTGCGGACACCGTCGCGGTCGCCGAGATGGATGTTGTCGCCCATGCCGATCTCGTCGCCGTAATAGATGACGGGCGTGCCAGGCATGGAGAGCAGAAGGGAATTCATCAGCTCGATACGCCGCCGGTCGCGCTCCAGCAGGGGCGCGAGGCGCCGGCGGATGCCAAGGTTGATGCGTGCGCGCCGGTCTGCCGCATAGGTGTTCCAGAGATAGTCCCGCTCTGAATCCGTGACCATTTCGAGGGTGAGCTCGTCGTGGTTGCGCAGGAAGATCGCCCATTGGCAAGTGGGCGGGATCTCTGGTGTCTGGCGCAGGATGTCCGTGATGGGGAAGCGGTCTTCCTGCGCCATGGCCATATACATGCGCGGCATCAGCGGGAAGTGGAACGACATGTGGCATTCGTCGCCATCGCCGAAATACTGCTGGGTATCTTCCGGCCACTGATTGGCTTCGGCGAGCAGCATCTTTCCGCTCGCATGCTCATCGAGCGCGGCGCGGATCTTCTTCAGGACGGCGTGCGTCTCGGGCAGGTTCTCGTTGTTGGTGCCGTCGCGCTCGATCAGGTAAGGGATGGCGTCTAGGCGGAGGCCATCCACACCCGCATCCAGCCAGAAGCGCATCACCGACAGGACTTCCTTCAGCACCTGTGGGTTGTCGAAGTTCAGATCGGGCTGGTGGCTGTAGAAGCGGTGCCAGAAATAGGCGCCGGCCTCGGCATCCCAGGTCCAGTTGGACTTCTCGGTGTCGAGGAAGATGATGCGGGTTTCTTCGTACTTCTTGTCGGTGTCCGACCAGACATAGAAGTTGCGATGGTTGGAGCCGGGCTTCGCCCTGCGGGCGCGCTGGAACCAGGGGTGCTGGTCCGAAGTATGGTTGATGACCAGTTCCGTGATGACGCGCAGCCCGCGGGCATGGGCTTCATGCATCAGCCGCCGGAAGTCCGCCATCGTGCCGTATTCGGGGTGGATGCTCTTGTAGTCGGAGATGTCGTAGCCGTCGTCCCGGCGGGGGGACGGGTAGAAGGGCAGCATCCAGATCGTATCGACACCGAGCTCGGCAATGTAGTCGAGCTTGCTGATGAGGCCGGGGATATCGCCCACGCCGTCATTGTCGGAGTCGTAAAATGACTTGATGTGGAGCTGGTAGATGACGGCGTCTTTGTACCACTGCGGATCTTCCGGCACCGGGTTGGGTGCCTTCATGATCTTCGGCTTCTTGCTCGGCATGCTCACACCCCGTCCGCGGCGCGGACGCGCCAGATGGCGAAGGGGCGTTGGTAGGGGTCCAGCCGCAGATAGCGGTGCGAACCGTCCCAGCGCTCCTCCCCGCCATCCATCAGGTTCTCGGCGATGAGGCCGGCACCATGGGGCAGGCCAAGGGGGTATTGCGGCAGTTCGATGTGCATTTCGGCTGGCTGGTAAGGGTCCATGCTGACCGCGACGAGGATGGCGTTGTCCTTCTCCGGCGTGGCCTTCAGGTAGAGCATGACGCTGTCATGGCCCGAGGCGAGCGCGGTGAAACCGAGATGCGTCTGCAACGCCGGGTTCTCCCGCCGGATCTGGTTGAGATGGGTGATCTCCGCATTGATGTTGCCTGGACGATCATAGTCCCAGACGCGGATTTCGTACTTCTCGCTGTCGAGGTACTCCTCTTTTCCCGGCTTCAGCGGCGTGGCCTCGCAAAGCTCGAAGCCGTTATAGACGCCCCAGAGACCAGACAGCGTGGCGCCGAGGGCAGCGCGGATCAGGTGACCCGGGCGGCCGCTGTGGTGGAGGAATTCCGGGTTGATGTCCGGCGTGTTGACGAAGAAATGCGGGCGGAAGAAATCCGCCACGGGGCGCTGGTTCAGCTCCTGCAGATACTGCGTCATCTCCCAGCGGGTGTTGCGCCAGGTGAAGTAGGTATAGGACTGGCTGAAGCCCAGCTTGGCCAGCCGGTACATCACCTTGGGGCGGGTGAAGGCCTCAGAGAGGAATACCACTTCCGGCGCGCGGGCCCGCACCTCCCCGATCATCCACTCCCAGAAGGGGAGAGGCTTGGTATGGGGATTATCCACGCGGAAGAGACGGACGCCTTCCTTCACCCAGAAGAGCACGACATCGCGCAGCGCAAGCCATAAAGCGGGCTTCGCGCCCTCCGTGTAGAAATCGACGTTGACGATGTCCTCGTATTTCTTCGGCGGATTCTCGGCGTAGCGGATGGTGCCGTCCGGTCGCCAGTCGAACCAGTCCGGGTGCTCCTTCAGCCAGGGATGGTCGGGCGAGCACTGGATGGCGAAATCCAGCGCCAGCTCCAGGCCGTGCTCATCGGCCGCTTTCACCAGCCGGCGGAAGTCCTCCAGCGTGCCGAGTTCGGGGTGCAGGGCATCATGGCCGCCTTCCTCGGAGCCGATGGCGTAGGGGCTGCCGACATCGCCGGGCTCGTGCTTCAGCGTGTTGTTGCGGCCCTTGCGGTGCGTCTGGCCGATGGGATGGATGGGCGTGAAGTAGAGGACATCGAAGCCCATGTCGCGCACGCGCGGCAGGGCGCGAATGACGTCGTCAAAGGTGCCATGGCGATTGGCATCTCCGCTCTGGGAACGAGGGAAAATCTCGTACCAGGAGGCGAAGCCGGCGGCGCGGCGCTCGACTTCGAGCGGCAGGGGCGGGTCGCGGCGCACGCTGTGGGGGCGCGTATCGGCGCGCACCATGGCGGCGCGGATCTCGGGCGCGTTGAAGAGAGCGACGGCCTCGGCATGGGAGGCGCCTTCCTGCCGCCGCAGCATGGTGGTGAGGATTTCGCCTTCGGCGCCCAGGCGGGGGATGGCGGCTTCGACCAGCGCGGCGCCTTCGCGGCGCTCCAGGGTCACATCGACGCCGGCATCGTGCTTCTTCGTGATCTCGTCCTGGAAGGCGGCGTAATGATCGACCCAGCTTTCCACGGTGTAGAAGTGACGGCCAATGCGCTCGGGCACGAAGCTGGCCTGCCAGACGTCATTGCCCATGGGCTTCATCGGCACTTCCCGCCACTCGGTGGAATCGGCGGGGCGCCAGAGCAGGCTGACGGCGATCTTCGCATGCCCGTCGCCGAAGACGTCGGCGGTGACGGTGATCTCCTGGCCCACGATGCGCTTGACCGCGAAGCGGCCGTCATCGACGGCGGGGGCGATGGCTTCGATCGCGATGCGCGGCGCCATGGTGGCGAGTTCGGCCGCGTGCGTGCCCTGGGGCAAGGGCTGGCGCACCGGCGCCGCTTTGTGGAGAGACAGCATCCGCACCTCCGCGGGGGCGAGTGAGAGACGCCCCTCGGCGTCGAAGACATCCGGCGGCGGTGAGCCGGGTTCAGGCAGCAGGCCCAGCACCTGGCTGGCGGTCAGCCGTGCGGGGCGCAGCAGGGACGGGTTGGCGAGGACCAGCTCGCGCCCCGGTTGGCCCTCCGCCTGCCACAACAGCGCCAATGGCGCATGGGGAGGGGAAATGCGCCGCGGCGAGCCATGGGAGAGGGCAGGCAAGGTGGCGCGGGCGGTATTGGCTTCGCGAACGGAGTCTGTGATGTCGTAGCGGGTGCGGTGCCAGAGGCCGTTGGCGAGGTCCTCCCGATGCACGGCGCCATGTTCGAAGCCGGCGGGCATCAGCCAGGCATGGCTGGACAGGGCGGCAAGCTTCACGGCCTGCCGCGCCGCGCGCTCCGCCCGCTGGCGGTTGGACCAGCGGGTGGCGAGGCGGGCGGCGCCGGGGATCTCGGCCATGGCGAGAACGCGGCCGGTGGGCCAGGAGCCGGACAGGGCCTCGAGGACGGGCCAGGGCGGGGCGACGAGATCGAAGCCCTCGATGGCCTCGACCGACCGGGGCGGGCAGGCGATGAACAGCGCGTGCGGCGCGGCCTCACGCAGGCGCGTGGCGAGGGCGCGCAGGGTGGCGTCATCGGCCCAGACGGGCAGCAGGCAGCGGAAGCCCACGATGCCCTGCGTGGCGGCGGCACCGAGCCGCGC
>JH599933.1 GCA_000245075.1 Acetobacteraceae bacterium AT-5844
TGATGGGGAAAGCCACGTTGTCCGGCGCCGAATCGCCCGCACAGCGCCTCCGCCAGCGCCGCCGCGCGGCCCGCATCCTGGTCGAACAGGCTGAGCTGCCCCACGCCCATATCCAGCGCCGCATGCGCCACTGCCGCGCCAGCCCCACCTGCACCGATCTGCACCACACGGCCCAGCGCGGCATCCGGCAATTGCCGCCGGAAGCCCTCGGCCCAGCCCGGCGCGTCCGTATTGTGGCCGATGCGCCGCCCGTCCTTCAGCACCACCGTGTTCACCGCGCCCAGCGCCCGCGCGGCTTCGGAAAGCTCATGCAGGTGAGGGATGATGGCCTGCTTGCAGGGATAAGTGATGTTCAGCCCATTGAAGCCCATCCGCTCCGCCGCCGTCAGCAGTTCCGGCAGCGCCTCCACCCCCAGCCCCAGCACATCGAGGTCGATCAGCCGGTACATGGCAAGCAGGCCCTGCGCCGCGCCCTCGGCCTCATGCATGGCGGGAGTACGGGAAAGCTGGATGCCAGCGCCGATCAGCCCCAGCAGCAGATGCGGGCGCCGCGGCAGGGCGGACTGAGGCTGGGCGGTGGTACTGGCCAAGGACAAATCTCCTGCAATGCGCGTGGCTTTTGCTCTTGCCAGGTTCATGGACTAACTAGTACGTAAAGGTCAATGCGGCATCGCGCCGCACCCCCAAAGGCGTGACCTCGAAGCGCGCCGGAAACGAAGCTCAGGAAGGACGTACCATGAATCGTCGCCAATTTGGTTGCGCCGGTCTCGGCATGCTGGCCGCCTCCACCGGGCTGCTGCCCCGCGGCTCCCTGGCGCAGCAGGCCGCCGCTCCCGGCACCTACCCTGACCGTACCGTGACCCTGGTGGTCTCCTGGGCCCCCGGCGGCTCCACCGATTTCGTCGGCCGACTGCTGGCGCAGCAGATGAGCAAGGAACTCGGTCAGCAGGTGGTGGTGGAAAACCGCGCCGGCGCCTCGGGCACCATCGGCCATCTCTACGTCGCCCGCGCGCGGCCGGATGGCTATACGCTCCTGATGGGTGTCAACAGCACCTACGCCATGGCGACGCATCTCTTCCCCCAGAAGGGCTATGACGACGCCACCAGCTTCGCACCCATCGGCCGCATCGCCGAGACGCCGATCTTCCTCTGCGTCCGCCCGCAGACCGGCATCAAATCCGTCCAGGAGCTGATCGCCAAGGCCAAGGCCGCGCCGGGCAAGATGAGCTATGCCTCCTCCGGCGCCGGCTCCTCCGCCCACCTGGCCACCGAGCTGTTCCTGAAGATGGCCGATATCCAGGTGATGAACGTCACCTATCGCGGCGGCGCCCCTGCCGTGCAGGCCATGCTGGCAGGCGATGTGGAGATGGCGTTTGTCGATGCGGTGACGGCGCTGCCGCTCATCGCGGCCAAGGAAGTCGTGCCGATCGGCGTCAGCAGCCTCACGCGCAACCCGCTGGCGCCGGATGTGCCGACCATCGACGAGGCCGGGTTGAAGGGCTTCGAGTGCTCCTCGCAATTCGCCCTGCTGGCGCCTGCGGGCACGCCGGAACCCATCATCCGCCGCCTGCACACCGCCATGGCCAACACCATGAAGGACCCGGGCGTGCTGGAGCGGCTGCGCCAGGCCTCCAACTTCCCCACCGTGGGCACGCCGGAAGCTTTCCCGGCCTATCTGGCGGCCGAGAGCGCCAAATGGGGCGAGGTGATTCGCACCCGTGGCATTACTGCTGAGTAAGCCGTGCTTCCCCGCGCCGCGACAAAGGCGGCGCGGGATGATAGGCTTGGGCCCCACAGTGACGATGCCGGATGAAGGAAGCCCGTGCCAACCACACCCGCGCCCTCCACGAAGGAAGCCCCGGCGCGAGCCGGCACCCGGGTCCGCCGGCCAGATGCCGACCGCACGCGGCAAGAGATTCTTGAGGTCGCGCGGGAGGAATTCGCGCTCAACGGGCTGAGCGGCGCGCGGGTGGATGCCATCGCGGCCCGTACCAAAACCGCGAAGCGGATGATCTACTACTACTTCGGCAGCAAGGACGGCCTGTACCTGGCCGTGCTGGAAGATGCCTATAGCCGGATCCGCGCCATCGAGCAGGATCTCGACCTGCACGCGCTTCCACCGCGCGAAGCCATTCGCCGCATCGCCGATTTCACGCTGGACTATCACGATGCCCACCCGGATTTCGTCCGCCTCGTGAGCATCGAGAACATTCACCACGGCAGCTATGTGGCGAAGTCCGAAGCCATTCAGAACCTCAACGTCACCATCATCGACCTCCTGGCCGATATCGTCCGTCGCGGCCAGCAGGAAGGCATCTTCCGCAAGGACGCGGACCCGGTGGACGTCCATATGCTGATCAGTTCGTTTTCCTTCTACCGCGTCTCCAACCGCCACACCTTCGGCCGCCTGTTCCGGCGCGACGTCGCATCACCAGAATCGAAGCGCCTGCATAAGCGCATGCTGGCGGATGCCGTTCTGGGGTATCTGGAAATGCGAGAATCCTCGGGCGAGACGCGAACGGCTCCTCGTTAAGCACGTCCGGGTGCCTCCGCTTGGCGGAAGCACCCGGACGACCTGGTGGAAGCAAGGCATACGGCAACTTTTGTCGCCGCCTTTTCCGAGGCATCTTGCCGTCGGTGAGGAGACTATGCCGTCAAATAGTTCACGCCCGGCAAACGCCGGCTGAAAAAATTGTCCGGCCCAAGCCAGCACATGGAAGATGGCCCAGCTGCTCCCGCGCCATGCTGTTCTGGCGTCACGACAGCCGGCGCGGCAACCCCATCAACGCACCTGCAAGGCCTCCAATCAGAAGCGCCGTAAAGGGCCGGTTCCGGATGGCGGCCGCCACGGCACTGCCCGTGTTGCTCAAGGTCGCCAGCCCCCTATGAACATAGGTCTCCGGTTCCTTGGAGGCCGCCTGGGTCGCATCGCTCGCTTCCTTGGCGACGCGCTTGGCGGTCTCGTCCAGCCGGCTGAAGCCGTCCTGCAGGCTGCTCTGGATCTCCGGTGTCTCGCCAGGCTTCTCCATGGCCGCTTTCTCCATGATTGTGGCCGTAATCTAACCTGCCGCTTCGAGGCGGGTTGCAACGATGCGATTTCACTGAACGCGCCAAATCGAAAGAAGTAACAACGGTCCAGCGAACGCTAAGGACAATTTTTTTTCATTTTACGCAGTCATAAAACTGTCCCGAGCATTTCTCCGCCAGCATGGAATTTCGCTTCTCCAAGCTGGAACTTAGGCATGGATAACGGCGAAGAAAGCGGAGAGAAAGACCAATGGGAACGCCCATCAACGTCCCGATCCTCGGGGAATATACGCTGAACACTTCGGGGGCCTATGACATCACCCTCGGCCTCAGCTCTCGCATCATCGTCGAGCGCAACGGGGGCAGCCCGGCGGGAGACGCGGTCAATGTCGTCTTTGACACCGTCACCATCGGCGCGCTTTCCAGCATCACCGTGCAGAACGCCAGCCTCACCATCGACAGCCTGGCCACCGTCAACGCATTGACCACCTACAACATCGGCAATAGCGGCACGCTGGATCTTTCCTCGACCATCGGCGTCAACCTGCTTTCGCCCATCAACTTCACCGGTGTCGGCGGCCGGCTGGTGCTGGACGCCGGCCTGAATGTGAGCCTGCTGAGCAACGTCACAGGCTTCGATAGCGACGACGTCCTCTCCTTCAACGACGTATCCTCCGCCACTGACGTCCGCTACGAGAACGGCGAGATCCGCGTCTATGACGGCGACACAGTCGTCGCCCGGGCCGATGTCAGCGGTAATTTCGATGGCGATGCGCTGGGCTTCCAGTCCGACGGGCAGGGCGGCATCAATGTCGGCGTCGGCCTCGGCAATGGGGGTGGCGATCCCAACGACAATTTTGTCAACGGCCTGCACAGCGAATACATCATCGCGCAGACGCCACTCGGGCAGCTCTACCTGCAAGATAAGGTGCCTGGGCGCGACGGCTCCGCCACGATTGCCGACGCCAAGTACATCGTCTTCGCGGATGGCGTTGCCCGCTTCGATGCCTCCGGCGCCGCCCAGGATGTGACGCATCTCTACCAGGCGGCCTTCGACCGCCGACCGGACGCCGTCGGCCTGGAATATTGGACAGGCCGCCTGGAATCCAGCGACCTCACCGAGGCACAGATCGCTTCGTCCTTCAGCGCGACGCCGGAATTTGCCACTAGGTATGGTGCGCTGGACAATGCCGGCTACGTCAACCAACTCTATCAGAACGTCCTCGGTCGTGCCGGTGAGACATCTGGCGTAGAGTACTGGACCAGCGAGCTGAACAGCGGCGCGCGGGACCGCGGCAACGTGCTAATGGGCTTCTCCGACAGCATCGAGAATATCGAGAACTCGCTATCCTTTACCGGAGACCGGGAATACGGTGCCGCATATCGCCTTTATGAGGCGGCCCTCAACCGCGAACCCGAAGCGGTGGGCCTCGCATACTGGTACGAGCGGTTGGAGGGAGGGGATTCCCTCACCAACGTTGCACAGGGCTTCGTCGATTCACAAGAATTCGGCCGCCTCTACGGCACGTTGGATAACTCGTCCTTCGTGTCTCAGCTTTATCAAAACGTGCTGGATCGTCCAGGAGATCAGGTCGGGCAGGAATATTGGACAGGCGTTCTGGAGAACGGCGGCAGCCGGGCGGACGTTCTCGTCGGCTTCTCCGACAGCCTGGAGGCCCGCATTCTGACAGCGGATGCAACGCACGATAGCTGGGTGTTCCTCGGCGCCGCCTGAGGCCACGGAATCGGTAATGCCGGCCCGGTCACCGGTGCCGGCATCACTCAAATGCAGCCCTGCCCCTGAACAATCCTGCATTCCAGGCGAGCGGCAAAGTCTACGTCAGCTTCAACGAGACTCCTGCCTGCGCAGCTGCGCTGCAACTTCTGAAATCCCATGCGTAGCCGGTAAGAGCCCGTCCGACAGGACCCGAGGTTGTAGCAGTCGGCGGCCTAAGGCCAGCTTGGCAAACAGCGCGGTGGCCGCGCCGCGTCGCTCACGTCAATGGTAGCCGAGATCAGCTTTGACCTTGCCACGAAAGACCCAATAGGACCAGGCCGTGTACATCAGGATCACCGGGAGCAGGAAGAGCGTCCCGACCAGCAGAAAAGCCTGCGTGCGTTCCGAGGAGGCTGCCTCCCACAGCGTGAACTGATAAGGGACGATCATCGGAAACAAGCTGATGGCGATGCCGAGATAAGACAGCGCAAACAGAATGACGGCGCCGATGAAGGGGCCGAACTCGGATTTCCCGTCAAGAGAGCGCCAGGTGAACAGCGCGGCGGCCGCTGTGGCGAGCGGGACGGGCGCGAGGAGCAGAGTGTTGGGCCAGCCGAACCAGCGCGAGGCAATCACGTCATGCTGAAGAGGGGTCCAGACACTCACGATTCCAACCGCGACAAGAACTCCAAGGAAGCATATTTTCCCCTGCTTCCGTGAGGAATCTTGCAAACGCCCTTCCGTTTTCAGAATCAGCCAACCCGCGCCCAGAAGGCCATAGCCGAAAATGAGGGCAACGCCGGTGAGAAGCGAGAACGGAGTCATGAAATCGAAGGATGATCCCGTGAACTCACGCCCGGAGACCTCGAAGCCCTGGATAAAGGCACCAAGAACCATGCCCTGGGCGAAGGTCGCAATCGCGGAGCCATAGCAGAAGGCATGGTCCCAGAAGGTCCTGTGCTGCGCGTCGCGGAAGCGGAACTCGAAGGCGACGCCTCTGAACACCAGGGCAAGCAGCATTACCAGAATGGGAAAATACACGGCCGGGATAATCACGGCGAAAGCAAGCGGGAACGCCGCCAATAGCGCGATGCCACCAAGGACAAGCCAGGTTTCATTGCCGTCCCAGATGGGGGCGATGGAGTTCATCACGGTATTGCGGGTCGGGGCGTCCGGCGCGAAACCGTAAAGCATGCCGACGCCCAGGTCGAAACCATCGAGCAGCACATAAAAGAAGACCGCCAGGCCAAGGATCAAGGTCCATAGCGGCACGAAGTCGAGAACCTCCGTCATGGCATGCCCTCCTCGCCCTTCACGGCACCCGCAAGGACAGGTGCCACCGGACGCCCGCCTTCGATCGGTTCGGAATGGTCCGCCGCGGCAGGTCCCATCTTGGCGATCCGCGCCATCAGAACAATGCCGACCGGGTAGACCAACAAATAGACCGTGACATAGGCGAACAGAGAGATGGCGACATTGCCACCCGTCAGGGAGGGTGTGACGGAATCCGCCGTTCGAAGATGGCCATACACCGTCCATGGTTGGCGTCCGATCTCGGTGACCATCCAGCCCGCCACCACGGCCACGAAGCCGATGGGCATCACGTACTGACAGATCGCCAGGAATGCACGGCTATGATGAAGCCGGCGTTTCCATCGTAACCATCCCCCGCAGAGCACAATCGCCAGCATCACGAGCCCGCATCCCACCATAATTCGGAACGCGAAGAAGGGGATTGCGACCGGAGGTCGTTGATCGGGCGGAAAATCCCTGAGCCCTCTCACTTCACCGTCGAGCTCATGCGTCAGGATCAAGCTGCCCAGGAGTGGGACATCAACCGCGAAGCGGTTGGTCTCCGCATTCTCATCCGGCCAGGCAAACAATGTCAGCGGAACGGATCGTGCGGTGTCCCAGCGCGCTTCGATCGCTGCGAGCTTGGCCGGCTGATGCTCCCGCGTATTCAAGCCATGCAGGTCGCCGATGTAAATCTGGAGAGGGACCAGTACCGTCAGAAGCCACAGTGTCATCGACACCATGATCCGGCCTTCCTCCACGGCGCGGTTGCGGCGAAGTAGATAGGCCCCCACACCAAGGACGACGAAACCGGTCGTGACGAAGAATCCCACGACGACATGTGCCAGCCGGTAGGGGAAGGAGGGATTGAAGATGACCTCGATCCAGTCCTTCGGATAGAAGCGGCCGTCGATGATCTCATAGCCCGCTGGGGTCTGCATCCAGCTATTAGCGGAGAGAATCCAGAATGTTGAAAGCAGGGTGCCAAGCGCCACCATGATGGCAGCTACAAAATGCGCCCATCGCGGCACAAGCTCACGGCCGAAGAGCAGGACGCCAAGGAACGCAGCCTCAAGGAAGAAGGCCATCAGCCCCTCATAGGCGAAGAGGGGGGAGAGTACGTTGGCGGTCGCGTCCGAAAATTTGCTCCAGTTTGTTCCAAACTGAAAAGGCATGATAACGCCAGACACCACGCCCATCCCGAACGAGATGGAAAATATCTTGATCCAGAATGTCGAGATACGAAGATAAATCTCGCGTCCCGTAAGCAGGTTCAGCCCTTCAAGCACGGCGATGTAGGAAGCCAGGCCAACCGTGAATGCCGGAAGCAGGATATGCCAGGCGATGACCCAGGCGAACTGCAAGCGGGACAGGAAGACGGGATCGAGATCCATCGCATGCCTCCAGAAGACAGCCAAGGCACGACCTGCCCCGTTTCATCAACCTAAGTCCTTGCGGCGGGGCAAATTTCTACGATCGGGTGGCTACGCTAACTGAAGGGATATCGTTGTCAACGACACTGATCCGGCGCTCTGATCATCGCTTTGGAAGGCCGGACCTGCGAAAGATCCATATTGGAGCGTGAGAATGAGCCGAACTCGCCTGATGCCGTCGCCCTTCGCCACGCCACAAATCTGTTCGGCGCTGCAGCATGCTCCCGGCGCCTCCGGCGGAAGAGGCATGCAGGGCGTTGATCGAACAGATCGTGCCGATCTTGTTGGTCGTATTCCCTTGCGCTTCTTTCTTCGGGATTTTTGGAGCACCGCTCGCTGTCGGTGACTGCGCTCCACCATTCCCGGCAGTCACCATCTCCTCCGGCCGCAGCACTGGCATATCGAAGGTGAGTTGCCGCGGCGTCGCGAGATGCTCTGCGTGTTCGACGTGCCTGGCCGTTGCGGCCGCGAGCAAATCCCCCGACGGGCGTCTGGCTTATATGCCTGAAATCCTGGTGGACCAGACACTGCATGGTGGTGGCTGCGTGCTCATGCGCGCCTGGGCCTTATCATCAAGCAGCTATGGCGCGAGCGAGGAGGGCTCCTCCACCCACCAGAGCACGATCCAGGCCGGCCCCGGCTGTTCTCTACGTCCTGCCACCCCTCGGTCCCCTGGTTGCCCAGCGCCCGGTCCGCGCCCGTGAGCAAGGATGAGTACCGGCAGGCAGCGGCCAAGGCTCTCGGGCCCGAGGTCCTCCACCTGTTGATTGTGGCGTCGGGAAGGGTGCGACTGACGAAGCACGGGCAAGCCTGACCGCGGCGCAACCAGGCAAAGAGGAATACGAGCCTGAACTTGGCCGGAAGCGTGGAGGCCAGCGCTTGAGCTTGAGAGCTCGGACCTGGCAGGACAAGGAGCTTAAGGGGGACTTCGGAGAGCCTCGTCCGCGAAACCGGCGATGCTCGTCAGATGGCGGATGGGGTGGGATTCGAACCCACGATACCCTTTTGAGGTATACACACTTTCCAGGCGTGCGCCTTCGACCACTCGGCCACCCATCCAGCGCAGGACCGGGGGTATAGTCAGGCGGCCCGGGCTCTGCAAGCGCCTCTGAGGCGGAAATCGTGCGCTTTTTCTCCTCATCCTCCGTTTTTTTGCCCCGTGCCCTCTTTGCACGGCTTTCGCTCGGCTCACCGCCGATTCCGGGCCGGTTTTTTTTCAGCCTCCGCCCGCCCTCGCTGGAGGCATTGCGGACCCTCCCCACCCTCCACGCGGCGAGATGCGCGTCCAACGCGGGGGGGACACGCGATTCTTTCGGCCTCGAGGTCCCGATTTTTCTTGAGAAGCGGGAAAGATTGCCCCATATGCGGCGCCGTTGACCCGATCGATGTCCGATCACCCTGGTCATCTGCTGGTGGAAAGGAGCCCGCAACATGGACTCTCTCGTCTCTCCGCTGGGGATGGTCTCGGAGACCCCGAGCGAAGCCCAGACTTTTGATACGCCCGAGGCGAAGGATCACTTCGTCGAGCGCGATGGCGTGCGCTTCGCTGGCACGCATCTGATCATCGATCTGTGGGGCGCCACGAACCTCAACGACCCCGCGCACATTGATTCCGTGCTGCGCGAGGCCGCCATTGAGACCGGCGCGACCATTCTGCATGGCCATTTCCACCACTTCTCCCCGGAGGGTGTGTCGGGTGTGCTGGTGCTGGCCGAGAGCCATGTCTCGATCCACACCTGGCCGGAGCGTGCCTATGCCGCGCTGGACATCTTCGTCTGCGGCATCTGCAACCCCTACAAGGCCGTGCCGATCCTGAAGAAGGGCTTCCTGCCCGAGCGCGTGCAGCTCGCTGAGCACAAGCGCGGCCTGATCGGCTGACACCAGCCTTTCATGTGACTTGATGGAGGGCGGGGTCCATATGACCCCGCCCTCTTTTCGTGCATCGCCAGAGGATAACCCCCAATGCCGACCGATTCCTGGATCAACGAGACCCTCTACCCCGAATGGGGCCAGCGCTTCATGGTGAAGCGTGAGCTCGCCCGCGTGCAGAGCGACTTCCAGGATATCGCCGTGTTCGAGAGCTACACGCACGGCCGCGTGCTCATGCTGGATGGCGTGGTGCAGATCACCGAAGGCGACGAGTTCGTCTATCAGGAGATGCTGACCCATGTGCCCCTGCTGGCCCATGGCGACGCCAAGCGCGTCCTGATCATCGGCGCCGGTGACGGCGGCGTCCTGCGCCGCGTGCTGCAGCACCGGAATGTCGAGAAGGCCGTGATGGTCGAGATCGACGGCGAAGTGATCCGCCTCGCCAAGGAATTCATGCCTGGCATCGCCGGCGACGCATGGAACGACCCGCGCGCCGAAGTGCTGGTGGCCGACGGCATCGACTATGTCCGCAAGGCCGCTGATGGCAGCTTCGACGTCGTCATCGTGGACAGCACGGACCCGATCGGCGTGGGCGAGGTGCTCTTCACCGATGAGTTCTACGCCAATGTGGCACGCCTGCTCTCCGAGAAGGGCGTGATCGTCAACCAGTGCGGCGTGCCCGCCATGCAGGCGGACGAGCTGCACGACACCTCGCTGCGCCGTGCCAAGTCCTTCAGCGACATCTATGCTTATGTCGCCGCCGTGCCGACCTATGTGGGCGGCTTCATGACGCTCGGCTGGTCGGCCAAGGATGCCTCCCTGCGTCAGGTGGACACCGCCACCATCCGTGCCCGCGCGGAAGCCGCCGGCATCCTGGGCCAGACGCAGTACTGGACGCCGGAGATCCACACCGGCGCCTTCAACCTGCCGCCCTACATCGCCAAGCATCTGCCGAAGGCGTAAGGCGTTCCGCATCCCGCCCTCCGGCCCGCGCCGGATGGCGGGATGCGCATCCTTACCGGGGCAGGGCGGCTGCCAGCCCTTCCAGCCTCGCCAGCAAGCCGGCCATAGCGGGGCGCAATGCCCTCCCATCGGCCTGGGGCAACATCAGCACCGCGCCGCAAAGCCGCGTCATTTCTTCTTCCAACCCCTCCAGATCCAGCCAGCGCCCCGCGGCTGCCAGCGCAGTAGCGACGGCGAGTGTGGTATCCATTTCTTCGATACGCGCCAGAATGGCCGGTTGCGGCAGGGTCGTCATAGGGCCAGCCTAGCGCGGCCACCCTAACAAACTCCTGCCACCGTCACGCCTTTTGACGATTCCTTCACGCTGCCCGGCGCAGACTGCGCCTGTCTCACAGCAGTGGTGGAAGGCGAATCGTACCATGCGGATGGATCATGCCCTGCGGATGGCATCTGCTCCCGCGCGTGTGGAGGATATCCTCTCCGCCGCAGAGCGCCTCGCGCGGCCGGACCTCCCCGCCGCGACGTCCCCTCTCGCGCCCACCGGCCAGCCGCCGGACAACGGCGCCACCGTGCGGGCCTGCACGGCATTGCTGCGGCGTACGATTTCCCTGCTCCGTTGAGACTTGCCCTCTCGGCCTCACGGTTTCGTGAGGCTATGCTGCACACCCATGAAGTGGTTCCGTCGGTGGAAGCAGAACGAGAGTGAAGTGTCTCAGGCCGTACTCAACGGCCTGCCGGATGCTGCCATGCTGCTCGACCCGCGTGGTGTCCGCGCTGCCAACGCGCAGCTGCGCCTCACGCTCGGCCCGGCCCAGCCCGTCCACCCCGGAATGCCTGCCGAGCGCCTTTTCGCCCCGGCATGCCGGGAGGCGGTCGCTGCCTGGCTGCGCGGTGGCCCCTTGCCTCAGCAGGTACGGCTGGCGGCCCCAGAAGGCATGGCAGAGCAGCCGGTCCAGCCGCACCGTATTCTCCTGCCCCGCAGCGAGTCGCTCATCCTTCTCCGTCCTCTCTCCACTCCTGAGGGCGGAGCCGAAGCAGACCGCTTGCAGACCCTCGGCACCCTGGCCGGCGGCATCGCGCATGATTTCAACAACCTGCTGACGGTGGTGCTGGGCGCCAGCGAGGACGCGCTGAGCCTCGCCGGCCCGTGCCCTGACCCCGCCCTGGCCGCCGAACTCTCCCAGATAAAGCGGGCGGCCGAGCGCGGCGCACAGCTCGTCCGGCAACTCCTGGCCTATGCCCGCCGGCAGGTCCTGGCGCCGCAGCTCGTCGGGCTGAACGAGGCCGTGGAAGGCATCGCCCGCCTGTTGGACCGCACGGTGCTGCGAGAGGGCGTCACCCTGGAACTGACGCTGGACGAACCCGGCCGCCTGGTCCGAATCGACCCATCGCAGCTGGACCGGGTGGTGATGAACCTCGCGATGAACGCCCGCCAGGCCATGCCCCAGGGCGGAAGGCTGCGCCTGGGCACGGGGCGGCAGGTCTTGCTCTCCGCCATGCCCGGCGTGCCGGATACCGTGCCCGCTGGCCGCTGGACGGTACTGGAGGTCGCCGATACCGGCGCCGGCATCTCTCCCGAGCTCTTGCCGCGAATCTTCCAGCCCTTCTTCAGCACGCGCGTCGCGCAGGGGGGCACCGGCCTCGGGCTGGCGACTGTGCATGGCATTGTGCGTCAGTCCGGCGGCTACATGGTGGTGGAAAGCACACCCGGGCAGGGCTCCTGCTTCCGTATCCTCCTCCCGCGGGTGGAGGAGGCGGAGGCGCCCGCTGAAATTCTCCAGCTCGCGCCGCCCCAGACAACTGCTCCCGGCGCCACCGGCACCGTTCTGCTGGTGGAGGACGAGGCTCCTCTTCGCCGCTTGGCCGAGCGGGCCATCTCTCGTGCCGGCCACGCCGTCACCGTGGCGGAGGATGCCGAATCGGCTCTTGAAATGGTGGAGGAGGGGCTGCTGCCCGCCATGCTGGTCTCGGACGTGGCAATGCCCGGCATGGACGGCGTGGCTCTTGCGAAGACTCTGCGTCAACGCCTGCCGGGGCTGCCCGTTCTATTAGTGAGCGGCTATGCCAGCGCGGCCGTCGAGGCAGAGCTTGGAACCGAAAATATCCGTTATTTGCCAAAGCCTTATAAGCCGGTGGAATTGGTCTCGGCGATAAATGAACAATTCCAGCGGTCGTGATGGGAAAGCGCTTGCGGAAATGCTTCTATGTGAACATATAGCGAACGAAAGATGAGCAAGCCCGCCGGATTGGTATCCTGCGCGATCCGGGGCATCATCGATCGCGGAATCGTGAAATTTGCCCGGACCCTTGTTCCTGCGGGGCAGTCCGGCCCATACCAAGCACCACCATTTAAGACCTGGGATGCCAGAAGGGGTCCTCACCATGGATAAGAACAAGGCGCTGGACGCCGCGCTCAGCCAGATCGAACGGGCTTTCGGCAAGGGCTCCATCATGCGGATGGGCGCCAAGCAGCAGTCGGATGAGGTGGAAGTCATTCCCACCGGCTCGCTCGGGCTCGACCTGGCGCTGGGCATTGGCGGTCTGCCGAAGGGCCGCATTATCGAGATCTACGGCCCGGAATCTTCCGGTAAGACGACGCTCGCCCTGCACGCCATCGCCGAGGCGCAGAAGCGTGGCGGCACCTGCGCCTTCATCGATGCCGAGCACGCGCTCGACCCCGGCTATGCCCGCAAGCTGGGCGTGGATGTGGACAACCTCCTCATCTCCCAGCCGGATGCTGGTGAGCAGGCGCTGGAGATCTGCGACACGCTGGTGCGCTCCGGCGCCGTGGACGTGCTGGTCGTCGACTCCGTCGCCGCCCTGGTGCCGCGCGCCGAGCTGGAAGGCGAGATGGGCGACAGCCATGTCGGCCTGCACGCCCGCCTGATGTCCCAGGCGCTGCGCAAGCTGACGGGCACCGTCTCCCGCTCCAACTGCCTGCTGATCTTCCTGAACCAGATCCGCCTGAAGATCGGCGTGATGTTCGGCAACCCGGAGACCACGACGGGCGGCAACGCGCTGAAGTTCTATGCGTCCGTGCGCCTGGAAATTCGCCGCATCGGTCAGATCAAGGACCGCGACAACGTCGTCGGCAACCAGACGCGCGTGAAGGTGGTGAAGAACAAGATGGCCCCGCCGTTCCGGCAGGTCGAGTTCGACATCATGTATGGCGAGGGTGTCTCCAAGGTCGGCGAGCTGATCGATCTGGGCGTGAAGGCCAGCGTGGTCGAGAAGTCCGGCGCCTGGTTCAGCTGCGACAACCAGCGCATCGGCCAGGGCCGCGAGAACGCCAAGCAGTTCCTGCGGGACAACCCGGCGATGGCGGAAAGCATCGAGAACCGCATCCGCGCCGATGCGGGCCTGGTGACGGAAGGCATGCTGACCAGCCCGGATGCCGAGGCGGAAGACGCTGCGGCTGAGTAAGGCCAGCACAAGCGTGGACGAGAAAAGGGGCCCTGGAGGGCCCCTTTTTTTATGGCGGTGACGCTTGGTTCAGCGGCCCAGCAGGCCGCGCAGGATGTCCGCTGGGTTCACCCGCCGTTGTTCCTGCTGTTGCTGGCGGGCCTCGGCCGCCGGCATGGGGCCGCTCCGGCCCCCACGCGCAACGGTGAGTTGCTGGGCGCAATCCGGCATGCTGCCGGCCGGGCGGCCAGCCAGCTCCTGCGCCAGTTGCCCGAGGGCGGAGACGGTGGACTCCCTCTGCCGCGCAGCCAACTCGCCCAGGATTCCAGCGGCGGCCTGGGCGGTGCCCGCCTGATCCAGCCGGATGCCGGGCTTCGCGAAGCTGCCGGTGACGCGCGCAGGTGCGCTGATGCCGGTGCCGCTGATGCGCAAGACGGGCAACAGGCGCAAATTTAGCCGCTCCTCACCCAGATCAATCTCGCCGCTACCGGCGACGCTGGCGAGGTTGGTGTCCAGGAGCATGGCTTCCGGCCGGCCAACGCCATCGCGGAAGGCGAGGCGAACGGCCAGACAACGCAGTGCCGTGCTGCCATCGGCTGGCAGGGCGGGAAGCAGGACACGGCGCAGATCGCCCAGGAAGCGGTCGAACAGCGCGTTGCTGATCTGGCCATTGGCCATGGCGAGGGCGGCGTAGCCATTCAGCGAATCGGCGACAGCGCGAAGGTCCGTGCCATGACCATTGACGTTGGCGTCGATCTCGACCCGGCCGCTGCTTTGCGCCGGCTGTCCATAAGCTTGCAGCAGCGGGCGCAGATCCAGCCCGCTGCCTTCATGCCGTGCGGTCAGGCCGAATTGGGGCGGGGTGGCGGTGGCGTCGGTGCGCAGGGTCAGCGCCAGGCGCCCACCCGGGATGCCGAGGGAGACCGGGTCCATCGCCAGCTTGCCACCGGCCAGCAGCAGGGTGATGCGCTGGTCGCGATAGGTGATTTCATCCGCGATCCATTCACCGACGGTGAGACGGATGTCGGCGTCCAGGGCCTTCAGCGGATCCACCGGCAGGGGCAGGGCTGGGATGAGGCGTGGGGCCGCGGCGGTTTCGGCGGGCGGGGGCTGCGGTACGGCTGGGACAGCCGGGGTGCCGGGTGTCGCCGGAGCTTGCGGCGGTGCGGCTGTGGCGGCGGCTGCGGCCGTCAGCTCGTCCACATCGACGCGCGGGGCATTGAGCCTCGTGGTGATGGCAAGGCGTGGCGCGAGGACGACGCTGGTCTCGCCTTCCACCGACAGGCCGCGGGCCTGCAACTGAAGCTGGCTGGCGGAGATACGGCCGGGCTCAGCGGCAAGGGCTGTCTGGAGCCGCGCATCGTGCAGACCCGGCAGGGCCAGCGCGAGGGAGCGCGCCAGCGGCGTGGTGTCCGCCGATTGCAGGGCCAGGTTGCCGGTGAGGCTGGTGTGGTTCGGGCCCGAGAGGGTGCCCTGTATCTGCGCCGAGGTGCCCTCGCCGCGCAGGGCGGCGGTGACAGGCCAGGGCTCGGCGGAGAGCAGCGTCGGCGCGGGAGGGAGGGTGGCTTCGGCCTGCCAGTTCTCGCCGTTGAGAGAGATGGCCGCGTTGGCGCTGACCGGCTGGCCCGGACCGGCGACGGTAAGGGTGGCCGCGCCCAGGCGGAGGCCGGGCCAGAGGGTGGCGAGATCGCCCCCGGCGGTGTGCAGGCGCAGGTCGTGCAGCTGCGGCAGAACGCCGGGGCCGGCATCGGCCAGGCGGGCGGTGAGGTCGAGGCCGGTGAGCGGCGGGATTGTCGTGCCCGGGGGCAGGAAAGGCGTGAGGCGGTCTGTCCGGTCGGCGGTGGCGTTCAGGGCGATGCGCCAGCCGGCGGCGGCCTCGGGCTGCGCGATGGCGCCGTCCAGCACGGCCTGGATGCCGGGGGCGGCGAGGCTGAGGCGCAGGGGCCACTCGGCGGGCTCGGTCTGGGTGCCCAGCAGGCGGGGCAGAGGGCCGGCCTGACCGCGCGCGGCCAGCGCGACGCCGCGCAGGGTGAACTGACCCTCGAAATCGATGGGCGCTGAAGGTTCCGGCGCGGTGAGGGCGAGTTCGCGGATCTCCAGCGTCTCCACCTTACCGGTTGCCGGGTCTCGCCAGCCGACGCGGCCGCCCTCGATGCCGATGGCGGCGATGGAGAGGGCGAGCGGGGAGGAGGCGGCGGGTTCGGCGGGGGTGGCCGGGGGCGGTGCGGAAGACGCCTGCGGCGGGGCGAAGCGCCAGTTGCCGCGGCCCTCGGCATCCATCTCCAGCAGCAGGTCGGGCTCGATCAGCGTGACGCGCTCGAAGGCCACGTGGCGGGAAAGCAGGGGGATGAGGGCCAGCTTGGCTTCCACCCGGCGGGCGGTGAGCATCTGCGGGCGGCTGGTGCCGGGCGGGTTGGAGAGGGTGACGCCATCCAGCGTCACCGTCGGTACCAGGGAGAGCTTCAGGCCGATGGGGCCGGAGAGGGTGAGGGTGCGGCCGGTGGATTGCTCCACCGCCGCGATGAGCCGGGGACGGAGGATCTCGTCCCGCAGCAGGTAGCGCATCGTGCCATAGCCAGCCGCCGGGATGGCGATGATGACGGCCAGGGCGATGAGCGCGCGGCGGCCGCGCCGGCGGCGGGATGGCGGTGCCGCCGGCCGGCGGCTGGACGGGGGCGTGGCCATGTGCGGTCAGGCCTTGCGTTTCGGGGCTGCGTTGCGGGGCTTTTCGAAGCCCAGTGTCGCGAAGCTTTCGAGCATATGGGGCGGCAGGGGGGCGGTGACATCCAGCGTGCCGCCATCCGGGTGGGGGATGTGCAGGTGGCGGGCGTGCAGGTGCAGGCTGTGGGACATGCCTTCCAGATGCGCGGCCTGTCCGCCGTATTTGCCATCACCCAGGATCGGCGTTTCCAGCGCGCTGGCGCAGTGGACGCGAAGCTGGTGGGTACGGCCGGTGAGGGGGTGCAACTCCAGCCAGGTGGCGTGGCGGCGGGCGACGTCCCTGGTGGTGTATTCCGTGACGGCGAAGGCGCCTTCCTTACCTTCGGCCGGAACGACGCGTTCGCCCTGCGGGCCGCCGCCCTGCTTGGCCAGCGGCATGTCGATGCGCCCGGCCTCGTATTGCGGCTGGCCGACGACGATGGCCCAGTAGGTCTTCTTCGCGTCGCGCGAGCGGAAGGCCTTGGCGAGGAAGGAGGCCGCGCGCTGGTCCCGCGCCAGGAGGATGACGCCTGATGTGTCCCGGTCCAGCCGGTGGACGAGGCGGGGGCGCTCCTCATGGCCGAAGCGCAGGGCGTCCAGCATGCCGTCCAGGTGCTTCTTGATGTTCGGGCCGCCCTGCACGGGCAGGCCATGCGGCTTGTTCAGGGCGATGATGGACTCGTCCTGGAACAGGATCATCCGCTCCAGCGCCTTGGCGTCCTCGGGCGAGACCTCCCGCACCTTCGGGCCGGTATCAGGGGCGGGGCCTTCGGGGATGGGTGGGATGCGGATTTCCTGGCCGCGCGCGAGGCGGGTATTGGCTTCCACACGCTTGCCGTCCACGCGGATCTGGCCCGTGCGCAGCAGCTTCTGCAATGCGCCCTGGGTCAGCTGGGGGAAGTAGCGGCGGAACCAGCGGTCCAGCCGGGAATCGGCGTCCGCCGCGTGAACAGTGCGGTGCTGGATGGTCATGCGCGCGGATTAGCGGCAGCGAGGCGTGGCGTCGAGGCAAAATCGCTTGACGGAAAGGAATATTTTCCTTATTATCTTACTTCCTTACCACGGGAGGAAAGCAGCGCATGCGGCGGATGGCGAAACTGACCAGCAAAAACCAGCTGACCCTGCCGAAGCGCGTAGTGCAGGATTTGGGAAATCCTACGCATTTCCGCGTGCAAGTTCATGATGGCGTGCTGCTGCTGTGGCCGGGGCGGCTGGTGAGCGCGGCGGACGCAGATGTGGCTAGTGATGGCGCTCAGATTAAGCTGGGGCAGGGTAAAAAGTAAAGGAATATATTCACTTTACGAGGGCTGCGGCGTGGCGGCGGCAATAGGCCTCGGCAGCGGCGCCCAGGCGGGCAGCGGCCTGCTTCAGCGCGGCGGGGCTGTGGCCCGAATAGCCGAGGACGAAGCCATCCGCGCCACCGGGGATGAGGCGGGTTTCGGAGAGGAGCCAGCCTTCGGTGCCGGCTGCCGCGCGGATGTCGCTGGCGGCGGTGGGCGGGAGGTCCGCGGGCAGGGTGGCGACGAGGTGGAGGCCCTGGTCTGGCACCGTGACGGTGAGGCAGCCTTTGGCGGCGCGGGTGACAGCTTCCGCCACCAGGTCTCGCGCCGTGCGGTAGCGGCTGCGCATGCGGCGGAGATGGGCGGCGAAGGCGCCGGAGGTCATCAGCTCCGCGAGCGCGCCTTCCAGCAGGCTGGGCGGGAAGCGGTCCATGACCGCGCGGGCGGCGGCGAAAGGCGTAACCAGCGCGGGGGGAAGGACGACGTAGCCGATGCGCAGGCCGGGGAAGAGGGTTTTGGAAAAGGTGCCGATGTAGATGACGCGGCCCTGCCCATCGAGCCCGGGGCCGTCGATGCCGGCGAGGGCGGTGAGAGGCGGGCCGGCGAAGCGGAATTCACTGTCGTAGTCATCCTCCACCACCCAGGCGCCGGCTTCATGCGCCCAGTCCAGCAGGGCGATGCGGCGGGCCATGCTCATGGTGACGCCGGTGGGGAACTGGTGGGAGGGCGTGACGTAAGCGAGCCGCGCGGCGGGGGCGAGGGCGCGGCCGGCGGCGGCGTCCAGCCCGGCGGCATCGACCGGGACGGGGATGAGGGTGGTGCCGCGCGATTGCAGGATGCGGCGCGCGGCGGGGTAGCCGGGATCTTCCATCCAGGCCTGGTCCCCCGGTTGCAACAGCACCTCCGTGCAGAGGCGGAGCGCCTGTTGCATGCCGCTGGTGACGATGATGCAGCCGGGGTCGCAAACGATGCCGCGCGTGGCGGCCAGGTGGCGGGCGATGGCGGCGCGCAGGGCCTCGCTGCCGCGTGGGTCGCCATAGCCGAAATGGGCGGGGTCTGGCTCCGTGAGATGGTGGCGGAGCAGGCGGCTGAACTGGCGGAGCAGCAGCGCATCCGCATGGGTGCGGCCGAGGGCGAAGGGCTTGCTGCCGGTGGGCGGCGGCAGGGTGGGAGCGGGGGCAGGAAGGGCCGGGCCGCGTGGAAGCTCGGCGGCGACGAAGGTGCCGGAGCCGGTGCGGGCTTCGGCGAGGCCATCGCTCAACAGGTGCTCATAGGCGGTGACGACGGCATTGCGGCGGACGCCGAGCTGAGTGGCGAGGGCACGGCTGGACGGCAGGCGCAGCCCGGCCGGAAGGCGGCCGCCGAGAATGGCGGCGCGCAGGGCGGCGTGGACGCGGCTGGGCTGGCTGTCGCCAGCTTCCGGCGCCAGGGCGATGTCCAGCGGGATGTCGAGTGCGGCGGCGGGGGCGCCCAGGGTTTTTGAAGTGGTTGGCATTTCGGGGTGGGGATTGGACCTCGCGGCAACCAATTTCGCCGGCGCATGGTGGGGGCGTCAACAGGGAGGGCGCGCAGGTCCTCCTGCTTGATCCTCTCTTTTGATTGGAATTCGGTGCATGTCCGCCAGCGATACCCCTGCCTATCCCGTCGATGCCGTGAACCGCGTGAAGCGGCGCCATGACCGTGGCGCCTATGACCATGAGACGGTGCACGCCCTGCTGGATGCCGCCGCGCTGTGCCATGTGTCCTACGTGATCGACGGGCAGCCCTATTGCACGCCGACGCTGTTCTGGCGGGAGGGCACGCGGCTGTACTGGCATGGCAGCAGCGCCAGCCGGATGCTGCGGAACCTCTCCGACGGGCAGCCGGCCTGCCTGACGGTGACGCATCTGGACAGCCTGGTGCTGGCGCGGTGTGGCTTCAATCACTCGGCGGATTATCGCTCCGTGATGGCCTTCGGCCAGGCGCGGCTGGTGGAGGACCAGGAAGAGAAGGAGCGGGCGCTGGTGATGATGGTGGACCGCTTCTTCCCCAACCGGACGGCGGGGCTGCGGGCGAGTTCACCGCAGGAGATCAAGGCGACGGCCGTGGTGACGATGGAGATTGAGCGGGCGTCCGCGAAGATTCGTGCCAAGGGCGTGGCGGATGACGATGAGGACTATGCGCTGCCGATCTATGCCGAGCGCTTGCCGGTGCGGATGACGATCGGGGCGCCGGAGCCGTGCCCGCGGTTGATGCCGGGGGTGGAGCGGAGCGCCGATCTGCGCGCCTATCAGGAGGGGCGGGCGCTGGATGAGGCGCTGACCGAGGCTTATGCGGAGGCGTATCGCTAAAGGTTCGGCTGCCCCTGGCCCTCAGGCGCCGGGGGCAAGGCTGCTGAGGCAGGCCCAGGTGGGGCGACGCCCAGGCGGCCCGCCATGGCGAGGCCGTGGGGGCGGGCGATCAGGTCCGCCAGGGTGCGGCCATCCAGCACGGCGAGGAAGGCGGAGAGCGCCTCGCCAAGCAGGGATTGCAGCCGGCACACATTGATGAGCGCGCAGACGCCTGCCTCGGCCGCCGGCTGGAAGCAGGCCACGAGGGCCATGTCCTCTTCCGTGAAGCGCACGACCTCACCGATGCAGATCTGTTCCGGGGGGCGGGCCAGGCGAAGGCCGCCGCCCTTGCCGCGCGTGGTCTCCACGAAGCCGCCACGGCCGAGTTGGTGCACCACCTTGATGAGGTGGTTTTCCGAGATGCGGTGGGCTTCCGCGACCTCACGGATGGAGACGCGGCGGTCCTGCCGGAGACCGAGATAGATCAAAGTCCGCAGGGCGTAGTCCGTGTAGAGGGTGAGGCGCATGGTGAAGATGTAGCATCTTTACACCTTTGAACCAGGGGCGCATAAGGTGCATGTACGATACACCTTTAAAGAGGCAACCATGCCCCGCCCGCTCAGCGACCAGACCATCGCCCTGGTGAAGGCCACCGTTCCCGCCCTTGAGGCGCACGGCCTGGCGATCACGCGCCGGATGTATGAGCGCATGTTCCAGAACGAGGCGATCCGCGACCTGTTCAACCAGTCGCACCATGGCGAGACGGGCTCCCAGCCCAAGGCGTTGGCGGGTGCGGTGCTGGCCTATGCTCGGAACATCGACAATCTCGGCGTGCTGGCCGGTGCGGTGGAGCGCATCGCGCAGAAGCATGTCGGGCTGAATATCCTGGCCGAGCATTACCCGTTCGTGGCCGAGGCGCTGCTGGGTGCCATTCAGGACGTGCTGGGGGAGGCGGCGACGCCCCAGATTTTGGCCGCCTGGGGTGAGGCCTACTGGTTCCTGGCCGATCTGTTGATCGGGCGGGAGAAGGAGATCTACGAGGCCAATGCGGCGGCCGAGGGCGGCTGGACGGGTTGGCGCGACTTCGTCCTTCGCGAGAAGATCGTGGAGAGCGGGATCATCACCTCCTTCGTGCTGGAGCCGGTGGATGGGAAGAAGGTGCTGGCGCATCGGCCGGGGCAGTACCTGACCTTCTGGCTGGAGATTCCGGGCCGGGCACCGGTGAAGCGGAATTACAGCATCTCCTCCGCGCCCGGCACGGCGCGGTACCGCATCAGTGTGAAACGGGAGCCGCATGGTGTTGCTTCCAACTGGCTGCATGACGTGGTGCAGCCGGGGGCGGTGCTGAAGGTGGCCGCGCCGGCGGGCGAGTTCTTCCTGCCGGGGCAGCCGGAGCGGCCGGTGGTGCTGCTGAGCGGTGGCGTGGGCCAGACGCCGATGCTGAGCATGCTGCACGCCGTGGCGGGGATGCCGGGCAGCGCGCCGGTGCAGTTCATCCATGGCACGCAATCCGGCGAGACCCATGCGCTGGGGGCCGAGGCGCGGGCGTTGGCGGCAGCTTCGGCCGGGCGGGTAAGCGTTACCACCTTCTATGAATGCCCGCGTGCCGGGGATCGGCAGGGGGTGGATTACGACGTGGAAGGCCGGATTGGCGTGGAGTGGCTGCGCGACAACACGCCGGTGGGTGAGGCGGAGTATTACCTCTGCGGGCCGCGCGAGTTCCTGCGGGTGTTCGCGGAAGGGCTGGTGGCGCTGGGCGTGCCGGCGGCGCGCATCCGCTACGAGTTCTTCGGGCCGGCGGACGAGCTGCTGGCGGCTTGAGTTGATGAGGGCCAGGGCCGGAAGGTCTCTGGCCCTGGCTTTTTCTGGCCCTGGCTTTTTCAGGCGGGCTCGTGGGTTTTTTGCCGCGAGCCTGCGCGCTGGTTTTTGGGCGGGCGGGCTTTGGGTGCCCGGCTGGTTGCCGGTGAATCCGGTGTGCGGGCGCGGAAGTTTTCGAGCGCGCCGCTTTCCAGAACCTGATCCACACAGCCTTCGACATGCTGCTTCAGGACGGCGCGGGCGGCGGTGACGTCGCGGGCCAGGGCGGCTTCCAGCAGCTTGCGGTGTTCATCGGCGGCCACGGCGCCGCGGAAGACGACGGCCACCATCTGGTAGCGGAGATAGCGGTCGTAGATGGCGGCGTGGGTTTGCAGCAGGGCCCTGGAGCCGCAGGCCGAGACCAGCGCGTGATGGAATTCCCAGTCGTAGCGCTTCCACTGTTCGGCTTCGGCGTTGCTGCCGGCGAGGAGGGTTTGCTCCACGGCGGAGAGCTTGTGATGCGCGGCGACCACCGTGCCTTCCCAATCCAGCCCGCCGGCGGCGAAGGATTGCTCCAGCGCGTGGTTCTCCAGGAGGAGGCGGAGCGCGGCGACCTCGCGCAGTTCGGCGGCGGAGACGGGGGCGACCTCAAAGCCTTTCAGGCCTTCGGCGCGGACCAGTTCCTCCGATGACAGGCGGCTGAGCAGCTCCCGCAATGTGCTGATGCTGGTGCCGTAGGTCTCCCGCATCCAGTCGAGCGCCAGGCGCTGCCCGGGGGCGAGGCGCCCGAAGATGATGTCCGTCCTGATGCGGCGATAGGCCGTTTCGCCGACCGAACTCCCGTCCACGGCCCGTTCCTCCGATGGTGTGAGGAGAAGGATGCACCATCTGGGGCGGCATACAAGGGGATCGGAGGTTTAGGGTGATGAAACGAGAATCATCATATGATTCGCGATTCACATGTTGAAACGCACGACGAATGACGGCAGGCTGCGGTGCAGGCCGAAGGGCTGGCGTTGCAGGGGAGGTTGCGAGGTGCGTTATCGCTGGGCGGGCTGTGGCCCGCATGGATGGGGGCGGCTGGGATGAGTGGCGTGATCCATGTGCTCAACGGCCCCAATCTCAACCGGCTGGGGAAGCGGGAGCCGGAGATCTATGGCCACACCACCCTGGCAGAGGTGGAGGCGATGTGCCGGGAGGCGGCGGGGCCGGAGGAAATCGTGTTCCGGCAGACGAATTACGAAGGGCAGCTCGTGGAGTGGATCCATGAGGCGATCGATGCGCCGGCGGCGGGGATCGTCATCAACCCGGCGGGGCTGACCTTTACCTCGGTGCCGGTACTGGATGCGCTGAAGATGTTTCCGGGGCCGCTGATCGAGCTGCACATCACCAACATCCATCGGCGTGAGGCGATCTATCACCGCTCTTTGGTTTCGACGGCCGCCACGGCGGTGATCGCGGGGCTGGGGGCGCGGGGATATGCGACGGCCATCCGCGCCGTGCGGGACATGTTGGGCTGATGTTTCGCGCGGTGGGTGATCCGCGTGGCCATGAATGAATCAATAAGGAAAACGTCCATGACAGATCAGGAAGGCAGGGCGGTGGCCCTGGGCAGGAGAGGCTTGCTCGGAGGGGCGGCGGCGCTGGGCCTCGCAGGAGCGATGCCGGCGATGGCGCAGGAGGCGGCTTACCCGACCCGCGCGGTGACGGTGATCGTGCCGTTCGCGCCGGGTGGCTCGACGGATTTCGTGGCGCGGCTGCTGGCGCAGTATCTTTCGACGTCGCTGAGTGGCAGCTTCGTGGTGGAGAACCGCGCGGGCGGCAGCGGCACGGTGGGACATGGGGCGCTGGCCCGCGCGCGGCCGGATGGATACACGCTGGATGTGGCGCCGACGGGCACCTTCGCGGTGGCGCCGTTCCTGTTCAGCCCGCTGCCTTACGACAATGACCGCGCCTTCGCGCCGATCAGCCTGCTGGCGAGCAATGCGATGTTCGTCTGCGTGCATCCGTCGAGCGGGATGAATACCTTTGCCGATCTCGTGGCGGCGGCGAAGGCGCAGCCGGGGAAGCTCTCCTATGCTTCGCCGGGTTCGGGCACGGTGGGGCAGCTGGCGCCGGAGTTGATGCTCGACATGGCGGGGATCGAGATGCTGCATGTCTCTTATCGCGGGGGCGGGCCGGCCTTGCAGGCGCTGCTGGCGAAGGAGACGACGATGGGCTTCGTGGATACGGTGACGGCCCTTCCGTATCTTCAGTCGGGCGAGTTGCGGGCGCTGGCGGTGACGGGGAAGCAGCGCGACCCCAAGGCGCCCAATGTGCCGACGCTCGCGGAGAGTGGGCTCGCCGGATATCACGCGACGAATGATTTCGGCTTCTTCGCGCCGGCGGGGACGCCGCAGCCGATCATTCAGCGGCTGGCGGCGGCGGCACGGGAGGCGCTGAACAATCCGGAGGTGAAGGCCAAGCTGGATGCAGCCTCCATCGACGTGATTGGTGGTAGTTCGGAGGCCTTTCCGCCTTATCTGGCGGAAGAGGGGAAGCGCTGGGGCTCGCTGATCCAGCGGCGCAATATCAAGGCGGAGTGAGAGGACGGCGGGCTGCTCCTGGCCCTCAGGCAGGCAGCCCGCCGAAGCGGCGACGCACCGTGCCGAGCTTCTCCGGGTTACGCACGATGTAGACGGCGGTGACGAGGCCGCCCTGGACTTCCAGCGTCGTGGTCTGGGGCAGGCCATCGTATTCGAGAGTAACGAAGCCGGGCAGGCCGTTGATGCGGCCGGCATGCAGCAGCTCCGGCGGGCGCGGGCGCTTGCGGGCGATGCCGGAGAAGAAGCGCAGCGCCTTTTCCAGCCCCTCGATAAGGTTGAGGGCGGCCGGGCGGATGCCGCCGCCATCGGTGTGGATGATGGCGTCGGCCGCCAGCAGGTTTTGCAGGGCGGCGAGGTCCCCCGCCGCGCTGGCGGCATGGAAGGCGGTGGCGATGCGGGTGGCTTCCGCGTCATCCACCTCGTGGCGGGGTGTCTCCTCTTCCAGGTGGGCGCGGGCGCGGCTGGCGAGCTTGCGGCAGGAGGCTTCCGTGCGGTGGAGGAGGGCGGCGATCTCGGGGAAGGGCGTGTCGAACAGGTCGTGCAGGATGAAGACGGCGCGTTCCGCGGGCGTGAGCCGTTGCAGGGTGAGCAGCATGGCCACGGAGACATCCTGTGCGCGGCGATAGGCAGCCTGTTGCGGGGCTTCTTCGTCTTCCACCAAGGGCTCGGGCAGCCAGGGGCCGACATAGGCCTCCCGCCGCACGCGGGCGGATTTCAGGTAATCCAGGCTGAGGCGGGCTGCGGTTTTCAGCAGGTAAGAGCGGGGGGTTTCGATTTGCTCCCGCGGCGCGGTGCGCCAGCGGAGGAAGGCGTCCTGCGCGATGTCCTCCGCCTGGGCGAGCGAGCCGGTCATGCGGTAGGCGAGGCCGATCAGCTCCGTGCGGACGGCGGTGAAGCTTTCCAGATCGGGGTTGATGGTCTCGCCTTGCATGGGGTCAGGCCTTCGGCAGCGGGGGAACGGCGCGGAAGCCGATGGCGAGGCGGTTCCAGGCGTTGATGGTGTTGATCAGCATGGTGAGCTGCACCTTCTCCGCATCCGTGAAGTGGGGGGAGAGGCCGTCATAGACGGCGTCCGGCGCGTGGGTGGTGGAGACGAGGGTCAGGGCCTCCGTCCAGGCCAGGGCGGCGCGCTCACGGTCCGTGTAGTGCGGGGCCTCGTGCCAGGCGTTGAGCAGGTAGAGGCGCGCCTCGGTCTCGCCGGCCTTGCGGGCGTCCTTGGAGTGCATGTCCAGGCAGAAGGCGCAGCCATTGATCTGGGAGGCCCGCATCTTCACCAGCTCGATGAGGCTGTGTTCCAGGCCGGCGGAGGTGACGGCGCGCTCCAGCGCGTACATCGCCTTGTAGAGGTCCGGGGCGGCCTTGGCGTAGTCCAGTCTCGGGGTCATCGGTGTTCTCTCACACGGTGTTTGATGCCGGTAAGACGAGGCGGCGCGGGCGGGTGTGACAGCGGGCCGGAAAAAAAACCGAAGAAATCTTCAGTGCATGATGGCACGGCCCAGGGCGAATGCCAGCGCGAAGGCACCGAGGCCCCCGGCGAGGGAAAGGCCGAGATAGGTGGCGGCGAGCGCGGGCGAGCGCAGGAACAGTGTGCCGACTTCCAGCGAGAAGGCCGAGAAGGTGGTGAAGCCGCCGAGAAGGCCGGTGATGAGGAGCAGGCGGGCCTCGGTGGAGATGGGGAATTCGGCGGCGATGAGTCCGCCCAGCAGGCCGATGAAGGCGCTGCCGATGACGTTCACCGCCAGCGTGCCCCAGGGCAGCGCGACGCCGAACCAACGCATGCACCAGATGCCGGTGGCGTAGCGCAGCACGGAGCCGGCGGCGCCGCCCATGGCGACGAGGGCGAGAAGGTGAGGTGCGAAGGGGTTCATGCGGTGCGGCCGTCGTGGGGAACCCCGGCAGAGTGGGGGCTGCCGTGTGGCGCGACAATGCCCGGGCCGGTCATCGGTGCGGGAGGGCGGCCTGGATGAGGGCGTGGGCGGCTTCTCCGGCGGTTTCCATGTAGGAGGGGTCCCGGTGCAGCTGGGAGACGGCGAAGGCGCCATCGAGCAGCAGCATGATCTGGCGTGCCAGGGCCTGGCTGCCGGGGATGCCGGCGGCGCTGGCTTCCTCATTCATCCAGCGTTCGAAGCTCTTCTTGTGGGCGGCGCCGGCCTTGATGGCGGGGTGGCCGGGCATGTTGGCGAGTTCCGCCGCCGTGCGCAGGAAGCCGCAGCCCTTCCACTTCGGGTGGCGGGCGGAGGTGGCGAGGTTGGTGAAGATGGCGCGGGTTTTCTCGGCGAAGTTGCCGGGGGCCTCGCTGAACCATCGGCGGAAGAGGGCGATGTTGGGCTGGTCCCGGCTTTGCAGATAGGCCTCGACCAGATCGTCCTTGCTGCGGAAATGGTAGTAGAGCGTGCGCTTGGTGACGCCGGCCTTCTCGGCGATGAGTTCCATGCCGGCGGCGCGGATGCCCTGGGCATAGAAGAGCTTGCTGGCGGCGGCGACGATCCGCTCGCGCGTGGTGGCCTCCATGGCCCTGTCGTTCCCCCTAGGTATACCCGGCAGTGAATACACCAGGGGCCGAGGCGCGCGGTAGCCTTCCACCGGCAGGAAGACAGGGAGGCCCGAGATGGAAAAGCTGCTGGACATGCGGGTGGAAGGGGCGGTGGCGGTGCTGACGTTGAACCGGCCCGCGAAGTTGAACGCCTTCAGCAATGCGCTGCTGGAGGCGATGATGGCGGCGCTGGACAGGATCGAGCTGGACCGGGCGATCCGGGTGGTGGTGGTGACCGGCGCGGGGCGGGCTTTCAGCGCGGGGGCGGATATCGCGGACTTTCAGCAGCATGTGCGGGCGGGGGCCGCCGAGGCGGTGGCGCATTTCATGCGGCCGGGCCACCGCATGACGCGGCGGGTGGAGGCTTTCCCCAAGCCGGTGATCGCGGCGGTGAACGGGCTGGCCTTCGGCGGCGGATGCGAGCTGGTGGAGGCGACGCATCTGGCCCTGGCGGCGGAGAGCGCGGTGTTCTGCAAGTCTGAGGTGAATATCGGCATCATTCCGACCTTTGGCGGCACGCAGCGCCTGCCGCGCAATGTGGGACGCAAGGCGGCGACGGAGCTGATTTTGACCGGGCGGCGCTTCAGCGCGGCGGAGGCGGCGCGGCTGGGGCTGGTGAACCGCGTGGTGGCGGATGATGCGCTGATGGCGGCCACGATGGCGCTGGCGGAGGAGCTGGCGGCCAAGCCACCGCTGACCCTGGCGGCGGCGCTTTCGGCCATTCACCGGGGGATGGATGCCGCCATCGATGATGGGCTGGCGATCGAGGAGGCGGCTTTCGCGCGGATTGTGCCGACGGCGGATGCGCGGGAGGGAATCGCGGCCTTCCTGGAGCGGCGTGAGCCGGCCTATCGCGGGGAGTGAGGAGAGAGAAGGCGGGGTTCAGCCAGGGTCCCGCCGCCGCTCCTTCAGATTGGCCCAGTAGTCCAGGCGGCGGCGGATGTCGCGCTCGAAGCCGCGTTCATTGGGCTCGTAGAATTCGGCGCTGGAGAGCTCGTCCGGCAGGAATTGCTGGCCGGCATAGGCGTCCGGATAGTCGTGGTCGTACTGGTAGCCGGCGTGGCGGCCGATGTCCTTCATCAGCTTGGTTGGCGCGTTGAGGATGCGCATGGGGGGCGCGACGTGGCTGGTGCGCTGGGCGGCGGCCATGGCGGCGTTCCAGCCATTGTAGCTGGCGTTGGATTTGGGGGCGGTGGCGACGTAGTTGATGGCCTGGGCGAGGAAGAGGCGGCCTTCCGGCCAGCCGATGCGCTCGAAGGCCTGCCAGGCGGTGATGACCTGCACCATGGCCTGCGGGTCCGCCATGCCGACATCCTCGCTGGCGGCGCAGGAGAGGCGGCGGAAGACGGCCTCCGGCGCTTCCCCGGCATGGATCATGCGGGCGGCGTAGTAGAGGGCCGCGTGGGGGTCTGAGCCACGTAGGGATTTGTGGAAGGCGCTCAGCAGGTCGTAATGCCCATCGCCGGCCTTGTCGTGCGACGGCATGCGGCGTTGCAGGAGCTGGCCCATATCCTCGATGGCGAGGTTGTCGCCCTCGGCCAGGGCAAAAATCTGCTCGGCCATGTTGAGCATGTAGCGGCCATCGCCGCCGGCCATGTCGATGAGGGCTTCGCGGGCCTCGGGGGCGAGGGGGAGCGGGCGCTCCATCAGGGCCTCCGCGCGCTCCAGCAGGGTGCGGAGGGCGTCCGTATCCAGTGCGTTCAGGATGAAGACGCGGACGCGGGAGAGGATGGCGCCGTTCAGCTCGAAGGAGGGGTTCTCGGTGGTGGCGCCGACCAGGATGATGGTGCCGTCCTCGATATAGGGGAGGAAGGCGTCCTGCTGGGCGCGGTTGAAGCGGTGGATCTCGTCCACGAAGAGCAGCGTGCCCTGGCCGCCGGCGCGGCGGCCGCGGGCGGCCTCGAACACCTTGCGCAGGTCGGCGACGCCGCCCTGGATGGCGGAGACGGCCTCGAAATGCAGGTCCGTGGCGCCGGCGAGCAGGCGGGCGATGGTGGTCTTGCCAGTACCGGGCGGGCCCCACAGCACCATGGAGGTGATGGCGCGGGCGGCGACCATGCGGGCGAGCGGGCCGGCGGGGCCAAGGAGATGGTCCTGGCCTGCGACCTCCGAGAGGCTCTGGGGCCGCAGGCGGTCGGCCAGGGGGCGGGGGGCCTGACTTTCGAAGAGGCCGGGACCGGCGGGCTGCTTCACGGGCTGGGGGTCTCTCGCTGGCTTTGGTCGGTGACTTCGGGCGGTGGGGTGGTGACCGCCGGGCGGGGGGTGCACAGTGGGTGCACCGTATATAGGGCCGAACTGTCCTGCCGGGCAGGGTGGGCGGCCGCTGGATGAGAACAAAAGGGGTTTGGCATGGCAGGGCATGGCATCCGCGCGGCATTGGTGGCCATGGGGGTGTTGTGCCCCGCGCTGGGTTGGGCCCAGGCCGGTGGGGAGGGCAAGCCGGCGGTGTTGACCCTGGAGGGGACGCGCATCCGCCAGATGGTGGCCTGCGACGGGCGGGATGTTTCCGTGCGGGGCGAGCATGTGGAGGTGCTGCTGACCGGGCCCTGTGGCGTGGTGCGCGTGGCGGGGGCGCGGAATGTGGTGGCGCTGGCCGGGGCGCGCGCGTTGCGGGTGGCGGGGCAGCATAATGCGGCTGTGGCCACGGGGGATATCGGCGCGCTGACCATCGATGGACGGAGCAATGCGGTGATGGCGCCGGTGCGCGCGCCGGATGGTGGCGTGGCGCTGGTGGAGTTGCGCGGCATCGCCTCCGCCGCGCGGGTGGTGTTGCATGGGCCGGGGCGGATTGAGATGCGGGGAAACAGCCACAGGGTGGACTGGTCCGCCGATGAGGGGGTGCCGGAGCCGGTGGTGGAGCGTGCCGGGCGGGCGCATATCCTGCGGCATGTGCTGCCGGGGGCCGCCATGCCGGCGGGGCCGCGCAGCAGCGCGGTTCCGTAAGAGGACTTTCCAGGGCTGGCCCATCGCGCTACGTCCTGCGGCAAATTTCCCTGACGCGGGCGACAGAGCGGACGATGACCAGCAGCAACGACATCCGGGCCACCTTCCTCGATTATTTCGCCCGCAACGGCCATACGGTGGTGGAATCCTCGCCGCTGGTGCCGCGCAACGACCCCACGCTGATGTTCACGAACAGCGGCATGGTGCAGTTCAAGAACGTGTTCACGGGGCAGGAGAAGAGGCCTTATTCCCGCGCCACCACGGCCCAGAAGTCCGTGCGCGCGGGCGGTAAGCATAACGACCTGGACAATGTCGGCTATACCGCGCGCCACCACACGTTCTTTGAGATGCTGGGGAATTTCTCCTTCGGCGATTACTTCAAGGAACAGGCGATTGAGCATGCCTGGACTTTGCTGACCAAGGATTTCTCCCTGCCGAAGGAGAAGTTGCTGGTGACCGTGTTCTCGGAGGACGAGGACGCGGCGGCGCTGTGGCGGAAGATCGCGGGGCTGCCGGATGAGAGGATCATCCGCATTTCGACCTCCGACAATTTCTGGCGGATGGGCGATACGGGCCCCTGCGGGCCGTGCTCCGAGATCTTCTTCGACCACGGTCCTTCCATCCCGGGTGGCCCGCCGGGCTCGCCGGATGAGGATGGGGACCGGTTCATCGAGATCTGGAACCTGGTGTTCATGCAGTATCTGGAGGAGCCGGCCGGTACGCGGAACCCGCTGCCGCGGCCTTCCATCGACACGGGCATGGGGCTGGAGCGCTTCGCCGCCATTCTGCAGGGCAAGCACGACAACTACGACATCGACACCTTCCGCGCGCTGATCCTGGCTTCGGCCGAGGCGACAGGGCAGGCGCCGGATGGGCCGTTCAAGGTGAGCCACCGCGTGGTGGCGGACCATCTGCGCAGCGGTGCCTTCCTGATCGCCGATGGCGTCATGCCCTCCAATGAAGGGCGTGGCTATGTGCTGCGGCGTATTCTGCGGCGCGCGATGCGCCATGCGCATATGATGGGCGCCAAGGAGCCGCTGCTGTATCGCCTGCTGCCGGCGCTGATCCGCCAGATGGGCGCGGCGTACCCCGAGCTGGTGCGGGCTGAGGCGCTGATCAGCGAGACGCTGAAGCTGGAGGAAAACCGGTTCCGCAGTCTGCTGGACCGTGGGCTGGGCATGTTGGCGGACGAGACCGCCAAGCTGGGCGACAAGGGCGTGCTGCCGGGCGACGTGGCCTTCAAGCTGTACGACACCTACGGCTTCCCGCTGGACCTGACGCAGGATGCGCTGCGCTCCGAGGGCAAGTCCGTGGATGTGGCGGGCTTCGAGACGGCGATGGCCGAGCAGCGCCAGCGCGCCCGCGCGGCCTGGGCCGGTTCCGGCGAGGCCGCCACGGAGACGCTATGGTTCGACCTGAAGGAGAAGCTGGGCACGGCCAGCGAGTTCCTGGGCTATTCCACCGAGAAGGCGGAGGGCGAGATTGTCGCGCTCGTCTCCGGCGGTGCCGTCGTCGAGAAGGCGCTGGCGGGCAGCGAGGTGGGCGTGGTGCTGAACCAGACGCCCTTCTATGCCGAGAGCGGCGGCCAGGTGGGCGATTCCGGCGTGATCACCGGCCCGGGCGGGCTGAAGATCACGGTGACGGACACGCAGAAGAAGCTCGGCCTGTTCGTGCATTTCGGCAAGGTGGAAGAGGGTGAGGCCCGGGTTGGCACCGCCGTTTCCGCCGAGGTGGACCATGAGCGGCGCGGGGCGATCCGCTCGCACCACTCCGCCACGCACCTGCTGCACGAGGCGCTGCGCCGCCGCCTGGGCAACCATGTAGCGCAGAAGGGCAGCCTGAACGCACCGGACCGGCTGCGCTTCGACGTGTCTCAGCCGACGCCGATGACGGCCGATGACCTGGCCTGGGTCGAGGCCGAGGTGAATGGCCGCATTCGCGAGAATGCCGAGGTGGTGACACGGCTGATGACGCCGGAGGCCGCCGTGGAGGCTGGTGCCACCGCGCTGTTCGGCGAGAAGTATGGTGATGAAGTGCGCGTTGTCGGCATGGGCTTCGACCCGGCGGCAACCGAGAAGCACGGCGTGTATTCGCTGGAGCTGTGCGGCGGCACGCATGTGAACCGCACGGGTGATATCGGGCTGTTCAAGATCGTCTCCGAGGGCGCGGTTTCGGCCGGTGTGCGGCGTGTGGAGGCCGTGACGGGTGCGGCGGCGCTGGCGCTGGTCGAGGACGAGCAGAAGGTGCTTCGCGAGGCGGCGGGGCTGCTGAAGGCCCGGCCGGCGGAGCTGCCGGGGCGCATTGCGGCACTGCTGGAGGACCGCAAGCGCCTGGAGCGCGAGATGTCCGACCTGCGCAAGCAGATGGCAACGGGCGGTGGCGCGGCCTCGGTGGAGGAAGTGGCAGGGCTGCGGCTTTCCGCGCGGAACCTGGGCGAGATTCCGCCGAAGGACCTGCGTGGCGTGGCCGAGGCGCTGCTGAAGCAGGATGCCGCCGATGTGGTGGCGCTGGTCTCCACCGCGGATGGCAAGGCCTCGATCGTGGTGGGCGTCGGCGCCGGTGCGGCGGGCAAGGCGGATGCGGTGGCGCTGGTGCGGGCGGCGGCTTCCGCCGTGGGTGGCCAGGGCGGCGGCGGCAAGCCGAACATGGCCCAGGCCGGCGGTCCGGATGCCAGCAAGGCCGATGAGGCGCTGGCGGCCATCAAGGCCCAGCTGGCAGCGTGAGGCCGCGGGCGCGGGAGATCGGGCTGCGGCCGGGGCAGTTCGCGCCCGGGCCGCTGAACGCCATCACCGATGTGGCGGGCGTGCTGGTGGGGCAGGTGACCCGGATTGAGGGGGAGGCTGTCCGCACCGGCGTGACGGCGATCCGGCCGCATGGGGGGAACCTCTATGCGGAGCGGGTGCCGGCGGGGCTCGCGGTGATGAACGGCTTCGGCAAGCTGGCGGGTGCCACCCAGCTTCAGGAGTTGGGAGAGCTGGAGACGCCCATCGTGCTGACGAACACCCTCGCCGTGGGGCGGGCGGTGGAGGCGCTGGTCGATTGGACGCTGGCGCGGAATGCGGAGGCGCGTTCCGTGAACGCCGTGGTCGGCGAGACCAATGACGGGCGGATCAACGATATCCGCGCGCGCGGCGTGACGGGCCAGGACGTGCTGGCGGCGCTGGATGGCGCTGTGGCCGGGCCTGTCGAAGAAGGCAGTGTGGGTGCGGGCACTGGCACCATGGCTTTCGGGTGGAAGGGGGGTATCGGCACCTCCTCCCGCATGTTGCCGGCGGCGCTGGGCGGGTTTTCCGTGGGCGCGCTGGTGCAGAGCAATTATGGCGGTGCGCTGGTGATGGATGGGGTTCCCGTAGGGCGGGAGCTCGGGAAGTTCTATCTGCGCGAGCATGCCGATAAGGGCGATGCGGATGGGTCGGTGATGGTGGTGATCGCCACCGATGCGCCGCTCTCCGACCGCAACCTGGAGAGGTTGGCGCTGCGGGCCATGGCGGGGCTGGCGCGGACGGGGGCGGCGTTCTCGGACGGGTCTGGGGATTATGCCATCGCCTTTTCCACCCATGAGGGGGTGCGGCGTGGCGAGGCGTATCGCGCGGGCGAGGCGCGGCTGCCGGACTGGCCGAATGACAAGATGTCCCCGCTGTTTGTCGCCGCCATCGAGGCGGTGGAGGAAGCGGTGCTGAACTCGCTGTTGCGCGCGACGACGATGGAAAGCCGCGACCCGGCGACGGGGAAGAAGCGCAAGGGCGAGGCGATTGATATTGAGGCGGTGAAAGGGGTGTTGGGGCGGTACGGGCGGTAGGGCGGAAACCCGATCGGAAAGGGCGGCTTACGGCCCAAGGCGGCGGTAAAGAAGAAGACACAGGGCTCAGCGTCGGCTGAAAACCCGTCCGTCTAGAGCCAGGAGGCCAAGCCCGATCAGGCCCATGCCACCGAGTTGAGCTGCCGATAGCCGCTCGCCTAGAAAGGTCACCCCCAGCAGGATCGCGCTGATCGGGATCAGCAACGTGACCAGGGAAGTGTTCGTCGCCCCCGCCGTGGCGATGAGGCGGAAGAAGATGATGTAGGCCAGGGCCGTGGAGAGAAGAGCCAGGCCGACCAGGGCGCCCCACACGACGGCTCCTGGCGCAGCGAGACGCCAGGGCTGGTCGATCAGCAGCACGAGCGGAAGCGCCATGACCGTCGTACCGGCGATCTGCCCGAAGGCACTCACGGCGGGATCAATGCCCATGTGCTTGAAGCGGCGGCCATAGGTGTTGGCGAAGCCCTAGGACAGAGCAGCGCCGAGGCAAGCCAGAATGCCCCACAAGGTGCCCCCCGCTCCCAAGGATGCTTGCCCACTTAGCAACACGGCCACGCCAGCGATCCCGAGTGTGATCCCTACCAGCTTGGCAAGAGACATCTTCTCGTCTCGCGCCAGGAAGTGAGCTACCAGGATAGAGAAGACCGGCGTGGTGGCATTGAGGATGGACGCCAAACCACTGCCGATAACGGTCTGGCCCCAAAAGATCAGCGTGAAGGGGATGAGGCTGTTCAGCAGCCCCATACCGAGGAAGGCTGACCATAGGGAGGCTGAGGTTGGAATGGAGATGCTCCGCAGCAGGAGGTAGGCCCACAGGGCAGCGGCAGCGATGCCCACGCGCGCCAGCACCACCGTCAGGGGCGACAACTCCAACAAAGCGACCTTGGAGAAGAAGAAGGACCCGCCCCAGAGAAGCGAGAGGAGGCCGAGGAGGCCCCATTCGGGCAAGCGCATGCGGCGAGACTCGGACATTGAGTGAAGCCCTGTGGTGGACGGGGTTGCATAGACGCCTGTCGGAGCGGCGTTGCTCGCCGGATTCGGACCTCATCGTCCGCGCTGACCTCCGTTCGGTATATGTTCGGTGACATGACGGGCGAGGCTGCAATCTGGGAGAGGGCCTGGGCGGAGCGCGATCCCGCGTTTGATGGGGCGTTCTTTGCGTGCGTCAGGACCACGGGTATTTACTGCCGGTGCGTCTGCCCTGTGCGCCTCCCTTTCCGCCGCAACGTCGATTTCGCGCCGAGTGCCGCGGCAGCCGAGGCAGCGGGCTTCCGCCCCTGCCTGCGATGTCGGCCGGAGACGGCGCCGTTCTCTCCTGCATGGAAAGGAACCTTGACGACGGTGGAACGGGCTTTCAGGCTCATCGTCGAGGATGGCGCGCTCGATGGGGACGGAGCCACTGTCGAGGGTCTGGCCGCACGGCTGGGAATGACGGAGCGGCACCTCCGGCGGCTGTTCTGCCGCCATCTCGGAGCCACGCCTACTGCCATTGCTCGGACAGCGCGGGTGCAGCGGGCCAAACGCCTGTTGAACGAGACGGGCCTGACGATGACCGAGGTTGCCCTACAAGCGGGTTTCGGGAGCCTGCGGCGCTTCAACGCTGTCTTTGCTGAGGTCTACCGCTGTCCGCCCAGCGCGATCAGACGAAAGACACGAAGCTACTAGGCCAAGCCCGCATCGGTGGTTGAAGGACCGCTTTCCACCCTTCTCTGCCATTCAGAAAAGTGCCGGACGGCGGGCGCGAAGGATTGGGGGGAGAGAGGCATGCTCAAGCTCGATCATCTGACCGTCATTGCGCCGAGCCTGGCGGAAGGCGTCGAGCACGTTCGGAGATGCCTCGACCTTGATGTGCCGTTCGGGCAGCGCCACGCCTATATGGGCACCCATAACCATCTCCTGCAGCTGGGAGATACGGTCTATCTGGAGATCGTTGCGCTCGATCCGGACGCTAAGCACCCTGGGCGTGCCCGCTGGTTTGGCCTCGACGATCAAGGTAGGGTCAGGCGGGATTGGGATGCGGGCTATCGGCTCCGTGGGTGGGTGGCCCGGACAGACGATATCGATGGCGTGCTTGAGGGCCGGGAGGCCATCTTCGGGCGGAAGGTCGCGCTGCCCATGGACAATCCGTCGTTTGACTTCGCGATCCCTGACGATGGCTCGCTGCCCCTGGATGGCGGTGCGCCTTGTATTATCGACCGACGGGGCAAGCCACGCTCGATGGCATCGATTGCTGATCTTGGCGCCCGGCTACAGGGGTTTTCGCTAGAACATCCTGAGGCCGAGGCAATCGAGACGCTGTTGCGGGGCCTTTCCGTCGACCGGCCGCCTGTCGTCATGCAGAGTGGCCGGCAATGCTATCGCGCGCGGATCGCAACGCCGGGCGGCGTCAGGGAGCTTTGTTGAGTTCCATATCGTTGGTGAGTGCGCCTAGCGTTTGACCAGATGCGCGGCGGCGGGGCGGCGGTGTTCCCAGTCCTCGCGCTCGAGTTCAGGCGTGTCGTCCTCTGCCGCAGGATAGCCGATGCAGAGATAGCCGATGAAGCGCCAGTGGGCGGGGACGTCCAGCGCGGCGGCGACGCCGGTGGGGTCGAGGATGGAGACCCAGCCGAGGCCGATGCCTTCCGCGCGGGCGGCGAGCCAGATGGTGTGGATGGCCATGGCTGCCGAATAGGCCACCGTCTCCGGCATGGTGGCGCGGCCGAGGCCGTGGCCCTGCTCCGGGTCGGGCTCGGCGAAGACGGCCAGGTGGCAGGGGGCTTCGTCCAGCCCGGCGAGCTTCAGGCGGGCGTAGTTGGCGGCGCGGCCCTTCTCCTGGGCGGAGAGGGCGGCGGCGTTGGCCTCGGTGAAATTCGCCCGGATGGCGGCGCGGCGGGCGGGGTCCTCCACCAGCACGAAGCGCCAGGGCTGGCTGAGGCCGACCGAGGGGGCGAGGTTCGCCAGTTCCAGCAGCGCGGTGAGCCGCTCGGGTGGGAGGGGCGTGGGGCGGAAATGGCGCACGTCCCGCCGCCATTCGAACAGCATGCGCAGGCGGTCGCGGAAATTGCTGTCGAAGGCGGGGGACATGACGGGGCCTTGGGCGGTTGTCAGCGGATCTGGTGGTATTCGCGGTACCATTCAACAAAGCGGCGGAGGCCATCTTCCAGCAGGGTGTGCGGGGCGAAGCCGATGGCGGCGCGGAGGGCGGAGACATCGGCCCAGGTGCGTTCAACGTCGCCGGGCTGCATGGGCAGGTCGATGCGGTTGGCTTTCTTGCCCGTCAGGCGCTCCAGGATGGCGAGGAACTCGTCCACCTTCACCGGGGTGTCGTTGCCGATGTTAAAGAGGCGGTGGGGCGTGGCCGGGGCGACGCGGCCGGGTTCGTCTTCCTCTTCAGGGGCGCGCGGGGTCAGGCGGGCGATGGCTTCGACGATTTCGTCGATATAAGTGAAATCGCGCCAGACATTGCCGTGGTTGAAGACCTTGATGGGCGTGCCCGCGAACAATGCGCGGGTGAAGCCCCAATAGGCCATGTCCGGCCGGCCCATCGGCCCGTAGACGGTGAAGAAGCGCAGGCCGGTGACGGGGATGCGGTAGAGATGCGCATAGGTCTGCGCCATCAGCTCGTTGGAGCGCTTGGTGGCGGCGTAGAGGCTGACGGGTTGTTCCACCGGGTCCCGCTCGCTGAAGGGAACTTTCGTGTTGGCGCCGTAGACGGAGGAGGATGAGGCGTAGATGAGGTGCCTCACCGGTGTCTCGCGCGCTGCCTCCAGCACCTCCAGGAAGCCGTTCAGGTTGGAGGCGGCATAGGCGCGCGGGTGCTCGATGGAGTAGCGGACGCCGGCCTGGGCGGCGAGGTGGACGACATAGTCCGGCTTCGACTCACGCCAGAGGGCGCCGAGAGCGCCGGATTCCGAAAGTTCCACGCGGTGGAAGGTGAAGTTCGGATGCGCCGCCAGCGGCTCCAGCCGCGCGTGCTTCAGGGCAGGGTCGTAATAGGCGTTGAGGTTGTCGCAACCGGTGACCCGGGCACCCTCGGCGAGCAGGCGGTGAGAGAGCGCGGCGCCGATGAAGCCGGCGGCGCCGGTGACGAGCACATGCGCGCCCGCGAGGGAGTGGATCATGGTCAGGGCGTTGCCGGAAGCACGGTGTTGAAGCTGTGGTCTTCGAGGAAAGTGATGCGCGCCGCGTGGTCTTCCAGCCGGCAGAGCATGAGGTTGATGAGGCCGACGCCCAGGCGCCGGGCCTCGCCGAATTGCAGGGCGTATTGGCCCTCGCCGCTGTCGATGTCCAGGACCAAGGTGGGGCCGGAGGGAGCGGGCAGGTCGAACAGGCAGGTCTGGGTCTCGCCGGCCTGGAGGGTGACGAGGAAGGTGCTGGTGGGGCCGCCGGGAGTGTGGAAGCGGAATTCCACCTCCATGTCCGCAGGTGCGCGCAGGGTGAGGCAGGCGCGCAGGGGGGCATCGGCGCCCGGCGGGAGGGGCAGGCGCAGCGTGGCGATGCCGGCCATGGTGGAGACGCCCCAATTCTCCAGCGGGTACCAGCCGGAGCCATCCCGTATCAGGTCCGCCATGGCGGGAGCCAGAGCGGGGGTGGGGCTTTCCATCCGCCGCAGGGCGTAGGTCTGGCCGAGGGCGAGGGGCGCGGCCTCGGCCACGGGGCGGGCAGGGAGCGAGGCGAGCTGGCGGATGGCGGCGAGGGCGTCGTCCTTCACCGCATCCCATGTCCGCGGGCGGTCCTGCGCGCGGATGCGCTGTTCCTGCGCGGCGCGGTAGGCGGGGTCGAGGATCACCTTTTCCAGCGTTGCCGTGAGGTCCGGCAGGCTTTGCGGCGTGAAGTAGGTGGCGACTTCGCCGCCGGCCTCGACCAGGGCGGAGTGGCGCGGGGTGACGGTGACCTTGCCATGGGCCAGTGCCTCGGTGATCGGCAGGCCCCAGCCTTCGTAATGGCTGTTGTAGACGGTGAAGGTGCAGGATTCGTAGAGCGCGTCCAGCTCCTGGTCCGACACATGGGGCAGCATGAGCACGTGCCGGCCGAGTTCGGGCGAGGTGTTCAGCAGGTTGAGCGCGGCCTCCGAGTGCCAGCCGGGCTTGCCGACGCAGACCAGGCGCGGAATGGCATCCGGCCCGTGCTGGCGCAGCAATTGCAGCCAGGCGCTGAAGACCAGCAGATGGTTCTTCCGGCTTTCCAGCGTCGCGACGAAGAGGGCGAAGCTTTCACCGGGGCGCAGGTCTCGCAGGGCCTCGGACTGCGCTTCCGACTGGCGCGGGGGGAGGAGGCCGCGCGGGTCGGCATCCAGCCGCACCACATGGGCGGGCGGGGTGAGGCCGGCGCCCAGGGCCTCCGTGTGTTCCCGCACGTCCCGCCGCGTATTTTCCGAATTGCAGAGCAGGCCGTGCGCGTGCAGGCCGAGTGCGCTGAACCAGCGGACATAGGAGTGGACGAGGGTGGAGAGGCAGTGCTCCGGCACGATGAGCGGCACGCAGTCGTGCACGAAGGGCACGTAGCGGACGCCCTGTTCCCGCTGCACCTGCCGCAGCGCGCGGAAATAGTCCGTCAGGCTCCAGGAATTGCCGAGATTGACCAGCATGGCATTCGCCGGGAAGCGCAGCGCCGGGGTGGCGTTGAGGCGGCGGCGGATGGCGTCCCGCAGCTGGATCCATTCGCCTTCCTCCGGGTCCGAGCCGGTGGCGGAGAGGGCGCAGAGGCGGGCGAAGGCGTTGCGGTCCAGCGGCTTCCAGACGCGCAGGCGGTTGTCGAAGAAGGCCAGGGTGATGGCCATGTCCGGCGCGGGCGAGGCCAGGGCGCGGGTGATGATGCCGGATTGCACGCGCTGGATGCCGGTGGGGGTGCGGCGGTCCGTGAAGTAGTGCAGCAGGTCCGTGATATCGAGCACCAGGTTGATGGTGTTCGGGCCCGGCGCGGGCTGCGGCGCGGGGCGGAAGGGGGCGAAGCGCGGGTCGCTGTCCTGCGCCGGGGAGAGGGCGGCGCGGTCGGCGGCGTCGATTTCGGGGCCGGTGAGCCATTCGGCGGTGGCGGCGGTCTCGATGCGCGCGGCCTGGCTCGCGGGGTTCATGGCGAGGGCGCGGCGATAGGTGCGCGCGGCCTCGTGCCAGCGGCCGAGCACCTTCTGGGCATGGCCGATCTGCACCTGGAGGTCGGCATCCTCGGGCGCGTAGGCCTCGGCTTCACGGTAGCGGGCGAGGGCCTCCGCGACCTTGCCGCCTTCCTCCAGGCAATGGCCTTCCTGGACGAGGATGCCCCAGTCATCCGGCCGGAGGGCCAAATAGGCGCGATAGGCTTCGGCGGCGGCGAGCCATTCCCGATTGGCCCTGAATGCTTCGGCGCGGGCCAGTAGCGTATCGGAGTCGTCGGCCGGAGCTGCCATGCGGTGTGTGCCTGTCCGTCAGTTGGGCGGAGGTGCAGTCGTAAGCCAGGCGGTGGGGCAGGGCAAATGAGGGATGCCCGCGCCTTCAGGGAAGCGGTTTTGACGTTCATGGGCAAATTCTGTACATTTTGTCACCTTCCCTGGGCTGTGTGCTGCGTGCGCCCAGGGATCAGCACCCCAACGGAGACAGGTATCAACGTTATTCCGTGAGGAGTGCGCATGACTCACCTCGCCCGGGCCGGCCGTGTTCAGAACACGTTCCGGCGCTTTCTCGATAATGAGTCCTCTGGTGGGCTCGTGCTGATGGCGGTGGCCGTGCTGGCCATCATCACTGCCAATTCAGCGGCCGCGGCAGAGTATTTCGCCGGGCTGCACGCCTATATCGGCCCGCTCAGCGTGCAGCATTGGATCAATGACGCGTTGATGGCGCTGTTCTTCCTGCTGGTTGGGCTGGAGCTGAAGCGCGAGATGCTGGACGGGCAGCTCGCCACCTGGAGCCGCCGGGTGCTGCCAGGGGTAGCGGCGGCGGGCGGCATGCTGGCGCCGGCGCTGATCTACCTCATCTTTAATGGTGGTGATCCGGCAGCGGCGCGGGGCTGGGCGATACCGGCGGCGACGGACATTGCCTTCGCGCTCGGCGTTCTGTCGCTGCTCGGGCCGCGTGTGCCCGTGTCCTTGAAGGTGTTTCTCGCGGCGCTGGCGATCATCGATGATCTGGGTGCCGTCGTCATCATTGCCCTGTTCTACAGCGGCAATCTGTCGCTGCCGGATCTGGCGGGCGCCGCCGCCGTGTTGGGCCTGCTGGTGGTGCTGAACCGGCGCGGGGTGATGAGCCTGGCGCCGTATCTGCTGCTGGGGGCCGTGCTCTGGCTGTTGGTGCTGCGCTCGGGCGTGCATGCGACTCTGGCGGGTGTGCTGCTGGCGCTGACCATCCCGATCCGCCTGACGCCGGGCACGCCGGAGGCCAAGGTGCAGGAATCGCCCCTGCATCGGTTGGAGCATTGGCTGCAACGGCCGGTGGCCTTCCTGGTGGTGCCGATTTTCGGCTTTGCCAATGCCGGTGTTTCTTTCTCGGGCGTGACGCCGGCTGTGCTGGTGGAGCCGCTGACGCTGGGCGTGGCCGGGGGGCTGCTGCTCGGCAAGCTGTTGGGGGTGTTTGGGGCCACGGCGGTGATGGTGCGGCTGAAGCTGGCAGACCTGCCGGCCGGGGCGAGCTGGGGGCAGATGTTCGGCGTCTCTCTGCTCTGCGGTATCGGTTTCACCATGAGCCTGTTCATCGGGCTGCTGGCCTTCGATGAGCCGGCCATGCAGGACAAGGTGAAGTTCGGCATCCTCGCTGGCTCGCTGGCGGCGGGGCTGCTGGGGTATCTCGTGCTGCGGATGACATCCCGCGAAGGCAAGGCGCCGGGAACCCGGGGCGCCTGACCGGGTGGCGGAGAGTGCCGGGGACAGAGAGCCCCGGCGCCTTTTGTTTGTTCAGCGCAGCTTCAGGGGCGCGGCGTCCCGCAGGATGGCGGTGGCCGCTTCCGTCCAGCCCCCGGAATCGTGAAGTGTGAGGCCGGGGTGGAGATGGTCCGGCTGGCGGCTGAGGCGGCGGGCCTGGATGAGGATGCGGCGTGCCGGTTGGCCCGTGCGTGACCACAGGGGCAAAAGAGCGATGCCGGCGCAACGCGCATCCCGGAGCGCGGTGGCGGCCTCGGAGAAGCGGCCGGCGGGCAGGACGAAGGTAACGGTGCCTTTCTGCGCCAGCGGGGTGGCGAGGGCGGTGGCCCAGTCCTCCAGCAGGGGGCCGGTGCCGGCATGGGTGGCCTCGGCGCGCAGGCGCAGGGGCGGGGCGGTGCCGCCGGGCCAGTAAGGCGGGTTGGCGCAGGCGTGATGCGGGCGGGGCTGGTCCCGCAGGAGGCGGCGATCCGCAATGTCGCCGGTGAGGACCGTGACGCGGTCTGCCACGCCGTTGAGAGCGGCGTTGTGGCGAGCGAGGGCGGCGAGGGCGGGCTCGCGCTCGATCGCAAGGATGTGCAGATCCGGCTGGCGGGCGAGCAGGCAGAGGAAGACGGCACCCGTGCCGCAGCCGCCTTCCAGAATTACTTGTCCCGGGCGGGCGGGGATGGCAGCGGCCAAGAGGACGGCATCCAGCCCGGCGCGCAGGCCCTGGAGGGGCTGGCGGAGACGGACGCGGCCATCCAGCAGCGTGTCTTCGGTGGTTTCGCCGATCGTGCCGGGGATCGGGGGCAGGAGCGGCGTCATGCCAGGGCAACTCCTTGAATTGTCGTGGCCGAGGGCTTGGCTTGCTGGGCTGGACCCCCGCCGGTATGGTGCGCCCGCCAGCAAGAGGTCAATCCCCGCGTGAGCTTCCCCGCCGTACAGAGCCGCACCGATCAGTCGCCTGCCCCCAATGCGGAGGACGCACTCACCGCGCTGGTCGCGCTGGTGCGTGAGGATCTGGATGCGTGCAACCGCCAGATTATCGAGCGGATGCAGAGCCCGGTGGCGCTGATTCCGCAGCTGGCGGCGCATCTGATCGCGGCGGGTGGCAAGCGGCTGCGGCCCCTGCTGACGCTCGCGGCGGCGCGGATGTGTGGTTATCGCGGTGACCGGCATGTGCGGCTGGCGGCCTGCGTGGAATTCATCCACACCGCCACGCTGCTGCATGACGATGTGGTGGATGAGAGCGATCTTCGCCGCGGCCGGGCGAGCGCCAATGCGGTGTTCGGCAACCAGGCCAGCGTGCTGGTGGGCGACTTCCTCTTCGCGCGCAGCTTCGAGCTGATGGTGGAGGATGGCTCGCTGGAAGTGCTGCGCATTCTGTGCAGCGCCTCGGCCACCATCGCCGAAGGCGAGGTGCTGCAGCTCGTCATTCAGAACGACACGTCCTCGACCGAGGCCCAGTATCTCGACGTGATCGAGGGCAAGACGGCGGCGCTGTTCGCCGCGGCCTCCCGCGTGGGCGCGGTGGTGGCGGACCGGACGGCGGCGGAGGCCGAGGCGCTGGACGCCTATGGCCGCAACCTCGGGATTGCCTTCCAGCTGGTGGATGACGCGCTCGACTATTCCGCCGAGCAGGAGAAGCTGGGCAAGACGGTGGGAGATGACTTCCGCGAGGGGAAGATCACCCTGCCGGTGCTGCTGGCCTTCGCCCGGGGCGACGAGGCGGAGAAGGCCTTCTGGAAGCGCGTGCTGGAAGAGAAGCAGCAAGAGGACGGCGATCTCGCCCATGCGCTGGAACTGATGCAGCGGCACGGGGCGTTTGCCGACACCATTGCCCGCGCGCGCGAGTATGGCGACAAGGCCATCGCCGCCCTGGCGGGCTTCCAGGACAATGCCGAGAAGCGCGCCCTGGCGGCGGTGGTGGAGTTCTGCATCGCCCGCGCCCACTGAGGGGCGGGGCGAAGGCTTTTCACATCGTCAGATCTGGCGGTCGTTGAACGGGCCGCCCGGCATCAGAGGATCCCGCGGGTTACGCGTGCGCGGGTTGTCGCTCATCGGTACCGGCTCTTCCTCATAGCCACGCCAGCCGCCGGCGCGATATTCCGTCTCGCGCAGGGCGGGGTCTACCGGATTGTGACGGGCGAGGATGGCTTCCACCTCGCCGGCACGGTTTTCCGGCACGCGGGCGGTAACGAGGCTGCCGCCGCGCCGCATGCCCTCCGCATAGACATGCGCGTGCTCTTCGCTCACACCGTGATGCACGAGGCTGCCGACGACGCCGCCGGCAACAGCGCCCGCGCCGGCTCCGACGAGGGTCGTTGCGAGCGCGCCCGCGGCGACGAGCGGACCGATACCCGGGATGGCAAGGGCGCCGAGCGCCGCCGCCAGGCCGGCACCGCCACCCACGAGGGTGCCGAGGGTCGCCCCCAGGCCGGTGCTGGAGCGTTCCTGTTTCGGCTCAGTCGTGGTCGTGGTGGTGTCCTGCGCGTCGGTGGCGACAATGCCGAGGTCGTCATGCGAGAAGCCGGCGGCTTCCAGATCCCGGATGGCCGCCAGGGCGTTTTCCCGTGTGTCGTAGAGGCGGGTGATGGTGCGTTGCATAGAGAAGCTCCTTCCTGGCCGTATCAGCGCGCGGCGGGCGCGTTGCCGATGACGACGTTGCCGCGGAAGTCGAGGCCCACATCGGCGCGGGTGCCATTGCGCATGCCCTGGCCGCGCCAGACGCCTTGCTCGTCCTTCCGCAGGTTCTGGACGTCGGTGAAGCCGGCCTCCTCAATGCGGCGGCGTGCCTGTCCTTCGGTGAAGCTGTTGGCGCCGGCGGCGGGGGTGGCCGTGGTCGGCGGCCCTTCGGAGCGCTGCGGCGTGCCGGGCTGGGCAGGCGCGCCAGGCTGAGTGGGCGTGCCG
>JH599934.1:0-118475 GCA_000245075.1 Acetobacteraceae bacterium AT-5844
GGGGCGCGATGTGCTCGCACGGCTGACCGTCGGCACATGGCTCACCCTGGGCACCGGCCTGGGCGGCGCCTTGCTGGCGGCGCTGGCGGGCGGCGGGATAGGGCTGCTCGCCCTGGCGCTGGGCGGGCCGGCGCGCGCCGTGGCCTATGCGGGTTTCGACATGCTGCGCGTCCTGCCCGGCGTGCTGCTCGCCCTGCTGACGGCGGTGGTGCTCGGGAATGGCAGCGGGCCGCTGATGCTTGCCCTCGGCCTTTCCTTCGCGCCGCTGTTCGCCGAGGTGGTGCGCGCGACGCATGAGCGCGAAATGGCGGCGGATTACGTGGCGGCCGCCAGGGTCTTCGGCCTCGGGCGGCTGGCGGTGCTGTGGCGGCACGTGCTGCCCAACCTCGCCGGGCCGGTGGTCACGCTGTCCGCCATCGTGCTGCCGCGCTGCATCGTCACGGAATCCGTGCTTTCCTTCCTTGGCCTCGGCGTTTCTCCCGACCAGCCGAGCTGGGGCCGCATGATCGCCGATGCCAGCGGCCTCGCCGAGGACGCCCCGCACGCCGTGCTGGCGCCCATGCTTACCCTGTCCCTGCTGACCCTCGGCCTTTCCCTGTTGGGCGAGGCGGCGCGCCGCCGGTTCGACCCGCTGCGCCGGGAGCGCATGCCATGAAATCCCTTCTCCCTGTCGGCGTCAGCCTGCTGCGCGCCCTGGCGCTGGTGGCGGCCATTACCTTCATCGTCTTCCTGCTGATCCGCGCGGTGCCGGGCGATGCGGTGGACGTGCTCGCCGCCCAGGGCGACCTGACCGCCGCGCAACAGGCGGCGATGCGGGCCGATCTCGGCCTGGACGGTACGGTGACCGAACAGTTCCTGCGCTGGCTCCGCCATGCCGCGGCGGGCGACCTCGGCCAGTCCAGCCGGTTCGGCAAGCCGGTGGCCCGCATGGTGATGCAGGCCATTCCGGCGACCCTGGCATTCGCCGCCGCCGCCTTCGCGCTGGGCCTCGCCCTCGCATTACTGCTGGCGCTCGGCGCGCTGATGGCGCCGCGCTCGCCGCTGCCCGCGCTGGTCGAGGCGATCAATCTGTGGTCCATCGCCGTGCCGACCTTTGTGGCGGGCATGGTGGCGATCCTGGTCTTCTCCATCTGGCTGGGCTGGCTGCCGGTGATCGGCAACATGATCGCGCCCATCGTCATCCTTGGGCTCGACATTGCCGGGCAACTCGCCAAGCCGCTGCTGGAAGAATTGCGGGAGGCGCGACTCGCGCCGCATGTGCGCGCGGCACGGGCGCGGGGCATCCACCCCGCCCTGATCGCCCTGCGGCATGTGCTGCCGAAGGCGGTGCCGGTGCTGCTGGCACTCTCCTCCATCTGCCTCGCATCCCTCATCGGCGGCACGATGACGATGGAGGCGCTGTTCGGCCTGCCGGGCCTGGGCAGCCTGGTGCTGAACGCCGTGAACGGGCGCGACTATCCGGTGTTGCAGGCCGTCATCATCGTGCTGGCGCTGGGTGTCGTGCTGATCAACGCCGTGGCCGATCTCGCCCGCCGACTGACCGATCCGAGGATGCGCGCATGAGCACCGAGACGGCCTCCCCGATGCTCCATCTCTCCGGCCTGCATGTCGGCTTTCCTGGCGCGTCGCCGCTGGTGCGGGAGCTGGGCTTCACCCTGGCGCCGGGCGAGGTGCTCGGGATTGTCGGTGAATCCGGCAGCGGAAAATCGCTGACCGTCTCCGCGCTCATCGGCCTCCTGCCGGAGGGCATGGTGGCGCGGGGCAGCGCGATGTTCGACGGGCAGGACCTGCTGGCACTGCCGCAGCGGGGCTGGCGGCGCCTGCGCGGGCGGCGCATCGCCATGGTCTTCCAGGACCCCATGGCGGCGCTGAACCCGTTCATGACCATCGGCGCCCAGTTGGAGGAGTCCATTCGCGCCCATCATCCGCTGCGCGGCCCGGCCTTGCGGGAGCGCGTGGCGGGGCTGCTGCGAGAGGTGGGGCTGGAGGAAGCCCTGGCCGCGCGATATCCGCATGCTCTTTCGGGCGGCCAGCAGCAGCGCGCGGTCATCGCGCTCTCGCTGACCGGCGACCCCTGCCTGTTGCTGGCGGATGAACCGACCACGGCGCTGGATACCGTGGTGCAGGAGCAGATCCTCTCCTTGCTGCGCCGGTTGGCATCGGCCCGCAATCTCGCAATGGTCTTCATCTCGCACGACCTCGGCGTGGTGGCGCGGATCGCCGACAGGGTCGGCATCATGCGGCACGGCGCGCTGCTGGAAATCGGGCCCACGGCCGAGATCCTCTCCACGCCCAGCCACGCCTACAGCAAGGCCCTCGTGGCCGCCTGCCACGACCTGCCGGCCTGGGAGGAGGCGGCACCGGGAGGCACGGCCGCGCTGCGCCTGCGCAACCTGAACGTCACTTATCGAAGCGGCGGCCTGCTGCGCCGGCAGCGCCAGGTAGTGCACGGCATTGACCTCGACATTCCGCGGGGCGGCGTTCTCAGCCTCATTGGTGCTTCCGGGGGCGGCAAAAGCAGCGTTGCGCGTGCGCTAGTAGGCTTGTCGGACGCAGAGGCGGATACGGCCGAGGTCTGCGGCACGCCCCTGCCTCTGGGGCTGGCCGGGCGCCGGCAGGCGGTGGCCCAGTCGGTGCAGATCGTCTTCCAGAACCCCAACGCGTCGCTCAACCCGCGTGTGCGGGTGGCGCAGGTATTGGATGAGGCCCTGGCGCGGCTGAAGCTGCCGCCCGCCGAGCGGAGGCGCCGTGCCATCGACAGCCTGCGCGAGGTCGGCCTCGGCGAAGAGCATCTCGCCCGCTCCCCGCACGAGCTTTCCGGTGGGCAGAAGCAGCGGGTGGCCATCGCCCGGGCACTGCTGGCGGAGCCGACGCTGCTGATCTGCGACGAAATCCTCTCCGCGCTCGATGCCACGGTGCAGGTCCAGATTCTTCAGTTGCTGCGCCGCCTCCGGGCAGACCGGGGGCTGGCGCTGCTCTTCATCGGGCACGATCTGGGCGTGGTGCGGACACTCGGGGGGAATGTCGCGGTGATGGAAGCCGGGCGCATCGTCGAGCAGGGCAGCGCCGAGGATGTTCTGAGCAACCCGCGCCATGCCTTCACCCGCCGGCTCGTCGCGGCCGAGTGCCCCGTCATGCCTTCGGCCGCAAACATTGAAGGCAGCATCGGCGGGGATGCTGAGGCTCCGGCGGTACAACTGGCGGCGGGGTGAGGTGGGCTAGAGCGGCATTTCGCGGCTCTCCACCTCCACCAGCACGGCGTCGTGGCGCCAGTATTCCAGGTCGCAGTCCCGCGTGACGCCGTCGCGGGCGTGGTTCAGGCGCGCGATCAGCAAGGCGGGGCTGCCGCGCGCCGCCCGCAGCGGTTGTGCCGCTTCGGCAGGCAGCGCGGCGGGCGTGATGTTGAAGCGGAGATAGCCATAGGTGAGGCCGTAGACCGCCCGGTAAAGCTCCGTCAGCGAGACGGAAAGATCATGCTGTAGCAAGCCGGGTAACCGTTCCGCGTCGAGATAGTGCTCGACATACAGGACGGGCCGCCGGTCGATGCTGCGCAGGCGGCGGATGCGCAGCATGGGCGCCCCTTCCGGCCACTGCATCATATGCCGGACCAGCGGGGGCGGCTCGACCATCGTCGCATCAAGCAACTGCGTGTGGGGCTGCCGGCCCTGCTCGCGCACGCTGCGCTCGAAATGCCCGCGCCCCAACGGGTCGTAACGGAAGCGGGGTGGCGAGACGAACCAGCCGCGGCGGCCCTCGCGGTAGATCCGCCCCTCTGCCTCCAACCGCAGCAGCACCTCATGCATGGTCACCCGGTGCGTCGCGTAATGCTCGCACAGCAGGCGCTCCGCCGGCAGGCGGCCGCTCGCCGCGATCTCGCCCTGCTCGATACGCCGGAGCAGAGCCTGATGGATGGCCTCCATCCGCCCGCCATTCTGCTCCTCGGCCATGTCCGCCAGCTTCAATGTCATGAAAATTTCGCCGCACCGTCGTTACACGAATCTCTGGACTAGTCTAACCAACCCGGCACCGCCCGTCACCCCGGGCAGGACGATCAGCCGGAGAACGACACATGGCGACCCCAGAGAACCCCATCATGGACATGCTCGTCCGCCGTGGCGAGGAAGCACGGGTCATCGACCTCGATGCGCATTTCGGTTCTGGCATGAGCTACCGGGTCGAGACGTCCAAAGGGGACATCGTCGCCGCCACGGTGGTCGACGGCGCGCTGACGCTCGATTTCGCGGCGCTGGGCCACAGCGATATTCGCGTGGTGGCGACGGATTCGCTGGGCGTGGAGACGACCGACAGCTTCCGCGTGCGCGTGGCGGGCGAGAACGCCTATACCATCGCCGTGCTGCCGGATACGCAGGACTACACGCTGAACCCGTCGCTGAACGCCACCTTCGCCAAGATGACGCAGTGGCTGGCGGACAACCAGGAAAGCCACAACATCCGGTTCGTCACCCATGTGGGTGACGTCACCTACAACAACCTGGATCGTGAATGGAATGTGGCGAAGGATGCGATGAGCATCCTCGATGGCAAGATTCCCTATGCTCTGCTGCCCGGCAACCACGACATCGCGCCCGGGGGCTCCGCTTCCGAGCGCACCGACGACAAGCTGAGCGAGTATTTCTCGCCCGAGGATGCCGCCGCGCGCGATGGCAGCTTCGGCGGCGTCTATGACAAGGAGCCGGACAGCTACCAGAACAACTATCACACCTTCACGGCGCCGGATGGCACGTCCTGGCTCGTTCTCTCGCTGGAATTCGGCCCCCGGGATGATGTCCTCCGCTGGGCGGGCGATGTGATCGAAGGCCATATGGACCATCGCGTCATCATCACCACCCATGGCTACATGGCCGTGGATGGCCGCACCGGTCCGCTGACCGAGAGGCTGACGGGCGAGAATGGCGGCACCTCCTACGGTGTCGGCAACGACATTCGCGGCGCCGCTGATGGCGACCGAATCTGGACCGAACTGGCCGGCAAGTATCCCAATGTGGCCTTCACCTTCTCCGGCCACAATTTCGGTGATGGCGCGCAGACCCAGGTGAATCTCGGCGCCGGCGGCCAGCCCGTGCACCAGATGTTCGTCAACTACCAGAACGGCATCGCGCGCGAGATCACCGGCAATGGAGATGACTCCCTGGGCCGGAACGGCGGCAATGGCGCCATCCGCCTGGTGGTGATCGACCCCGAGAACAACACGGTTTCCACCGAGACCTATTTCGTCGAGCTCGACGACTATCTCGATGGCTTCCGCGTGCAGGAGATGATGGACCGCGAGGGGCTCACGGGCGCCTACATCGGCCATCAGGAGGAGTTCACCAATGTGGACCTCTCCACGCCTCCCGCCTTCTCCCTGGCGAAGGCCGGCGCCGACCTCTTCCTGAGCACCGAGGCGGAGAGCACGCTCGTCAACCTTGACGGCAGCGGCTCGCTTCTGGCCGAGGGAAGCGCGCACAGCATCCTGTGGAAGAACGCTGATGGCGACATCATCGCAACCGGCCTGAAGCCGCAGCTGGAGCTTTCCGGTGGCCAGCATGTCCTGACGCTGGAGGTTACCAACGCCGCTGGGTTGACGACGCGGGACGAGGTGCGCGTCACCGTCTCCACCCCCGCCACGCTGCTGGCCGAGAACTTCAACGATGGCGACGCCGCCGGCTGGGCCGCGCCCCCGCGCGATATCGGCGTGTCGTTCGGTACGGCGGCCGAGCTGGGCCTGCCGGCGCTGGCCGGGGGCGAGGCCGGTGTTCTGGCCTTCCCCCTCTTCGAGCAGAACCAGTGGGTGCAGCTAGACCCCGAGGTGGGCGGCCAGAACGGCTCCGGCCTGGTCACCTCCTATAGCCTGGTCATGGACCTGCTGGTGAAGGATGGCGAGGCCTGGACCTCGTTGTTCCAGACCGCGCTCGGCAACAACAACGATGCCGAGATCTACCTGGAGAACAATGGTGACGGCACGGCCGGCATCGGCATCTCCGGCAATTACCAGGGCAGCTTCACCTATGGCGAATGGCATCGCCTTGGCCTGACCTTCGACCGCCAGGGCGATACCGTCCTGCTGAAGAAGTACATCGATGGCGTGAAGGTGGGTGAGCAGACCCTCACGGATGCCGGCCGGTTCGCGGTGGATGCGGAGAAGGGCCTCTTGCTGTTCGCCGAGCCCAACAAGGCCACCTCCGGCGGCTATGTCAGCCATGTCGTCTTCGCCGACAGCGTACTGGGCGAGGATGTGGTGGCCGGCTTCGGCGGTGCGCAGGCAGGCGGCATCATGGACGCCTCCGCCCCCATCTCAGGCGCCACGCAGTTCGGCTTCGAGAATGGCCGCGTGCAGGCTGAGATCGGCGGCGGCAAGATGGCGGTTGTTCAGCCGCCCGCCGAGACTCCGCTGAAGGTGGTCGGGACGATCCACTCGGCTGATGGCAGCGAGCCGGAAGGCACTGCCCTGGAGGGCCGGTTGCTCGACCGTTCCAATGGAGAGGACAACATCCTGGTCTGGGAGCAGGAGGGCGCGGCGAACTGGCAGGACTACACGCTGGGCGCCACTCTGCGGTCACTGGATACCGACGTCTTCGGTGTCGTGTTCCGCTGGCAGGATGCCGACAACCACTACCGCCTGACGCTCGATGCCGCGGGTGACGCGCGCAAGCTCGTCAAGGTGCAGGGCGGCGTGGAGACGGTTCTGGCGGAGGTATCGCAGGGCTACCGGATCGATGTGGACATGGCGCTGCGCGTGGCCGTGACCGGCAACGAGATCCACGTCCTGCTCGACGGCCACGACGTGTTCGGCGGCCCCGTGGCCGATGCCGACCCGCTTGCCAGTGGCACGGTGGGTGTGCTCTCCGACCGGCAGAAGGGCGCAAGCTTCGACGACATTCAGGTGACGCAGACGACGCTCACGGCCTATGCCGGCGCCGATATGCGGCTGATCGACCTGGATGGCGATGGCTCGGCGTTGGCAACGCTGAAGGGTCACGGCTCCTTCGGTCCCGCCGACATCGCCAGCTACGAATGGAGCCTTGGCGGCAGCGAGCTGGCGGAGGGCGTCTTAGTCGAAGCAGCGCTTGCTGCCGGCCGCCACCACGCCATTACCCTGACCACCACGGACGCAGATGGTGCGACTTCCAGCGATCGTGTGAACGTGGAGGTCGTCTCCAGGGACCGTGTTCTGGCGCATGAGGATTTCTCGGGTGACCTGTCCCGCTGGACCATGGTGGATGAAGGCGATCTCGGCGGCCCGTCCGACTGGTCCATCGTGGATGGGCGTCTGCGGCAGGATGGCGACATCCACAGCCAGCAGCTGACCTCCAACTGGAATGCCAGCAACAACGACAAGTGGAATGCCGGCTGGAGCCCGCTGGGCGACGTGGTGTATGGCCTGCGCAAGGGCACTTATGCACTCTACAACGATGACGCCGCGAAGGACTGGCAGAACTATTCGGTGGAAGCGACGTTGCGCACCGAGGACACTCAGGGCATCGGCCTGCTGTTCCACTACAAGGACGCCCAGAACTACCTGAAGCTGGAGCTGGACCGTGACGCCGGCCTGATCCAGATTCTGCGCATGCAGGATGGGCGTGAGGACCTCGTGGCTCGCACGCTGAACGTTTACGATGTCGGCGCCGACATGCGCCTGCGTGTTGACGTGCAGGATGGCAAGGTGCAGGCGTGGATGGACGGGGAAGCCATCTTCGCCTATCCCGCTGACACGAACCTGGAGCCGGGTGGCACCATCGGCCTTTACTCCTGGGGCAGCCAGGGCGTCAGCTTCGATGACGTCACCGTCATCCAGCTTGAGGATGTGGCGCAGCCGGCGACGCCGATCGCAGCGGGTCCTGAAAGCGGCCTGATCCTTGGCACCGTCGGGAACGATCACTTTATCGGCGGCGAGGGCCATGACATCGTCGGCTATGCAGGGCTCCGCGCCGCGCACGATCTGAGCTTCACCGCCGGGTTGCTGCAGGTTTCAGGGGGAGAAGGCAACGACCTTATCGAAGGTGTCGAAACAGTACGGTTCCTGGACGCGAGGCTGGAGCTTTCCGCGGACGGCGATGCGCATCTGATCAACCGCCTGTATCAGGGCGCGTTGGGGCGCGACGCCGATGCTGCCGGGCTGGCCTTTTGGGATACGCAACTCGGACGTGGCATGTCCCTGGCGGAGATCTCGACCGCCATCATGCAGTCCGAAGAGGCCCAGAAGGGAGCCAGCGTGACGGACGAGGCCTTTGTTCAGAGCCTCTATCGTACGTTGCTTGGCCGGGATGCGAGCGAGGCGGAGACGGGCTTCTGGACCGATGGTTGGGCACGGCAGGATGCCCTGCGTGGCATTGCGGTGTCGCAGGAGGCCGTGGCCTTCGACGGTGATACGCCGCTGATGGTGGCCGATTACGACATGCTGCAGGTCGCGCGCGCCTACCAGGTGCTGCTCGGCCGCGATGTGGATCAGGACGGCTTGCTGTATTGGGAAGGCCGTTTCGGTTCCGAGCAGCCGGGAGAGGTGCTGGCCACCATTGCGGACTCGGCGGAGTTCACCGCCCGGGCTCATGAAGGGGGGCTGGACAATGTCGCCTTTGTCGAACGGCTTTACGACGACGCATTCAGCCGTGAGGCGTCGGCAGAAGACATCGGCTACTGGACGGAGCGGCTGAACAGTGGCGAAGATGATCGCACGGAGGTCGCGATTGCCTTTGCCCAGGCCATGGAAGGCGAGGGCGCCATGCAGCGGCTGGCGACGGATGGCTTCGTCTTCGCCTAAGCAGGCGGCCGGAGCGGACGGTAGCTATCCCGGTTGGAGGTTGCGCGGATCGAGGCGGCGCAACGCGCCGTCTGCCGCTCGGCCAGTGCCTGCAACCGGCTGCTCACCGCAGCAGCATCTCGGGGAGTCTTGGATGGCTTCGCGACCTTCCGGATGTCCGCCCGCGCTGGGTAGCGTGACATAGCCGGATCTTAATCGCCTGCGAGAAGGGGCGGGCAAATGTTTTGCCTGCCCCTTGCATGGCTCCGAAGTGAGCAGAGAATCTGGCGCGGTCCTACTCCGCGCCGTGCTCCTTGGCATAAGCCGCGACATCGGCATGGGTGGCGAACCACACATCGCCTTTGGACTTCGCGTGGCGGATCAGCTCCTCCAGAATCCAGATGCGGGAGCGATAGCCAATGATGTGCGGGTGTGTGGTGAGCTGGAACAAACCCCCCGCTTCATAGGCCGCGTCGAACTCCCGCCGGAAGATGTCGAATACGGCTTCTGGCGGCGTGTAAGGGCGCAGGGACTGGAAGCGGTGCATCATGAAATACACCGCGTCGTCCCGCACCCATTCCACCGGCAGCTCGACGATGCCAGTGGCCTCGCCCTCCAGCACCAGCTCATAGCAATCCTCATCCGCCATCAGCGAGGAATCATAGAGCAGGCCCATCTCGCGCTCGATGCGGAGCGTGTTCGGGCTGAAATCCCAGGAAGGCGTGCGCAGGCCGACAGGACGAATGCCGGTGATCTTCTCCAGCGTGTCCGCCGAACGCAGCATCAGCTCCCGCTCTGCCTCATAGGGGAGGACGGAATTGAGCTCGTGAATCCAGCCATGGATGCCGATCTCATGACCCTCCGCGACCACGCGGCGCTGCTCTTCCTCATGCAGCAGCGCGGCGACCGCGGGCACGTAGAAGGTGGAGGGTACGTCGTGGCGCCGCAGCAGGTCGAGGATGCGCGGCACGCCGACACGGGGACCATATTGCCCCCAGGCAAGACGGCCGATGGACTTGCCGCCGTCGCGCAGCTCATTGGTCTCGTGGTCGGCGTCGAAGGAGAGGGCGAAGGCGGCACGTGCGCCGTTCTTCCACCGCTTCGGGCAATAGCGTTGGCCGGCGCGTACCTGATGCACCAGGCCGCGCCAGTGGGATTCCGGCCACTGCCAGGGCTCCATCGCCTCGGGCTTGTTTTCCGCCATGGTTCTGAATTCCTTACTTGCCGCCATCGACAGACAGGATCTGCCCGTTGACGAAGCTCGCCAGATCGGAGGCCAGGAAGAACACGGCCTTCGCGATTTCCTCAGCCGTGCCGAGACGTTTCAGCGCGACATTCTGCACGATCTGCCGCTGCTTCTCCTCGCTATAGGAGGCCCACTGCTTCTCCGTCGCCTCGTTGGTGCGGACGAAGCCGGGGGCCACGCTGTTCACGCGGATGCCATGCGGGCCGAGTTCATGGGCCAGCTGGCGCGTCAGCCCCAAAAGCGCATGCTTGGCCGAGCAATAGGCCTGGATGCCGGTGAGCGAGGCCTGCAACGCCGCGCCGGAGGTGATGGTGACGATGGCGCCCTGCCGCGCGGCCTTCATGCCCGGTGCCGCCGCGCGGCACAGGGTGAGGGCGGCGCCCAGGTTGATCTCCAGGATGCGGTTGAAATCCGCATCCTCCACCTCTTCCAACGGCTTCGGCGTTTGGCCAGCGACACCGCCTGCATTGCAGACCAACACGTCGATCGGTCCGCCCGCGGTGGCCTCGACGCGACGGATCCACTCGGCGCCGGCCTTGCGGTCCGTGAGGTCCACCTTCTCCGCATGAATGCCGAGGGCGCCGATGGCGGCGAGGTCGGCATCGCGGATGTCGCAGCCATAGACCGTCGCGCCAGCCTCCTTGAACATCAGGGAGATGGCGCGGCCGAAGCCGATGGAGGCACCGCTGACGGCAATGGTCTTTCCGGTGAAGTCCAGTTTCATTGCTGCACCAGCTCCAGCAAATTGGCGTCGGATAGTTCGCGCTTTCCGTCCTCGATCTCGTGGATCATCGCCACAAGTCCGGAGAGAGCGGGGCAGGGAATGCCGTGCTTCGCGCCGATGGTGGCGACGGGTGCGATCTGCACATCCACTTCCGTGCGGCGCTTGCGGATGGCGAGGTCGCGCCAGACGCCGGAATGCGTCTTCGCATTGGGGCGGTTGAAGGCCACCATGGCCTCCACGCTGGCGCAGGCCTGCTCTTCCGTGGCGCCGGCGGAGAAGGCGGCCGGGTTAAAGCCGTTGAAGCCGAGAGGAGAGACGCCTTCCGCCTTGGCCACCGCCATCACCTCGCCCGCCAGGGCGCGCCATAGCGGCAGCAGCTCCGGCCGTGCGAGGCAATCGGCAATGCCGAGCTGCCCCACCGCCTGGGCGAAGAGCAGCGAGCCATAGCCGAGCTTGCCCCACAGATAGGCGGAGATGTCATCGGTGATGATGGCGTCAGGCTCGAACAGCTTCGCCTCGGCCAGGATATCCTTGAGGCGGTCCGTGATGCTGCCATCAAGCTCGCCGACCACGAAGGCCGCGCGGTTGCCGTAGAGGATCTCGCCCGGGCCGATCCAGTCCGCGCCGAAGTTGATGAAGGCGCCGACCGTGCGCTCCTTCCCCACCACGCCGGCGATGATGGATTCGCACAGGCCGTTCTGCAGAGAGACAACATGGCCATCCGGAGCAAGATGCGGCGCGAGGGCGCGCGCGGCCTCTTCCGTATGATGCGCCTTCACCGCGAGGTAGATGCGCTTCCACTGGCCCTTCAGCTCCTGCGGCAGGAAGGCGGGAGCGGAGACCGTCATCGGGTCCACTGGGCCCGTGATGCGCAGCCCCTGGCGAATGGCGGCCACATGCTCCGGCACCACATCGACGAAAGTGACGTCGCGGCCGGCACGCACCAGCGCCGCGCCAAAGGTGCCGCCGATGGCGCCGGCACCCCAGATGAGAACAGGTTCGCTCATGGTCTCTCTTGCTCCTCAGCGCAGCTTCTCATGCGCCGTCTCGCGGAAGCCCCAGATGACGAGGCCGGAAACGACACCGGAGAAGATGAGGTAGTAGGTCGGCGAGATCGGCGAGTTGGTGGCGGAGATCAGCCAGGTTGCGATGAAGGGCGCGAAGCCGCCAAAGATGGCCACGGCCACGCTGTAGCCGGTGGACATCAGCGTCGTGCGCGAATGCGTCGGGAACAGCTCGGACAACGCAGAGGGGCCGGCGCCCGAGAAGGCCGCGATGAACAGGTTGAACACGATCTGGACAGCGACGATGGCCGGCAGCGAGGCGCCGGAGAGGATGATGCTGAACAGCGGATAGGGCAGGATGACAAAAGCCGCGCAGCAGGCCAGCAGCAGCGGCTTGCGCCCGATGCGGTCCGACCACCAGCCAAAGAACGGCGTGGCGAGCACCAGTACGATCAGCGCGACGGCATTGCCCCACAGCGCCTGGGATTGCGTCAGCCCCGCCTGCTTCGTCAGGAAGGTCGGCATGTAGCTGAGCATGATGTAGTAGGAGACGGTCCAGACCACGGTGAAGCCGAAGGCCTTGCCGAGCAGCACGATGGGGCTGCCGAGGTCGTGCTTGGCGACCTCCTTCTTGGCCGGTTCCTGCTGGGCTTCGACGAAAGCCGGCGTCTCCTTCAGGTTGCGGCGCATATAAACGCCGACGGGCAGCAGAATGCCGCCGAGCAGGAAGGGCACGCGCCACGCCCAGTCCTGCATCTCCTGCGGCGTGAACAGGCCCGCGATGAAGGCGACGACGACGCTGCCGAGCAGGTTGGAGGCCGCGATGGAGGCCTGGCCGATGCCGCCGAACAGGCCGCGGCGGCCTTCCGGCGCGGATTCCACGATAAAGGCCGTGGCGCCGCCCCATTCACCGCCCGCCGCGAGGCCCTGGATGAGGCGCATCACCACCAGCAGCACCGGCGCCATGATGCCGATGGTCTCGAAGGTCGGCAGCAGGCCGATGCCGACCGTGCCCAGCGCCATGCCGAAGATGGTGATGAGCAGCGCGATCTTGCGCCCGCTCTTGTCGCCAATGCGGCCGATGACGATGCCGCCGAGCGGACGCGCCAGGAAGCCCACGCCGAATGCCGCGAAGGAAGCCAGGAGCCCCGCCGCCTCGCTGTCGCTCGGGAAGAATTTGTGCGCGATGGTGGAGGCCAGATAGGCGTAGACGATGAAGTCGTAATATTCGAGCACATTGCCGATGCAGGCCGCGGCGAGTTGCCTGCGCCGTTCGGCGAATGAGAGTGTGGCGCCTTGTGCCATGGTCGCGCTCTGGGGCGAGGATGCCATCCTGGTACCTTTACGGATGCTGGGAAGGGTCGGTGGATAGGGGGCCGCCGCTCATGACGCTGCGGGGGCGGAGAGGGCGGCTGTCAGGCGCCGGCCGGCGGCGCGGAGTTCCGCGGCCAGGGCCTCGCTCTTGGTGTGGAAGCGGGTGGTGACGCAGCCGATATCGAGCGTGGCAGCCACCGCGCCGGTGGAATCGAAGACCGGCACGGCGACACCTGTGCCGCCCAGCACCCACTCCTCCTCGACGATCGCGATACCCTCGGCCCGTACGCGGGAGACGATGGCGCGGAGGGCGTCGAGGTCGGTGACGGTGCTCGGGGTCTGCTTCACACGGCGCGTGCTGCGCAGCATGGCCTCCCCTTGGTCCGGTGGCGCGAAGGCTGTCAGCACACGGCCCATGGCGGTGCAGTAGAACGGCGTGCGGACGCTGATATCGAAATCGTAACGCAGAATTTGCTGCGACACGACCTTGGCCAGGCAGCGGACGCTGTTGCCTTCCGCCACGCCGATCAGCACTGTCTCGCCCACCGTTTCGCAGAGGGCCTCCATCACCGGCTTGGCCAGTGCGACGAGGCGCGCGTGCTGCTGCCCGCCCCAGCCGAAACCATGGGTGCGGAAGATGGGGTTCAATGCGTAGCGGTCGGCTTCGTCGCGCGTGGCATAGCCGCGGCTGACCAGCGTGCGCAGCAGCATGAGCGTGCTGCTCTTGGGCAGGGCCAGGCTGGCGGCGGTCTCCGTGAGCGATACACCCGCCTCGCGACGGGCGAGATGCTCCAGAAGGTCGAGAACGCGTGCTGCGGAGCGAACAGGATTGTTCAGCATGTTGAACCGTGATCAGAATCACGAACACGCTAAAGACGGTTACGGAGATGTGTCAATGCCGCCGCAACCCCGGGGGCCGGCGCCATGGATGAGCCCCGCGCCGCCCGGGGCGCGCTGTGCGGCCGTGAGAGTCGCGCCGGCGTCCCTGGGCGGTGCCGCTCAGAAGCCGCCGTGTACGAGGCGCCCTTCGAACAGTGTCGCCATCACCTGGGTCCCGGCGATGGCCATGGGGTCGATGCTCATGAGGTCCCGGTCCAGCACGATCAGGTCGGCGGAGAGGCCCGGCGACAGCTGGCCGGTCCGGTCTCCAAGCCGCATGGCCCGGGCGGGGTTGCGGGTATAGAGCGGCAGGGCCTGCTCCAGGCTTAGCGCCTGCTCCGGCCGGTGCGCGCCTGGAAAGCGGCCCGTGCCATCGCGCCGCGTCACCATACCGCACAGTGACAGCCAGGGGTCGAGGTCTGGCGAGATGGTCATCCAATCGGACCCCACGGCGATGTCGGCACCGGAAGCAAGGATATCGCGGATGGGCCAGGCCCGTGCGTAGCGTGCCTTCCCCACCACCCGCTCATGGGTCAGGCTGGCGGAGTTGGGGAACCACAGCGGCGGGTTCATATCCGCCAGCACATTCAGCTTGCGCAGGCGCGGAATGTCCTGTTCACGGATGAACTGGCCATGGGCGATCTGGTGCTGCACCCCGGCGCCGTTACGCGCACGCACGCGCTCCACCGCGTCCAGCACGGTGAGGACGGCGCGGTCGCCAATGGCATGCACCTTCACGCCCATGCCCTCGGCGTCGAAATCCGCGATGGCCTCCGCCAGCTGTTGCACGTCCAGCGTCATGGCAATGGGCGGCTCGCTGGCCGGGGCGGTGGCATAGGGTTCCAGCATGGCGGCGGTGCGAAGGGAGGGCACGCCGTCCAGGAAGATCTTCGCGAAGTCGGCCACCATATGCGGCCCGCACAAGGCCTTGCGGTTGCGCCGCAGCTCTGCGGCCTCGGCGGCGTCATAGCCCATGCTGGTAGGGCTCAGCGCCAGGTTGAAGCCGGCCCAGCAGGTGAGCCCGCCCTCATCCTCCAGCGCGCGGAACGTCCTCAGCATGTCCAGCGTGGCGCTGGCATCGCAGAAGCCGGTCAGGCCGAGGCCGTTGAGGTAGCGCATGGCCTGCCGCGCCACGTCCAGCATTTCCGCCGCATTCAGCGCGGGGATGGCGTCGCGCACCGGCCAGCTCGCGGTCTCATGCAGCAGGCCGGTGGGCTGACCGGCGGCGTCGCGGACAATTTCGCCATCCTGTGGATCGGGCGTCGATGCGGTGATGCCGGCACGTGCCAGGGCCACGGAATTGGCGAAGCGCCCGTGGCCGCTGACATGGGTCAGCGACACCGGCCGGCCATGGCTGACCGCATCCAGCGCCGCCAGAGCGCCGGGTTGCTCCATGGCGGCCAGCGCGGCCGGGCCATAGGGGCCGGCCGTGACCCATTCCCGCCCGCTGGGCGCCTGTGCGGCAGCGCCGACCTTGGCCAGCACCGCCGCGAAATCATCCGCCGGGTCGAGCGGCGTGGAGTACAGCCGGATGGTCATGCTGGTAAGCAGATGCATGTGAAAGTCGATCAGCCCGGGCATGACCATCCGGCCGCCGAGATCGACCCGCCGCGTCGCCGGGCCGCATAGCGCTTCCAGCGTCGCCATGCTGCCCACAGCCAGAATGCGGCTGCCGCCGATGGCGATGGCCTCCACCAGCGGGTTGGCGGGGTCCATGGTGCGGATCACGCCACGATGCAGCAGCAGCTCGGCGCGGGGCTGGTTGTGTGTCGTGCTCATGCCGGCTTTACGTTCCAGAACAGCGGAAAGCCCTTGGAGAGGCCGGTGATCTCCTTCCGCCACGCTGCCTGCGGGCGATACTGGCCGAGCGGAATGTAAGGCACATCCTTCCAGGCCTGCATTTGCAGATCCCGACAGATGCGCTGCTGCGTGGACAGGTCCGGTGCCTCGAACCACGCGGTGCGCAGCCGTTCGATCTCGGCCGATTCCAGCCAGCCGCCCGCCGCCTTGCCATCGCCACGTAGCGTGACGCTGACAGCAGGATTCGCGAGATCATTGCCCGACCAGGTGCCGACGAAGGCGCTCCAGCCGCCCTTCTCCGTGGGTTGGTTGCTTGTGCGCCGCTGCATGACGGTGCCCCAATCGGTGGAGATGTAGTCCACATTCATGCCGATGCGGGAAAGGGTGTCCTGCACCACCATGCTCATGGCGTTGATCGATTCGATATTGGAGGCGCCAAGCAGCACCACCTTCTCGCCCTTGTATCCAGCCTCCGTCAGTTCCCGCCGGGCCTTCTCCAGGTCGCGCGGCGCGGACATCACTGTCGTGCCGGCGTCGGAGGCCATGGGCGTGTCAGGGGTGAAGAAGCCGACATCGGCGCGCCAGAGGGAGGCGTCGTCGCCTGCCACGGCTGTCATGCAGGCCTTCTGGTCCAGCGCGCTCAATAACGCGCGCCGAATGGCGGGATTGTTGAAGGGCGGGTGCAGATGGTTGATACGCAGCACACCGATGGTGCCGGTCGGGTCGACGTTCCGCACAGCCACATTGCGGTTGCGGAGCAGTGGCGGCAGCAGGTCGAAGCTTGGCGTTTCCAGCCAGTCCACCTCGCCCGCCTGCAGCGCGGCGGCGGCGGTGCCACTATCGGGCACGCTGTGCCATTCGACGCGGCCGAAATGCACGACCTTGGCGCCGGCGAGGAAGCTGGAGTTACCAGGTGCCGGGGCGTATTTCTCGAACTTGCTGTAGACGGCGCGGGAGCCGGGGATGCGCTCCTCCGCCACGAAGCGGAAGGGGCCGCTGCCCACCATCTCCGTGACCTGCGTGGTGGCGGGCGTCGCGGCCAGCCGCGCGGGCATGATGGCGCACATCAACGGGTTGCCCTTGGCCAGCGCCGTCGGCAGAAGCGGGAAGGGGCGGCTGAGACGGAAGCGGATTTCCTTGTCGCCTGCGGCGGAAAGCTCCTCCGTTACCGCCATCAGCACCTGGCCGAAGGCATCGACGCTGGCCCAGCGGCGGATGGAGGCGACACAATCGGCGGCCAGCACCGGCGTGCCGTCATGGAACAGCAGGCCGTCCCGCAAGGTCAGGCGCCAGAGCCGGCCATCATTTTCCACGACATGGCCCGCCACCATCTGCGGCTGCGGCATGAAATGCTCGTCCAGCCCGTAGAGCGTATCGAACACCATGAAGCCGTGGTTGCGGGTGACGTAAGCCAGCGTCCAGATCGGGTCGATGATCGCCAGATCGCTGCTGGGCACGAAGCGCAGCGGCCGCGCCGCCTGGGCGCGCGCGAGGCGGGGTGTGAAGAGCGGCAGGCTGGTGGCGGCGCCTATAGCGCTCAGAACATCGCGACGACGCATTCTCGGAAACCTCCTGTACCGGTCAAGATCTCTGGGCCGTGAGAGGCCCTTCCCGCCGGTTTCTCCGGCTTATGCGGAAGGGCCGAGGCGTGGTCGGCGGCGCCTCAGCCGCCCTGGCGCAGCCAGGAGAGGGTTTCGTCCAGCCCCTCGGCAACGGCACGGAGGATGATGTCGATCTCCGCTTCGTTGATGATGAGAGGCGGGGAGAAGAGCAGCGCGTCGTCGCGCCCGCGCAGCAGCACACCGCGACGCTGCACGGCGGCGGCCAGATAGCCCGGCACCTTTTTCGCGACGGGGAAGGAGGTGCGGCTCTCCTTGTCCTGCGTCAGCTCCACGGCGGCCATCAGCCCGACGCCGCGCACCTCGCCCACCAGGGGGTGGCTTTCCAGCGCGCGCAGCCCGTCCAGGAGACGCGGCGATACCTGCCGGACATGGCCGACGATGTCCCGCTCCCGGTAGATGGCGAGTGTTTCCAGCGCCACGGCGGCGCCCACCGGATGCCCGCCATAGGTGAAGCCGTGGGAGAAATTGCCGAGCTTGTCACTCTCCAGCAGCATGGCGTCGTAGATCGCGCGCGAGACCAGCGTGGCCGAGATGGGGAAATAGGCGGAGGAGAGCTGCTTGGCGCAGGTCAGCATATCCGGTTGGATGCCGAAGCGCTCGCTGCCCCACATCTCGCCGGTGCGGCCGAAGCCGCAGATCACCTCATCGGCGATCATCAGCACGTCGTACTTCCGCAACACCTGCTGGATGCGGGGGAAATAGCCTTCCGGCGGCACCACCACGCCACCCGTGCCCATCACCGGCTCCGCGATGAAGGCACCGACCGTGTCCGGCCCCTCGGCCAGGATCAGTTCTTCGAGTTCCTGTGCCAGGCGTTCGACGAACTCGGCCTCGGTCTCGCCGGGCTGGCCTTCGCGGTAGAAATGCGGGCAGGTGACATGGAGCACGCCGGAAAGCGGCAGGTTGAAATCCTGGTGCATGTTCGGCAGGCCCGTCAGGCTGGCCGAGGCGATGGTGGTGCCGTGATACCCCCGGCGGCGGGAGATGACCTTCCGCTTCTCCGGCTTGCCGATGGCGTGGTGGTAGTACCAGACGAGCTTCATGGCCGTGTCGTTCGCCTCGGAGCCCGAGCAGGCGAACAGGGCCTTGTCCATGGTTTCGCCGGGGCGCGGGCCGGGTGCCATGGCGGTGAGCTGGCTGGCGAGCTCGATAACCGGCCCGGTGGAGCGGTGCGCGAAGACCTGCATGTAGGGCAGCCGCTGCAACTGCCGCGTGGCGGCATCGGCCAGCCGCTTCTCGCTGAAGCCGAGCGAGGTGCACCACATTCCGCCCATGCCCTCGATCAGCCGCTTGCCATCGGCATCGACGACATAGACGCCATCGCCACGCTCGATCAGCAGCGGGCCTTCGCTTTCATGCAGACGGAGATTGGTCTGCGGATGGATGTGATGCGCGATGTCGCGCGCGAAGGGGGAGTTGAGGTCAAGCGGCATCGTCACGCTCCGGCAGTCAGTTAGTTGACGAGGGCAACGATGTTGGAGCGGGGCAGATGTTGTCAAATATGAAATCGAGTCTTATCAATTGATAATAAAACAACGACAGAGCCCGCCATGAAGACAGCCCGCAAAACTTTGCAGCTCCTGCGCCTCTTCACCGCGCGCCAGCCCGAACTCGGCGTGAGCGAGGTGGCCCGAAGGTTGGAGATGGACCGGGCCGGCGCCCACCGCCTGTTGCGCGCCATGGCCGAGGAACGGTTCATCGAGCAGGACCCGCAGACCCGCCTCTACCGCCTGGGCCTGGGGGTGCTGGACGTGGCTTCCGTGCGCATCAGCCAGCACGGGTTGCTGGGCATCGCCATGCCGCATCTGGACCGGCTGCGGGACGAGGTGGGGGAGACGGTGGCGCTATTGGTGGCCGATGGGCGGGATGCCGTGTGCCTGGCCGTGGTGGAAAGCCGCCACCCCATGCGCGTGGGCTACGACATCGGCGAACGGATTCCGCTGCACGGCTCCGCCGGGGGACAAACGCTGTTCGCCTATCTGGCCGAGAGCGAACGGGAGGCGCTGTATGCGCGCGGCCTGAAGCGCTTCACGCCGCGTACCCTGACCGAGGCCGAGACACTGGAGCCCGTGCTGGCGCGTATCCGCGAAGACAGACTGTGCTGGTCCCAGGAGGGCTATATCGAAGGGGTTGTAAGCGCGGCGGCGCCGGTGATGGACCCCAAGCGCAGCCTGGCGGGTGCGATCGCCATTGCCGCGCCCGCATCCCGGGTCGGGGCCGACGCGCTGCCGGGCCTAGCCCTCGCGGCCCGCCGCGTGGCGGACACCATAGAAGCGGAGTGGGCCGGTTTCGCCGGGCGAAGTACGGAGGCCCGCATCGTCTGATCAATCGGCTGGAGCGTCGGCGGGGGCTTCCGCCTGCCGCAGCGCGGCCTGCAGCAATTTGGCGAGGATGGTGTCCAGCGCTTGCAACTCATCCTCCGTCAGTGCGGCGCGAAAGGCGTCGTCACGCTCTGTCGCGGCAGCCATCAGCCCGTGGAAGACCTGCTGCCCGGCGGGGGTCAGGCTGAGGGCAAGCTCACGCGCATCCTCCAGCCCCGGCGCGCGGTGAATGAGGCCGCGCGCCACCAGCCCGCTGACGACGCGACTGGCCAGGCCTTTATCCAGCCCGCTCTGCCGCGCGATGTCCTTCAGGGCCATGGGAGCGAAGTCACCCAGCAGCGCGATGGTGCGCCATTCCATCAGGCTGACGTCGAATTCCTGCCTGTAGCGCAAGGCCGCGCCACGGCTCAGCGCATTGGCGAGCTTATGGACGCGGTAGGAGAGCAGGTCCTTGATCGTGCGGGCATCAGCAGTGTGCGCGGAGCGTTTCGTTCTTGGCATGGGACAATATTAGGCGGCTTGGCCGGCCCTGTCCCGTCCGCACATGCGCGATGGATATAAGTTGACTAAGTCAACCAAGTGCGCCCATAAGGTCGGCAAGCAAGAAGGAGGAAGGCGCCTGGCCAGGCTTGTGCGCTCCTCGTCATGGAAGGACTGTCCCCGGCATGAGCGCCTCGCCGCACGTCGTATTCTGCGAATGTTTCGCCCGGGATGGGCTGCAGCATGAGCCGGACGTCATTCCCGCCGCGCAGAAGGCGGAGATCCTTGGCCAGATTGCTGATTGTGGCTTCAGGCGTATCGAGATCACCTCCTTCTCTCACCCCAAATACGTGCCGCAATTCGCCGATGCGGATACGGTTCTCGCCAGCGTGAAGCCGCGGGAGGGCGTGCTGTTCAAAGCCACCTGCCCGAACCCGGCTGCGGTGAAGCGCGCTTTGGCGGCGGTGGAATCCGGGCGGGGGCCGGAGGAGATCAGCTTCCTCGTCTCCGCCACCGAGGGCCACACCCAGCGCAACCTGCGCCGCAGCCGAGAGGAGCAATGGGCGCAAGTCACCGAGATGGCGGCGCTGGCGGGCGATGCCTTCACTATCGTCGGCACCATTTCGGTTGCGTTCGACTGCCCTTTCGACGGACCGGTGCCGCCGGAGCGCGTGCTGGAGGATGCGCGGCGCTATGTCTCCCTGGGTGTCAAGCGCCTTGCCATTGGCGACACCATCGGCAGCGCCACGCCGCCCCGCGTACGAGCCCTGATGCAGCTGTTGCGTGAAGAACTGCCGGAAGATGTCGTGCTCATCGCGCATTTCCACGACAGCCGTGGCACCGGCGTGGCCAATTGCGTGGCGGCGCTGGAAGCAGGGGTCACGCATTTCGATACTTCGCTGGGCGGAACAGGCGGGCATCCGGCAAAGATTACCTATGGCGAGGGCTTCACCGGCAATGTCTGCAGCGAGGATCTGGCAACATTGTTCGAGGCCATGGGCGTGCCCACCGGCCTGGATATCGACGCGCTACGCGCGGCGGGGCGAGCGGCGGAAGCTTTGCTCGGCCGTCGCCTGCATGCCCGTACCACCCGCCTGGGAGAACACGCATGAGCATGACCGAGGAAGCACCGCTGCTGGTGCGTCGCACCGGGCCGGTGGTCGAGGCTATCCTCAATCGGCCTGCGCGGCGCAACGCCATGAGCACGGCGCTGGTCGAGCAACTTGATGATCTGCTGGCCGCGCTGCGTGAGGATCGCGAGGCGCGTATTCTGGTTATCTCCGGCGTCGGCGGGCATTTCTGTGCCGGCCTGGATTTGACGGAGGTCGGCGCGCCGATGCCGCCGGAGCAGAAGCAGGCCGCGCAGCTGGAGCGCAACCGCCGCACGGGTGCCCGCTTCGCCGCCATTGCCTCCCTGCCGCAGGTGGTGATCGCTCGTATTAGCGGCGCGGCTTATGCGGGCGGGCTGGGCCTTGTCTGCGCCGCCGATATCGCACTGGCGGATGCGACCGCGCGTTTCGCGGCGCCGGAGGCCCGCAGGGGCCTGGTGCCGGCGCAGATCCTGCCCTGGCTGGCGCGCCGCATGGGCCGAAGCGAAGCCGCGCGGCTCGTGCTGCAAGGTCAGGTGATGGATGCCGCCGCCGCCCGCGCCGCCGGGCTGGTGCATGAGGTGGCGCCCGATGCCGCGGCGCTCGCCACATCGGTCAATGCTGTCATCAACGACGTGTTGCAGGGTGCGCCGGGCGCGCTGGCCGAGACCAAGGCGCTGCTGGCCGCACTCGGGGCCGCCGTGCCGGAGGGCTATGCCGAAGCCGGAGCTGCCGCCTTCGCCCGGGCCGCGAATGGAGAAGCTGCCGCGGGTATCGCCACTTTCAAGGCGAAGCAATCGCCGCCCTGGGCCACGGTGTGGCAAGGACTGCCGGACTGACCGCTGAAACAAGAACGAGCCGCGCACCGCGATGAGCGGATGCAGAGGCCGGACGAGGAAAACCCATGAAACGACGCCATCTTCTCGCGGCCGCCCTGGCCCTTCCTGCCCTTGGCGGCCGCGCTGCCCGCGCGGCCTGGGCGCCGGACCGGCCGATGCGCCTGATCGTGCCCTTCGCCGCCGGTGGACCGGCGGACATCTTCGGCCGCATCTTCTCCGAAGCCTTGGGCAAGACACTTGGCCAGCCGGTGGTCGTGGATAACCGTGCGGGCGCTGGTGGCCTGATCGGCACCGATCTGGCAGCCAAGGCGGCGCCGGATGGCATCACGCTGGGCTTCACCGGCCCAGGCGCGTTGTCTGTAGCGCCGGCGATTCCGCAGCAGCGCATGCCGTTCGATATTTACAAGGATCTTGCCCACCTCACTCTCGTGGCCCGCGTGCCGGAGGTGCTGGTGGTGAATGCCGCGAGTGGTCCGGCAGACATCGCGGCGCTGATCGCCAAAGCCAAGGCCAAGCCAGGCGACGTTACCTATGGCTCGGCGGGGGCGGGTTCGCTCACCCATCTCGCCAGCGCGCTGTTCAGCATGGCCGCCGGGCTGAACACGGTGCATGTGCCGTATCGCGGTGCGGCCCCTGCCTCCACAGATCTGCTGGGCGGCCGCATCGATTTCATGGTGGCGGATGTGCCTGTTCTCAAGCCGCATATCGATGCCGGCGCCATGCGCCCCCTGGCGGTGACAACGGCGGTGCGCGTACCCTCCCTGCCGCAGGTTCCCACCATGTCGGAGTTGGGTCTACCACGGGTGAATTCGGACAATTGGTATGGCCTGGCTGTGCCCGCCGCCACGCCGGCCCCGATCCGGGAGGGGCTGCTGGCCGCCAGCCATGCCGCCCTGCGGGACGAAAAGCTGTTGCAGGATTTCGCCCGCCAGGCCGGGGAAGCCGCGCCGATGGACCCTGACAGCTATCTGAACTTCCTGCGCGCCGAGGCCGAGAAATGGGGCGCGGTGGTGCGGGAGACCGGCCTGGAGACCATGTGATGCAAGACGGTGCCTTTGGCTTTCCCTCGCGCCTGCCGGGCCTTCTCGGCATTCGGTACCCCATTGTGCAGGGGGGCATGAGCTGGGCGTCTTCCTGCGCCGCATTGCCTTTGGCGGTGGCCCAGGCAGGCGGGCTCGGTGTCATCGCCGCTGGGCCCATGCGGCCCGATGCGCTGGTGGAGGCGATCCGCGCGGTGAAGGCGGGCACCAACTCTCCCTTTGCGGTCAATATCCCACTCTACAACAAGCGCTCTGCCGAGTTCCTGGATATTGCGGAAGCTGAGCGCGTGCCGGTCATCATCGCATCCCAGGGCGGGCCTAAGGCGCATCTCCCGCGCTTCCGGGCCTATGGCGCGCGCTGGCTGCATGTCGTCGCCTCCGTTCCGCATGCGCTCAAGGCCGAGGCGGCGGGGGTGGATGGCGTCATCGTCGTGGGTGGCGAGGCGGGCGGGCATCCGGCGCCGGACGAGGTTTCGGCGATGGTGCTGGTTCGTGCCGTGGCGCGCGCTGTAGGCCTGCCGGTGGTCGGGGCTGGCGGTGTGGCCGATGGCGCCGGCATCGCCGCCATGTTTGCACTGGGGGCAGAGGGCGCCCAACTTGGCACGCGGTTCCTCATGACACAGGAAGCCAGTGTGCATGAGAGCTACAAGGCGCGCGTGCTGGCCGCTGGCATTTCGGATACCACCCTGGTGGGGCGCGGCGGTCTGCCGGTGCGGCAGGTCCGAAACCTCTTTACCGCCGAGGCCGATGCCGCCGAGCGCGCAGGCCAGCCACCGGAGGCGCTGGCGGCGCTCTACGCCAGCCGCAGCCTGAAGCTGGCTGCCTTTGATGGCGACGCCGATTGGGGCAAGGTGGAAGCCGGGCAAAGTGCCGGGCTGATCGACGACATTCCGCCCGCCAGCGCCGTGTTGCGGCAGCTGGTGGCCGAGGCCGAAGCGGTGCGCCGCCGCCTCCTCGGCCTGGCCGAGACGGTGGCCGCATGATCCGCAGCGAAACGCAAGGACGGTTGCGCCTGCTCCATCTTTCTCGGCCGGAGAAGCGCAACGCTCTCGATTCCGGCATGGCCGAGGGGCTGATCGCCGCGCTCCGTCAGGCTGAGAAAGAGGATGATGTCGCCGCCATTGTGCTGGCCGCCGACGGACCACTGTTCTGCGCTGGCGCCGACCTCGGCGAACGGAAGGCGCTGGCGGGCGACCCGGCGGCGCTCGCACGCCGTGGCGTTTTGAGCGAGACGTTATTGCTGGCGCCGGGCGAAATCGGAAAGCCTGTCGTCGCAGCGGTGCACGGTGCCGCATTAGGAGCCGGAGCAGCTCTCGCACTCTGCTGCGACGTGATGGTGATGGCCGAGGATGCCAGCCTGGGTTTTCCCGAGGCCCGACATGGCATGTTACCAGCGCTGATGGCGCCCGTGCTGCGCCCGCGCCTCCCTCCTGCCACGCTGTTCCGCCTGCTGGCTACTGGTGCACCATTGCCCGCGGCTGAAGCCCTGTCCCTTGGCCTCGCCGCCGCTGTTGTGCCGCAGGGCGGTCTTCTGGCCGAGGCCGCCGCCCTGGCGGAAGCCGCCGCCACCTTGCCGGTGCCGCGCCTGCGCGCGCTGAAGCGCCTCTGCGCCGCCGCACCGGCCCCGCTCGCCGAAGGCTTCGCCATGGCGCGGGCCATTGCCCAGGAGATCGCATGAAGCCCTTGGAAGGTCTTGTCATCCTCGACCTGTCGCGCGTGCTCGCATGCCCCTTCGCCACCATGCTGTTGGCTGAGATGGGCGCTGAGGTCATCAAGGTCGAGCAACCCGGCAGCGGCGACGAGACACGCAGCTTCGAACCCTTCGCGGAAGGGGAGGGAGGCAGTGTCAGCGGTTACTACATGGCTTGCAACCGCACCAAGCGCTCCATCACCGTGAACATGCGGCATGAGGAAGGGCGCAAGATCCTGCGCGACCTCGCTGCGCAGGCCGATGTGCTGGTGGAGAATTTTCCGGTGGGCACGCTCGCGCGGCGAGGACTGGACTGGCCGTCGCTGCAGGCGGTGAACCCGCGCCTGATCTATCTCTCCTGCACCGGCTTCGGCCAGAGCGGGCCTTACGCGAAGCGAAAGGGCTACGATACCGTCTTCCAGGCCATGGGTGGCATCATGGGACTGACGGGGGAGCGTGGCGGTGGGCCGGTGAAGCCCGGCCTGCCGGTGGCAGACTTGTCTTCTGGCCTTTGGGTCGCGATTGCTATCCTCTCCGCCTTGCAGGGCCGCAGCCGCACCGGCAAGGGAGGGCATGTCGACGTGTCGATGTTCGACGCACAGGTGGCATTGCTGACCATTGCTGCCGCCCGCCACTTCGCTCTCGGCGAGGTTCCGCCTCGCCTGGGCACGGAACATCCAGGCCGGGTGCCCAGTGCCAGCTTCCGCTGTGCGGATGACCGCTATCTCCACATCACCGCCAGCGACCAGCATTGGGCACAACTCTGCGCGGCACTTGGTCTTTCCCAACTGGCCGAAGACCCTTCGCTGTCCACCAACTCCGGCCGCGTCGAGCATCGGGAGCGGGTGATGGCTGCGATGAGCGATGCACTCGCAAGACTTCCGCGAGGAGATGCCTTCGCGAAGCTGGATAGTGTCGGTGTTCCGGCCGGCCCCGTGCTGGCACTCGACGAGGTGCTCAGCGACGAGCATGTACAGGCGCGTGGCATGGTGCAGCGCTTCGATCACCCTGTGCTCGGCAGTTTTCCGGCACTGCGCAACCCTCTGCGCTTCGAGGGCTGGGAGAATCCTGAGCTGGGCCGACCGCCTTTGCTGGGTGAGCATACGGAGGCGGTGCTGTCGCAACGCCTTGGAATGGATGCGGCGCGCATCGCCGCGCTGAAGGAAGCAGGTGCGCTATGACCGAAGCCGTGCTGTGGGCCATGTCGCCCGAAGGGGTTGTAACCCTTACCCTGAACCGGCCGGAAGCGCGCAATGCGCTCAATACTGCCCTGGCCGAGGCCCTCTTCGCAGGTGCGCGGCGGGCGGAGGCGGAGGGCGCGCGGCTCGTCGTCATCCGTGCGGCAGGGCCGGTGTTCTGCGCGGGCGCCGACCTCAAGGAACGCCAGGCGATGAGCGAGGACCAGGTCCGCGCCCGCCGTCTGAAGGGTTTCGCGGCCTATGACGCCATTGAGCGACTGCCGATGCCGACCCTGGCGGTTGTGGAGGGTCCCGCGGTGGGTTCGGGCGGGGAAATTGCGGCGGCCTGTGACTTCATCATCGCGACACCCGCCGCCAGCTTCCGCACGCCGGAGGCGCTGTGGGGCACCGTCGGCGCGACGCAGCGCCTGCCGCGTATCCTCGGGAAAAGGCTTGCCAAGGACATGATGTTCACCGGACGCGCGCTCTCCGCCGAGGAGGCGCGTGAGGCCGGACTGGTGGCACGGGTGGTGGCACCGGAGCAGCTTGAGGAGGTACTGGCCGGCATCAGCAAGACTATCGCGGGCGCGCCGCCGGATGCCATGCGGCTGGCCAAGCGCTGCGTTGATGAAGGGCTGGAACGCGACCCGCGCGGTGCCTTGGCCACCGAGTTGATGGCGATTGAGGAAAGCCTGGCGGGTGGCGAATGGCGCCAGCGCATGGCGGGCTTCGGCAAGGTGGCGTCATGAGCAGTTTCGAGCTGGAGGGGCTGTGCCCGCTGACTGCGCCGGCTGCCTTGGCGCGCGCGGCCGCCATTGCGCCCGAGGTAGAGGCGATCGTTGCCCCCGGCGGGCGGATCACCTTCGGCGCACTGGCCGGCGAGGTCGCGCGCATCCGCGCGTCGCTGGTGGCGGCTGGCATCGGGCGTGGCGATCATGTGGGCCTTTGCCTGGGCAACGGCCCCCGCTGGGTGGCGATCTTCCTCGCCCTGGGTTCGATCGGTGCCGTGACGGTGCCGGTGAATACCCGGTTTCGTGGTGAGGAAATGGCCTATGTGCTCGGCCAGGCGAAGGTGCGTTGGCTGTTCATTGCCGACCGCTTCCTGCGCGTCGATTTCATCGCCATGCTGCGCGGCATTTGCCCCGGCATCGATACAGGGTTGCCCGATTCCGCCCTGCCTCAGTTGCAGGGCGTCGTCGTGCTCGGCGACAATGTTCCTGCCGCGACCATGGGGTGGGATGATTTCCTGCGTGCGGGAGAAGGGCAGGTGGCCCCGGTGACGGCGCGGCCGGAAGACCCTCTACTGATCCAGTACACCTCTGGCACCACCTCCTTCCCAAAAGGCGTGCTGCTCACCCATCGCAGCATGTGCGCCAACGGATTCTTCTCCGGAGGACGGATGGGTTTGCGGATCGCGGATCGGTTCCATAGCGCACGGCCGTTCTTTCATGTGGCGGGCAGCACGCTTTCCATCCTTTCCTGTCTGCAGCATGTCTGCACGCTGGTCACGATGGATCGCTTCGAGCCCGCCGAAGCGCTACGGTTGATGGAGGAGGAACGCTGCACGCATTTCTCCGGCAACGACACCATGGCGCTGATGCTGCTCAACCATCCGGATCGCGCATACCGGCGGTTGCATCTGCGCGGTGCCTGGGCGGCGGCCTCGCCCAGTATCGTGAAGCGCGTTATCGAGGAACTGGGCGCGCGGGAATGCGTGGTGGGATACGGCCTCTCTGAGGCGTCACCGAACATTTCCCAGTCCTGCTGGTGGGAGGACGAAGATATCCGCATCAGCGGCCGCATGCTGCCGGAGCCGGGTGTGACGGTTCGGATTCGTCACCTTGAGACCGGCGAGGATTGTCCGCCCGGCGTGGACGGCGAAATTCTCGTGCGTGGCTGGAATGTCATGCTCGGATACTTCGATAAGCCGGAGGAAACGGCCGCGACTTTGGACGAGGATGGCTGGCTGGCCACCGGTGATCTCGGCAATCTCGACGCCAGCGGGCGCCTGGCCTTTTGCGGCCGCGCCAAGGATATCGTGCGCGTGGGCGGGGAGAATGTTTCACCGGCCGAGGTGGAGGATGTTCTTCATCGTCACCCTGCCATCCGCCAGGCGGTGGTGGTCGGCGTGCCGGATGCGAGGCTGGTGGAGGTGCCTTGCGCCTTCATCATCCGTAACGAGGGCCACGCCTGCGCCGAGGATGAGATCATCGCCTGGAGCAAAGAGAAAATGGCCGGCTTCAAGGTGCCGCGCTATGTCCGCTTCGTGGAGGGCTTCGAGGCGATCGGGATGACCGAAAGCTCCAAGATCCAGAAGAAGAAGCTGGCAGCGCATGCGGTGCAACTGTTGGGCCTCGCCGGCTGACCTGCCCGGGCGGCCGGCTTCAACCGAGCCGCCCTGCGTCTGTCAGGGAATGGGATATTCCCCGGCGTTCAGAACCCAGCCGGGTTTGGCTGAGAAATCATGGCGCGGTGGGCAGAAGATATCCACCATTTGCCCGGCTTCCTTGGCCTCAGAAGTATGAATGGAAGGCGGCGGAATAACGGTAAGAGACGGGCCACGGCAATATTCGTGGTCGTCTTCCCGCCAGATGGTCATGTCCACGGTCCAGGGCCAGCGAAGATGGTGCGTGTAGGCGCCGTCAATGACCAGCGATCCCTGCTCGAAATCATCATGGTGGTGGGGTGACATCTTGCGCGGGTCGCGGGGGCCGTCGGCGGGATCGAGATAGTTCACCATGAAGGTGGTGCAGCGCCAGATGCGGCCGAAGCGCGTGGGCTCGGGCGGCACGTCCAGGCTGTAGGCGCGCAGGCGGTATCCTTCCGGTGGCTCGGGCCAAGGCTCGAAGGGCGGGATGTTCGGATGCGGCGTGGCGTAAGAGGCCGCGTTCACGCAGCGTGCGGCGAGGTCCGCAGCGCGGGTCGTGATCAGCCGGATGGCCCGCCCCTTGGCCGCCAGGGTGATGCGGCTGGCGCCGGGCGGGATGATCACCAGGCTGTTGCCGCCCACCGCCAGCGTTTCGCCATTGGCTTCGACGGTGGCACCCGCGTCCGGCAACAGCAGCACATATTCATCGGCTTGGCCATCGCGAGCCAGCACCGTGCCCGCCTCAGCCTCCGTGTAGGCCGTCAGGAAGTTCTGGCCGCGCGCCAGCCAGGTTTTCTCCCCCGCTGCTTCGATCTGCGGCGGTGTTTCGTAGAAGCGCGCATACTCGGCGGCGGCGAAAGCTTGCGGCACCGGTGCGGCAGCGGCTGGCGTGGCGGCGAGGGCCGCGCGAGGGTCACTCTGGTCGTACATGTCGGGGCTCACTGCCTTGGGATATTGGCGCGCTCGATGATCTCCGCCCAGCGGCGGTTCTCAGCGAGAATGTAGTCGGCAAATTCCTCCGGACCGGCCACGGCGGGCTGCACGCCGACCTCTAGCAGCTTGGCGCGGATATCGGGCTGTTCCATCGCGGCCTTCGCCGCGGTCAACACCTTATCGACGACGGCGCGCGGCGTGCCGGCCGGTGCCGCGATGCCGTTCCAGGAGCCGACGATGTAGCCGGGAACGCCTGCTTCCTCCGCTGTGGGCACGTCCGGCAGGGACGGAAAGCGCGCGGCCGAGGTCATCGCCAGCGGCCGAAGGCGCCCCCCTTCCAACTGCGGCAGTACAGGCGCCAGGATTTCGCTGGCGAGGTCGATATCCCCGGTGGTGGTGGCATTTACCAGATCAGGCGTGGAGCGGTAGGGCACCACCGTCATGTCCACGCCCGCCATGGTCTTGAACAACTCCGCGCCCAGATGCTGCGCATTGCCGACGGAGATGGAACCCAAATTGATATGGCCAGGCTTTGCCTTGGCGGCGGCGATAACGTCGCCCAGCGTCTTGTAAGGGCTGTTCGCGCCCGTCAGCAGTACGTGATCGAAGGTGGCCAGGCGCGCGATGGGCGCGAAATCCTTCAGCACATCATAGGGCAGGCTTTTGTAGAGCGCGGAAGCCGTGCTGTTGGTCGTCGTCAGCAGCAGGAGATTGTACCCATCGGGCGCCGAGCGAGCGACGGACTCCGCCGATACGATGCCGCCCGCGCCGGGCCGGTTATCGATGACGATGGTTTGGCCAAGCTGCTTGCTGATCTCGGGCGCGATCAGCCGCGCCGTGAAATCACCCACACCACCGGGGGCGAAGCCCAACACGAGGCGGATCGGCTTGTCAGGCCAGGGCCGCTGAGCGAGGGCAGGGCGCGCGAGCGGCGCCAGGGCGGCGGCAGCCAGAAGGCCGCGGCGGGTGGGCGTCATGGATGTTCCTCCGTGTGTCCTGATTTTTGCTTGTTCGGACTTGCGGTTTTGGGTTGTGTCAGTTGAGGCTGATGCCCATCAGCTCGGCGGCATTGGTGGAAACCATGGCGCGGATGGCGTCCTCATCGTAGCCCATGTCGAGCAACAGGCGGATAAAGGTGCGGAAGCCCTGCACCGGCGTGGGATTGCCCTTCTGGCCGAGATCGGAACCAAAGAAGGTGTTCTCCACCCCAGCCGCCTCGATAACCTGGCGCAGGTGATCCGTATCGAATTGCTGGAAGACGGAGGGAATGAACATGCAGAGCGAGTGCTCCATCTTCACGCCCATCCGCACCAGTTGCTGGATATCCTGGAAGGAACCTTCATTGACATAGGTGGGATGGTTCAGAAAGCGCCGCTTCACGCCACGCTTCGCCGCCTCCTCGTAGAAAGGGAACAGCTCGCTGATATGGTGGTGGCCACCGGAGACGGCGGCATCATTCTCCGCGATCAGGTCCAGGATCAGCTTCACCTCGTCCCGCACCACGCCGCGCTCATCCGTCAGCGTCGCGCCGATGGGGTCCACGGTCTTCTTGCTGTTGGTGGGGAACTTGTTCTTGAAGTCCTTGTCTTTCTTGTCGTGGTCAATGTGGTTCTGCGCATGGGCAGTCGCCATCCACACCACGCGGGCGCCTTGCTTCAGCGCGTAGTCCACCGCCGATGGGTTCAGCCCGCCCACGGGGTTGTTCAGCACGATGGCGCCGATCGTCTCGCAACCGCTCGGGAAGTGCTTGTTGATCAGATGCGCGATCGGCATCGTCGGGTAGTAGTGGTCCTTCAGCAGGACGGCGCGCATCCCCGCCTCGGCGGCTTCGCGCACCACCTCGATATGGTCCACCGCCCGGGGCATCAGCGAGGGGCCGGGATGGGTGTGCAGGTCGATCGCGCCCTGCATCAGCCGGTCGATGGTCGCCTCGACGGGGTCGGCGGTCAGGCTGTCGGTCATGGGGTGCTGTCCTTGGTAATGTAGCGCCGCCAGTTCTCATCGAGCGGCGGCATGTCAGCGAAGCCGCGGCGGGCATCTGCGGCACGGCCACGCAGCTGCGCGACCGTCAGGCCCTTCGCGGCGAGATAGGCGTCGAGCTCGGCAACGGCCTGGCGCAACACGCCAGCCCCGCGCAGCATCACCGGGGAGGCGATGCCGACAGCGGCCGCGCCGGCCAGGATCATGCGGGCGACGTCATGCCCGTCGCGGGCGCCATTGATGCCGATGAGCCCGGCTTCCGGCCCCAGCCGGGCGCGGCTGAGGGCGAGCCAGTGGCAGGTCAGCGGCAGGTTCCAGAAGCCGCCGATGCCGAGGCTGGTGCCCAGCACGGGCGCCATGCTGTCGAGGTCCGGCACCATGCCCAGCAGGCGGCCGGCCATCGTCACGGCATCGGCGCCGGCTTCGATGGCGGCCTCGGCCAGCTCGGGCACACGCTCGCTCTGCCCGGTCAGCTTGACCCAGAGGGGCAGGGAGGTTGCGCCGCGCATGGCGCGTACCAGCTCATGGACGCGCTTCGGGTCCAACTCGGTGGAGACGGCGCCCTTGGCTGCCTGGCTCGCATAGGGCGTGCCGATATTGAATTCGAGTGCCCGCAGCCCCGCCGCCTCGACACGCCGCGCCATCTCCAGCGAGGCATCGAGGCCGGAGAGGATGAGGCTCGCCACCAGCAGGCAGTCCTCGGCCCTTGCTTCGGCATCCATCGCCACGGCCTGCGCCAGCCAGGATTCGAAATCGCCGGGATAGAGGCCCGAGCGGGTGGCGAGCGTCACCTCTGGTGGGGCGGAAGCGCCCCAGGGTACCGGCTTCCAATTGGCGTCCAGTGCGACGTATTCGGCGCGAGCCAGCTGGTCCTTGGCCGCCTGGGATTCATTGGTGGATTTCACCACCACGGCGCCCGCGCCCGCGGCGATGGCGGCGCGGATGCCGGCGGGCTCGATCAGGTGCTCGGCGGCGGCGGCGATGACCGGGTTCTTCAGCCGCAAGCGGCCGATGCTTGTTTCCAACCGGCCGGCATCGGCTTGGGCGCGGCTTTGCGCCGGCGTGGCCAGGCTGCTGTGGAGCCGCATAGGCCTGTTTCCTCCGTTTATTCGTTCGTCATGTCAGAACATCGTTCGCGAGAACGAAGCGCTTGCAGCTGGGCAGTGTCAACGAGAAAGCGGCAAATCTGCCTTGATTTTTCTCCATAAGGGCAAGATGTTCTATTGTCGCGAACAGAAGGAGGCTGCGCATGGTCGATTCCACAGGCGTCCGCGCCGCCGATACGGTGCTGGCCGTGCTGGAAACCGTCGCCTGGGCGGGGGAACCGCTCGGGGTGACCCAGATCGCCACCCGCTTGCAGGCGACCAAGAGCGCGATCTTCCGCCACCTGCAGACGCTGGTGGACCGCGCCTATCTGGTGCAGGACAGCAGCACCAATCGTTACCGGCTGGGGCCGAAAGCATTCCTGATCGGGCATCTCGCGCCGCGCTCCTGGGATCTGGCGCAGATCCTGGAAGGGCTGATGCGTGAGGTGCGAGACGAGTTGGGGCTGGCCGTGGTGCTCAGCACGCCGTCGCCACGCGGCGCCTTCGTGGCGGCCACTGTGCCAGGTCTGCACCCCATAGAGATCGGCGTGCGCCCCGGCAGTGAGATGGCGCTGCATGCCTCGGCCCAGGGCAAGGTCTTCCTCGCCTTCGGGCCATCGACACTGGCCGATGACGCGGAGCTTCCACGCCTGACCACTCACACCATCACCGACTCAACGGTGCTGGCGCGGGAGATCGAGAGGGTGCGGACCCAGGGCTATGCCGTGGCACCGGAACAGGTGTTGTTGGGCTGCAACGCCATCGCCGCGCCGGTCTGGGACCACCGGGGGACGCTGGTGGCGGCTCTGGCCTTTGTCGGATCGATCCAGCACCTGCACCCTGATCCGCAGCAGAACCTCATCGAGGCCATCCGGGCCTTGGCCGCACGCGCCTCCCGGCAGCTGGGCTGGGAAGGCCGGGGGCAACGCGACGCGCGGGTCTGAACGGAGCGCCTTTCGGCGCGGGCTGGCCGACACAAATTGTTTCTGAATTTTCGGACACCTTCCGTGCGGAGGGCCGTTGTCGCGGCATGTCTGAAGGCAGGGCATCGCACGCCGCCCGCCTTCGGAGCGGGAACCGAGCCTGCCTTGCACGCGCCGGCCCCGCGCCTATCCCGACGACAGGAGCCGATATGACCCATCGCCGAAGCTTCCTCACCGCAGCATCCATTGGCGCCGCAATGGGGGCCCTCAAGCTGGCAGGGCCGGCAGCGGCCCAGACCGCGGCCCAGACCGCGGCCGGAGGGGCCGCGGCGGCCTCGCCCGATGGCCTGCCGCGGAACTCCGGCCCGCAGACGGGACGCTGGCGCCCGCCACACCGGCTGGGCCTGGGCGGCCAGCCCCTCAGCAATGGCTTCGGCAAGGTGGTGTCCGACGCGCAGGCCATCGCCACGGTCGATGCCGCCTGGAACGCCGGCATCCGGCTCTACGACACCTCGCCCTGGTACACGCTGGGGCGCGGCGAGCGCCGCATGGGCACGGTGCTGAGCAGCAAGCCGCGCGACGAGTTCGTCATCTCCACCAAGATCGGGCGTATTCTGGAGCCGGACCCCGAGCTCGGCCTGCGCCGTGTCGCCAACTGGGCCGATGCGCCGCCCTTCCGGCACCGCTTTGACTACACGGCAGACGGCACCCGCCGGTCCATCGAGGACAGCCTGCAACGCCTTGGCCTCTCCAGGCTCGACATCGTCTTCGTGCACGATCTTTCACCCAGCACCTCCGATATCGGCGATTGGCGCGAACAGTTCGAGATCGCGCGGCAGGGTGCCTTTCCGGCCCTGGCACGGATGAAGGAGGAGGGCATCATCAAGGCCTGGGGCCTGGGCGTGAACGACCCAGAGCCGATCCTGGAAGCGCTCAAGGTTTCGCAGCCGGACCTCTTCCTGGCCGCGACGCAGTACTCGCTGATCGACCATGACAAGGCGATGGACGGCATTGTGCCAGCGCTGGAACAGGCTGGCGCCTCCATCATGGTCGGCGCTCCGCTGAATGGCGGCTTCCTGGCCGGCAAGGAGCGTTTCAACTACGGGCAGAGCATCCCGCAGGCCATGCTCGATAAACGGCGCCGCATGTTGAATGTCGCCCGCAACCACAATGTCGACCTGCGGGTGGCGGCGCTCCATTTCCTCAATGCCAGCCCCGTGGTGTCCTGCCTGGTGCCAGGGGCGAGCCACCCGGAGCAGCCGGTGCAGAATGCCGAGGCCTTCCGCACCACCATTCCCGCGCAGTTCTGGGCGGAGTTGCGCCAGGAAGGGCTGATCCACGAGCGCGCGGCGGTGCCGGCGTAACGCCAGGCCAGGACGGCCCCAGGGCCGCCGCTGAAGTTCTCCCCCATACGGCGTCATATGGGGGAGAAGGCGGCGTCAGGTGAGTTCGCTGCCGCGCCGCTCGGGGATGAGCAGCCACATCGCCAGGATGTCCAGCAGGTATAACACCGCGAGCAAGGCAATCGCCGTCTCGAAGCCCCACATCGCTGCGACGGCGCCGACGGCCACCGGGCCGAAACCGCCGACGGCACGCCCGATATTGAACAAGACGTTCTGCGCCGTCGCGCGGGCGGCGGTCGGGTAGAGTTCGCTCATCAGCGCACCGTATCCGCCCAGCATCCCGTTGACGAAGAAGCCCATCACGGCGCCGGCGATCAGCAGCGAAGTGGCATCCGTCAGGCGCGAATAGGCCACGACCATGATGGCCGCGCCCAGCATGTAGGCGAAGAAGGCCGGCTTGCGGCCAACCCTATCGGCGATATGCCCGAAGGCGAAGATGCCGAGCGCCATGCCGAGAATGGTGACGGCCGTCCAAGTCGCCGACTGCGTCAGGCCGAAGCCGAAGCGCGTGGACAGATAGTTCGGCAGCCAGATCATCACGCCATAATAGCCAAAGTTCTGCACGGAGCAGAGGATGATCATGCCGATGCTGATGCGGGTTGTCTGGCCGTCAGCCACCAGCAGCCGCAGGGGGGAGGCGCGCGCCGGCTTGGCCGTCCGGGCCACGAAGACCTCCGGCTCATGCAGGTGGCGGCGGATGAAGTAGGCGGCCACCGCCGGGAACACGCCGATGGCGAACATGCCGCGCCAGCCGATGGAAGGAAGCAGCATGGGGGTGAGCAAAGCGGCCGCCAGCACGCCCACCTGCCAGCCCAACCCGACATAGGAGGATGCACGGGCCCGCTTGGAGGAAGGCCAGGCTTCGGCGACCAGCGCCATGCCGATGCCGAACTCGCCGCCCAGGCCGATGCCCGCGATCGTGCGGTAGAACAGCAGGTCCCAATAGCCCTGGGCGAAGGCGCAGAGGCCGGTGAACACGGCGAAGAGCACGATGGTCCAGGTCAGCACGCGGACCCGGCCGAGGCGGTCCGACAGCATGCCGAAGCCCACGCCGCCGATGACGGCGCCCACCAGCGTGGCCGTGACCAGCGACGCCGCCTGCGTCTGGGTCAGGCCCAGATCGGCGGAGATGGCGCGCAGCATGAAGCCGAGGATCAGCAGGTCGAAACCGTCCATGGCGTAGCCAAGGGCCGACCCCCACAGGGCCTTCCAGGCCTGTGGTGTCACCACGCCGCTATCAGGCGGCATCTCTGAATTCATGACGAAAAATCCATGTTTGACGGGCATGCGGCGTTCTGCGCGCCGCGTTGGAGCGAACGCCGCATGGGCGCCATCATGGGCGATCCGTCAAGCCCACCCTGTCAAATCGGCCAAGCCATCGCTTCAGTTTTTCCCGGCGGGCCCCCTCGCTCGTGAGGGCGACGCCGGAGGCCATCACGCGCGGTTGTGATGCCGCCCTGCATCCCGGGGGGTTCGAGTCTCTGATCCGCTCACCAACTCCGGTCTGTCATGCTGGCGGTCGTGTCGTTCTCGGTGCCCACTCAGCATGCCCATGCGTGGATCAGAAGGAGAGGGGCATGCCCGATACCACACAGCGCCGGCGGCGAAACTCGGTGGAGGCTCGTTCCTGCCCTCTGTGACACCGGCTGTGTGCGTCGCGGCCCATGCGCTTTTGCACCAGGATCTCTCCGCGCGGTGGCAGGCCGAGCCGCAAAGGGTGCGCTCCGCGCACCTCGCCCCCGGCCTGCCAAGCCGGTACGAACGGCAGAACTACAATCCCGAGACTGTCGAATGCGTGAGGTGACCGGGTGACCCCTGAGGAAGAAAAGGGCGGCACCGGCCAGGTCGCCGCCCTGCTGGCAAGCGTGGCATTGCTGATGGCGGGTAGCGGCCCCCTCACCACCCTGATCAGCCTCCGGCTGGAGGCGCTGGGCACGGCGAGTCCGGCGATCGGCGCCATCATGGCGGCCTATTTTGCCGGGCTCACTCTCGGCTCGCTCCTGGCCTATCGCATCGTGCTGCGGGCGGGGCATATCCGCGCCTTCACGGCATTTGCCTCCGTGGCTTCCGCCGCGGCGCTCGCCTATCCGCTGGCGGCGCATAGCACGCTCTGGGCAGCGCTGCGCCTGGCGGAGGGCTTCTGCATGGCCGGCATCTTCATCTGCGTGGAAAGCTGGCTGAACGAGCGGGCCGGGCCGAAAACACGCGGCAAGATCCTCGCGATGTACATGGTTTGCCTTTACCTCGGGCAGGCGGCCGGCCAGCTCCTATTGGGGCTCGACGAGGGGCCAGGGCAGCCACGGGTCTTCATGCTGGTCTCGATCCTGATGTCGCTGGCCATTCTGCCGGTGGCCCTCACCCGCCAGGCGCCGCCTGCCCTGCCGGACGTGGCCTCCTTTTCGGTTCGCCGTCTCTACACGGCCTCGCCGCTCGGCATGATGGGCACGGTGGCCAGCGGGCTGGTGCTCGGTGCGGTGTACTCTCTTGGGCCGGTCTTCGCGCGCGGCGCCGCCGGCCTCGATACGGGCGGGGCCGCGCAGTTCATGAGCGTGCTCATTCTTGGCGGGGTGCTACTGCAGTGGCCGCTCGGCCGGCTCTCGGACACCTTCGACCGGCGCCGCGTCATTATCGGCACGCTGGCTGCCCTGGCGGCTGCTGCCGCCATGGTGCCGTTCCTCGCTGCCGGGGGCTTGTGGTCGCTCTTTGTCGCGACTGCATTATTCGGCGGATTTGCCTTCGCGCTTTATCCGCTCTGCGTCGGCCATATGAATGACCACATGGAAAGGCGTGACCGGGTCGCGGCCAGCGGCGGCCTCGTGCTGGCTTACTCGGTAGGGGCCACGGCTGGCCCGCTCCTTGCCTCGGTTGCCATGTCGGAGCTCGGCGGTGGCGGTCTCTTCGCCTTCGTGACGAGTATCGCGGTGGCGACACTCATCTTCGGCCTGTGGCGCATGCTGGCGCGTGCGCCGGTGCCCAGCGAGAGGCAAGGCCCCTTCCAGGCGCTTCCAAGCACCACACCCACCGCCGCGCCGCTGGACCCGCGAGCAGCCCCCGCCTCGGAGAGGTGAGCCTTACGCGCCCTTTCCGGCGTGCCCCGGTCAACGGCCGCAGGCCAGGGTGCCGAAAATCTCCTCCTCATCCTGGCCCAGCGCCGGGGCGCCGCTGCGGATGGCGCCGGGCGTGCCGGAAAGGCGCGGCACAGGGGCGTGCATGGGCACCGTGCCAAGGCCCGGTACTTCCCGTTCCACCAGCACGCCCCGCCCCCGGACATGGGCATCCGCCGCGAAGCCGGCGGGATCGTAAACCGGCCCGACCGTCACCTCGGCCTTCTCGAAGAAGGCCAGGTTCTCAGCCAGGCTCTTCTGGCCAATGAAGGCGCCCACGATGGCGTCCACCTCGTCCACATGGTCCAGCCGGTCGGCATTGGTGCGGAAGCGGGGGTCATCGATCATGTCCGCACGGCCGATGGCGCGGAACAGCCGCTCCGCCATGGCCTGGGTGGAGGCCGAGAGGGCGACATACTGGCCATCGCTGGTGAGATAGACATTGCGCGGCGCCGTGATGCTGACGCGGTTGCCGGAGCGGGAGGGGGAGCGGCCCGTCTGCGCGAAGATCGCCGCATCCGGCCCCAGTACCGAGTGCAGGGGTTCCAGCAGGGAGAGGTCGATCACCTGGCCCCGCCCATCCGGGCGTTCCGCCTCCCGCAGCGCCGCCACGGTCGCGAAGGCGCCGGAGAGGCCGGCCACCATGTCCGCCAGCGCCATGTTGGGCAGGGCAGGGGGCTTGTCGGCGAAGCCGTTCTTGGCGGCGAACCCGCTCATCGCCTCCACCAGCGAGCCAAAGCCGGGGCGGCTGGCATAAGGCCCGGTCTGCCCGAAGCCGCTGACGCGCACGATCACCAGCTTCGGGTTGAGGGCCAGCATCTGCTCCGGAGAGAAGCCCGCCGCCTCCATGGTGCCGGGGCGGAATCCTTCCACCAGCACCTGCGCGGTGGGGATGAGCCGGGTGAGCAGCCCCTTCCCCTCCGGCGTGCGCAACTCCAGGCGCAGGCTGCGCTTGTTGCGGCCATAGACCTCCCACCACAGGGATTTGCCCTCCTCCTTCCAGTGACGGAGGGGATCGCCCTCGGGGGGTTCCAGCTTGATCACTTCCGCGCCGAAATCGGCCAGCTGCAAGGTCAGCATGTTGCCGGCCACGAGGCGGGAGAGATCCAGCACGCGGATGCCATCGAGGGCGGGTGGGCGGGCGGTGCCCGGGCCGTCAGTCCCCGGGCTGTCAGTAAAAATCGTCATGAAGTCTCCTCGCCGCGCGCCTCAGGCCGCGCGCGCGGCGATGGCGCGGGCGCGGGCCAACAGGGCTTCCGCCCGGCGCACGATGGGAATGTCGATCATCTTGCCGTCGATGGCAAAGGAGCCGCGCCCCTGCGCCGCGGCCTCCCGGTCCAGCGCCACGATCTTCTCCGCTTCGGCGACCTTCTCGGCGGAGGGGCTGAAGCCTTCGTTCAACACCGGCACCTGCGACGGGTGGATCGCCGAGGCCCCCACGAAGCCGAAGGAGGCCGAGCGCCGCACGATACGCGCATAGGCGGCGAGATCGGAGAAATCGGCCACCGTGCTGATGGTGCCGAGCGGCATGATGCCGGCCGCCGTCGCCGCCTGTAGAATTTGCTGCTTCGGCATCAGCAGCACTTCCTCCGTCGGCTCGCCGCCGATAGCGGTCGCATAGTCCTCCGCGCCGAGGGAAAGGCCGACGAGGCGGGGCGTGGAGCGCGCGATGGCATGGGCCTGCGCCAGCGGCCCCGGCGCCTCGATCAGCGCCACGAAACGGATATTGCCCTCCGGCATGCCGCGCTTCTGCTCCAGGCGGGAGACCAGCTCATCCAGCAGGCGCAGATGATCCGGCCCCTCGGCCTTCGTCACCATGATGGCATCAACGCCCGGAATGATGGCGGCCTCCAGGTCCCGCACCGCATCTTCCAGCGGCTGGTTGATGCGGACGAGAATGTCGGATTGTCCCTCCCGCCGCAGCCGCGCCACGGCGGCCTCCACCTTGCGGCGGGCCTCGGGCTTGTCGGCGGGGGCGATGCTGTCCTCCAGGTCGAGCTGGATGGCATCCGCGCCGCGCTCATGCGCGCGGGCCAGGAAGCGCTCCACATTCACCGGCACGAACAGGCCGGAGCGCCAGACCGGATTCCGGCGCGCGCTCATGCCGACACCACCAGGCCGGAGGCCGTCGCGGCGTCGATCTCGGCCTGGGTGAGCCCCTGTGCGGCGAGGATCTCATGGCTGTGCTGGCCGAGGCGCGGCGCCGGCGTACGAATGGCGCCCGGAGTGCCGGAAAGCCGTGCCGGAACGGCATGCATGGGGAACTGGCCCATATCCTCGTCCGGATATTCCGCCAGCAGGCCGCGCGCATGGACATGACGGTCCGCCATGAAGCGGACGATATCGTTCACCGGGCCGATGGTGACCTCGGCGGCTTCGAAGAACGCCACGTTTTCCTCCAGTGTCTTTTGCGCGACGAAGGAGCCGATGATGGCGTCCAGCTCCTCGCCATGTTGCACGCGCAGCTCGTTGGTGCGGAAGCGCGGGTCGTCCACCAGCTCCCCCCTGCCGATGGAACGCAGCACGCGCTCCGCCATGCCCTGGGTGGAGGCGGAAAGGCAGACCCAGCCATCATCCTTGGTGCGATAGACGTTGCGGGGCGCGGCGCCGGTGGAGCGGCTGCCGGTGCGCGGCTTGGTCCGGCCGGTCAGGCGGTAATTCGCCGCCTGTGGGCCAAGGGCGGTGAAGAGCGGGTCCAGTAGCGGCAGGTCGATCACCTGCCCCTGACCGCCGCGCATTTCCACCTCCCGCAGTGCCGCCATGGCGGCGAAGGCGCCGGTGAGGCCGGAGATGGTGTCCGCCAGATACATCGGCGGCAGCACGGGCTCACGATCGGCGAAGCCGTTCATGTCCGCGAAGCCGGCGAAGCCCTCGATGAGCGTGCCGAAGCCGGGGCGGCGGGAATAGGGGCCATCCTGCCCCCAACCGGAGATGCGGATAATGACGAGCCCCGGCTCCAGCCTCAGCAGTTCCTCCGGTGGAAGGCCCATCGCCTCCAGCGTTCCCGGGCGGAAGCTCTCCACGAAAATGGAAGCGCCCGGCACGAGCCTGCGGATGAGGGGGATGGCATCCTTGTGCCGGAAGTCGATGCACAGGCTGCGTTTGCCGCGGCCATGCACCTTCCAGGCGGTCTCCACGCCCCGTACCCGCCAGCCGCGCAACGTGTCGCCATCGCGCGGCTCCACCTTGTCCACGGTGGCGCCGAAATCCGCCAGGTGCTGAGTCAGCGTGTTGCCGGCGACGAGGCGGGAGAGGTCCAGCACCCGCACGCCATCGAGCGGGCCGGCCACGCCCGGGGTATAATCGGCGCGGGGCAGGGGACTGGCGGCCGTTCCATCAGGCGGTGACATCGGCGCCTCCCCGAAACAGAATTCCCCCTGTGCTGGGCAACCAGAGATGCAATTCATCCTCCGATGGCGGTTGGCGCGTCTCCAGCCTGAGCGTCGCGCCCGCGAGATCGAGCCCCACCTGCCACTGGCCCCCGACATAGGAGCGGCTGGTGACGCGCGTCGCGAGAACGGAGCCGCCGGCCGGTTCCGTGCCCGGGCGTGCCACCAGCATCTGTTCCGGCCTGAAGGCCAGGGTGACGCGGCTGCCGGCCGGGGTGGCGCTTTCCGAGAGGGCTTCCATCCGCTGGCCGTCGGCCAGTTCCAGCACCGCGCGGCCGCCGGCGGGCGTGGAATCCACGACGCGGGCGGGAAGGAAGTTGGTGGTGCCTATGAAGTCCGCGACGAAAGGATCGGCCGGGTGCTCGTAGATCTGCTGCGGCGTGCCGATCTGCGCGATATGGCCGCCATTCATCACCACGATGCGGTCGGAGAGCGAGAGCGCCTCGATCTGGTCGTGGGTGACGTAGATGGTGGTCAGCCGCAGCCGCGTCCGCAATTCCGCAAGCCAGGCGCGGGCACGGTCCCGCAGCTTGGCATCGAGGTTGGAGAGCGGTTCGTCCAGCAGCAGGATGGCGGGGCGATAGACGAGCGTGCGCGCCAGCGCCACGCGTTGCTGCTGCCCGCCGGACAGTTCATGCGGATAGCGTGCGGCGAAACGTTCCATTTCCACCAGCCCGAGCACTTCCTCGATGCGGCGCTTGCGCTCGGCAGCGGGAACTTTTCGCAGGGTAAGGGGGAAGGCGACGTTCTCGGCCACCGTCATATGCGGCCAGAGCGCATAGCTCTGGAAGACAAGGCCGCAATTGCGTGCCTCCGGCGGCAGGTAGATGCCGCGCGAAGCGTCGAAATAGACCGTCTCGCCTACCTGGATGCGGCCGCCATCGGCGCGGTCCAGCCCCGCGACAGCGGCGAGGGTGGTGGATTTGCCGCAGCCGGAAGGGCCGAGCAGGGTGACGAATTCGCCATCCGCCACATGAAGGTTGACGTCCTCGACGGCGGTGACGCCGCCGAAACGCTTGGTCAGACCTTGGATATTCAGGTCAGCCATGCAGCTTCACTCCGAAGATGCCGCGCACGGCGGCGATGCAGACGGCGATGACCGCGACCTGGATGGTCGCCAGCGCGGCGACGAGCCCCACCTCACCCTGCACCCACAATTGCAGCAGGGCGGTGCCGATGACCTCGCTGCCAGGGGCGAAGAGGAAGATCGCTGTTGAATACTCCTTGAAGAAGGAGATGAAGAGAATGGTGAAGCAGCCGACGAGCGCCGGGCGCATCAGCGGCAGGAGGATGCTGCGGCTGGTGCGCCACCAATCCGCGCCTTGCACACGCGCCGCGCGGTCCAGATCCGGGCTTACCTGCATCAGCATGGGCGCGACGGCGCCAAGCCCCGCCGGGATGAACCGCATGGTGAAGGCAATCACCAGGATCCAGATGGAGTTGCGCAGGAAGCCAAGGCCCGGCAGCAATGCGAAAGCGTAGAAGAAGCCGATGCCGGCCACGACGCCTGGCACGGCGCGCGGGAACAGGGCGAGATATTGCAGCGTGCCGCGGAAGCGGAATTCCGAGCGTTGCACGACGATGGCGATGAGCGCGATGAGCGCCGTGGCCAGCGCGCCGCCGATAAGGCTGACGAGGAAGGAATTCCATACGGCCCGCGAATAGACGGGGTATTCGAAGATCTGTGTGAAATTGCCTGTCGTCAGCACCTCGCCAAGGGGAATCATGGGCGAGAGGAAAGAGGTAAAGGCACGCAGCACGAGGGTGCCGATCGGCGCGATGACCGTGGCGACGATATAGAGCAACGACAGAATGAAGAGCGGCCAGCGCAGCGCGCCGAGGCGGAAGGGGCGCGGCCGGGTAGCCTTGCCGCCCAGCGTGATGAAGCGCCGCGTATTGCCGAGCATGCGCCCCTGCAACCAGACGAGGAAGCACACCACCACCAGCATCAGCGCCGCTGCCGTGGCCACCAGCCCGTGGTCCGGGCGGGGGGAGGAAACGCCGTTGTTGAAGAGGAAGGTGGTAAGGACAGGGATTCCGGCCGGGTCGCCGAAAATCAGCGGAATGGAAAGAAGTTCCAGCCCGATGGTGAAGTTCAGCACCGCACTATAGGCGATGGCGGGTTTCATCAATGGCAGGGTCACGCGCCAGAGCGTCCGCCCGGTGCGGGCACCCGAAACGCGCGCGGCTTCTTCCAGCGAGGGATCGGTGATGGTGGTGGAGGAGAGGCAGTAGATATAGGCCAGCGGGGCCTGGGACACGCCGGCGATCACCGCCATGCCCGTGAGGGAATAGAGCGTCCAGGGTGCATCGCCGAACAGCGATTGCCAGAGCAGGGTCACGTAGCCCGAGGGGCCATACACCGCATACCAGCCGAAGGAGAGCACCAGCGCCGAAAGGTAGAGCGGCCAGAGGAAGAACTCGCTCATCACCCGCGCCAGCGGAAGATCCGTGCGGCCGAAGAGGATGGCGGCAAGCGTGCCGATACCCTGTGCCACCACGGTTGTCAGCGCGGCCAGCAGCACGGTGTTCAGCAGTACCGTGCCGAAGCCTTCCGTGCGGGCCAGGCGCGCGAAGTTCGCCAGAGTCAGGTTGTATTCGTGGTCGTAGAGTGCGCCATCCAGCACCGATTGCAGCAGCACGGGCAGCAACGGCGCCGCCACCAGCACGAGCACCAGCAGCGCGGTGCCGTACTGGATGGGAATGGCGCGCGGGAAGGCCGGCTGCGCCGGCGGCGCCTCCGGCCGGTCGAGGGCCAGGCTCATCGGCTCAGCTCACGCCGTAGGTTTGCTTCCAGCGGTCGATGAAGGGCTGGTAGTCGGTGAGCGTCGCCGGGTTGTAATCGATAAAGGCGATGTTCTGCTCGCCGCCGACAGCCTCGGTGATGGAGCTGAAGGTATGGCGGATGTTCTCTCCGGGCTTCACATCTGGCCTTGCCGGCGTCAGGCCGCCACGGCCAAAGCCCTGCTGGCCCTCTGCCGAGGCGATGTAGTCCAGCATCAGCTTGGCGGCGTTGACGTTGCGCGCACCCTTCGGGATGGCCATGCCCCGCAGGATGACGAGCTGCCCGTCCTGGATGAAGTTCCAGCCGAGGACACGCGCGCGGGCAGGGTCGTTCAGCCGTGGCCAGAAGGTGATGGCGGAGACAAACCAGCCAGCCGCGTATTCGCCCGAAGTGACCTTCTCGGTCATCGGGCCGCCGGAACGCTCCCAACGCGGTTGGGTGGGCGCGATCTGCTTGAACCACTCCCACGCCTTGTCGCCATGCTTCTGCACGAAGCCGAAATTGGCCGAATAGCCGAAGCCGCCGAAATGCGCGCCATAGCTGGTGAGCTTATTGCGCCAGCGGCTGCGATTTTCCTCCGACAGGGTGACGAATTGCGCGAAGCTCTTCGGCTGCTGCGCCTCGGGCACCAGCATCTTGTTGAAGATGAAGACCAGCGGGTCCGCGGAGATGGTGTAGACGCCGGGCCAGGGCTTGGCCCATGCAGGCCAGGCGGCGGCTTCCGGTGACTCATAAGGCATCACCTCGTCGCGCCTCTGGAACTCGATCCAACCCGACGGATCGGCGGTGGCCAGCAGGTCCGCCGTGCGGCTGTTGGTGCCACGCTCCGCCAGGTATCGCTCGAACACTTCCCGCGAATTCGGCAGGTCCAGCGTCTCGACCTTGATCTTGGGATAGCGGCGGTTGAAGCCCTCCAGCACCGGCCGCCAGTTTTCGGCGGACATGATGGAGTAGATCAGCAGGCTGCCCTCGCGCTCGCCGCCGGCCACGACCTCCTGATAGCCCTGCGGGTACCCTGAAGGCGGGCCGCTCTGTGCACGCAGGGCGGTTGGCAAGAGAAGAGCAGGCAAGGCGAGGGCGCTACGGCGTCCGATCCCGTTCATGGTCTTCCTCCCTGGAGGGGCCACCCTTGCGTTGAAGGCTCGACCCCGGCGCTCTTTGGCGCAATTATTGGCGCCAACACGCTACGGTTGCCGGGACGCCTGGCGCAACCGTTTTCTTGGCAGGAACGAACACGCATGGCCCGCCCCGTCCGCCCCCGTCGCGCCCTGGCCGCCGAGATCGCCACAGCCATTCGAGGCGGCGAATACCGTATCGGCGAGTGGTTACGGCAGGTCGATCTTGAAGAGCGGTTCGGCGCGACACGGTTCGATATCCGCGCGGCACTGGCGGAGTTGGTGCTGCGCCACACAGTGGAGCATGTGCCGAACAGGGGATTCCGCGTGGCCGCGCCGGACCGGCAGCGGGTGAGGGACACGCTGCTGGTGCGCGCCATGCTGGAGGTGGAGGCCGCGCTGGGTGCGCTGCCGCATCTGGACGCCGCCGCGCTGCAATTGCTGGAGGAAAAGGCGGATGCGTTCGACCGCGCGATCTCCGACGGCACGCCGGCCGCCCAGAGCGCCACCAATCTCGATTTCCATGATACGCTCTACGCCTTCTGCCCGAACAAGGCGCTGGTGGATCTCGCTATCGAGGTGCGTGACCGGTATCGGATGTGGCCGCTCGTGCTTTGGCCCTCCATGCGGGCGCTGCGGCACAGCGCGGAAGGGCACCGCGAGATCCTGGCCGCATTGCGGGCGGGTGCGGCGGCGGCGCTGGCCACCAGCGTCCGGGCGCATATCCTCAATTCCGAGGCCAACAAGGCGCAGGATGAGGACGCCTGAAGGCGCGGCGCGTGGGTGGTGCTCGCACCCATTGAAGCAGAGAGGCGCGCGGTGATGTAAAGGCCCAGGCCGGCCCCGCGACGGCCCTGGATCGGCCCGTTCCCGCCGCGATGAAATTTCTTGAACACACGCGGCCCGTCCGGTGGAGGTATGCCGCAACCGGTCCGGGATCGCCGCTGCCATCTCGCCGTGCTGGGCCGGAAGCTACGGCGCCGTGTTCCGCTTTGACTGTTCTTCTCCGGGCCGGTGCGGAAGATCATCCGGCGGGGCTGCAGAGTGGCTCTCAGCTAAGCAGTGGCGTGGCGGCGGATGACGTCTTTGATGAGGTCATCATCCGCCGGGTTCTCATGGCTCAGCCCCCGGACATGGCTCGAGGTGGTTTTGACCTGATATACATGCAGGCCCTGCCGGCTGCGCTGCCAGGTTGCTGTCGGGACCCCGACCGCGCCTGCGGAACGGACCATGACAAGGAGCTCGGCGGCCGGGCTGCGCCTTGTCAGCGCGTCGTGCAGCCTCTCTACCTTCTCCGGCTTCCCTCTCCCCGGGTCGAGGATGGCCACGAAGAGATATCGCCGGCCGCTGGAGAGAGCATCCTCAAACCTGGCGACAGCGCGCTGGAAGTAGGCGTAGTCGTCTGGCTTTTGAGGGTCGTGATGATTGAATATGACAGGGCGTTGATACTTCGGGCTGAAATGCAGGTGGCCGCGGCCGATGCCGTCTGGATTCCCGGTGTAAGTGTAGAAGGAGGGATTCAGGAATGCCGCGAACTGATCCTCGAGGCAGTCGGCCACCATCTGAGGGTCGGAGAATATCCAGTCGAAGGGTCCGGCCTCTGTCCTGTAGCCGAGCTCTTTAAGGATATAGCTCGTGTAGCAATGACTGCCCAAGCTGAAGACGCCGGATATCTCAGCCCCAGGCTGCCCTGTGCCTCCGGCCTGCTCGTCGGAGATGATCCCTTCGCTATGGGCCAGAATGCGCGCAGTCCGTAAGAGGGCTCGGCGGCTCTCGTCAGATAAATCCTGCCAAAGCCTCAGGAGCTCGTCACGAGAGGGGTCGGGAGCCCCCTGACGCGCAGGTACCGAGGACCCGTCCATTATGCGTTGTCCCAGACCAAGCTCTGCGCTCCTGCCTATCCGCTCTCTGATAGGCCAAGCTTAAGCTAAGGGATCGTGATTCTTGCGTAATGATTCTGTGAATGAAACGTTTGCGCAAATTTTTTCGCTTGAGGAGAGGCGCAGATGGCCAGAGCGGCAGCTGGTGCCAGTCCAAGGCCGATATGCCATGGGGCGAAGCTGAGCCTTTTCCCGGGTTAGGGGAGAGCTTCCCTCCGCCTGCTCAGCCCTCATCACGCCGCCGATTATCCTTTGCCGTGACCAATTCTCCCCGATCATCCAGAATGCCGGGAGGGAGACCAGCGCCATGAGAAGCAAAGCCATCCTCACCTGCGCCGTCACGGGCAACCTGACCACGCCGGAACAGACGCCGCACCTGCCCATCACCCCCGAGCAGATCGCCCGTTCCGCGATCGAGGCGGCGCAGGCCGGGGCTGCCATCGTGCACCTGCATGTGCGCGACCCCGCCACGGGCCGTCCCAGCATGGCGCTGGAGCTGTACCGGGAGGTCATGGAGCGCATCCGGGACAGCGGCACCGACGTGCTGATCAATCTGACAACAGGGCCGGGAGGCCGCTTCGTCCCCTCCCGTGAGGATCCGCGCATCGCTGCGCCGGAGACGACGCTGCTGCCACCGGAAAAGCGGGTGGAGCATATTCTGGCCCTGCGGCCGGACATCGCCACGCTGGACCTGAACACCATGTGGTCCGGCAGCGCCGTGGTGATCAACGCGCCCTGGAGCATCGCCCGTATGGCGGAGGCGATTTACGCCGCCGGCGCTATCCCGGAGCTGGAGGTATTCGATTCCGGCGACATCCAGCTGGCGAAGCAGTTGATCAAGGACGGCGTGCTGAAGGACCCCTGCCTGTTCCAGATCTGCATGGGTATCCGCTACGGCTTCGCGGCCGATCCGGAAACACTGTTCTATGCGCGCTCCATCCTGCCGCCCGGCTCGCACTGGGCAGCCTTCGGCATCGGGCGCACCGAGTTCCCGCAACTTGCCCAGGCGCTGTTGCTGGGCGGACATGTGCGGGTGGGGCTGGAGGACAATATCTATCTCTCCAAGGGCCGGCTTGCGACCAGCAACGCTGAATTGGTGGAGCACGCCGTCCGCATCATGCGTGACCTGTATGTGGAGCCGATGACCGCCGCCGAGGCGCGGGCCGAATTGGCACTGGTCGGGCGGCCATAGAATAGCATCCGGCGGCGCGGGGAAGGGCGCATGCGTTCCGCGATGATAAGGTCGTGGAACCCAGATCCGGCAGCGACTTCGGGGCGCGGCTGCTCCAAATTGCCGGCCGTGCCTCGTATCTTTGTAAAAGCCAAGTCTAAGGTGAGGATGCCGGATGCGGCGGGGCGCAGCCCCAGGGCAGGCGAGCGGCGAAGCGGAACCGGAACAGTTCTCGAGCATGCAGCGAACCGGCGTTTGCCTTGACGGCGGATCACGCCGCGGAGCATGATCGTTACAGATACGGATGGATTCGGTGTCGTGCGAGTGGCGCGGTCTTCACCGGTAGCCGCACCCGGGGAGACAATCCGTCGCGCAGTTCGCCCCTTGAGTGGCGAGACACGACCTGGATCATGAATGCAGCGAAGACCGCGGCACGCTCCTTCGGAGATGCGCATGTTGCGCGCATCGCCTCTCGGGCTCTGATCCGGCGAAGCATGGCCCGGCGGGCCGCGTTGACCATGATGGCAGGAAGAGGAATGGCGACCAGTCTGAGGTAAGCGACGGCAACCGGGAGAAGGCGTGGTGAACAACGACGCGCGATGGACGGTAGGTATATGCATGGCGCTGTTCGGCCTGGCCGGACTGTTCATCGCCAGCCGTGCGGCCGACGCCACCTTCATCTGGACAGGGCTGGCCTTTACCCTGATCAGTGTCTTCTGGATCTACAACCTCATCCGCATTTCCTTTGATGAGGCCGAGGGAAAGAGGGTCCGCGCGCGCGAGCAGGTGGTGCCCTACACGCTGCTCGCCATTGCTTTCTGCTCGGTGCTGTTTCACGTGCTGAGTCCTTGGTGGTGGGCGCCGATCGCTTCGAACTGGCACTACATCGACAACACGATCAACCTCACCTTCTGGCTCACGGGCATCGTCTTCGCCGCCGTCCTCGCCTTCATGGCCTATTGCGTGTTCCGCTTCCGCCACCGGGAGGGAAACCGGGCCGAGTATGAGCCGGAAAGCACGCGCCTCGAAGCAATCCTCGCCATCGGAACTTCCTTCGGGATCGCTGCGATGCTGGCTCCCGGACTGGTGGTCTGGAACCAGTACATCACGGTGCCGGACAATACGGTCGAGGTCGAGGCTGTTGGCCAGCAATGGTCCTGGAACTTCCGGCTGGCCGGCCAGGACGGCCGGCTTGGCACCAGCGATGTCCGGAATGTGCGGCCCAACGGTAATCCGCTGGGCCTGAACCCGGATGACTCCCACGGGCAGGACGATATTGTCGTGGAGGCAGAGGATCTGCATCTGCCTGTTGGCAAGCCGGTCAGGCTGCTGCTGCGCTCGATCGACGTTCTTCACAGCTTCTACGTGCCGGAGTTCCGCGTGAAGATGGACATGATCCCGGGCATGGTGACCCAACTGTGGTTCACGCCGACCCGGACCGGGCGGTTCCAGATCCTCTGCGCCGAACTGTGTGGTGTCGGCCATTCGATCATGCGTGGCTGGGTCGTCATCGATGACGAGCAGGCCTACCAGGCTTGGCTTGGGGCGCAGCAGACCTTCGCCTCACGTGCCAGTCCGGCTCTCGCATCGAGCGAGGGCGATTCTGCCGGCCGGCCGGGGCGCCAGGATGGTGGGCGGGCCCACGCCCCGCACTGATTTGCATGATACCAAGGCCACGGAGGCCAGGCGACCGAGGTAGGGAAGAAGCTGATGGGCGAAGCAACGGCAGAACCGTTCGAGACCGAGCCTTCCGCGGAAGTTCCGGAGGTCGAGCTCTACCATGCCACGAGCTGGTGGACGAAATACGTCTTCTCGCAGGATGCCAAGATCATCGCCATACAGTATTCGGTCACTGCCCTGGCCGCCGGCTTCGTGGCCCTGGTCCTGTCCTGGCTGATGCGCCTTCAACTAGGCTTTCCGGACAGCCTTTCCATCATCGATCCGCCTCAGTACTACCAGTACATCACCATGCACGGCATGATCATGGTGGTCTATCTCCTCACGGCCCTGCTGCTCGGCGGGTTTGGCAACTACCTCATCCCGTTGATGGTGGGCGCGCGGGATATGGTCTTCCCGTATCTGAACATGCTCAGCTACTGGACCTATCTGCTGGCCGTGCTGGTGCTTTTGGCAAGCTTCTTCGTTCCCGGCGGCCCCACCGGCGCCGGATGGACCCTGTATCCGCCCCAGGCCATCCTGGCCGGCACGCCGGGGCAGGAAGCGGGCATCATCCTGATGCTCGTGTCGCTGATGATCTTCATCATCGGCTTCACGATGGGCGGGCTGAACTATGTCGTGACCGTGCTGCAGGGCCGCGCGCGCGGGATGACCATGATGCGCCTGCCGCTCACGGTATGGGGCATCTTCACCGCCAGTGTCATGGCCCTGCTTGCCTTCCCCGCCCTGTTCGTCGGTGCGGTGATGCTGCTGCTCGACCGCCTGTTGGGAACCAGCTTCTTCATGCCGGCCATTGTCGTGATGGGGCAGCATCAAAATTACAGCGGCGGAAGCCCGATCCTGTTCCAGCATATGTTCTGGTTCTTCGGCCACCCGGAAGTGTACATCGTCGCCCTCCCGGCCTTCGGCATCGTCTCCGACCTGATCAGCACCCATGCACGACGGAATATCTTCGGTTACCGCATGATGGTGTGGGCGATCGTGATCATCGGCTTCCTGAGCTTCGTGGTCTGGGCCCACCATATGTATGTCAGCGGTATGCATCCGTATTTCGGATTCTTCTTTGCCACGACGACGCTGATCATCGCCGTCCCGACCGCGCTCAAGGTCTATAACTGGGTGCTCACGCTCTGGCGCGGCGATATCCATCTCACGGTGCCGATGCTATTCGCCCTGGGCTTTATCGTCACCTTCGTCAATGGAGGGCTGACGGGCTTGTTCCTGGGCAATGCCGTCGTGGACGTGCCTCTGTCCGATACGATGTTCGTTGTTGCCCACTTCCACATGGTCATGGGCGTGGCGCCCGTCCTTGTCATCTACGGAGCAATCTATCACTGGTATCCCAAGGTTACCGGCCGGATGCCGAATGAGATGCTGGGCAAATTCCATTTCTGGGTCACATTCATCGGGTCGTATCTGGTCTTCTTCCCTCTGCATTATCTCGGTCTGATGGGTGTGCCGCGGCGGTACTATACGATTGGTGATATGGACGCGATCCCGCTTTCCACCGGGATGCTCAACGAGCTGGTCAGCATCGCCGCCTTCGTCGTCGGATTTGCCCAGCTCGTCTTCGTATTCAACATGATCTGGAGCATGCGCAATGGCACGCCCGCGGGCGGTAATCCCTGGCGGGCCACGACATTGGAGTGGCAGACACCTGAAACGCCGCCAGGGCATGGCAACTGGGGCAAGGACCTGCCCGTGGTTTACCGTTGGGCCTATGACTACAGCGTGCCCGGCGCGGAGCAGGATTTTCTGCCGCAAAATCAGCCGCCGGTTCGGCAGGGTACCCGGAGTACCGAGCCATGACGATCATGCTTCTCCTCGTGGCCACGCTCGCAACGATTGCGATCTGGTGGCTGTCTCAGCAGCGGCTCACTGAGAAGCCGTGGCTGGAGAATGGGCCGGCCCCCTCGCGCGCCGCCACCAGCGGCATGCCGGCGGCGAAAGTGGGCCTTGGCGTTTTTCTCGCTGTCGTAAGCTCGCTCTTTGCACTTTTCGCCAGCGCCTACTCCATGCGCATGCACATGGCGAGCGATTGGCAGTCCCTGCCCATTCCATGGCTGCTATGGCCCAATACCGGCGTGCTGTTCGTGAGCAGCGGGGCCATGGCGTGGGCGCAGGTCGCGGTGCGACGAGGACAAATTGAAAGTCTGCGCACCAGCCTGCTGGTCGGCGGTGCCAGCGCCATCCTGTTCCTTATGGGGCAGGTCGTGGCCTGGCAGCAGCTGACCGCGGCCGGCTTCTACATGGCAACCAATCCAGCAAACGCGTTCTTCTACCTGCTGACGGCGCTGCACGGCCTGCACCTGCTCGGAGGGCTTGTGGCCCTAGGCAGGACGAGTGCCAAGGTGCGGCGCGGCACTGATACCGACCGGATGACACTGAGCGTCGATCTTTGCGCGCTGTACTGGCACTTCCTGCTTTTGGTGTGGCTGGCAGTCTTCGCGCTGCTGCTGCATGGCTGAGCCTTAGCAGGCAACTTCATCCGCCCGGGCGATTCCCCGGGCGGGATCTGCAAAGAAGGGTTGCAGGCCCATGGAACAGACCGCGGTAAAGGAGCACGGGCAGGCCCAGCCGCGATATGGCGGCTGGCGGGGCTTTATCGCCGACTGGTCTTCCGACCAGCGCAGCTTCAAGAATGTGTCCTGGGGGAAGGCCATGATGTGGATCTTCCTGCTCAGCGACACATTCGTCTTCAGCTGCTTCCTGATTTCCTACATGACGGTGCGGATGTCCACGGAGGTGCCCTGGCCCAATCCGAGCGAGGTCTTCGCGCTGACGATTGGCGGCACATCGGTTCCGCTCATTCTGATCGCCATCATGACCTTCGTTCTGATCAGCAGTAGCGGCACCATGGCCATGGCCGTCAACTTTGCCTATCGACGGGACCGCAAGCGCAGCGGCCGTCTGATGCTGGCGACAGCGGCCCTGGGTGCGGCCTTTGTCGGCATGCAGGCTTTCGAGTGGACCAAGCTGATCCATGAAGGGGTACGGCCTTGGGAGAATCCCTGGGGGGCGCCTCAGTTTGGCTCAACCTTCTTCATGATCACGGGCTTCCACGGCACCCATGTGACGTTCGGTGTCATCTTCCTGCTCATCGTCGCGCGGAAGGTGTTGCGTGGCGACTATGACCATGGTGCGCGCGGTTACTTCACCAGCCGCCGGGGGCAGTATGAGGCTGTCGAGATCATGGGCCTCTACTGGCACTTCGTGGACCTGGTGTGGGTTTTCATCTTCGCCTTCTTCTACCTCTGGTGAGAAAGACGATGGCAAAAACGCATGCATCCGAGGAGCATGGCCTTCCGGTCAGGCTCTATCTCATCACATGGGGGTGGCTGTTCATCCTCAGCGCCTGTTCCTATTTCGTCGATTACATGCAGCTTCAGGGCAATCTGAGATGGTCCCTGATCCTGTTGTTCATGTTTCTGAAGGCAGGCCTGATCGTCGCAGTCTTCATGCATATGGCCTGGGAACGTCTTGCCCTGGTTTGTGCCATTGTGCTGCCGTCCCTCATGGTCCTCGTCTTTGTGGGGATCATGGTATTTGAGTCCGACTACACGCTCCTCACGCGGCAGATGTCCTTCGCCATGGGTGGATGAGCGGGCGGCGTGTTTGTTCTCACTGCCCGCTCTTCAGCCTGGGCGCAGCTCTCGCCAAGGCTCAACCTTTTGAGCCCAGTCGTCCTTCGATGAGATCGCGCTTAGCCAGGATACCTTCCGCCAGATGATCCATCAATGCACGGACCCTCGGCGTGTGCCGCAGGTCCGGGTGGGTCAGTAGCCATAGATCGGACTCATAAGCCGGGTCTGGCGGTGCGAGGCGCGTGAGGTTGGGTGAGGCATCGCCGACGAAACACGGCAAATGCCCGACGCCGATGCCGGCGGCGACCGCTTCGGCCAGCCCGAGCACCGTGTCGAAGCGGCCAGCCAGGCGTGTTGCCGGCACCATGGCCTGCGCGAACCGCACGACCTTCAGCCCGGCGAGGTTTTCCCCCAGGCAGACCCAGTTCGCGCTTTCCACCGGGTCGTCCGGGTGCTGGGTCCATGCCGAGCCGTAGAGCGCCCATGCGATCCGCGCCGTGCGGCGCCCCACCAGCGTATCCGGCGGATTTTCCGTGGCGCGCACTGCCACGTCGGCATCACGGCGAGAGAGGTTCAGCGCTGCGTTGCCGGTCACGACGTCGAGCCGCACCGCCGGTTGTGCGCGATGGAACGTGCCCAGCATCGGCATCAGCAGACTGACCAAAATGCTGTCGCTTGTGGCCAGGCGAACCTCACCGGAGGGTGTCAGGGCCTGGCCGGCGAGGCGCCTGGTGACGGCGGTCATCTCTTCATCGACACGAGCGGCGAGCGCAGCCATTTCCTCGCCCGCAACCGTGAGCGTGTAACCGGTCCGATGACGCTCGAAGAGTGGCTGCCCCAATGCGGCCTCGACCGCCTTGAGGCGCCGGAAGACGGTGGAGTGGTCCAGGCCCAGCCGCGCCGCGGCGGCAGGCAGGTTGCGTGTCTGCGCGACGGCGTCGATCAGGCGCAGATCATCCCAGGAGATGTTCCGGGGTGCTTCCTTCACCACGACAGGCCAATACCGGTGGCGGCGGCGTTACGGCGAGGGTAGGGGGCGGGCTGTGCGGGGGAGGTGGCGCCAGCGGCCATCGTGAAGCTCCGGGCTGGAATACGGCTGCGATTTGCCATGCCCAGGTGCAATAGAGAGACGCTAAAGGCAAGCGACAACAGAGTGTCGGCTCCGGACGAGCCGGGCCGGTCTATGGATTGTATCCCTCTGCGAACCACTTGGACACAGCCTCGATCTGTGCTGGCGTGAGGCGGTTCGCAACCGCTTCCATGACAGCGCCGGATCGGCCACCACGCACGCCCTGGCGCCAGGCATGGAGTTGCGCGGCAAGGTAGGTGGCGTGCTGGCCTTCCAGGCGGGGCAGGGCCGGATTGCGGGCCACGCCATCCGCACCATGGCAGGACAGGCAGGCAGGCACCTGCTGAGCAGGAATGCCCTCTCGCGCAATGCGCTCCCCTTCGTCCGCCGCCGATGCGGCCTGGGCCGCTGGGCGCACGGGGCGAGGCTGGGATGCGTAATGTGCCGCAAGATCGCGGAGCTGCTGTTCGCTGACCCTGGAAGCCGCCGGCTGCATAATGCCGCTCTGCCGCGCGCCGCTGGCGAAATCCTTCAAGGTCGCCAGCAGATAGGCCTCGGATTGGCCGGCGATGATGGGGAAAGCGTCCCCATCTCGCCCCATTCCGTCACGGCCGTGGCAACTGGCGCAGCCTGACAGGACTCCACCATTGGGCATGGCCAGTGCATCCATTCCCGCTTGCGCCCCCTGTGGCCGATGTGCTGCCTCCTCGCCATGGGCCAGCGTGCGATAGGCTTCCGGCGAGAGTTCGGGCATTGCGCGCAGGAAAGCCACCACGCTCCAGATTTCGTCGGAACGGCTGGGCACGATCCAGCCCGGCATGCCGGTAAAACGCACGCCATGCTGCACGATCCGGAAAAGTTCACTGTCGCTCCAGGGGGCCATGCCTTTGGAAAAATCCGGCGGAAACGGGGTACTTTGCTGAATAACGGGGTTCTGCGGCTCGCCCGGCGCGCCGTGGCAGGCAGCGCATCCGACAGCGTAGTGGCCGGCTCCGCGTGCCAGCAACGCGCGGTCATCCAGGTCGGGGGGTGTGCCCACGCTGGTCATGGCATAGGTGCGGATGGAATTGCGCATCACCCAGTGCAGGAACCAGTCGGTCGCCGCCCAGTGACCCCCGGTGGCGGCGACATTGAAAAGCCCGGACCAGGCGAAGAGCATGCCGCCCAGCAACAGGACGCACAGCGCGGCAGCGACCCGGCGAAGAGTGAGGCGTATGGTCATGACAGCTCTCCCCGGCGGCCGAGCAGCCTGGCGGCCAGGGCGAGGCCGCCCACCAGATAGGTGGCGCCGCCGAAGAGCAGCATGATCACCCCGCCGATCGCCTGATCGGTGAGCGCGTGTTCAGGCGCCACATGGCCGTGGGTGAAAAGGGCGCGCGGCGCAAGGGTCAGCAGGACACCAAGCAACGTCATATGCATCGAGGTCAGCAACAGTGCGAGAATGCCGGCTGCCTGGCGGGCGGGGTCCTGCCGCAGGCATGCCAGCCAGAGGAGCAGCCCCGCCAGGAGGAAACTGCCCTGCTCGAGCACCGCGACCCAGGCAACGTGCCTTGCGGCATCATGGGTGGCGGGAAGATGCCAGCCCCAGACCACGGCAAATTCGATGGCCGAGGCGCCGATCGGCCCCGGCCAGCCCCAGGGCTGCCGGGGAAAGCGCTGGACCAGGGCCAATGCGATGAGCGGGCTGGCGACGGCGACCACCGCCATATGCACCACCATTGCCGCGGTGAAGGAGTGGCCCAGCCAAGCCGTCACTGCTCCGCCCCAGGCGAGGGCCAGTACGAGGAGGCCGGCGGCGAGGCTTGCCTTCTCCATCAGCGGCAATCCTGAATAAGGAAGGCAGGGAGGGCGATGAAGATGACGCTGACGAAGCTGAGGCCCGAAAGCAGCAGCGTCGCATAGCCGAGAAAGCGCTGCCGGTCCTCGTCCGTTGGCTGGTCGTGGGGAGGATCCTCGATGCCGAAGCCCCAGTGCCGCCAGGCTTGCCGCGCGGAGATCCCGATGAGTATGAGCGCTATAATCGTGGCCACCGCGATCGTCAGCCGAAGCGGCTCAAGCGAGGCCAGAATCTGTCCCGTTCCGGGTCGGTTCAGGTTGACGCTTGCGAACTTCGCGCAGGTGACCGCAGCGGCCACGTAGCAGAAGAGGAAATGCAGCGCCCAGACAGCGGGCGGCATCAGCAGCGTCCAAAGGTCAGCCTTGTCACGCAGGCGAAGCACCATGGCGTTCCTCCTCAGGCTACAAGAGGGACCAGGGCGACGACGGCGATCGTCGTGAGGCCCGTGAGCGCCGCGAAATGCCAGTAGAGGACGACGTTGTGGATATCGATGTCCCAGCGCGCCGTCAGCTTTCCGGCCAGGCTGCCGGCAAGGCAGTAGCCCTGCATCAGAACGCCCAGCACCAGATGCAGCGCCGTCCAGATGAGCAGCACCCAGACCGTCGCGGTATAGGCGTGCTCGGTCGGGTTCAGCCCGGCCTGCCAGGGTGCCCAGAGCATTGCCGCGGCACTGCCCAACGCAAGCACGGCGGACAGGATGAGCGCCCAGCGCAACCCGTTTGCATGGTCGGCGCCGTTGCGGGCGCGGGCGAGCAGCATGCCGCCCCAGGCACCACCCAGCAGCAGCAGGGCGATCGCTGGCCAGAGAAGGCCGGGGCCAAGCGGCGCGCCATCCGGGCCCGGCGGCGGAAAGACCGGGCTGATGGTCCAGTAATAGAAATACGCGAAGACAAGGCTGATGAAGGCCGTCATGTCCCCGAACATGGTGATGAACATGGCCCACCAGCCGACGGATTTATGGCCGGAGACATAGAGCGGGAGACGCAGGCCGCGCCCTACATCCTTACTGTCCTGGCGATCAGGAATCAGGGCGGTACCGCGCCAAAGCCAGACCATGATCGCGCCGACACCGGCGAGGCCGATTACCAGCGAGAACCAGTAAAGATGGAAGGCGGTGCCGATGAAGCTCGCGCCGATCAGCGCCGCGCAGATCATGGGCAGGAAGCTGTTGCCGGGAACGCGCAGACATTGCTCCGCTTCGCCGTCCAGCACGGAGGTAACCAGCGTCTCGCGCTGTCCTTCTTCGGCGTCCGGCAGGTACCAGCGCCCTTCGCCGACTTCGCGGGCAAGCTTGGGCTGGTCCCAGAGCGGATAGCGGGACCGGACCTCGGGTACGCTACGGAAACCGTATTCAGGGGCGGGGAGGGGCGATATCCACTCCAGGGTGCCGGCGTTCCAGGGGTTCCCCTCTATCGCGGCGCGCTTACGCAGACCAAACAGGAAATCCCAGACGACGAGCAGGACACCAAATGCAAAGATGAAGGCGCCCACGGAAGAGATAAGGTTCAGCCAGTCCCAGCCCAGCCCGCTGGGATAGGAGAAGATCCGCCGCGGCATGCCGCGCAGGCCGGTGAAGTGCATCGGCAGGAAGGCGATGTTGAAGCCGGAGAACATCAGCCAGAAGACCCAGCGGCCCAGCCGGTCGGATAATTTCTTACCGGTCACGAGCGGAGCGTAGTAGTAGGCGCCGGCGATGAGGGGAAAGAGCATGCCGCCCACCAGCGTGTAGTGCAGATGGGCCACCACGAAGTAGCTGTCATGGGCCTGCCAGTCGAAAGGCGCGATGGCCACCATGACACCTGTCAGCCCCCCAAAGACAAAGATGGCGAGTGAACCGGCGGCGAAGAGCATGGGCGTGGAGAAGATGACCCGCCCGGCGAGCATCGTCGCGACGAAGACAAAAATCTGCACGCCGGTCGGGATGGCGACCGCTTCCGATGCCGCCGAGAAGAAGCCAAGAGAGATGGAGGGCAAGCCGGTGGTGAACATGTGGTGCACCCACAGGCCAAAGCTGAGAAAGCCTGTGCCCACCGCCGCGAGGACCACCCAGGAGTAGCCGATGATCGGCCGGCGGGAGAAGGTCGGCACTATCATCGCCATGAGGGCGATGGAGGGCAGGAAGATGATGTAGACCTCGGGGTGGCCGAAGATCCAGAACAGGTGCTGCCAGAGCAGAGGATCACCGCCACGGGCCGCATCGAAGAAGGGCCAGTCCGCCATGCGCTCTAGTTCAAAGAGGATGTCGCCGGCGATCAAGGGCGGGAAGGCGAACAGGATCATGCCGCCGACGATCAGCACGTACCAGCAATAGAGCGGCATGGTGTTGATGCGCATGCCGGGCGGCCGGCATTTCAGCACGCCCACAATCAGCTCAACGGCGGCGGCGATGGACGCCACCTCGATGAAGGACAGGCCCAGAAGCCAGATATCGGCGCCGATGCCGGTGAGTTGCGTGTCCGTCGTCAGCGGCGGGTACATGAACCAGCCGCCATCGGGCGCGGCGTTGAAGAAGATCGAGCCGCAGACGAAGACGCCGCCGATGAAGAAGCACCAGTAGCCGAAGGCCGAGAGCCGGGGGAAGGGCAGGTCCCGCGCGCCCAGCATGGTCGGCAGCAGCAGGATGGCAACCGCCTCGAAGATGGGCACGGCGAAGAGGAACATCATCACCGTGCCGTGCAGGGTGAAGACCTGGTTGAAGAGCTGTGGGGACAGAAAGCTGTTGTCGGGGACGGCGAGCTGCACCCGCATCAGCAGCGCCAATGCGCCGGCGAACAGGAAGAAGACGAAGGCCGTGACGGTATACCAGCGGCCGACCTCTGTGTTGTTGACGGCGGACCAATAGCGCCAGCCGGGCGGAGAGGCCCAGACGGTCTTCAGACGTTCTTCCTGGGCGGCACGGCGCCCCGCGTCATTGGCGTGGGTCATAGTGCCTCCAGCCAACGGGCGATGTCGGCGCTGTCCGAGGGTGGCAGATGAGTGAAGGACGGCATCCGTGCGCCGGGCTTGATGTCGGCCGGGTCCCGGATGAAGCGCTCGATGCTTGCGGCGTCGTTCGGCAGGGTGCCGGCAGCGAGGCTTGGCCGTTCCGAGAGCCGGGTCAGGTCTGGGCCGATCCGGCCTCGCGCTGGGGTGCCCTGTACCGTGTGGCAAGCGTTGCACCCATGGGCCAGGAAAAGCGCCTGGCCAGGGTGCGGTGGGGGGGCGGTGGCCGTGCGGCGCTGCTGGGCCCATTCGTCGAAGGCTGCTGGCTCCAGGACCGCCACCTCCAGATTCATCAGGCCGTGGGAGGTGCCGCAGAACTCCGCGCACGCACCGCGGAAGCGCCCGCTCTGCGTTGGCTCCAGCACCAGCCTGTTGGTGGTGCCGGGGATCATGTCCATCTTGCCGCCCAGGGGCGGAATCCAGAAGGAATGGATGACGTCCTGCGCCGTCAGCACGAATTCCGTTCGCACCCCGCGCGGCAGGCGCACCTCATTGGCGCTGTCGATGCGGGCGCCATCCGGGAATTCGTAACTGACGCGCCACCAGAACTGCTCGCCCTGGACATGGATGCGGAGGGCCTCCCCCGGTGCCCTGAGCGCGGGCATGAGCCGAAGCCCGAATACGAGCAGCACGGCCAGAAGAATGGTGGGAAGGAGGGCTCCGCAGATCAGGATGAAGCGGCCCGCCTTCCGATCGGACCATGGCTGCGCCCGCTGCCGGCCGGCATAGGCGGCAATCGCCATGACCGCAGCCCAGATGACGGCCGCAGCTCCCAGCATCCACCAGAAGAGAGAACCGACAATGCGGGCCTCGCTGCCGGCCGGATCCAGCGCCGATTGCGGACCAGAGCAGCCGGCGAACAAAATCAATGGCAGCCATGGACCCAAGGCACGGCAAATTCTGGGCGAGCTGAAAGCTAACCAAACGTTCATGAAGCCCCCGTCGAGGCCGAGAACGCAGGCACTCCGCGCGGGTTGCCGCGCGGCTTGAGCTTTCACGACTTATAATGTGACTCCCGCCGCCGAGCCGGCGGCGGGTCGTCTAGGCTACCGGCTCAGCCATCCGCGCGAATATTGGCGGCACGTGCAACCTCGCCCCAGCGGGCATGGTCGCGCTTCACCCGGGCGTCGAATTCCTCGGCGGTGCCGCCGCCGGGCTCGTCGCCCTGGCCGGTGATGCGCTCCCGCACCGTCGGATCAGCCAAGGCGGTGTTGAGGGCCGCGTTGATGCGCTGAATGACCTCGGGCGGCGTGCCCTTGGGAGCGGACAGGCCGATCCAGCTCGTGATGTTGAAGTCCTGCACCCCCAGCTCGGCGGCCGTCGGGATATCCGGGAAGGCGGGGGCGCGATGCTGGCCGGTGACGAGCAGGCCACGGACCTGGCCCGCCTTCAGGAATGGCGCGACGACCGAGGCCGCGTCGAAGAGGGCCGGGAAGCGGCCGGCGATGAAGTCCTGCATGGCGGGGCCACTGCCGCGATAGGGAATGCTCTCCATCTGGGGGTTGCCGATGCGGGTGCGGAACAGCTCCATCGCGCAGTGAGACATGCTGCCGGCCGCGGCGGTGCCGTAATCGATCCCGCCCGGCTGGGCGCGGATCCAGGCAGCGAACTCCTCGACATTCTTTGCCGGTACCGAAGGATGCAGGCAGAGCACGAGCGAGCTTTGCAGCGCGAGGCCGATGGAGGTGAGCTCCAGCGGGTTGATGGTCATGCCCGGGAAGGTATGCGGGTTGATAGCCATCGAGCTGGAGTTGGCCGCCAGCAGCGTATAGCCGTCCGGCCGTGCACGGAGCACCGCCTCGGTACCGATATTGCCGCCGGCGCCACCGCGGTTATCGATGACCACCGTCTGGCCGAGGGCGGCCGACATGCCTTGCTGAATGACGCGGGCCGCGAAATCCGTCTGCCCGCCCGGCGGGAAGCCAACCACCAGCGTGACGGGGCGGGCCGGCCAGGACTGTGCCCGGGCGAGATGCGGAGTCGCCAGGCCCAGGGCCAGACCGCCACCCAGCAGGGCGCGGCGGGTCGGGCGGGGAAAGTCGTTCTTGATCATTCCTCGGTCTTTCTCGGACTTATCTTTTTCGGCTGATGCCGGCGGGGCGGCAGCAGGCCCGGGCGTATGGTTAAAAGCGGCCCGGCATGACCGTCCAGCGCAATATTGCGCCGCTCCCATACCGGAACTGGTATGAGAGATCATGCCCAAGAAGCCTTCTTCCCGTCCGCTGGCGGCTGACTGGTTCGTCCGCTCGCGGCTCAAGCTCCGCCATCTGCAATTGCTCTGTGCCCTTGGCGAGTTGCGGAACCTCAACCGCGCCGCGCAGAGCCTGGGCCTGACCCAGCCTGCCGCATCGCGACTGTTGGCGGAGTTGGAGGATATGGTTGGCGCCCCTGTCTTCGAGCGGCGGCCGCGCGGCGTGGAGCCGAACGAGCTCGGCGCGCTGCTGCTGCGCCATGCGGGGGTGGTGCTGCTGGAACTGCGCCAGGTGGCCACGGAGCTGAACGGGTTGCGCTCGGGCGCCGGCGGTGCCGTGGCTATCGGCGCCGTCACCGCCCCGGCGGTGGAGTGTGTGGCGCGCGCGGTCGAAATCCTGCAGGGGGAAGCTCCGGAACTCCGCATCACCGTTGAAGTGGAGCCCAGCGCACAGCTGGTGGACAGGTTGTTCAAGGGCCGGCTGGATCTGGCCCTGGCCCGGGTGCCGCCTGAGGTGGACATCTCGGCGCTGGAATACCGGGAGGTGGGGGACGAAGCGCTGTGTCTTCTGGTGCGCGAGGGTCATCCGTTGCTGGGTCAATCACGTATCAGGCTGAAGGACCTCGTGGCCTTCACCTGGCTGCTGGAGCCGCCGGGCAGCCTGCTGCGGCATGCGGTGGAAATGCTGTTTGCCCGCCGGCAGCTCCCCATGCCTCCCCGGATCATCAATACCTCCTCCGTCCTGCTGAACCTGACCATGCTCAGCCGGGGGGAGGCGGTGTGCGTTGTCAGCGAGCCGGCGGCGGCCATGCTGGAAGCCCAGGGCAAATTCCGGCGCCTGCCACCGCTGCAGGATGAAGGAGCGCTCTCGGTCTCCGCTTACGGCCTCATCTGGCTCAGGGAGCGCCCTCTTTCACCAGCAGCCAGGCGGGTGATAGCCGTGCTGGAGCCCATGCTCTTCCCAGTTCTATGAGGCTTAAGCATATCATTTCCGGTATGATTCAGGCTGAATTTCGGTCTGGTTCGATATGAGAAGGCATGGCTAGCTGTGCCCCTGCCGGCCGGTGCCGGCCATTAAGCATGGGGAAAGGGACGCGCCGTGAAGAAGGGCGACAAGCCGCTGCGCAGCCAGGCCTGGTTTGGCCGGCAGGACAAGATGGGGTTCTATTACCGCTCCTTCCTGAAGAATCGCGGCTTTCCGCAGGACCAGTTCGACGGCCGGCCGGTCATCGGCATCTGCAACACCTGGTCTGAGCTGAATCCCTGCAATTCGCATTTCCGCACCATCGCGGAGCATGTGCGATACGGCGTGCTGGAAGCCGGCGGCTTTCCGCTTGAATTCCCCGTCTCCTCCCTCGGGGAGGTGACCATGCGTCCCACGGCGATGCTGTTCCGCAATCTGGCCGCCATGGATGTGGAGGAGGGCATCCGCGCCCATCCGCTGGATGGCGTCGTGCTGTTGATGGGATGTGACAAGACGACCCCGGCCTTGCTGATGGGAGCCGCGAGCGCCGACCTGCCCACTATCGGCGTCTCCGGTGGACCCCAGCTTCGCGGCGTCTATCAGGGCCAGATCATTGGCTCCGGTACCAACATCATCTCGATGAGCGAGCAGCTTCGCGCCGGTGAGATCACGCTGAAGGAGTTTCATGAAGCCGAGGCCGGCATGAACCGCAGCCACGGCTCCTGCATGACCATGGGCACGGCATCTTCCATGGCCTCCATGGTGGAAGCGCTCGGAATCGGCCTTCCCACCAACGCAGCCATCCCGGCGGTCGATGCGCGGCGCAATGAGCTGGCCCGCATGGCGGGGCGCCGCATTGTCGAGATGGTGCATGAAGACCTGACGCCGACGAAAATCCTGACGCGGGAGGCTTTCGAGAACGCCATTCGCACCCTGGCGGCGATTGGCGGTTCGACCAATGCCGTGGTCCACCTCATCGCCATCGCGCGCCGCATCGGTGTCGATCTCACGCTGGATGATTTCGATCGCCTCGGCCGTGGTGTGCACTGCCAGGTGAACCTGATGCCATCAGGAAAGTTCCTGATGGAGGATTTCTACTACGCCGGCGGTCTGCCCGTGGTGCTGCGCGACCTGGGAGAGCAGGGGCTGCTGCACAAGGATGCGCTGACGGTCAACGGGCATACCATCTGGGATAACGTCAAGGACGCCAGATGCTGGAACCGGGAGGTCATCACCACGCCCGAGGAGCCCTTCAAGCCGGATGCCGGTATCGCCATTCTGCGCGGCAACCTGGCGCCCAACGGTGCCGTCATCAAGCCTTCTGCCGCGTCTCCTCATCTGATGCGCCACACCGGGCGGGCCGTGGTGTTTGAAAGCATCGAGGATCTTCACCACGCGGTCGATGACGACACGCTCGACATCGACGCAGACTGCGTGATGGTCCTGAAGAACTGCGGGCCGAAGGGCTATCCCGGCATGGCGGAGGTGGGCAACATGCCGCTGCCGCAAAAGCTATTGCGCCAGGGTGTGCGCGATATGGTGCGGATTTCCGATGCGCGCATGTCCGGCACGGCCTATGGCACGGTCGTCTTGCACGTCGCGCCTGAGGCCGCGGCAGGAGGGCCGCTGGCTCTCGTGCAAAATGGCGACATGATCACGCTGGACGTCGCCGCCGGCCAGTTGCAGCTGCACGTCGATGATGCGGAACTGGCCGCGCGCCGTGCCGCCTGGGTGCCGCCACCCGCGCATATGGACCGTGGCTATACGCGCCTCTATGTGGACCATGTGCTGCAGGCCGATCAGGGGGCGGATTTCGACTTCCTTGTTGGGAAAAGCGGCTCTCCTGTGCCGCGCGACAACCACTGAATATGGCCGGGAGCGACGACATAATGGCTGCCAACCCCCGCTATCGCGGTATTTTTCCTGTGGTGCCAACCACCTTTGACGAGACGGGCGCGCTGGATCTGGAGAGCCAGAAGCGCTGCGTGGACTTCATGATCGATGCGGGCTCCGACGGCCTCTGCATTCTGGCCAACTTTTCGGAGCAGTTCGTGCTCTCCGACGAGGAAAGGGAGACCCTGACCCGGGTCATTCTGGAGCATGTGGCAGGCCGCGTGCCCGTTATTGTCACCACCACGCATTTCAGCTCCCGCATCTGCGCGGAACGCAGCCGTCATGCCCAGGCGGCGGGCGCCGCCATGGTCATGATCATGCCGCCCTATCACGGCGCCACAATCCGGGCAGGAGAGGCCTCGGTCTACGACTTCTATCGGATGGTCTCGGACGCGATCGATATTCCGATCATGATCCAGGATGCGCCTGTCGCAGGCACGCCACTCTCAGCGGCTTTCCTTGCCCGGATGGCGAAGGAGATAGAGCAGGTTTCCTACTTCAAGATAGAAACCGCTGGCGCCGCGGCCAAGTTACGGGAGCTGATCGCGCTTGGAGGCGACGCGATCGAGGGGCCGTGGGATGGTGAGGAAGCCATTACGCTGCTGGCAGACCTCGATGCCGGTGCCACCGGCAGCATGACGGGTGGTGCCTACATGGATGGCATCAGGCCGATCATCATGGATCATTTGGCCGGACGCCGTGAGGCCGCGGTGGAAGGTTACGCGCGTTGGCTGCCGCTGATCAATTATGAGAACCGCCAGTGCGGTCTTCTGGCGGCGAAGGCGCTGATGCGGGAAGGTGGCATCATAGCCTGCGACGCTCCGCGCCATCCCTTGCCTCCGTTGCATCCGGAGACCAGGGCGGGCCTGCTGGATGCGGCAAGGCGGCTGGACCCGCTGGTGCTCCGCTGGGGCCGATGATGCCTTGAGCCACGCCGTGGCCTTCCCGGCGAAAGCCTTTGCTGGGAGGGCCATTGTCAGGGTGAAGGCAGTGGAGCGCGTGTGAGAACGCTTTCCCTCGATGAGGGCCCGTAACGGGCGCTGGCCGGCCATGGCGCAGAGCGCGGCGGATTTCTCCTGGTCAGGCTGGCTCCGCTCAGCGGGAGAGCAACCAAAGCTCGGACTCGTTCGTTGCGGGCTTGTCCCCAGGAGCTTGAACGGCTGTGAGCGCCCTCTCGACGGAATCCTTTACTTCAACCCCATGCATGCACCTTTGCGTCGATATGCAAAGGCTCTTCCTTCCGGGTTCGCCCTGGGAAACGCCCTGGATGGAACGTGTTCTTCCGAACGTCGTACGGCTGGTCTCCGCGCATCCGGAGCAGTGCATCTTTACACGCTTCATTCCAGCCGCCCGTCCCGGCGAGGGAAGGGGATACTGGAAAACTTATTATGAGCGCTGGGCCGATATGACCTTGGAGGCTCTTCCCGCGGAGGCAGTGGAGCTTGTGGACCCTCTGCCCCGTTTCACCCCGCCGGCCCGCGTGATTGACAAGGCAGTGTACAGCCCCTGGTCGGCCGCTGCGCTGAGCGAAATTCTGCGTGCGGAACGGGCCGAGCGGCTCGTGATCAGCGGAGCGGAGACCGATGTCTGTGTTCTGGCAGCAGTCCTCGGCGCGGTGGACCGGGGCTTTCGCATCGTCGTGGCCAAGGACGCAGTGTGCTCCTCAGCCGACGAGACCCATGATGCGATTCTGACGCTGTTCGGGAAGCGCTACAGGGATCAGGTCGAGCTCATGACGGTCGACGAGATCCTCGACCGTTGGCCTGGATAAGGGCGCCGCAGGCGATGTGGAAGGCGAGCGGCTCAGCCTCCACGGTGCGTTGCACCATAGGCAGCGAGCCGCAGCCTCGGTCATGCGGCCGCGCGTTAATCGACCCGCAGCCCGGCGCGGCGCACGACGTCGCCCCACCGGGTGCGCTCGGCGATGATGAAGTCACGGAACTGCTCGGGAGTGCCCGGTGCGGCTTCGGCCCCCTCGGTCTCCATGCGCGCACGCAGGCCTTCGGATCGCAAGGCCTGTGCGGAAGCGGCGTTCAGGCGACCCACGATATCCGGGGGAGTGCCGGCTGGGGCCAAGAGCCCATACCACTGGTTTGCCTCAAAGCCGGTGACGCCCTGCTCCGAGACTGTTGGGATTTCCGGTGCCGCGGTGAGGCGCTTCAGTGAGGAAACGCCCAGCGCGCGCAGCATCCCCGACCGGACGGGTGGAAGTGCCGGCGGTCCTCCCGTGAATGTCAGGTCGATAACGCCGCTGAGAACATCGTTCATCATGGGTCCGGTGCCACGATAAGGCACGTGCTCCATCTCGGTGCCGGTGGCCAGATTGAAGGCCGCCATGGCGATATGCGCCGCGGAACCGTTGCCGCCGGAGCCATAGGAGAGCGCCCGGGGCCGTTGCTTCGCCAGGGCAATCAGCTCCGGGATGTTCGTGGCGGGCACCTTTCGGGGATTCACCACCATGACATTCGGCACCACCGCAGCCAGGGTAATGGGCGCGAAGGATTCCACCGTATCGAACGACAGCTTTGGATACAGCGCCGGATTGACGGCCAGCGTGCCGATATGACCGAGGAGGAGGGTATAACCGTCGGGAGGAGCATGGGCGACGAATTCGGACCCGATTGTCCCACCCGCGCCGCCCCGGTTCTCGACCACGAAGGGTTGGCCAAATGCTGCCTGCAACTCGGCGCCCAGGGCGCGGGCGATGATGTCCGTGGAGCCGCCGGGCGTGAAGGGGACGATGATGCGCACCGGCCTGTTGGGCCAGCTGCCCTGCGCCCGCGCGAGGGCCGGCATCGCCACGGCAGCCGCCATCCCGGCCAAGGCGGCACGGCGTGATAAGGATACGGCGGGTCCTGCCCTCAAGGGAGCCTTCATAGTGTTTCCTCCTGCCGGTTCTCGCTCGGCTTGCCCGCTTAGCCTAAGCGGATCGGGGCCCTGGCATCGCATTCCTTCTTCCGCCTGAGTTATAAGGCGATGGAATAGCTACGCCTGGAATGATCATGACCGTACGCCGGTATCTGGACCAACGCCTGAAGCTGAACCATCTGCGGGCGGTCGACGCCATCGCGGCGCAGCGCAGTATTCTGAAGGCCGCTGCGGTCATCGGCGTCAGCCAGCCGGCATTGACCAAGAATCTGCGCGAGCTGGAGGATATCCTACAGCAGCGGCTTTTCGACCGTTTGCCCAGGGGGGTGCGGCCTACCGCGGCCGGCATGCTTCTGGCGCAATCGGCTCGCCGCATCCTGGCTGAGCTGCGCCGGCTGGACGAGGCGCTGGACCACATCGCTAATCCCGAGGGCGGCACCGTGGCGCTGGGCACGCTTCCCGTCGCCGCGACGGCCGTGCTGCCGGGGGCATTGACGCGGCTGAAACGGGAGCATCCTGGCATTGGCGTGCGGCTCGAACAGGGTCGCACGGAGGAGCTGCTGCCCAAGCTTGCGGCTGGCGAAATCGATCTCATTGTCGGGCGCCTGTACGAACCTTCCGCTTCCGACAGCTTTTCCCGCGAGCCGCTTTGGGAGGAGCCGATTTCCATCCTGGCCCGCGCGGACCACCCCGTTTTCGCCAGCCGCGCGCCGAGCCTGGAGGAACTGCGCCGGTACGATCTGGTGCTGCCGACCGTCAGCCAGCGTGTGGGGCAGGAAATCGAGGCGCTGCTGGAAATGCTGGCGCTGCAGCCCGCCGCCTCGCTCCGCTCAAGCTCCTATGGCTTCATTCGTGAGATGCTGCATGCCACGGACATGATTTCTGTCATGCCGCGCCTGATGATGGCTGGGGATCTCCTGCGCGGCACGTTGCGCGTGGTGCCTTTGCCGATCCCCGCTCCGCCCCGGCCGGCAGGACTTATTTTCCCGCGGGACCGGGCGCTGCCGCCCGCCGGCCAGGCCTTCGTCGCCTGCTTGCGCGCACATATCGCCGAGATTGGAAAGCGCGGGCTGACCGATATAACCAGCGCTGATATGAGCGGGCTGAAAAGCGATACGACAGCCGGGCGGCCAGGGCGCTAGGGAGGTCCTGACACCCTGGCAAGGGCCTACCGGCCGGGGTGGGAGGAAACGCCCCATGACATCGGCTCCCGCCGTGCTGCGCGCGGCCATCGGCACCTATCCCCGCACCAGCGCCCTGAAAGAAGGGCAGGTGGAATCCCCGCTGGTGCGCCTGGACTTCGCCGATGTTCCGGTGATCAGCCGCGCCTTTGCGCCGATGGTCCGTGAACTGCGCTTCGATGTGTCTGAAATGGCGATCGCCACCTTTCTGCAGGCGAAGGCGGCAGGGCGGCCGCTGGTACTGCTGCCGGTGGTGTTGGCCGCGCGCTTCCAGCAGTCGGCACTCCTCTGCCGCGCGGAGAGCCAAATCACCGGTCCCGGCGACCTCGCGGGCAAGCGTATCGGCGTCCGGGCCTATAGCCAGACCACGGGCATGTGGCTGCGGGGGATCATCGCGGAAGAAGGCGGCCCGCAGCCCCAGGACTGCCGCTGGATCACTTTCGAAGATGCTCATGTCGCGGGCATCGCCGATCCACCTTGGGCGGAGCGTGCGGAGCAGGGACAGGACATGCTGGCGCTGCTTCGGGATGGCGCGCTGGATGCCGTGATTGTCGGCAACGATGTTCCGGCCGACCAAGGGCTGCGCACCGTCTTCCCCGATCCGGCAGCGGCGGCGGCCATCTTTTGGCGGCGGCATCATCTCGTGCCCGTCAACCATATGCTGACCGTCACGCGTGAGCTGGCTGAGCGTGAACCGGAGGCGGTGATCGAAGTCCTCCGCATGTTCCGCGCCGCGGCAATGCCGGTTCCTGCGGGAGAATATGGGCCGCCGCCGGCAAGCCGAGAGGCGCTGCGCCCGGTGCTGGAGCTCGCGCTCCGCTACATGACTGAACAGGGCATGCTGTCGCGGCCGTTGATGCTGGAAGATATCTGGGACGGCCTTCCGGACAGCATCAGATGAAAATGCAGGAGGAACAGCCATGACACGCTTCGCCATCATCGGCTTTGGCGAGGTCGGCGGTATCTTTGCGCGCGACTTGCGGGCCGCGGGCGCCTCGGCCATCCACGCCTTCGACATCGATGAGGCCGCGCGTGCCCGCGCGGCGGCGGCGGGGGCCATTGTTCACGCCAGCGCGGCTGAAGCCGCGGCGCAGGCGGAGGTGGTTTTCGTCCCCGTCACCGCCGGGTCAGCCCTTGCCGCTGCCCGTTCGCTCGCCGGCGGGCTCTCGCATGCGCCCTTCGTGGTCGATGTGAATTCGGTGTCTCCTGGCACGAAGCAGGCTGCGGCACAGACCGTAACTGAAGCTGGCGGACGCTATGTCGAGGCCGCCGTCATGGCGAGCGTGCCGCCCAAGGGCCTTCGCTCTCCCATCCTGCTGGGAGGGCCGGAGGCTGCTGCCTTCATGGCTCTGATGGCCCCTTTCGGCATGGATCTCACGATTTATCCTGGCCCCATCGGCAAGGCTTCGGCCGTGAAGATGTGCCGCAGCGTCATGGTGAAGGGGCTGGAGGCACTGACAACCGAGTGCATGCTGGCCGCTCGCCACTACGGTGTGGAGCAGGACGTCCTGCGCTCCCTTTCCGACACCTTGCCCCACCCGGATTGGCGTGGCCTGGCGCGCTACGTGATCAGCCGTGCGCTGATCCACGGCAAGCGGCGCGCTGAGGAAATGCGCGAAGTGGCGCGGACGGTGAAGGAGGCGGGCGTGGACCCGCTGTTGAGTGCCCCCATCGCGGAACGGCAGGACTGGGCGGCCGCCCAGGGCCGGGCGATGACACCAGCAGAGTTGGCCACCACCGATCTCGACATGCTGCTGGCTGCCGTGGAGGCCGCCGCAGCTCGCCGCGTTGCCGCTGAATAACGCGCCTCGCAAGGCTGCTCTTCACAAGGGAGCAGCCGCTTACAGGAGGATCCATCATGAATCTTCGGCGCCGCCATGCATTGCAGCTGGGTGGGATGGTTGCCGCGGCCAGCCTCGCTGCCCCCGCAGTCCGCGCTCAGGGCCAGGTACTTCTGCCCGACAAGCCTGTGCGGCTGATCGTGCCCAATGCCGCTGGTGGCGTGGCCGATTTGACCGCGCGTACCGTAGGCCAGGCCTTGTCCGAACGCCTCAAGCAGCCGGTGGTGGTGGAAAACCGCCCTGGTGCCGGCGGTATCGTGGCGGGACAGGCTCTGCTGGCGTCCCCGGCAGACGGTTCGACGCTCATGGTGGCGACCAATGCGCACGCGATCAGCGCGTCGCTGTTCCGATCGCTGCCATTCGACCCGATACGTGATTTTGCGCCGGTGGGGCTGATGGGCGCCTTCGCCATCGCGATCCTGGTGCCTCCTCAGTCTCCGCTGCGGACGGCCGGCGACCTCATGGCAAAGCTGAAGAGCGATCCGGACGGCAGCAATATCGGCACTATCAGCGTCGGCAGCACGCAACATCTGGCGGCGGAGCTGTTCAAGACAAGCGCGGGGCTGGAGACCGTCACCGTGCCGTTCAGCGGCACGCCGGCGCTGCTCACGGGCCTTCTGCGCGGCGACGTGACGGCAGCCTTCGAGATTGTGGCCCCCATCACCGGGCAGATTCGCGACGGATCGCTTCGTGCCATCGCTGTCACTTCTTCGAGCCGCGCTGCGAATCTGCCGGAGGTACCGACGCTGCAGGAAGCGGGGCTGGCGGGGTTCGATGTCACCTCCTGGAACGCAGTCGTGGCCCCAGCGCGGACACCGGCGCCAGTGATCGCGTATGTGAATCAGCAGTTGAACGCCGTTTTGTCGGACCCTGCTATCCGCGCGCGGCTGCTGGAAGCCGGCGTGGAAGCGAAAGGGGGAGACCCTGCCGCGCTGGGCCGTCTGCTGGCCGAAGAGGCGGAGAAATGGCGTGGTGTCATCGAACGAGCCGGCATCGAGAAGCAGTAACAAGGGCAGAATGACAGAATGAAGACCTGTAAGGCACCGGATCCGAATCCCAGAAAGCCTGCCTATAAGCTACCCGCCGGCGCCTGCGACGCGCATTGTCACGTCTTTGGTCCAGCCAAGATATTCCCTTATGCGCCGGACCGGTCCTACACGCCGCCTGATGCGCCCGTTGAGGACCTGCGTCGCGTACATGCCGCTATTGGCGTTGAGCGTGCAGTCATCGTTCAGGCGAGCTGCCATGGTACGGATAACACCGCCATGCTTGATGCTATTGCAAGCAGCGGCGGAGCCTATCGTGGCGTTGCCATCGTGGACGGCGATATCGATGAGGCTGGCCTCGCTGAGCTCGATCGTGGCGGCGTACGCGGTGTGCGCTTCAACTTCGTGCAGCATCTCGGTGGCACGCCGGACCTCGATGTGTTCGATCGTGTGCTGGACAAGATTGAGCCGCTGGGCTGGCACGTCGTGCTGCATCTCGATGCCGGAGACATCGTGACGCATGCGGAGCGTATTTCGCGCATCAAGGTGCCGTTCGTCATCGACCATATGGGCCGGGTGCAGGCCAAGAACGGGTTGGAGCAGGAGCCGTTCCGCCGCCTGCTGAAGCTGATGGAGAATCCTCTCGCGTGGGTGAAGATCTGCGGGCCGGAACGCGTTTCTTCCAGTGGCGCTCCATTCCACGATGCCGTTCCCTTCGCCCGCAAGCTGGCCGAGATCGCGCCTGAGCGGACGCTGTGGGGAACCGACTTCCCGCATCCCAACATCTCCGGCGACATGCCGAACGATGGCGACCTTGTCGACCTTCTGGCGCTGGCTGTGGAGAGCGAGGAAGTACGCCGCAAGATCCTGATCGACAATCCTGACCGCCTGTACTGGGCGCGCTGAAAGAGGTTTCCATGTCTGGCACCCGAAAGTCTGGTCTCGTCGTCACCGCGCATCCGGGCGATTTCGTATGGCGGGCAGGCGGCGCCATCGCGCTGCATGCCAAGCTTGGTTATCAGATGAAGATCGTCTGCCTCTCCTATGGCGAGCGTGGCGAAAGCCAGGGAGCCTGGAAGCAGGCAGGCATGACGCTGGAGGCCTGCAAGGCAGGGCGCCGTGCAGAGGCCGAGGCGGCGGCACGGATCCTTGGCGCGGAGATCGAGTTCTTCGACGCGGGGGATTATCCGTTGCGCCTGACCGAGGCGATGCTGGACCGCCTGATCGATGTCTACCGCGAGGTCAATCCGTCCTTCGTCCTCACCCACGCCGTCGCCGATCCTTACAATGTCGATCACCCCGAGGCGGCACGCTTTGCCCAGGAAGCCCGTATTATCGCTCAGGCGGCCGGCCACAAGCCCGGCCCGGGCGGAGTTACCTATACCGCGCCGCAGGTTTTCCAATTTGAGCCGCATCAGCCGGAGCAATGTGGCTTCAAGCCGAATCGCATTCTGAACATCACCGAGGTATGGGAGACGAAGTGGAAGGCGTTTCAGGAGCTGCCCGCTCAGCGCCACCTTTGGGACTACTACGAGCGTGTGGCGCTGAACCGGGGCATGCAGGGTGGGCGCAACTCGGGCAAGGCCATGAAGTACGGTGAGGCCTATCAGACCATCTTCCCTGATGCTGTGGAGGTTCTCGCATGAATCCCGTCGTCGTCACGCAAGTCACGCGAGCGCCGGCCGATCTGGTCGGCCGCTTCCTGCCGCTCGGCGTTTCCACCACGCATGAGGCTTCCGGGCGTGCCCCGAACCTGATGAAGACCTATATGAGGCCGGCCTGGGCAGGGGCCGCGGCCGCCGGCTCTGCTGTGACAGTTTTGGCGCAGCCCGGCGATAACTGGATGATTCATGTCGCGGTGGAGCAATGCCAGCCCGGTGACATCCTCGTCGTCGGCTGTACCACCGACAACACGGATGGGATGTTTGGTGACCTGCTGGCCACGTCACTTAAGGCACGCGGCGTGCGGGGCCTGGTCATTGATGCCGGCGTTCGGGATGTCGGGACGTTGCGGGAAATGGGGTTTCCCGTGTGGTCGCGGGCCATCTCCGCGCGGGGTACCGTGAAGGCCACCCTGGGTTCGGTGAATGTTCCGGTGGTCTGCGCCGGCGTCCTGGTTCATCCCGGCGACGTGATCGTCGCGGATGATGATGGCGTGGTGGTCGTTCCGCGTGGGGACGCCGAAAGGGTTCTGGCCGCCGCGGAAAGCAGGAAGGAGAATGAAGACAGCAAGCGCGCCAAGCTTGCGTCGGGCGTTCTGGGGCTGGATCTCTACAACATGCGGCCGGCACTCGAGAAGGCCGGGCTGCGTTACGTGGCGACGCTCGACGAGGCCTGAGGGCGGCGGCGCTGGCAGGCGTCGTATCCCTCCACTTGCGAAACCGGGCGTGAAGTGGCTGAAAGACCTATTCCCTTTCAGCCCCGGAAGGCCAATGCCAGCACCCGCGCCCTTTCTTCGGATATCAGCCCTGTTGCGAGAAAGGGAAGCCGAGTTGACTCCCGCCGAGGCCAGGGTCTCCCAGGCCTTGCTGGCGGACTACCCCATTGCGGGGCTTGGCACAGTGGCAAGCCTCGCTCGCCGCGCTAGAGTGAGCGACCCTACGGTCGTCCGCCTGGTGGCCAAACTCGGCTTCGCGGGCGGCTACCCGGAGTTTCAGCAGGCGCTGCTGGAGGAGGTGGAGGCCCGGCTGCGGTCGCCCCTGATGATGATGGAGACGCGCGGTCCTGCCGCGGGGGGGACCACGGATGCTTATCTGGGGTCTCTGGAGGGGAAGCTCGCGGAAGTACGGCAACATCCGGCGGCGGCGCCCTACAGCCGGGCAGCGGCTCTCCTGGCTGATCGCAAATACCGTATCACGCTGCTGGGCGGGCGCTTCAGCCGCTATCTCGCAGGCATTCTCTATACTCATCTCGTGCAGTTGCGGCCGGGGCTGCGGCATCTGGACGGAACGGCGGCGGAGATGGTCGATGCGCTGATCGACCTCGGCAAGCAGGACGTGCTGGTGGTGTTCGACTTCCGGCGCTACCAGGCGGATGTGGTGGATTTCGCGCTCCAGGCCGCGGGGCAGGGCGCGAAGGTGGTGCTGTTCACGGACCCTTACCGCTCACCCATTGCCGAGGTGGCGCAGCTTGTGTTCACGGCGCCCGTGGACGCCAGCTCGCCCTATGACAGCATGGTGCCGGCATTGGCGCAGGTGGAAGCCCTGCTGGCGTGCCTGCTGGAAGAACGTGGCGAAGAAACAAGGCAGCGCCTGGAAAGTATCGAGGCGCTGCGGGCACGGCGCGGCGTTACGCTGGGCTGAGATCAGCCGCGCCGGACGTTCCAGAAGACGGGCACGCCCTTCAGCATGCCTGTCAGCTCCGCCTTGTACGCCGTCAGCTGCGAAATCTGCCCAAGCGGCATGTAGGGCAGATCGGCGAAAGCCTGGCTTTGCATGCGCCGGGCGACCGCTTGTTGCGCCGCCAGATCCGGTGCGGCGAGCCACTCGCTGCGCAGCTCCTCCAATGCCGGGCTTTGGCACCAGCCATACAGCGCACTTTTACCATCTCCCCGCAGGTTGGGGTGCACCGCCGGGCTGCCGAGATCGGCGCCTGTGTTCAACACGACATAGGCGCTCCAGCCGCCCTGGTTGACAGGCTCCTTCTTGTTGCGCCGCTGGAGCATGGTGCCCCAGTCCATGGTCACCTCGTCGACGTTCATACCGGCGCGGCGGAACGCATCTGCCACCACGGCGCTGCCGGCGGCATTGAGCTGCACGTCACCCGGCGTCATCAAGAGCACTGGCTCGCCCTTGTAGCCCGCGGCTTCAAGCGCCTTCTTGGCTGCTGCCGGGTCTGCGCGCAGTGTGCCGAGGCCTTCGTCATTGGCCATGGCAGTGCCGGGGCAGAAGAAGCCAACCTTGTCGTTCCACAGGTGAGGATCGGTGCCGGCGATCGCCATCACCACATCCTGTTGGTTGAGTGCCATCATCATGGCCCGGCGGATGGCCGGATCGGCCGTCGGGCCGTGGAGATGGTTGACGCGGAGCGAGACCATGTAGCCTGTAGGGTCGAGCGGCTCGACCTTGAAGCCATTGCCACGGCGCAGCAGCGGCAGCATGTCGTTGCTGGGCAATTCCCACCAATCGACCTCGCCTGTGCGCAGGGCCGCGGCAGCGGTTGCCGCGTCGGCGATGACCTTCCATTCGATGCGGTTGAAATGCGTGATCTTGGGCCCGGCGGTACCCTCGGACACGCCGCCCTGGCGTGGCCTGTAGCCAGCGAAACGCTCATAAACGGCGCGGTCGCCCGAAACATGCTCCGAGGCCATGAAGCGGAACGGGCCGCTGCCGACGACTTCAGTAAAGGCGCGGTCCGCCGGCGTCTCGGCGATCCGGGCGGGCATCATGGCGCAGATGGTGCCGGGGGTCTTGCCCAAGGCGAAGGGCAGCAGCGGGTAGGGCTGCCGCAGCCGGAAGACAATGCGCTGGTCATCCGGTGCCGACAATTCGTTGGTGACTGCGAGCAACGCCTTGCCCAGATCGTCCTTCTGGCCCCAACGGCGGATGCTCGCCACACAGTCCCGCGCCAGCACAGGGGTATCGTCGTGGAAGCTCAGGCCCTCTCGCAGCGTCAAAGTCCAGCGCTTGCCGTCATCCTCGACCTGCACGCCCTCCACCATCTGTGGCTGCGGGTTCATGGCGCCGTCCTGGCCGAAGAGCGTGTCATAGACCAGATAGGCGTGATTGCGGGTGACGTAGGCGGTGGATACCACAGGGTCGAGCACCGCCAGGTCCGCATGCGGAATGAAGCGCAATGTGCGGCTGCCCTGCGCCCGCGCCACGCTGGGCATGGCGAGAGAGGTGGCCGAAGCGGCCCCCAGGGCCAAAAGGTGGCGACGCTGCATGGCGCGGGCTCCGAGAATGGGCGAGGCTTGGGAAGGCAGCACACCGGCCGCGTCCCTTTCTGTCAATCATATTTCATATTCACGACGGGTGAGAGTGTCTGTAATAAAATCCTCATGCCGACGCCGGAGCCCGCATGAGCCCTCTTCCGACCCGCCGAGACGCGCCCTTTCAGCCCGGCGAGACAGCATTGCTGTTCGTCGATATGCAGCGCATCTGGTGCGAGCGGGGGCTGGACCCGGCCCATGCCGGGCAGGATTTCTCCTACTACCATGACCGGCTCGACAGCCTCGTGGTGCCCAACCAACAGCGGCTACTGGCAGCCGCGCGGGCGGCGGGCATCGACATCATGCACACTGTCATCGAGAGCCTGACCAGCCACGGCAGGGACCGTTCGCTGGACCACAAGCTTTCGGACATGCATGTGCCCAGGGGCGCGCCGGAAGGGCAGGTCATCCCCGCGCTTGCGCCGCTGGCCGATGAGATTGTGCTGCCGAAAACATCCTCGGGCGTCTTCAACTCCACCAATATTGACTACGTGCTCCGCAATCTCGGCGTGCGGTATCTCATCATCGCTGGCGTCGTCACGGACCAGTGCGTGGATATGGCCGTCCGGGACGCGGCGGACCGTGGATACATGGTCACACTCATCGACGATGCCTGCGCCACATACAGCGAGGAACGGCACCGCGCCGCCGTGAAGGCTTTCGGCGGCTATTGCTGGGTCACGGATACCGGGACGGTGCTCTCCCGCCTGAAGGAGATGGCCGCGTGAGCATGGAACTCGCCACCTGCCTCACCACCGACCTCGTCGCCATCACTCGCGGCCGCAGCTTCCCGGCCGATGCGCTGGACGGATATCTGCGGCGTGGCACAGGCTGGGTGCCGGCCAACATGGCGCTGACACCCTTCGATGTCATCGCCGAGGACAATCCCTGGGGCTCGGCTGGTGACCTTCGCCTGTTGCCGGAGGAGGCCACGCGCATCCGGCTGCCGCAGCTCGGCCGGACGCCATTGCACATCTATTTCTCGGACATCACCGAGCTGGACGGCACGCCTTGGGAATGCTGCCCACGCACTCTTCTGAAGCGGGCCATCGCGCGGCTGAAGGCCGAGACGGGGCTGACGCTGCTCGCCTCTTTCGAGCATGAATTCCAGGTGCTGGGCGGCGGGTGGCCGGCGGCTCCGGCCTTCTCCCTGGCGGCGATGCGGCGCGCGGACCCCTTCGGCCCGGAACTGCTGGAGCTGATGGAGCAGGCGGGGCTGGAACCGGAGATGTTCCTGCCCGAATACGGCGCCGACCAGTTCGAGGTCACCATGCGTCCGGCTGACCCGTTGACCGCGGCCGACCGCTCCGTGGCGCTACGGCTGCTGGTGAAGGAACTGGCGGCGCAAAAGGGCTGGCGGGCCAGCTTCGCCCCCAAGACCGCGCCGGATGCGGTTGGCAATGGCGTGCACATCCATCTCAGCCTGCGGGATGAGGATGGCCGCCCCGCCATGCGGGATGAAAGCCGCCCTGGCGCACTCTCCGAACGCGCGGGGCAATTCTGCGCCGGTATCGTGCGGCATATGCCCGGGTTGCTGGCGCTGACGGCCCCCAGTCCCGTCTCCTATCTGCGCCTGCAGCCGCATCATTGGAGCGCCGCCTATGCCTGCCTGGGCGAGCGCAACCGTGAGGCCGGCCTTCGCATCTGCCCTATCGCGACTTTGGGGGGTGGCGACGCTGCAAAGCAGATGAATGTCGAATATCGGGCCACGGACGCTACGGCCAATGCCTATCTGGCACTCGCAGCCTTGATCAACGCCGGTCTCGCCGGTCTCCGGGAAGGGTTGGTTCAGCCGCCTCTGGTGAACACCGACCCCTCCGAATTCTCGCCGGCGGAGCTGGAAGCCCTTGGCGTACGCCGTTTGCCTGAGAATCTTTCGGCCGCGCTGGCGGCTATGCAGGCGGATGCGCTGCTGACCGAGTGGCTGCCACCGCTTCTCACCGGCTGCCTTCTCTCGGTGAAGCGCAAGGAGATGCAACTCGCCGGTGAGTTGGATGCTGCCCGGCTCTGCGAACGCTACAAGGCCATTTATTGATGCCTCTGCTTCAACCGGACGAGCCGCCCGCCTTCACGTCGGAACGCGTCGAAGGCCGCTTTCCCTGCCTGTTGCTCTGTGAGCATGCGAGCAACCGCATTCCACGGGCGCTAGGGGATCTCGGCCTGCCGCCGGGCGAGATCGGCCGGCATATCGGCTGGGATATCGGTGCGCTGTCCCTGGCGCGGGGGCTGTCCCGGCGGTTGGACGCCGCCCTGTTCGCAACGGGATATTCGCGGCTGGTCATCGACTGCAACAGGCCTCTCGGGGCGCCTTCCTCCATTCCGGAGCAGAGCGAAGACACCATCGTTCCGGGCAATATCGGCCTCTCGACCACTGATAGGGCCGCGCGGGCGGAGGCGCTTTTCCACCCATTCCACGACGCCGTCTCCGCTCATCTGGAGGCGCATGCGGAGAGGCGCTGCGTCATCGGCGTGCATAGTTTCACGCCGCGCTATCGGGGCGTGGCGCGGCCATGGCAGGCGGGCTTCCTCTATGCTGACGCGCACCGCTTTGCCGCTCCACTGATAGAAGGGCTGCGCGCACAAGGCATCTGCGTGGGGGACAACGAGCCCTACACCATCGATCCCGCCGAGGACTATACCGTGCCCGTGCACGGGCAAGCGCGCGGTCTGCCTTCGCTTTTGATCGAAATCCGTCAGGACCTCATCGCTGATCACGCCGACGCCGATCATTGGGCCGAGCTCCTGGCGCCGCTTGTTTGCCGGGCCGTTGCCAGTGTTCAGGAGCCAGTCTGATGCCTTGGGAAAAACAGCTGCGCGAAGCTGTGGCGGCCGACGCTGCCTGGATGCAGGCCCTTCTGACGCAGCTTATCAGTATTCCGAGCGTCAACCCCAAGTTCCAGGCCGATCCGCTGCTGAACCGCGAGCCGGAAGTTCAGGACGTCATCGAGGCTGAACTGAACGCCCTGGGATTCGAGACGAGCCGGCAATATCCCTTTCCAGATCGCCCCAACCTGCTGGGCATAAAGCCTGGTGCGCAGGCGAATAGCCTGGCGCTGTGTGGCCATGTCGATGTGGTGCCCGTGGGCGACATCGCCAACTGGACCCGCCAGCCCTTCGGCGCCGAGATAGCCGACGGCAAGATGTATGGTCGCGGTTCCGGCGACATGAAGGCAGGGCTGGCGGCCTGTCTGGCGGCCTGCCGGGCTATCCATGCGCTCGGTATTCCTCTCTCTGGCCGGCTGGAGTTCCATGCCGTGGTGGATGAGGAGGCGGGTGGCTTCGGCGCCATGCAGGCGGCCGCGCGCGAGCCGCGCCCCTCCGCGGTGCTGGTGGCGGAAGGCAGCGCCAACGCCATCCGGCCCTGGGCAGGGGGGCTGGACTGGGTGCGGCTCACTGTCCGGGGGCGCAATGGCCACTCATCCCGCCGCTTCGCCTCCATCTATCCCTCCGAGGCTGCCGCAGGCATTCCTGTCCGCAGTGTCAATGCGCTGGAACTTGGCGCGCGCCTCCTGGCTGCCGTGCAGGCGCTGGAGGCGCAATGGGGAAGGGAGAAGCGCTTCCCGCACATGCCCGCCGGCATGAACACGATCTCCCCCGGTATGATGATAGCCGGGGTGGGGCTCGGGGCGGACGGGCTGCCTACGGTGCTGAACAATCCCGGCATGGTGCCCGATACCTGCGTCCTGGATTTCGACCTGAAGTTCCTGCCCGATGAAGACCCCGCCGCGATCCGCCGTGATTTCGAAGCCGCCATCCTTCGCTTCGCGGCAACGGACCCCTGGCTGGCCGATCATCCTCCAACCATTGAATGGGACCTGCACGGCCTGCATTTCCCGCCCGTGAACACGCCGCTCGGCCATCCGCTCGTGGAGGCGCTGGCAAGCGCCCGGCAGGAGGCGGGGCTGCCGGTGCGCTTCGAAGGCATGCTGGGCGTCACCGACGCGGCTCATTATGCCGCGAGGGGGATTCCGGGCGTGGTATATGGCCCGCTGGGCGCCAATGCGCACGGCCCGGATGAATATGTGACGCTGGATAGCCTGACGGAGGCTGCGCAGGACATCGCCGTCGCTATCTGCCGATATTGCCTCTAGGCCGACAGGGAGGCCGTGGCGCGCACCACATCGTCGAAGAAGTGCGCGAAAGTCCGGCGTTCCTCGGTGCTCATGTGAAGGCCGCGCTTGGTGCGGCGCCAGAGCACGTCTTCGGGGGTGCGGGCCCATTCCTCCCGTATCATCCAGGATAGCTCGCACTCCGTGATTCCGCCGCCCAGTTGCCGGCCGAGATCGGTGGCGTCGCGGGCACCGTTCAGTACCTGGCCCAGCTCGCCCCCGTAGCAACGGAACAGCCGGCGCAATGTGGCGCCTTCCAGGAAGGGATAGCGCTCTGCCATCTCCGCCATGAAGGCATCGGGAGTCAGGCCGCCGAGATCGCCGCCGGGGAGGGGCGCGCCCGCCGTCCAGGCTGGCCGTGCTTGGCCTAGCGCGGTGCAGAGCTGGGCCGCGGCGTCCTCCGCCAGGCGGCGATAGGTCGTGATCTTGCCGCCGAAGACCGAGAGCAGCGGCGCGGCGCTGCGGTCCATCTTCAGCACATAGTCCCGGGTAACGGCGGAGGGATTCTCCGCGCCGTCATCATGCAGAGGCCGAACGCCGGAATAGGTCCACACCACCTCCTCCGGCGACACTGGGCGACGAAACTGGCGTGACACGGCCCGGCAGAGATAGGCTACCTCTTCCGCCGAGCAATGTGGCGGGCCGCTGGCCGCGTCATGCGGCACGTCGGTCGTCCCGATAAGGGTGAAGTTGCCCTCATAGGGAATGACGAAGACCACGCGCCGGTCATCGTTTTGCAGGATGTAGGCCTGGTCTCCTTCGTACAGGGCCGGGACCACGATATGGCTGCCGCGCACAAGCCGGATATTGTCGGCGGCCTGTACGCCGGTGCCGGCCAGAACCTGCATGACCCAGGGGCCGGCGGCGTTGGCAATGGCGCGGGCCCGCAGTGTTTCCGTCCGCCCATCCTCGCCGGTGAGGGTGACATTCCATCCCTCAGCGTCCCGCGAGGCGCCGGTGAAGGTTGTGCGGACGCGGATATCGGCCCCTCGCGCGGCAGCGTCGCGCGCGTTCAGAACCACAAGCCGGGCATCATCCACCCAGGCATCGGAATAGGCAAAGCCGTGGGTGGCCTGCCCGTTCAAGGGAGCACCCCATGGGTGAAGGCGGAAGTCCAGCGGCTCGCTGCCGGGGAGGGTAACGCGCTTGGCAAGGTGGTCGTAGAGGAACAGGCCCGCGCGCAGCATCCAGCGCGGCCGCATCTCCGGCGCATGCGGTAACACGAAGCGCATTGGCCAGATGATGTGCGGCGCGAGGCGGAGCAGAACCTCACGCTCGGCCAGCGCCTCCCGCACCAGCCGGAATTCGCGGTGCTCCAGGTAGCGCAACCCGCCATGGATCAGCTTGGAGGAGGCGGAGGAGGTGGCGCTGGCGAGGTCTCCCTGTTCCACCAGCACCACGGACAGGCCACGGCCGGCCGCATCCCTCGCGATGCCGGCGCCGTTGATGCCGCCGCCGATGACCAGCAGATCGACTGTATCACGCATCAGATCAGCCTTGCGCGGAGCCGGGTCACAACGATCTCGGCCACCAGCACCACCACGAGGATGGCCAGCAGCACCGTTGCCACGCGCTCCCACTGGAAGAAGTTGATGGCATCGTCAAGGACAAGCCCGATGCCGCCGGCGCCCACCAGCCCGAGCACGGCGCTTTCCCGCACATTGATGTCCCAGCGGAACAGGGCGATGCCCCAGAATGCCGGCTGCACCTGCGGCCAGACGCCCTTCAGCACCTCGGATCCCCATGGGGCGCCAGCGGCGCGGAGTGCCTCCCGGGGGCCAGGGTTGGTCTCCTCCAGAGCCTCGGCCAGCAGCTTGCCGACGAAGCCCACCGAGCGGAAGGCGATGGCGAAGACGCCAGCCGCAGCACCCGGCCCGAAGATGGCCACGAAGAGCAACGCCCAGACCAGCGAGTTGACCGAGCGCGATGCCACGAGGCCAAGCTGAGCGAGCGTATTCAGGGGCCGAATGGTGCAGATGTTGCGGGCGGCCAGCAGTGCCAGCGGCACGGCCAGCACAAAGCAGAACACGGTGCCGAGCGTCGCGATATGCAGCGTTTCGATGAGTGCCCGATGCACTTCGGGATAGTAGTGGGCGAGATCGGGCGGCCACATCCGCACCAGCATGTCGGCCATCTGTTCCGGCGCATCGACCAGGAATTCGGGGATGATGTCGATGCTGCGCACCGCCCACACCACGGCCGCGACACAGACCAGCCACACCAACCAGCGGGAGATTCGCTGTACCGGTGTGAAGCGGTGCCATTCACGCCGCAGAGGCGCGACGGGATCGTGTGTCATACTGTTCATCGCAGGGCGGCCCGGACACGGCCGGAGATGATCTCGGCCAGGAAGATGAGGGCAATGATGGAAAGCAGGATGGCGCAGACGAAATCATAGTCGAAGCGCTTGAAGGCCGCGAACAGCGTGCCGCCGATACCGCCTGCACCAACGATGCCAACCAGGGTGGAGTTCCGCAGATTGCTGTCGAGCTGGTATAGGCAGAAGCCGATGAAGCGCGAGGCCACCTGCGGCAGCACCGCATAGGCCAGGACCTTCATGACGCCAGCGCCTGTCGCCCGGATGGCCTCCACCTGCTTCATCGAGATTTCCTCGATGGCTTCGGCGAAGAGCTTGGCGATGAAGCCAACAGAGGCCACCACCAGCGCCGCCGTACCCGCCAGCGCGCCGAAGCCGATGGCCTTCACGAAGAGAATGGCGACGATGACGTAATGCAGCGAGCGGCACACGGCGATAACCGCGCGCACCGGCGCCGAGATCCAGAAGGGGGCAAGATTACGCGCCGCCAGCACCCCCAGCGGCAGGGATATGATGATGCCGAGCGCCGAGGCCAGCACGGCGATCTGCAGGCTTTCCACAAGCCCTTCCAGCAAAAGCTGCCAGCGCTCGAAGTTCGGCGGCACCATGCGGCTGAGCAACCGGCCGCCTTCGCCCAGGCCATGGATCACCCGGTCCCAGGTCAGGCCAAGCTGCGTGCAGGCCCATATGGTGTAGGCGGCAAGCGCCAGCAGCGCCAGCCGCATCGGCCAGTTGGCCGCGAAGGCGAGGCGGCGCTGGGTGGTTGTCGCGCTCACAGCCAGTCCTCACCGCCATAGATGGCGCGCAGGTGGTGTGCCTCCAACTGCTCCGGCGGCCCGTCGAAGATCACGCTGCCACCAGACATGCCGATGATGCGCCGCGCATAGCGCTTCGCAAGATCGACATTGTGGATATTGATGATGACGGGAACGCCTTCTGCGGCCGTCAGGCTGGTCAGCAGCTCCAGAACCTCGACAGCGGTGCGGGGGTCGAGGGAGGAGGTGGGCTCATCGGCCAGCAGGATTTCAGGGCGCTGCATCAGCGCACGGGCAATGCCCACGCGCTGGCGCTGGCCGCCGGACAAGGCGTCCGCGCGCCGCGTCGCATGGTCGGGCAGGCCAACGGCATCGAGCAGCGAGAAGGCGCGCTGGATATCTTCTTCCGGGTATTTGCGAAGCCAGGCGCGCCACAGGGGAACGTAGCCGAGCCGCCCGCTCAGCACGTTCTCCATCACCGTGAGCCGTTCCACGAGATTGTACTCCTGGAACACCATGCCGATGCGCCGCCGCGCCAGCCGCAGCCCCCGTCCGCGCAGGCCGGTCAGCTCCTCGCCATGGAGGCGGATGGAACCACGTGTCGGTTCCACAAGCCGGTTGATGCAGCGGATCAGGGTGGACTTGCCGGTGCCGGAGGGTCCGATGACCGCCGTGATGCCCTCGGCCGGCACGGCGATATCGACCCCTTTCAGCACCGGCTTGCCGGCAGCGTACTCCTTCACCAGTCCCCGGATCTCGAGGACGGTGGAGGAGGAGCGGGCCGCCCCAGGTGGTGCGGCGGCGATAGTAGCGGACATGGTGCGGCCCTCAGGCGATCAGCGTGCTGGTGCCGCGCCGGTGGGCGCGACATGGGTGGGGGCGGCGGGCTGCTGCTGCTGCGCCCGGCGCCGGGCTTCGGCTTCGAGTTCCCGCCGGCTTTCCGCGTCGAAGGCGGCGCGGTTGTAGGGCGCGTTCACCGCATCGGCCACGGCGCGGACGGGAGCCCATTGCTCGGCATAGGTGGCAGGCCAGAAGCGGTCATTGCCGCCCAGGTCGCGCGCCATGGATTCCGGGAAGCGATATTCGAGGAAGCAGTCGCGGATCTTCTGCGCCAGTTCCGGCTGAAGGTCGTGCGCCAGGGCGAAGCCGCTGGTGGGGAAGGGATCGCTCTCCCAGATGACGCGGAAATTCTCACGCTTCACCTGCCCGCGCGCGATCATGCGGGTCCAGACATCGGAGGCCACCGGGGCGGCATCATAGTCGCCGGCATTGACGCCCATGACGCTGCGGTCGTGCCCGCCGGAATAGACCACCTGATAGTCCTGCTCAGGCGTCAGGCCCAGCCCGGGGAAGAAGGCGCGGGGCGCCAAATTGCCGGAATTGGAGGTGGCGGAGGTGTGCGCCACGCGCTTGCCACGCAGGTCGGTGAGGCTCTGATACGGGCTGTCCGCGCGCACCAGCATGACGACGCGGTAGCTCTCATAGCCTTCCGCATTACCCTTCACGGCGAAAGGCACGGCGCCAGCGAGGTTGACGGCGAAGGCTGTGGGGCCTGTGGAGAAGCCCGCCACGTGCAGCCTGCCCGAGCGCATGGCCTCCACCTGTGCGGCGTTGGATGTCACCTGGAAATAGACGGCGCGCTTTCCGGTGCAGCGGCCGAGATGTTCCAGGAAGGGGCGGAACTGGTTGGCATACAGCGCCGGGTCTTCAACAGGGGTGTAGGTGAAGACGATGGTGGAGGGGTCGCGCAGCCGCGCCGGGTCCGTGGGGGCATCGGCCACCATGTCGCGGTTGGCGTCGCAATAGGCTTCGTCCAGCGCACCGCGGAACGCGCAGGCGGCTGGCTGCGCGGCTGCGGAGCCGATGAAGGCCAGGCCGGCGCCAAAGGTTACGGCGAGGGCGGTGCCTGCCAGGAACAGCTTTTTCATGCGACGTTTTCCTCCAGGGAAGCGGCACCGCGCGCCTTGAGCAGCACGTCGGCGAATTCTGCGAAGCCCGCGCCGCCTTCGGCCCGGGTGATGTAGGCCGGCGGTGTCTCCATGCCGGCCAGAAAGGGTGCCACATTGGCCACGCCTACCGAGCACGCGACGGCGGCGAAGAGCGGTGCGTCATTGGCACTGTCGCCGATAAAGGCCACGGCCTCCCGCACGGCGGCGAAGGGCTGGAAGCGGGCGCTGAAAAGCGCCTCGATGCCCGCGCGCTTGTCCCAGCCACCAATCCAGGCGTTGACATGGATGGAGGAGACCTTCGCCTCCGCACCGCCCTGGCGGAAGATGTCGGCGATGCGGTCCGCGGCGTCGAAGCCCAGCGGGCCGGCATCCTCGCAGAAGTCGATCGCGACGTCGAAGAGGCGGAAGGCCTGGTCGGCGGCGATGGCGCTGCCGGGCACCTCTTGCAGAGCCTGTCCGGCGAGTGCCTGCAACCGGGCGCGATTGGCGCGGCGTTCGTCTTCCGGCTGTGCCTGCCAGCGCATCATGCGGCGGGCCTTGCGGTCGAGCGCATACCACAGCGCACCATTCTCCCCCACCACGGCGGCGACGGGCCAGTGGCGGGCGATGGCATCGCACCAGCCGGCGGGCCGGCCGGTGACGGGGATGACGGAAATGCCTGCGGCGTCGAGGGCCTCCAGCGCCGTGTAGGCGGCGGCGGGCAGCTTCCCGTCGAGCGTCAGCGTGTCGTCGATGTCGGTCAGCACCCAGCGCAGCTGGGCGAGCTGCGTCAGGGGCGCCGCGGCAAGGGGGCGGGGGAGGGCAGATTCTTGTGTCATATACATGTTGAACCTGCCACTTAACTATGTGGTAGGTCAAACATGTTTTTACAGTTCTGTTGCAATCGTCAGCTGAAGGCCATGCCGGCTTAGCGCGGCCGCCAGCTTTGGCGGTGGCGATGCCTCGGTCACCAGATCGGTGATCTGTTCGGCCGGGCAGACCTGCTCGAGAAAGGCGCGGCCGAATTTCGAGGAATCGACCAGCAACAAGCGGCGTGGCGCCCGCTCCAGCATGGCGCGCTTCACCCAGGCGGCGCGGCTTTCCGCCTCACACGGGCCTTCTTCCGTCAGGCCAGAGGCGCCGATGACGGCCATGTCGACGTGGAAGCGGCGCAGGAAGGCGGCCGTTTCCGGGCCATACAGGCCGCGTTCCACCGCGCTCAGCTCGCCTGGCGCCACCAGCACGCGCAACGCGTCGCTCGCGCCTGCCGCCAAGGCAGCATCAAGGCTGTTGGTCAGCAGGGTAGCCCGCACGCCGCGCGCGGCGAGGGCCCGGGCGAAGTGGGTGGTGGTGCTGCCGGCATCCAGCATGACCACGGCACCTTCCTCCACCAGCGACGCGGCCGACTGGCCGATTCGTCGCCGCTCGGCCACCAGGACGCGCTCCCGCTCGGAGAGCCGGGGCTGGCTCGCGGGATGGGAGACCGAGGCGCCACCATAGGTGCGCCTGACCATGCCCCGTGCCGAGAGGTCCTCGATGTCGCGCCGCACGGTCTCCGTGGAAACGCCGAAGACCTCGGCCAGCGCGCTGATGCGCACGGTCGGGTCGGTGGAGAGTGCCTCAAGAATGGCGGCGTGCCTCGCCGCTTTTCCGAGGGCCTGGGTGCTACGTGGGGCCATGGGGTTGCAAAGTGCCACATTGCCGGGCGTCTGCAAGGGCACGGAATGCGGAGCACCGGCGGCGGGCGCCGCCCCTGGCCCGTCTATGTGCCGGGGCGGAGAAGGGGCTGCACCTCTCGCGGGGTGTCCGGCTCGCCAGCGAAGCGCATCTGCTTCAGCAGGAAGTCTGTGGCGTCCCGGATTTCACTTTCCAGCTCGCGCGCCGCGCTTGCGCCGTCTCCCTGACGAAGTGCTTGCAGGATCTGTGCGTGCCGATGGGCGAGTTCCGCCGGGCGGCCCACCAACATCCAGCGAGCTTCCCAAAACAGCGGACCGCGACGCAGCCAGAGGCTCTCGATCATCCCCACCAGTAGGGGCGCCTCGGCCCTGCGGTAGAGGCTGAAGAGAAATTCCCTGTCCAGCTGCAGGAAGTCGTCCGGCCGGCCGCTGCTCCGGGCTGCCGCCTGTCCTTCCAGAAGTTGCCCCAGCGTGGCCAGCGTCGCGGTATCGATGTGGGGTGCAGCCATACGCAGCGCCAGCGGCTCGAGGGCTGCCCGGACCTCGCTGAGTTCCAGAAACGCCGCGCGCGTCAGGCGGGGCACGATCGCGCTGCCGGAAGAGGTGATATCGAGAGCCTGCTCCGCCGCCAGCCGCCGCAGCGCCGCCCGTACCGGCATCGGGCTGGTGCCCAGGGCCGCTGCCATGCGCCGGAGGGAGAGTTTGGCGCCCGGTGCGAAAGTGCCTTCCACAAGCGCGCGGCGGAGCTGGCGATAGGCCTGTTCCTCCAGGGGCAGAAGGTCGCCAGGCGGGGGCAGTGCCGTCATAGAGATTCCGGTTGATGGTAATTTGTGATCACAATACCATCCAATCTGCGTCGGTGAGGGCTCAAATCAAGCCGTCATCTTTGTGGGTGTGCCGGTCCTCCGGCAGTCGGAGGAGCGATGCCCTTTGTCTGCTCTCTGCCGGAGACAACAGCATGGATATGGCCGCCCCTGCGCGTCGCAACAGCGACCTCGGCACCGCCCTGGAGGAAGCACGCGAGGCCTATGCCGCGATCCGCCCCCTCAGCGCGGCTCTGCACGCTCGTTCCTCCGAGGTCATGCCGGGCGGTAATACACGCTCCGTCCTGACCTACAGCCCTTTCCCTACCGCGATGGCGCGGGGCGAGGATTGCCGGCTTTGGGACCTGGACGGGCACAGCTATCTGGACCTCTGCGGCGAATACACGGCCGGGCTTTTCGGCCACTCGGAACGTCGGATTCACGCGGCGCTGCATGCGGCCTTGGAAGGTGGCATCAATCTCGCTGCCGTGGGGCAGGGGGAGGAACGGCTGGCGCGCCTGCTTTGCACCCGCTTTCCGTCCCTGGAACGCCTGCGTTTCACCAATAGCGGGACAGAGGCGAATCTCATGGCGCTGACCGCGGCGCGCGGCTTCACGGGACGCGGTACGACCATGGTGATGCGGGGGGGATATCACGGGGGCGTTCTGACATTCCCTGTTTCAGGCTCGAACCTTGCCACATTGCCGCTTCCCTTCGTGACCACGGCCTATAATGACAGCGAAGAAGCGACACGACTGGCCGGCCGGTATGCGGAGGATCTGGCGGCCATTATCGTCGAGCCGATGCTGGGCAGTGGCGGCTGCATTCCGGCGCGCCCCGACTTCCTGGCGACACTCCGCATGCTGGCGGACAAGACCGGCGCCGTCCTGATCTTCGACGAGGTGATGACATCGCGCACATCAGCCGGCGGTGTGCAGGCGCGGCTTGGCATCACGCCGGATATGACGACGCTGGGCAAATATATCGGTGGCGGGATGAGCTTCGGCGCCTTCGGTGGCCGCGCGGACATCATGGCGCAATTCGATACGACGATGCCCCATGCGGGGACCTTCAACAACAACGTCATGACCATGGCGGCGGGCGGCGTTGCCATGGGGGAGATCTTCACCGCCGAGGCGGCGGAAGCGCTGTTTCAACGCGGCGAGACGTTGCGAGCGCGGTTGAATGCCGTGGCGCGGGATGCGGAGGTCCCGCTTGGCTTTACGGGCGTCGGTTCGATGATGACCGTTCACTTCCGGCAACCGCTGCCAGAGAGCCCTTATGCTACGACGCCGCTGGAAGAGGGCCTGCGCGAACTCTTTTTCTTCGACATGATGAAGGCAGGCATCTATCTGGCGCGACGCGGCATGGTGGCGCTCAGCCTTCCGGTCGGGGAGGCGGAGATGGACCGCTTTGTCGCGGCAGTGGGTGAGTTTGCCGAATCCCGCGCCGAGCTTCTGCGGGCTCATACCGTCTGACGTTACGCTGGTGGCGGGCGACAGGTCTTGTCGCCCGTAGCAGGCCCGCGAACCCCTCGCCTCTGTTCATCACTTCTCGGGTTTGAGGCCGAGAAGGAGAGTGGGGATCAGTTCCGAGACGGTGGGATGAACGGGTACCGCCCAGCGCAGCACGGGATAAGGGTTGCCGGCACTCATGGCGTCCAGCAGGCCATGAATGGCTTCATCCCCCTCCACACCCAGTATGGCGGCGCCAAGGATCTGTTGAGTCTCGGCGTCCGCTATGACTTTCATGAATCCCTGCGTCTCGCCTTTCTCGATAGCGCGGCCAACCCGGCTCATCGGGCGCTTTGAAACCAGCAGCTTGTGGCCGGCTTCATGGGCCTGAGCCTCGGTCATTCCGGCCCGGCCCAAAGGCGGATCGATATAGAGCGCGTAGGCCGGGATGCGCTGGTGAAGCCTGCGGTTTTCATTGTCCAGCAGATTGGCCGCGAGAATCTCGAAGTCATTATAGGAGGTGTGGGTAAAGGCGCCGCGCCCGTTGCAGTCGCCCAGTGCCCAGATGCCCGGCACATTGGTGGCGAGCTTGTCATCGACCGTGATGTAACCGCGAGAGTCCGTGGCGACGCCGGCGCTGTCCAGGCCAAGCCCGTCCGTGTTGGGGCGCCGCCCGGCGGCGACAAGAAGATGCGACCCGATGGCGGCGGGCTCGCCCGTCTGACCGTCGAGATGAAGAGCGATTCCCTCGGGATGCGGAGCGACGCCGATGCAGGCGGCACCTGTCAGGATCTCGATGCCCTCGGCCTCCAGAATATCCTGGATGGCCTCGGAAATGTCAGCATCCTCGCGCGGGAGAAGGCGTGGGCTTCGCTCTACAATCGTGACCTGTGCGCCAAAGCGGCGATACATCTGTGCGAATTCCAGACCGATATAGCTTCCGCCAATGATGAGGAGGTGGTCCGGTACTTCCTCCAGCTCCAGGATCGAACTGCTGGTGAGGTATTGGACCCGGTCGAGCCCTGGCAATGTAGGCGGCACCAATGTCCGGGCCCCGACATTCAGAATAATGCGAGGAGCGGTCAGGGCTTCCGTACCGACGCGGACTGTATGAGCGTCTTCAAGGCGCGCATGACCCCGGATCAGTGTGAGGCCCTCCATGCCCCCCAGCCAGCGCTCAAGATTGTCCCTGGCGTCTTTCGAGACCTTGGAAGCGCGCGCTTTCACGGCAGGCATATCCACCTGCACCGGTCCGTTGGGCACCATGCCCCAATGTGCCGCCTGCCGTACGACATGAGCCGTGCGCGCGCTGGCAACGAGAGCCTTTGTGGGCATGCAACCATAGTTGACGCAGGTTCCTCCGAGAAGGTCCCGCTCAACGAGCGCGACCTGCATGCCGGCCTCCACCATCCGGGCCGCGAGCGGCGGCCCTGCCTGGCCGGCGCCGATGACGATAGCGTCGAAATTCTTCACCGCAGCGCTCCGACAATAAGGATGGCACCGAGAATGGCCACCGCGTCCTCAATCAATGCCGCCGGGCGATCCCGGTTGAAACGGGACGCCAGCCGGGCGCGCGCGGAGGAGCCTCCGAACGTTCCGGCGAGGGCGCCGGCCAGGCCCGCCGCCACCCCGGCCCATACCAGCACCGTCCATCCGGTCTGACCAGGGAGCGTCACGGCTGCACCGCACACGGCGCCCACCAGGAGCCGCGTGCCGAACTGAACCGGCACCTTGCGGCTGGGCGTATTGGGAAGTTGATCTGCCACGAGCTCGGCCAGAGCCAGCGCGGTCAAGATCCATGGCGTGTAGGTGAAGCCGAGGAAGGCCAGGCTGGTGCCGGCGAGGGGCGGTGCACCCATGGCGGCGCCCCAGGACAGGACCGCCAGGGGCGTCATTGCGCGTAGCCCGGCCATGATGCCGAGAGCAAAGGCCGCCAGTAGGATCAGCATTGAGCATCCTCCCATCCGCCTGCATGGTAGAGCCCTGCCGTCCGTCGCCAGGCAGGAGCGTGGCCATCCGCCGGGGTGAGGGCAAGCGCGGGCCATGCGATTAAGCCTTAAATCGTTTCGCCGTGGGCGGGAACGGAAAAGCCACGTGTGGATAGGACGGCGGGGATAAGGGGCTCCGCGTGGGCGCTGCGGGGCAGAGCGCGGTTCCTCTTCGCCGGTGGCCATTTTGACCCTTGCTTGTCGTGGCTGCGTCATCTACCCAACCAGAGCCGGTTTCCGAGAGGAACTAATAGGGAATTCGCCATGGTTCTCCTCCCTGAGGAGCACCATGAACCGAAACTGCCCCCGCAACTGTAGGCGGCGAGCCAGCGTCCGGAGATGCCACTGGGAGCGATCCCGGGAAGGTCGGCGCAGGCGATGACCCGCCAGTCAGGAGACCTGCCGGCATGTGTCGTGAAACCAGCCGGCGGGGTGTCCGGGGAGAATGCCGATGATGAAGATCGAAGAGTGCCGCGCTTGGCGGCGTTTCGGCGGGTTAGCCTATGCTGCCGCGCCTCCGTCGCACGAGACCAATTCCGCTCCCATCCGGTCCTGAGCGGAGAAACTCATGCGCTTGTCCGTTCTGTTGTTTGCGGCGGCCAGTCTTGGCTTTGCCGCAGACGCCGCGCGTGCCGAGGCGACGCGCTATCCGCTCAGCATCGAGAATTGCGGCCATACGCTGCGCTTCGATGCCGCGCCACGCAACGCCGTGACCATTGGCCAGTCAGCCACGGAGGTCCTTTACTCCCTGGGGGTAGGGGACCGGATGGCCGGTACCGCGCTGTGGTTCAACGCCGTGCTGCCTGAGTTTGCCGAGGTCAACGCGCGTGTGCCGCGGCTTGACAACAATGCCCCCAGCTTCGAATCCGTCATCAACAGGCGCCCTGGCCTGGTTGCGACGCAGTTCGAATGGATGATCGGCCCGCAGGGCGTGGTCGGCACCCGCGAGCAATTCCATGAGCTTGGCGCGCCCACCTATGTCATGCCGGCCGATTGCGAAGGTAAGAACAACCTCATCGGGGCCGACGGCACCCGGACCGCGCCATTCTCCACCGAAGCGCTCTATAAGGGCATCACGCAACTCGCCGCGATTTTCGATCGGCAGGACAGGGGCTCCGAACTGGTGGCCAGCCTGCGTGCGCGGGAAACGGCGGCTGTCGCGCGGGCACAGGCGGTCAATCTGCCGGATGCATCGGCGGTCTTCTGGTTCTCCAGCGCCGACCTGGACCTCGACCCGTATGTGGCCGGACAGAAAGGAATTCCCGGCTACATGATGCGCACGCTGGGCCTCCGCAACGTGGTGCAGTCGGATGAAGAGTGGCCCACAGTGGGCTGGGAGACGATCGCCCGCGCCAATCCATCCGTGATCGTGGTGGCGCGCATGGACCGGCGCCGCTTTCCGGCCGACGAAGTCGAGAGAAAACTCGCCTTCCTGCGCTCCGATCCCGTGACGAGCCAGATGGAAGCGGTACGGAACAACCGCATCGTTATCCTGGATGCCCATGCCATGCAGGCAACGATTCGCCTGGTGGACGGGCTGGAAGCCCTGACGGAAGCCATGGAGCGGCTCCGGCCGTGACGGCGCGGCTGGCGGGCCGCTGGCTCAGCCGCGGCGCGCTGGTGACGGTGCTTCTGGCCCTGGCGGTGTTGGCCGGCACCTGCATCGGCGAGACGCCCATTCCCGTGCGGGTTGTCGGGCAAACGCTTGCAAACAAGTTGTTTGGTGCTGGCTATCCGCTGGACCGCATCGAGGAAGGTATCGTCTGGAATTACCGGCTGACGAGAGCCATCGTCGCGGCGTGCTGCGGGGCGGGGCTGGCCGTCGCCGGCATTATCCTGCAGGCATTGCTGCGCAACGCACTGGCTGATCCGTATCTGCTCGGCATCTCGGCCGGGGCCTCCACGGGAGCCGTTCTTGTAACGGTGGCTGGCATAGGGGCCGGAGCTGTCTCGCTGTCTCTTGGTGCGTTTACGGGCGCTGTCACCGCCTTTTTCCTTGTGGCGCTCCTGGCGCGGGCGTCGGGGGGCGGACACGGGCCTCGCGGCGCAGGGCAGATCGTGCTCGCCGGTATCGCCGGCTCACAGCTTTTCAATGCGCTGACGGCCTTTATCATCACACGCTCCGCCAGTGCCGAGCAGGCGCGAGGCATCATGTTCTGGTTGCTGGGCAACCTGAGCGGCGCGCGCTGGGACAATGTGACGACCGCCCTGCCTGTGGCGTTGGGCGTGACGCTGCTTTGCCTCTGGCATGTGCGTGCGCTCGATGCCTTTACGTTCGGGATTGATTCCGCCGCTTCGCTCGGCGTGCCGGTGCGGCGTGTGCAGACAGTGCTGATTCTGGCAGCGTCTCTCGCCACTGCCGTCATGGTCAGCATTGTCGGCGCCATCGGCTTCGTTGGCCTGGTGGTACCACACGCGGCGCGGTTCCTCGTCGGCGTGAGGCATACGCGGCTGGTGCCACTGGCTGCACTGATGGGCGCGGTCTTCCTGATTGGCGCCGACGTCCTCTCCCGCATCCTGGTGCCTGGACAGGTGCTGCCGATTGGCGTTGTCACGGCCCTTGTCGGGGCGCCGGCCTTCGCCCTGATCCTGGTGCGGCGGAGGTCGGCGCGGTGAGCCTCGAAGCAGAGGGCCTGTCCTGGCTGACACGCGGCGTGCCTATCGTGCAGGACGTCAGCCTCGCTGTGCGCGACGGGGAAATGCTAGGGCTGATAGGCCCCAACGGCTCCGGTAAGTCCACGCTGTTGCGTTTGTTGGCTGGGCTTCTGCCGCCCACGCGTGGAGATGTGCGCTTGTCCGGCCGTTCCATGCGGCGCCTGCCTCGTCGCGAGGTTGCCCGCACCCTTGCGCTGGTCGAACAGCAGGCGGAGACGCTGGAGCGCATCGTGCTGCGCGACGCGGTGGAACTGGGCCGGACGCCTTGGCTGTCAGCGCTGCACCCGTGGTCCGCTGATGACGACGCCATTGTTGCGGAGGCGATGGCCGCGGTGGAGGTCGCTCATCTCGCGGCCCGAGACTGGGCCAGTCTCTCGGGCGGCGAACGCCAGCGGGCACATATTGCCCGCGCCCTGGCGCAACGCCCCCGCATCCTGCTCCTCGATGAGCCGGGCAATCATCTCGATATCCACCACCAGCTTGCCCTGCTGGCGCTGGTGGCGGCGCTGCCTGTCACGAAGGTGATCGCGCTGCATGACCTCAATCAGGCGATGCAGTGCGACCGCGTGGCCGTCATGCAAGCGGGGCGGCTTATCCGCCTGGGCCCACCGCAAGAAGTGCTGACACCAGATTTGCTGCGCGCGGTCTTCGGCGTACGCGCGGCCTTCGTTGTTGACCCCGAGGATGGCGCGCGCCTCCTCCGTTTCCACTCGCTCTCCTGAGGACCAGTAGATATGCGCAGGATGTTCGTCTTATTGGCGCCCTTCCTTCTCCTGGCCCCCGCAGCACATGCGGAGCTTTATGAAGTGAGGATGCTGAATCGGAATGAAAGCGGGGGTATGGTTTACGAGCCAGACTTTCTGCGCCTGCGCCTGGGCGACTGGGTGCGCTTCCTTGCCACTCACGTCACGCACAACGCGGCTTCGATGCCGGAGATGCTTCCGGCAGGGGCGCGTTCCTTCAAGGGAGGCATCAACGAGGAGATCGAGGTGACATTCACGGAGCCGGGCCTCTACGGCATCAAATGTATTCCGCACTATGCCATGGGCATGGTGATGCTTGTGCAGGTGGGAGAGGAGACGTTCGAACCTCCAGAGGTGCTCCCAGCATCGCTTCCCAGTCGGGTGCGGCAGCGCTTTACGGAAATTCTGAGCCGCGCCGCGCAATGATCTCCGACACGTCAGGCTAGATTGCCATCATTACACCGGTGGGTGCGCTCCCGCTGAAGCTCGGCCTTGTCGTTTTAGGGTGGCTGGGAGATGGAATGCCGCCTGGATCGGCAGGGACCGCATCTTTCGCTCCCAAAGTCGATGTTCGGAGATCCGGACACCGCGTTGGCCTGAAGTTCGGAAAGGCGAACGCGAGGATAGCACGCTACCGAATAATACATTGATTCAAAAGTATTATTTTCTGAAGGGCGTTTGGCAGGATATTTGCTCCTCGCGCCCCCATGCACCTGTGTTGCTCCGCACGTCTGACCTCAGGGGAACCTCTCGAGGGTTTCCATCATCGAGCTGTCCTGCCACCAACGGAACGGGGCAGGCAGGCAGTCGTTGCCGTGAGGCAAGCGGCACCCGCGCCCCGCAACAATGCGGTAGGTCACGGGGCTGGTCATGCGATCGCTTACTCTCGCTATTCGTCTTCCACTGCTGGTAGCCCTTGCGGTCTTTCTATCCTCGGTTGGCACCACCCATCTTGCCGTCCACGTCATGCAGCGGGAGATGGGCCGGGAAGTGGAACAACTGGCCGATGTCTATATCGACAGCCTCTCTGGCGTCGTGCTCCCGCCGCTGCGGAATGGCGATATCAGCTCGCTGCAGGCGATGCTGGAGCGGGGCATGGGCTTTCAGCGCGGCATTACCGACCTTGCCATCGTGGTGGCCGACCGGCAGGGGAGGCCTCTGGCGCAGGTGGGCGAGCCGCGGGGGCCTTCACCCTTGGAACAGGGGTTGGTCGGAGATCACTGGGCGTTGCAGGGGGACGGCGACATCGCCTGGATCCAGAGGCAACTAGTGGAGGATGGCGAAACAATCGGCCTCATGGCAGCGCAACTGGCCTTTCCCGAGCAGTCCGCGCGGCGACAACGGTTGGTGCTCGCGCTCACTGTCGTCGATCTTATCCTGACAGGCATGGCAGCGCTGCTGGCGGCGGCGTTCTCCCGCAGGCTCATCCGCCCGTTCATGGTGTTGACGGCAGCGCTGCGCCGTGCCGGCTCGGGGCAGTTCGAGCCACTCGATATCGGCAATTCCGTTTGGCGACGGGACGTCGAGGCCGCGCAACTCGCCCAGGCGTATAACTCCATGACGATGCGCCTGCGGGAAAGGGAAGAGCTGTCGGGACGACTTGCGGAGAAGGAGCGTGCCGCAGTGCTCGGGCGGCTTGCGGCCAGCCTTGCGCATGAGGTGCGTAACCCGCTTGCGGGCATGCTGACGGCTCTGGATACCATCCGTCTTTTCGGCGCGGAGCCTGAAGCGCGGGAACAGGCCGTCGGCCTTGTCGAACGTGGCCTCCGGCAGATCGAAGGCGTGGTCAAGACGACTTTGGCGACGCATCGTCAGGACGACGAAGGTCGCCCGATTACGAGGGAAGATCTGGAGGACCTGAAGCTTCTCGTGCTGCCTGAGGCGCGGCGCGGCGGGATAAAGCTGGGATGGACAGTGGATCTCGTGGAGCCGTTTCCTGTCGATGCATTGCGCCTGCGGCAGCTTCTGCTCAACCTGCTGCTGAACGCGGTGGCCGCGACGCCGCCTGGGCGCCGCGTGTCGCTGTATGTCACCCGGCGTGGCAGGATGATGGTGGCCGAGGTTGCCGACGAAGCCGGGGGCCTTCCGCCCACAGCGGCAAGAATGCTGTCGGGCATTGCCTCGGATGGCGGAGTGGAAGGGCGGCTTGGTCTCGAGATCGCTTCACAGCTCACGACAGCCCTGGGCGCCCAGATTGAGGTAGTACCGGAACAAGGCGGAAGTCGTATCCTCGTGCAAGTACCCGCGCGTGAGGAGCATCCGGCATGAGTGCAGATCCCCGCTCCATCATTCTGATCGAAGACGACGCCGTTCTGGGTGAGTCGCTCGTTCAGAGGCTCACACTCGAAGGCGTGCACATGCGCTGGGCACGTACGGCGAAAGAGGGCGAAGTTCTGCTTCGCCGGCACAAGCCAGGCCTGATTGTCTGCGATATCCGCCTTCCCGATGGCAACGGCGAAGCATTGCTGACACGATTAATGCCAGAACTCGGTGGCACACCCATTATCGTTGTCACTGCATTCGGCGACGTGGCTCAAGCCGTTAGGCTGCTGCGCGCGGGGGCGGACGACTATGTGGAGAAGCCCTTCTCCGCGCAGCTCCTGATCGACAAGCTTACCTCCTTCGCAAACTGGCTTCCGCCCACGCCGCCGCCCCCCGGCCATGCGGGCTGGCGGTCGCCGGCCATGCAGGTGCTGCAAAGGCACCTGTTGAAACTAAGTGCTGTGGACACCACGGTGCTGCTTCACGGCGAGAGCGGGGTAGGCAAAGAAGTTGCGGCTCGAGCGCTCCATGGCTTCGGACCGCGAGCCAATGCTCCCTTTCTCGCGATCAACTGCGCGGCAATTCCCGGCGAGCTAATGGAAAGCCAGGTCTTCGGGCATGAGCGCGGCGCTTTTACCGGGGCATTGGAACGCCGTGCCGGCGTGGCTGAGCAGGCTGGTGACGGCATCCTGTTTCTGGACGAAGTCGCGGAGCTTGGCCCCGATCAGCAGGCTAAGCTGTTGCGCCTTCTCCAGGAGCGCCGCTTCACGCGGGTGGGTGGACGAGACGAAATTCCCCTAAGAGCACGCATCGTCGCCGCCACCAACGCCGATCTGCGCGCGCGGGTCGCGGAAGGGGCCTTCCGGGAAGATCTCTACTACCGGCTCGCTGTGGTGGAGCTTGAGCTGCCGCCGCTCCGCGATCGCCCGGACGACCTTGCGGAGCTGGCGGGACACTGCCTGCGCCACTTTGCCGCCGAGTTGAGGCGTGATGAGCCGGAACTCAGTGCGGCGGCATTCGACGCGCTTCTGGCGCATCGGTGGCCCGGGAACGTGCGCGAACTGCGGAACCGGATTGAACGGGCCATGGTTCTGTCCGAAGGAAGCCGACTGGAGCCGGAAGATCTTTTTCCTGAGCGTCGCAGGCAAGATCCCGCACCCCTTTCCCTCTCCGAGGCAAGAGAAACGGCGGAGCGTGAGCATATCCGCCACGTTCTGGCCCGGAGCGGTAATCGAATCAGCGAGGCCGCACAGATGCTTGGCATCTCCCGCACCACGATGTGGGAACGGATGCGCCGCCTCGGCCTGAAGAGCTGATTGACCAAGCAAATTCTGGGAGAGTTTCGTGTGAGAACAACAAGAGATGTTGCCGACATCATCGGCGGCGCATTACTGATTGCCGGAGGGGCGTGGTTCGTCCTTCACAGTGCCGACTATCAGATGGGAACACTCCGCCGCATGGGTCCCGGATATTTCCCGGTCATCATCGGCAGCCTGGTTTCCCTGTTCGGAATTCTGCTTTTTATTCCAGCATTGTTTCGGGAAGGAACAATCAAGAATCCGGATTGGAGGCCGTTCTTAACCATCTGCGCCTCCGTCTTCGCCTTCGCAATGATCGTGGAGAAATTTGGCCTCGTTCCAGCGACGGTTGGCCTGACGGTCGCCGCCGCATTCGCGGAGAATGTGCGGCCCCTGCAGATTGTTCTGCTGGCTATCGGCCTCTCCATTATCGGCGTCGTCGTGTTCTCGCATGGGCTAGGAATTCCGGTGCCCGCTTTCCGGTGGAATAGATAATGGACATGTTCGCCAACCTGGCGCTGGGCTTCCAGGAAGCCTTTGCGTTTCAGAACCTGATGTACTGCTTCTTCGGGGTATTTCTTGGAACCTTTATTGGCGTACTTCCCGGCATCGGTCCACTGGCCACGATCTCGATGCTGTTGCCACTTACCTTCCATGTGCCTCCTACGGCGGCCTTGGTCATGTTGGCAGGTATCTATTACGGCGCCCAATATGGTGGCTCCACAGCATCCATTCTGATGAACCTTCCTGGGACACCCGCGGCTGCCGTGGTGTGCCTGGACGGCTACCCCATGGCCAAGAATGGGCGTGCCGGCGTCGCGCTGTTCATGACGACCATTGCCTCCTTCGTCGGCAGCACGATCGGCATCATTATTCTGACAGCCTTCTCGCCGGCCCTGGCGGGTGTCGCTCTCGCATTCGGGCCTGCAGATTATTTTTCGATGATGGTGCTGGGCCTCGTCGCAGCCGCGGCGCTTGCCCAGGGCTCGCCGGCCAAGGGTATCGCGATGGTGCTGTTTGGCTTGGCGCTCGGCGTCGTCGGAACTGACGTTCAGACGGGCCAGCAACGCTTCACCTTTGGCATTCCGGAACTCGCTGATGGGTTCAATCTTGTCGCGCTCGCGATGGGGCTGTTCGGCGTATCCGAGGTCATTACAAGCATCCGGCGCATGCGGGAGATCAACAAGCAGAAGCAAGAGAAGATCACCCTACGATCCATGGTTCCGACCAAGGACGATGTGCGGCAATCCTGGCCTGCGATGTTGCGCGGCAGTGGGGTCGGCGCGTTCTTCGGAACCCTGCCTGGTGCCGGCACCACTATTGCTTCATTCATTGCCTATGCCATTGAAAAGCGATCGGCGCGCAAGCCTGAACGGTTCGGACGTGGCGCCGTCGAGGGCATCAGTGCGCCTGAAGCTGCCAGCAATGCATCTGCCCAGACGGCTTTTATTCCGACACTGACCCTTGGCATTCCGGGCGATGCGGTCATGGCTCTGATGCTAGGTGCCATGATCATCCAGGGCATTCAGCCTGGTCCGTCTCTGGTGACCGAGCATCCGCATCTCTTCTGGGGACTGATCGCCAGCTTCTGGATCGGGAACGTTCTTCTGGTAATCCTCAATATTCCTCTGATTGGCATATGGGTTCGAATGCTGCGTATCCCGTACAGCATTCTGTATCCGGCAATTCTGCTGTTCATCTGCATCGGCGTCTTCAGCGTTAACAACAACGCTTTCGATGTTCTTCTTGTCATGATATTTGGTGTCGTCGGATACGTTATGACGCTGCTGAAGTTCGAGCCCGCCCCGCTTATTCTTGGCTTCATTCTGGGCCCATTGATGGAGGAGCATCTCCGGCGCGCGATGCTGCTGTCTCGCGGCGATGCGATGGTGTTCCTCGAACGCCCCGTCAGCGCCACGTTTCTCGCCGTAACCGCCGCATTGCTTGGTTGGTCGCTGTTCTCGGCAGTCAAACAACAACGCATGGCGCGGCGCCAGCTCGCTCCCGCGCGGTAAGAGGGAACGATGGAGGAGTATCTGCTTGCGCCGTTTCTTGCCTGGGTGGAGTCACATCAGGGCTGGGCGGCATTGGCGGTATTCCTCCTGGCTTTTCTTGAATCGTTGCCTTTCATCGGATTTTTTGTCCCTGGCTCGGCGCTGTTAATTGGCGTCGGGTTGCTTGTTGCAACCGGTGCGCTGCCGGCGCTTCCAGTTGTGCTGGCTGGAATGATAGGGGCTGCGCTAGGGGACAGTAGCGGCTACTTCCTGGCGCGCTGGCTTGGGCCTTCGTTGCTTCGGCGCCATCTGCCGTCGCGCTGGCGGAGGCCCTACGGCAGGGCGGTTCTGTGGTTTCGGCGATGGGGCTGGTGGGCGGTGTTCATCAGCCGGTTTTTCGCACCGCTGCGCGCCTTCATCCCCGTTGTCGCGGGGTTCTCGCAAATGACTCATGGTCGGTTCCAGAGCGCCAACCTGCTCTCGGCAGTGATATGGGCTCCGTTGGTCCTCTCGCCGTCCTATGTTCTGAGCTGGTTCGCGGAGCTGCCGCGTGGGCTGATGCACATGACGCTGGCTGCCGATTGGGTCCCTTGCACAACACCCCTCCTCGCGCCGGAGGAGTTTCGCCTCAATCGGCTGATCGACGGTTCGCCTCTCCTCAAGGCCGGGATGATCTGAGCAGCCCTTCAAGCCGTGTTTCGCTGCAGAGAACGGGGACGACGTCCTGGAGGACAACCGATGGCTCGGGGAACGATTTTGTGGTTCCGAGAGGTGTCGGGCTAGAGCGGCGTTCCGCTTCAGTTCCGCCGCTAGGTGGCGCTGCCTGCCAGCATCCTCCCGGGAGGTAGAGCCTGTTTACGCCTCCGCTGGGACGACACTTTGGCTTGATCAGGGGAGACAAGCCCCGTGGACATCCTTCTCGCCTGAAGCGAGCCGGGAAGCTGTCCCTGACGCGTGACCGGACACTGCGGCTCAGGATAATGTATGTCAGAATCAGATATCTATGATAAAAAAGCGCGGAAATTTGATATCTTTCTACGCGTAACCCTCGGTCTCTCACGTTGGGGAAGATAAAGATTTTAAAAAAGACCGATTTCCAGGCCGGGGCGACTGGAGGCTGTCCTCCTCAAGGAGTAGCGATTCGGCATAGGTGATAGAAAACCATTGTCGATTGTGTGGGGCTCCGTCTCTGTTCATTGTTAGGGATCAGCCACACGCACCCAAGACCGCAACAGGGAGGAAGGCCTGACGATGACGCAATCGCACCTCGAGGAACATTTAGAGATCCGCGAGGAAGTCGCGAAGCTTTGCTCCCGCTTCCCCAATGAGTATTGGCGTAGGCTGGATGAGGTGCGCGGTTACCCGACGGAGTTTGTCCAGGCGCTGACGGAGGCCGGCTGGCTGGCTGCCCTGATTCCGGAGGAGTATGGCGGCTCCGGCTTGCCGCTCTCAGCCGCCGCGGCCATCCTGGAGGAAGTGCAGCGCCAGGGCTGCAACGGCGCGGCCTGCCACGCGCAGATGTACATCATGGGAACCATCCTGCGGCATGGGAACGAACGGCAGAAAGCCGAATACCTGCCTAAGATTGCCAGCGGCGAGCTACGGCTGCAGGCTTTCGGTGTCACTGAGCCGACCAGCGGGACAGACACCACCAACCTGCGCACTTTTGCCCGTAAAGAGGGTGATAAGTACATCGTCAACGGCCAGAAAATCTGGACCAGCCGGGCCGAGCATTCGGATTTGATGCTGCTGCTAGCTCGTACTACCCCCAAGGGCGAGGAAAAGAAGAAAACCGAGGGACTTTCAACCTTCATCGTGGACATGCGCACCGTATTGGGCAAGGGCCTCACTATCCGCCCCATCCGCACCATGATGAACCACAACTCCTGCGAAGTTTTCTTCGACAACATGGAAGTGCCCGCCGAGAACCTTGTTGGCGAGGAGGGGAAAGGCTTCCGCTACATTCTGGATGGCATGAACGCGGAGCGGTTGCTGATCGCCAGCGAGTGCATCGGCGATGCCAAGTGGTTCATCGATAAAGCGGTGAGCTACGCCAAAGAGCGCGTGCTGTTTGGCCGCCCGATCGGACAGAACCAGGGTGTGCAGTTCCCGATAGCGCGTGCCTACGCGCAGATGCGGGCAGCCGAGGCCATCGTGCAGAAGGGCCTCGCCAAGTTCGAAGCCGGGGTCAACCCGGGCGAGGAAGCCAATATGGGGAAGATGCTGGCTGCCGAAGCGAGCTGGGCCGCCGCGGAGGCCTGCGTGCAGACTTACGGCGGCTTCGGCTTCGCGGAAGAATATGATGTGGAGCGGAAGTTTCGAGAGACGCGTCTCTATCAGGTGGCCCCTATCAGCACCAACCTGATCCTCTCCTATCTGGGTGAGCACGTCCTTGGCATGCCGAGAAGCTACTGACCGCGTAACAACCAGCAAGGCCATGACGGACCCGTAACCGGCCAGAGCAGGAGATCTTCATGTCCGGTCCGCTTGCAGGACTTTTGGTTGTCGCGCTGGAGCAGGCAGTAGCCGCACCCATGTGCACCATGCGCCTTGCCGATGCCGGCGCACGCGTTATCAAGATCGAACGTCCCGAGGGTGATACGGCTCGGCATTACGACAAGGCTGCGCAGGGCGTCAGCGCTTACTTCGCCTGGCTGAACCGGGGCAAAGAGAGCCTCGTGCTCGACCTGAAGGATGCCGTCGACCTCGCGCTGGCGGAGCGGATGATCGCGAAGGCGGATATCTTCGTGCAGAATCTGGCGCCCGGCGCGTCAGCCCGGCTTGGCCTTGGCGCGCAAGACCTTATCCGGCGCTATCCGGGCCTCATCGCTCTCGATATTGTCGGCTACCGGCAGAGCACTCCCGCGCGGGAGAAGCGTGCCTACGACATGCTGGTACAGGCTGAAAGTGGCATGTGCAGCGTGACAGGTACGGCCGAGGAAGCAGTCAAGGTGGGGGTTTCCGTCGGCGATATCGGAACCGGTATGAATGCGCATGCTGCCATCATGCAGGCGCTTTATGAGCGAGAGCGCACCGGCCGGGGACAAGCCATCGAGATCGCCATGTTCGACACGTTGGCTGAATGGATGGCGGTGCCTTTCCTGCACTACGAGCAGGCTGGACACGTCATGCCGCGAACCGGCCTGTCGCACGCCTCCATCTTCCCATACCATGTTGCCAGTTGTAGCGATGGCGACATCGTCATTGTCGTACAGAACCCTGCTGAATGGCGCCGCTTCTGTGTAGGGGTGATGCATCGGCCAGAGCTGATCGACGATCCGCGTTTCGCCGATAATCCCTCCCGCGTTGCAAATCGTGAGGCGCTTGGAGCGGAGATCGCGGCGCTCTTCAGGCGTCATACGCGGCAGGAAATGGTTGGCCGATTGGAAGGCCATCAGTTGGCTTGGGCCCAGGTTTCGTCTCTCCAAGACCTTGCGGTGCATCCCGGCCTGACGCGGCTGGAGATCGATCTGGGAAATGGGAAATCCTGCACGTTGCCCACTTCGCCCATGTTGTGCGCGAAGAAGGCCGGGCGCGTGCCGGGTCTCGGAGAGCAAGGCGCCATCATCCGGAAGGAATTCGCGGCGTGAACGAGGTGGAGTTGAAGGCGGCCCTTGGTAGGGAGGAGCGGCGGAGCGAAGCCATTTCGCCCGATATGGCTCAGCGTTATCTCGATACGCTAGCCGACGGCCCCGTTCTCGCCCCGCCGGCGGAGTTGATGGGTATTCAGTGGTGCCTGGCGCCAGCCACCGTGCCGATTGCGGAGACAGGACCGGATGGTCACCCCCGCAAGGGCGGGTTCTTGCCCGCTGTCCTGCTGCCGCGCCGTATGTGGGCAGGCGGCTCGCTGACGTTCCTTGACGATTTTCGGGTCGGCGACGCAGTGGAACGGGTCTCGAAGGTCGCTGATATCCGTATGAAGGAGGGCCGTACCGGGGCCCTCTGTTTCGTGACGGTGGAACACAGCTACAGGACAGAGCGCGGCGTAGCGGTTCAGGAGCGGCAGGACATCGTCTATCGCGAGGCGGCCACGGAGGCCGCTCCGCTTTCCGGCGAGCCGGCGGATGCGGACCTGCCGGGGGATGTGTGCCTGGACATTGAGGCCAGTACCTTGCTGCTGTTCCGCTATTCTGCGCTGACCTTTAACGGCCATCGGATTCATTATGACCGCGACTACGCGATGCGTAAGGAGTTTTACCCCGGCCTCGTGGTGCATGGGCCGTTGCAGGCCACCTTTGCCATGCGTCTGGCCGCGAGCCTGGGCAGCGGGCAGCGGCCCACACGCTTCAGTTTCCGGGGTGTCGCGCCCATGGTCGATGGCGGCAAGTTCCGTGTACGTGCTCGCCGAACAGCGGCCGATACGGTCGCCCTATCCGTCATTGCCGCAGATGGCAGGCTGACGACGACTGCGGAAATGAAATGGGAAGGATAGCAGGACCTGTCTCGTTGTCGCCTTACAGGCCGTGGGCGAACATATGGCCACAGTCATGGTCGGCGGTGATGCACGGTTTGGCCACCGCCTGGCTGTTGAGCCTGCCGGCGTAACGCTCCAAGCGGGCCGGCTGATCTTTCGGCGTCAGCCGGGTGCTTTGCTGTAGCTACCGGTATGAGCATTCTGAAGCCTTCTCCGGCCGGCGATGGCCGGCCTGCTCAGGAGGTGGTACAAGGGCCGGAACTATAGTTTTTTTTACATTCGCCGGCTGGTGAGCCGCCGAGAACTTCGCTTCCAGCCCAGCGGACAAGATGACGAGAGACAATAACTTCGAGATATTTCTTGCAACGGTACCAGGCCTGGAGACAGTGCTTTGTGCCGAAGTGCGGGGCAAGGGGTTCAAGCAGCCAAAGCCCGTCCCGGGCGGCGTGGTTATCAGGGGCGGCTGGCCGGAGGTCTGGCGCGCAAACCTGTGGATCCGCGGCGCCGGGCGCGTCCTGGCGCGTATCGACTCGTTTCGGGCTGTTCACCTCGCGCAGCTTGATAGCCGCGCGCGGCGCGTGGTCTGGGACAGCGTCCTGCGCCCGGATGTCCCGTTTCGCGTGGAGGCTTCCTGCGCGGGGTCGCGCATCTATCACAGTGGTGCCGCGGCGGAGCGGATTGAGACTGCCATCCGGGAGACCCTTGGCGCGAGTTCTTCTCCCGACGCGGGCGTCGTCGTCATGGTGCGCATCGAGCACGATATATGCACCATCAGTGTCGATACCTCAGGAGATCCGCTGCATAAGCGCGGATATAAGGAAGCCGTCAATGCCGCGCCGATGCGGGAGACGATGGCATCGCTCTTCCTGCAGCAGTGCGGCTATAATGGCACTGAGCCTGTGTTCGACCCCATGTGTGGGTCCGGAACCTTCGTTATCGAAGCAGCGGAGATCGCCGCCCGTCTCAATCCTGGCCGCTCCCGCCACTTTGCCTTTGAGCATCTTGCAACCTTCGAGGCAGCTGCCTGGCAGCGCATGCGTGACGTGAGAAGCATGCGTACGCCCGCAGTCCGCTTCTATGGCAGCGATCGGGACGCCGGAGCGATCAGCATGAGCCGCGCCAATGCGGAGCGTGCAGGTGTGGCGGACTACACCGAATTCCGGCTGGGTACGATCAGTGAATGCCAACCACCCGCTGGACCACCGGGGCTTGTCATCGTCAATCCGCCTTACGGCACGCGCCTGGGCGACAAGAACAAGCTGCTCCCCTTATACCGCGCGCTTGGCCAAACGCTGTCGGGCCGCTTCGCCGGTTGGCGCGTCGGCGTTATCACCAGCGAGCCCAAACTGGCCTATGCTACCGGACTTCCGTTTCTTCCAACCAGCGCGCCGGTTCCTCATGGAGGGTTGCGCGTCTCGTTGTTTCAAACTGGACCTCTTCCCTGAAGCCTGAGCAGGAAAGGGAAGGGCGGGGCAGAAGCGGGCGGCGCCAAGTCGTTTAGCTCAAGCTCCAGCAGAGATGCCGATTGTCCAGCTCGTGCTCGGACAACCTGCGCCCTTGGATGCTCTCCCGCCACGAGCAGGAGCGCTCGGGAGCGTCCGGCATGACGCTCTCGTTCCTGGGATACCTGAGCAAACAGAGCGTATACCGCTGAGCCAGAGGTTGGGCCCGAGATTACAAGTTTTTTTGAGGGACAACCTACGCTGCATGCTGCCGTTTAGGTCGTGACCGCGAATACGCGGACCCGACAGGAGGAAAGCATGACCCAGAGCAATCGTGGTTTTGGAGGAATGGACGACAAGAAGCAGCGGGGCATTGCTTCGAAGGGCGGCCAAAGCGTGCCGGCTGAGAAGCGGAGTTTCTCCCAGGATCCCGAACTGGCCGCAGAGGCCGGCCGGAAGGGTGGCGAAAGCGTGCCGCCGGAGAAGCGCAGCTTCTCCCAGGATCCGGACCTTGCCGCGGAGGCAGGCCGGAAAGGAGGACAGTCCAGCCAAGGGGGAGGCTCCAGCGGCTCCCAGTCCGGCGGTAACTTTGCCCAGGACCGGGAGAAGGCGAGCGAGGCTGGCCGCAAAGGTGGCCAGAGCAGCCAAGGCGGCCGTAGCTAAGACAATCGAGAGGGCGGTTCCGACCGCGCCGCCCTTTCATCTTGCTGTATTCAATTGATGAGGAACCCCATGGCAGGCATCAAGAGCTTCGACGACCTTTTCCTTCACACGCTGAAGGACGTCTACTACGCCGAGAGGCAGATTCTGAAGGCGCTTCCCAAGATGGCCAAGGCTGCTGAAGATCCGCAGCTTCGGGAAGCGTTCATGACGCACCGCGATCAGACGCAGCAGCATATCGAGAGACTGCAGGAAGTATTCGAAGCGCTGGGTAAGCGCGCGCAGGGCGTGACCTGCGAAGCCATTAATGGGCTTATCGAAGAATGCGAGGAGCTGCTGGAGGAAGCGCCGCAGCCCAGCGCAGTACGAGACGCCGGCCTGATTGCTTCGGCGCAGGCAATCGAGCATTACGAGATCGCACGCTATGGCACCTTGGCCGCGTGGGCAAAGCAGACGGGGCAGAAAGAAGTGACGTCGCTCCTTGAGCAAACGCTCGGGGAGGAGAAAGAAACCGATGTGCTTCTGACCAAGATCGGCGTCGTGAACGGGAAAAACCGCCAAGCCGCTGCTTAACGCGCGGTCCGTCGTGCGACATTTTCGTCTGGCCGCTTCGCCTGCCTCCATGAACCTGCATGAAGGTGTGCCGATGAGCGGCCAGACTCTTTTTGCCAGGCGCCGTAGATAGGGGGCCGCGAATATCATGCTCCCTGGCCGAACCCGATTTCGCCCGCCGGGAGAGGGATGTCTTCCGCGAAACCCTAGAACCTGGCACGGATTAACTAACGGGCTCCCGCTTCCATAATCTGCTCTGCGGAAGAGTTTTCCAGCATCGCGCGTCCAAGGGCGGGCGAACTGGTCTGCTTGAAAGCTCTTGATCCAAACCGTTGAGTATTGGGCACGGCAGCTCATAAGCCCGGCTTAGCCGGGAGGCAACGTCGTAACAGCGCGAGCATGCAAGCGCTGACAAGGCAGGAGAAAGAGAACATGGCCGAGAAGTACGAAAGGCTGATCCAGTGGCTGCGCGATGCTCACGCCATGGAGATGCAGGCTGAGACAATGCTGAAGGCACAGGCTTCCAGACTGGAGAATTATCCGGATCTGCGGAGCCGGATTGAGCAGCATGTCACTGAAACGCAGAGGCAGGCGCAGCTCCTGCAGGAGTGTATTACCAGGCTAGGCGCCGATACATCCTCGATGAAGGACGCTGCGGGGAAGATCACCGCCATGATGCAGGGCCTGGGCGGTGCCTTTGCCGGCGACGAGGTCGTGAAAGGTGCCATGGCGGGCTACACCTTCGAGCATTTTGAAATCAGCGCCTATGCTGCCTTGGTCGCAGCAGCCGAAGCGGTGGGCGACCATCAGACTGCTTCTGCCTGCCAGACGATCATGAAGGAGGAGCAGGCCATGGCCGACTGGCTTCGGGACAATCTGCCGGCCACCACGCGGCGGTACTTGGAACGCGAAGCGGCAGGCCAAGAGGCCAAGCGGTAGAAATTCGACGCTAGGCCAAGCAAGTTTGCGAGTTCCGCAGGGCAAGGGCTGCTGCGGGACCGCTCCGCCGGCCTCTTCAGGGGGCATCATATGCGCTGCCGTCTTCCGCCCGGCGCGGCGCTTCGACAAAGCGGCCGTGGGGCGGCACCGCTAGCTGCCGGAACTCGCGGGAGAGGCGGTGCAATGCCGCCCTCACGGCCTCACCTCGCATGGCGTGACCATGGCCAGCCACTATCAGCTCCGGCTCCAGTAGCGCCAGCTTGGCCACCGATGTCTCGGCGGCTTGCCAGTCATGCGTGAAGTATTTCGGCGGGCCGTGTAGCTCCGGCTTCTGTACGGCTGTGGCATAGGCGGACTCGGCTGCCGTGGTGACGATGGCATCACCGGCGATCAACGTGCGATCGGCCTCTCGCCATAATGATACATGCCCAACCGAGTGCCCTGGTGTGTGAAGCCAGCGCCAGCCTGGCATCTCCGGGACGCTGCCGTCGGGAGGCAGGTCTCGCAGTTGGGGCTTCACATTGACCGGGGAGCGGGGGAAGAGAGGAGAGAGGAGGGCCATGGCACCGCCACCTACGGTGGGGTCAGGCGGGGGGTAGGCGCTGCTGCCGTCCAGGTAGGGGCGTTCCAGTGGGTGCGCGTAGACGGGTACGTTCCACCCGGCCGCCAGCTCCTCCAATACGCCGACATGGTCAAAATGTCCGTGGGTCATGATGATAGCCGAGGGCGGCGTATCCTTTCCGAAGCGTTCAGCGGCTGCGCGGCGGATGCGATCGCCGCTGCCGGGAATACCGGCGTCAACCAACACCCAGTGTGGCTGCCTCGCCTGACCGACCAGCATGACATTGACAAAGACAAGCTGTTTGTAAGCCATGTCCGCCAGTACCTGGATAGCGCGGCCATCCTGCCGTTCATTGGCGATGTCGGACCTTTCAAGGGGAACCTGCTGGGCCAAGGTCGTGGTACTCCGCGTGATGGCACTGCCCGATGCCGGCGCCATCACGCAATAACACGGAGTGTAGCAAGAGGTTCACTCGTGCTCACCCCTGCGATGCAAGCACTTCCGCCGAGTTAGCTTAATCTTGCCTTTTGCGAAGTTATTGACGATGTCAGGTGTTTTATCGAAACTATTCTCGGGGCTGCCCCATTCTTGCTTCACCCAGGCCAATGAGACGCGTCTGACGCTATCTGGCGCTGCCTGCAAGTGAGAGAGGATCGGCCATGAGTTCAACCTATCCCAGCCAGGGTGGGCGACCCGGTACGGTGCCCACCGAGCCAGGTAAAAGTTCGCCACAGGATCAGGTCCAGGCGGCGGCGCAAGACGCGAAGCAAGCCGGTGCCGATCTGAAGGACGAAGCAAAACGCGTAGCCTCCGAGGTAAGCGCCGAGGGCGCCAAGGTGGCGAGAGACGTGAAGGCAGCAGGGCAGGAGCTTGGCTCCGCCGCCGCCGAGAAGGCTGAGGCCTTGGCGGAGCAGGGCAAACAGGCCGGCGCCGAACGCGGAGCCGGGCTTGCGGAAGCCACTCGCCGGGTAGCCGATGATCTGGAAGACACCTCGCCGGAGATCGCGCGCCATGTCCGCACCGCCGCGGACTCCATCGAGAGCGTGGCGAACTCCTTGCGAGAGCGAAGCGTCGGAGATTTGATGCAGGATGCCAGCAGCTTCGCGCGGCATCAGCCGGCGGCATTTTTCGGTGCGGCAATGCTGGCGGGCTTCGCCATTGCACGCTTTGCCAAGAGCTCGTCCAGCGGCATGTCGGGCGCTACTCAAACTCGCTATCCCCAGCGAGGCTATTCGGGTGCGGCCCATTCGGCGGGTGTGCAAGGCGATCCCAGCTATGGGGTTCCTGCCCCGTCCCCCGCGGGCCGTGCTCCGGGTTGGGTGCCGGCTGGCGACGAGCGTTCATCCGAGGCGCTGAAGCCCGCCACAATGCCGGCCGCCACGTTGGGGGGCGCCGTCGCGCATAAGCCGGGTGATGCCAAGCCGGGGAGTATGCCGACGATCCCGAAGGAGACGCCGTGATGCCCTCTGACCTCAACCGCAGCGTGCCGGACCTGATCGGCGATCTGCTGCAGCAGACCTCGTCGCTTGTACAGAAGGAAGTGCAGCTCGCTCGCGCCGAGTTTGGCGAGAAGCTCGCGCTGATGGGCGGCGCTGCCGCTTCCATCGGCGTCGCCGCCGCGCTGCTGATGGCGGCGCTGGTCATCATATTGCAGGCTATCGTGGCGTTGCTGGTGACCTTCGGCCTCTCGAGTTGGGTCTCGGGCCTGATCGTGGGCGTGGTAGTGGCAGTCATCGCCTATGTGCTGCTGCGCGCCGGCATCAACCGAATGAAGGCGGCCAGCCTGACACCCGACCGTACTGTCAATCAGGTTTCCCGCGATGCAACCCTGGCCAAGGAGGCCGTGCGATGAGCGCCACCACCGATCCCGGCAACCGCTCGGCCGCCGATATCGAGGCCGATGTCGAACAGACGCGCGTGCAGGTGGCGGAGACCATCGTTGCACTGCGTGAAAGCATATCCCCCGGTCAGATCATGGATCAGGTCGTGGATTATGCTCGTACCTCTGGCGGCGCGGAGTTCACACGCAACCTTGGTGCGCAGGTGCGCGACAATCCGCTGCCGGTGCTGCTGATCGGCGCCGGCATTGGCTGGTTGCTTCTTGCCGGCGGTAACCGGCAGGGAGCCTCGGGGCCGGTCCGGCCTCTTCCACCGGAACGAATGCTGCCGCCTCCGCCCTCCAGCATGCAAGGATCCTCCGGCCCAGGCATGATGGAACGGGCGGCGCAGGCTACGGCCAACGCGCGGGACGGCATCGGACAGACCGCGACGCGTGCCGGCTCGACCATTAGCCAGGCAGCGAGCGGCGTGAGCAGTGCCGTCGGGCAGGCCGCCGGAAGCGTTGCGGGTGCCGTAAGCTCGGCAATATCTTCGGTTGGCGATGCGGCTTCCTCCGCAGGGGGGAAGGTTTCCGGCATGGCCAGTAGTGCCGCTGCGGCCGCTGGCTCAGCGCATGACACCGCTCGCGCCTACGGGCACGATGCCACACATGTAGCAGGGCAGGGGATCCATGCCGCTGCTCATGGCGTAAACCAGTTCGGTCGAGGGGTCGGAACCACCGGAGGCCAGTTGGGTGACCATCTACGCCAGAGTTGGAACCGGGCCAGTACAGAACAGCCCCTCTTGCTGGGTGCGCTAGGCTTGGCGCTCGGGGCCGTGGTCGGGGCACTTCTGCCACGCACCCGTACCGAAGATCGGTTGATGGGCGAGGCCAGTGATGCTGTGACGCAGCAGCTTGGGGCGGCGGTACAGGAGCAATACGCACAGGCTAAGGACGTCGTCTCGGAGCGTGTAGACGAGGTACGAGAAAAACTGGGGGAGAGTGCTCCTTCTGTCTCTGCCCTGGGAGATTCCGTGGTTGATGCGGCGCAGGAGGTGCGTAAGGCCGTGAGCCAGAGTGCGCGCGACTTGGAGGAGAGCGCCAAAAGCGGAATGGACAAGGCAGAGAAGGATGCCAGTCTAAGGCCAGACAAGCCTGCTGCCAAGCCCGAGGGTGAGTTCACTGCGAAGCCCAAAGAAAACCCGGCTCGGAATCTCTAAGACACGATCCTGAACTCCTAATGCTCCTGCGGCGGGCCGAGAGGCCCGCCGTTTTATTGTCGTGCTGCGCATCTTCTTTCATAAGCTTGCCGGAACCGTCGCAACTAACAGTACGCCGCGATCTCGCTTCTGTTGTGTCCCGAGGCAGATGGGCCTGGGGTTCGGGCCGCGTAGCATGCTTGGGGAAGGCAGCCAGCAGCTGAACTACGAGCCGCACAATGTCATGCGCGCGGCCCTACCGCCGAGTTGTTTAAGTAACCGCTATGCCACGACAGAGAAGGGACTTCTGGCGATCAGAAGGCAATGCTTCGTCGGCAAAGGGAATTAAGCGCCGCCGCCGCAGCCGGATCCTCGTCCGGTCCGCGACGGCAGCGCGGCTCAGATTGATGTTCTACGTCCTCCTAGAGGAGACGCGACGTTGGAATGAAGAGCCATGCCCTGGAGTAGGACAGGAGAGCCTTTACCGGGATGCATTATAGAGCTTTGTTGCGATCTCTAGCATTTCCTCGGGAGCGTAATCAGGCGTGAAGGCTGACGGTACCCCTGTCAGCTGGTGGATCTTGCCGCCTTCCGGCAAGCCGTCAACCACCATCAGCTCGCCAGGGGGATCAGTAGGCAAGGCTTGCTCCCCATTGCCCCAGATGCCCGCGATTTCCTTATAGTCAGCGGGGCTCCAGGTATAAAGGCGACGATGAGACCCCTCCTGCAAATACTTCTGACACTCGGGAATCTTATCGAGGGGGATATTTGGCGTAGGGAGGAATTTCTCCAGCTCTACACCTGTGATCTTCTTAAGCGCCAGGGCATAGGAATGGGCGTGAACAGAGCCCCGAACCAGCAAATATCCGCACACCTCACGGCCTGTAGGATCGCTAAGCGTCTCATAAACTCTCAGCTTATGGAGCCGTGCTCCGCATTCGAGGTGAAAATTGTGAAGAAGATCAAAGACAACATTTCCCGTCGTGGTGACCATGTCCGCATTCCAGGACATCGAATTGCTGTTCACCGGCATCGATCCTCCTCCATGGGAGGCGAAGCTCGCGAATGAACGGATATCCTTCATGGCTTCGAACGGAGCATTAGAAATGTCTCCGCCAGAGACCGTGTCGCCATCATTATCCGGGCCGTTTGCCAGCATCGCAACGCCATTGCTGACAAGTTCAACATGGCCCAGCTCCTCCGCCGTGATGCTGGCAACGAGGCTGTAGAACGGCCTTAGCTTCTCCTTGCTGCGGAAGTTAAAGCTCTGGAACATATAATTCCCGAGAGTGGACATCTCTCCATATTTTCCGCCCAGCAACTCCTGTAGAGCCGCGGCAGCGTTGGGGTCCGCACGTTTCGGTGCTGGAAGAGCTGCCTGGAGCTTGTCTATGCGCATGAACATTTGGAGTCCTCCATACTTGTTTCCTCCCCCCAAGGCAGAACAGATCTGAGGCGTCTTGGTTGGTCTGCTGCGCTAGATTTGGCGAAGAGAGGGCAGCGGCAGAAATGCCCCTGGGCGAGGCTGTGGGGCTCTGGGATTTTTCGGTGCCGTCTTCAGAAAAATTGTCGGCTTGCCTGTGGCTGATCTAGGGCCCGGGCTTCCGTCGGAGTAGGGCGAGCTGCGGATACGCGACGTTTCGAAGGGCAGAGAGGACTTATCAATTTGGTGCCAGCTGAAGCGCTTGCATCAGAAGCGTTCAATCACAGGTTGCGGGCCGTTTTGCCTTATCGCCTTTGCTTAAGCGCTTCCTGCCGGCTGCTTCCTGCGGCAGGACAATAAGGGACGACTCTTTCGATCGAGACGAATACTATGTGCATTTAACTAGCGGGGCTTGGGATCAAAATGAATGGGATCTTCCCCATGAGCATGCGGTTTGGCGTGACTGCCACCCCGTAGATATCGCTCATCTATTTCTCTGATCACGTTTTCCGCCTGCTCTCCGCCATGCAAGCGCAGAAGAGCATCGAGCTTCGCCTCCATCCGATCATCGTTTTCTTTTGAGGAGGGGGAGCCGACATAGAGGAAGTATGCAAGTCCTACGACCTGCCATAGCAGTTGGAGAAATTCCGATTGCCAATTTTCCATCGTGTCTCGGGCAATCTCGATGGCAAATTCGCTGAAAACGGGAGGTTGCCCGTGTTGGGCGGCGTCGTTGACGTAAGCATACCACCCGAAGACCCAGTGGCCGAATATGGATACCGCGAAGAAGAGGACGGTGATCCAGGCGTAAGCGTACTTCTTCACTCCGCAGCCTCCCCCTCGCTATCAGTCTTGAAAGTCCCCCCAGGGCCTCTCCACACCCACACCTGGAAGCCTCCTAGAGGCTACCTGTGACCTGTGCATTAGCGCCAGAAGAAAAAATGCGCGGACGTCGCGCCCATGGATTTCAGGGGAAAATCCTTTCTGCTTTGGGGAAGCAGGGACTTTCCCATGTCTTCGAATCCGGCTTCCGTAGGAAAGCGTGGCGTTTAACCTCCATGCATCCGTCAGAAGCAGACTAGAGCTCTGCTTTTCGTGCGCCCTCAGACGCTAAGGAAGATGCGGCGCAGCTTGGGGAAGCCGGAAATCTCTCAGAAGAGAGAGCTTCGGAACTCCGCGAAGCGCGAATTCTAAAACGCGGTCTATTTCCGATTACGGACCGGGACCGTGTGGATAGTGAGCTGCGACGTTTGGCCACTTTCCCACGAATTTGCACCGTCTGCCGGCTGCGGCACAGGGATCGCGGCCCGTGCCTGCCGGCTTTCTTCCATGGAAACGCCAAGCCTCTGGTCTCGGGCAGTTACCAGTGCGGGGTCCAGTTGCCCGTCACCTGTGTATCCCATCATCAGCTGCGGTATCCCTAAAGGCAGAGTGTCGCCACGATCAACCTGCCACATGTGCCAGGTCTTACCATAGGTCGTGGCGAGGCTGCGTATGGCGGCCGTCTCGACGCTTTCGGGAATCCCTGGCATGACCAGAAGGCCGGATGTGGTCTCATAATGATGGCTGTGCCACAGACGCTTCTCGTCATCAGCTAGGCCGGAGAAAAGCCGCTCAGAGATGATGTATTCGACACCTATCAGCCTCGCCTCTGCGGTGTTGGAGTCGAAGATCGTGCACTGGTGGAGTTCTTCTGTCAGATGAGTGCAGAAGTGATGCGCCTCTACAGGGCGGCCCATATCGTCCGCGTAGAAGTGAAACCCGTCGAGGTAGAGATTCATCGCATTCAGCGGGGCCTTGGTTTGCAGCGCGGCAGCGCCTACACCGAGCAGCTGGCTGCGTGGCGAAGGAGGCCCCCCCGGTGCCGGCGCCTGGGGCCCGTGTGTCTGGGCGTAGGTTGTGCCGCAGAGGCAAGCCGACGCCACGGAGGAGGCACAAGCCAGGAGATTTCTATTGAAACCTCTCCGTCCGGAATTGCGGGGTCCGCTCATGCCAATTCTCCTGGATCTTCCGGCGTCGATGGCCTGCGGGCCTCTGAGGGCCCGGCCTCGATGCGGTGTCGCTTAGGCGTGGTGCCGTGGTGGGTCCTGCGGCGATGGAGGGTTGTATGATTGTTGTATGATGCTGCCGACCACTCGCTCCGGATGAGTAAAGACCTCGTGCTGGTTACCCCGTACGCCCGAAACCAGCGTTATGCCGCAGTCCTGCGCGAGGCGGATGGCCATTGCTGTCGGGGCGGAAACGGCGATGAGGATGGTTGTTCCCATCATGGCAGTTTTCTGAACCATCTCGACGGAGACGCGGCTGGTCAGCACAACGGCACCCGAATTCGGGGTAACGCTCATCCGCGCTAGCGACCCCGCAAGCTTATCGAGAGCGTTGTGGCGGCCGACATCTTCGCGTACCGCGAGAATTCCTCTTTGGCCGTGCCAGAAGCCGGCTGCATGCGCGCAGCGAGTGGCCCGATGCAATGCCTGGCCGGCCTCCATGCCAGACATGGCGTCACGAATATCCGAGGCAGCGATCTGCGTGCCGCCGCTGACAGGGGGGACCGTGCGCAACGCCGCGTCTAAGCTTTCTATGCCACACAACCCACATCCGATTGGTCCCGCAAGCCGGCGCCGGCGGCGCAGTAAGGCGTCGTGGCGGTGTTCGGCAAGTTCCATACGGAGTTCGATACCGTTCGGATGAGGCAGGACCGACAACTCCTGTATTTCGTCGGCGGCTTCGACAATGCCCTCCGTCAGGCTGAAGCCGAGGGCGAAGTCCTCCAGCTCTGCTGGGGTCGCCATCATCACGGCATAGGTTGCATGATTATATACAAGAGCAACCGGGACTTCCTCCGCCAGCGCGCGTGACCCTGGGGCCCTCAGGTGGCACAAGGTGGCGAGCTGCACCGCAGCCATTCCACTGCTTTCCGAGAGCGAATGCAACATGTTCCGTCTCCTCGCGGCGCACCATGACAAGATACGCAGAGCGTCAGGCTAAGTTGCGCTTCGCAGTGTTTGCTTGCCGAAACTCTTGCCGCCGCCGAGCAGTTCGTCCCTGCAGAGAGCACTGCGCGGAGGCAGCTTGATCATGGCCGACAAGGTTGAACGCGTCTCCTTTCATGGGCCGTCAGGCGGCTGGGGATCGGTCAAGGCACTGGGACAGATTCTGCGCAAGGAAGGGCATGCGGTCACCACTGGCCTCGCGCTCCGCAAGCAAAACAAGGACGGCGGGTTCATGTGCGTCTCTTGCGCGTGGGCAAAGCCAAACCCCCCTCATGTGTTTGAATTTTGTGAGAACGGCGCCAAAGCCACCGCCTGGGACCTGACCAGTGAGCGGGTGAAGCGGGGCTTTTTCGAGGAGCACACGGTCTCGGAGCTTGAGAGCTGGAGCGACCATCAGCTTGAACAGGCTGGCCGATTGACCGAGCCCATGAAATGGGATGCAGCGACGGATCGCTACGTGCCGATTCCATGGTCCGCTGCTTTCCAGGAGATCGGCGCGGCACTTCAGGGGATGAAGCCGGACGAGGCGGTGTTTTACGCGTCTGGCCGTGCCAGCAATGAAGCGTCGTATATGTACCAGCTATTCGCCCGCATGTACGGCACGAACAACCTGCCCGATTCTTCCAACATGTGCCACGAGAGCACGTCCGTCGCGCTTCCCAAGACGCTTGGCGTACCAGTCGGCACCGTGACTCTGGAGGACTTCGAGCAGACCGACCTGATCCTCATTCTCGGTCAGAACACTCCCTCGAACAGCCCGCGCATGCTGCATCAGCTGGATGAGGCGAGCCAGCGCGGTGTGCCCATCATCACTATCAATCCGCTGCGTGAGCAGGGACTGGAGAAATTCGTTAATCCGCAGAACCCGCTGCAGATGACAGTGGTGCCATCGACGCGGATTTCAGCGCAATTCTTCCAGGTGAGGCCCGGCGGCGACCTCGCTCTTCTCACAGGCCTCTGCAAATCGCTGATTGAGTGGGATAGCGCAGCCCGTACCAAGGGCGAGGAGCCCGTGCTGGACTGGGCGTTCATTCAAGGCCATACCCATGGCTTCGATGATTTCGCCAAGGCTATGCGCGGACATGAATGGCGCGATATTGAGCGCCACTCGGGTGTGTCTCGCGCACAGATTGAAAGCATTGCCGATGCCTATCGCCAGGCTAGCCGGGTAATGGGTGTCTATGGCATGGGCCTGACCCAGCATCGCGCGGGCGTCGAGAACTTGCATGTGCTGACGGCGCTCTTGCTGATGCGTGGCAACATCGGAAAGCCCGGCGCCGGCATCTGCCCGGTGCGTGGCCATTCCAATGTGCAAGGCCAGCGTGCCGTCTGGATTACGGAAAAGCCTGAGCTCGCACCGCTGGACAAGATGGCCGAGATGTTCGGCTTTCAGCCGCCACGTCACAAGGGCACCGATGTCGTCGAGGCTGCGGGCAAGGTCATCCGCGGTGAAGTCAAGGCCGTGTTCCAACTCGGCGGAAACCTCGTGCGCTCACTGCCTGAACACCGGCTTCTGGAGCCGGCATGGCGCAAGTTGCCGCTTACGGTCATGGTCACCACCAAGCTCAATCGCAGCCATCTCATCCACGGCCGCGCCGCCTATCTGTTGCCTTGCCTCAGCCGCATCGAGATAGACCGCCAGGCCAGCGGGCCGCAGGTGGTATCGATGGAAGACAGCACCTCTTACATCCATCCCTCGCACGGCATGCGGGAGCCAGCGAGCCCGCACCTGCTCTCAGACCCCGCCATTATTGCCGGCATCGCCAAGGCGACACTCCCGCCCAATCCGAAAGTCGACTGGGATGCGTGGGTCGGGAATTATGAGCTGGTGCGCCAGGCGATCGCCGAGACCTTCCCGAAGTGGTATGTCAATTACAGCGAACGCATGCGCCAACCGGGCGGCTTCCATCGCCCCAACCCGGCGCGGGAGCGCGTGTGGGAGACGGGGAACGGCAAGGCGAACTTCATTGCCCCGGCTGCCGGACTGGATGCCAATGCGGATACGCCCGTGGAAGGGTTCGGCACCTTTGCCCTGATGACGTTGCGCAGCAATGACCAGTTCAACACGACAGTATATGGCTATGACGACCGCTTCCGTGGCATTCACGGCAGCCGTGACATTGTCATGATGAACCGGCGGGATATGACCATGCTTGCCCTGGCCCCGGAAGAGCGGGTCTCCCTGATCACGGTGGCCGATGATGGCGTGCACCGGGAAGTCAGCAATCTTCAAGTGGTGCCCTTCGACATTCCTGAGGGCTGCCTCGCCGCCTACTACCCCGAATGTAATCCGCTGCTGCCCTTGTGGCACCACGCGAAGGAGAGCCACGTCCCCGCCGCCAAGACCATTCCTGTCCGGGTTCGCCGCGCGGCCGCCAATGGCGCGGCG
>JH599934.1:118495-190660 GCA_000245075.1 Acetobacteraceae bacterium AT-5844
CGCGCGGCCGCCAATGGCGCGGCGCGGGCCGGCGGAGCGTGAGGCGGAGGCGCTGTGCTGCGGCGGCGGGCGTCTCGCCGGTGGCTCTGGGTCGTGGGAGCGGCTTTTGTGCTGGCGGCGGGGGCGGGGGGCTGGGTCGCTTCCGCGCCTCGCCCGGCCTTTTCCGAGGCAGATGCGGGTTTATTCGAGGGCGGGGATGCTGAGCGGGGTCGTATCATCTTCATCGCTGGGGACTGCGCCTCCTGCCACGCCAGCCCGGGCCAGGATGACCGGCTGCGTCTCGGTGGGGGCATGTCGCTGGCAGGACCGATAGGCTTTTTCCGCCCGCCCAATATCTCACCGGACCTGCAGGATGGCATCGGCCGCTGGCGGGGGCTGGATCTCGCCAATGCCCTGATGTCGGGCGTCTCGCCGGATGGGCGGCACTATTACCCGGCGCTGCCTTATGTCGCCTATGCGAAGATGCAGCCGCGGGATGTGGCCGATCTCATGGCTTACCTTCGCAGCCTGCCGGCTGTGTCCGGTAAGCCACCGGAGCATGACGTTCCCTTCCCCTTCACTGTCCGCCGGGCCATCGGGCTCTGGAAGCTGCTGTTTCTGGACCGCTCGCCCATCGAACCCGACAGCAACCGGGACGACAGCTGGAATCGTGGCCAGTATCTGGCCGAGGCGTTGGGCCACTGCACGGAATGCCATGCTACCCGCAACCTGCTGGGCGCGGTGAAGCCGGCGACCCGCTATGCGGGCGGTCCGGACCAGGAAGGAACGGGCTTCGTTCCCAACATCACCCCTGCCGGTATCGGTCATTGGTCGCGCGACGATCTGGTGGAACTGTTCACCACCGGCAGCACGCCGGATGGGCGCCGCGTCGGCTCCTCCATGGCGGATGTCGTCGTCAACACCGCCACTCTGGGGCTGCAGGACCGGCAGGCAATCGCCGACTACGTCCTCGCCCTGCCGTCTCGGCCGACCCCGCAGCCCTGACGCGGCTCAGGGGGCATAGAGATAGGCGGCGATATCCCGGGCTTCGGCCTCGTTGGCCCCGGTGGCCGGCATGGCCGTGCCGGGCGCGAACCGCCTGGGATCGACAATCCAGTTCACCAGGTTCTCCGCTGAGTTCGGCAATACCCCGCCCAGAAAGATACGTTGACGCAATCCCTCCAGAGGCGGCGCCACGCGGCCATTCGCTCCGGGCACACCAGGCACCGTGTGGCAACCGCCGCAGCCATAGCGCGTGATCAGCGCCGGCCCCCGCTCCAACTCGCCGCCGGTCAAAGCGCGGGCAACGGCCTCCGCCTGGTTGGATTGCTGCATCTGACGCCAGAGCAATGCCCCGCCGGCCAGCAGCGCCGCCGCGCCCATCGCGAGCAGCAGGGGCCGCAAGGACGAGCGAGCAGGCGGTGGTGGGGTCAGCGGTGGTGGTCCGGCCGCAGGGCGGCCGTGGCGCCACCATCCGAAGGCCGCCAGCGGCAGCAGTGCCAGGGCGAGGCGCAGCAATCTAGCGCGCGCGGAGGGCATTGTCGTCTCTCCACCCCAGGCCGGACTGGCGCACCCAGCGTGCCACCAGCGCCAGGGCCACGGCGGCGTAGACAATGCCGCCGGGTACCCACATCACCAGCCCGGCCAGTTGCTGGTCCTCCAGCGGCGACAGCCCCCACAGCCCCGCCTGGGCGGTCTGCCGGGCATAGAGCACGCGCGGCGCGAAGGTGAGCAGCGCGCCCAGCACGCCCGTATGCAGCATGGTAACGAACAGATGCACCGCGGCGGCGGCGGGGTGCGCCCGCCGCAGCAGCGCCCACCAGAACAACAAGGCTGTCAGCAGAAAAGAGAGATGCTGCGCCCGATGCAGCCCCGCATGGACGACTGTGGCGTCGAACAGGGGCGGCAGATGCCAGAGCCAGATCGCCAGCCCGTGCAGCAGCATGGCAGTGCCTGACTGGCTCAGCCATCGCCACAGCGCGCCTTGGACAGGGCGGCCCAGCCGGCGGCGCAGCCCGTCGGGAAACGCCCACAGGGCGGCTCCCAGCGGCCTTCCGGCCACCAGCAGCGGCGCGGCGACGACCATGACCACCTCATGCTCGATCATATGGGCAGTGAACAGGTGCTCACCCCACCAGTGCAGCGGCGAGGTCAACGCCCCCGCCAGTGCCAGCCAGCCCGCCGCGTAAAGGCCAGCCTGCCATGGCCGGATACCACGCCCCAGCCCAGCCCGCTTCCAGAGCCGCGCCGTGCCGCAGACATACAGCCCCGCCGCCAGCATCAAGGGCAGCATGATCCAGGGATCGAAGCTCCAGCGTGGCAGGTCGCCATGCGGGTCGCCGCCGTGCGCCAGCGCGCCGCCGGCCGGCAGCGCCAGGAGAAGGGGCAGGGCGGTTAGCGTTCGCATCCGGTCAGGACCCAGCCGGCCATGCCCTGTAACAACAGGGCAAAGGTAAAGATGAGCGCGACGCCTGCTCCGGCGCGCAGCACGAAAGCGGAAGCGGTGCCTGCCCGTACCGTGGCGCCTCTCCAGGACAGCCAAGCCCCGGCCAGCGAGACGACCGCCGCAAGGCAGGAGAGCCAGAAACTCGGCCGCAGGGAGACACCGCATTCGGCATAGGGCAGCACCTGCCCGAGCTGCACATTGGCTGCCCACAGCAGCGGCGCGGCCAGCATGCCGCATATGGCGAGCCAGAGGGGCGGCGCGGTCACAGCCGGGGAATCCCGTAGAGGCAGGCATAGATCGGCAGCCAGGTCAGCACGACGAAGTTCCAGTACAGCACGCCGTCTTCCACATCGCCGAAGCGGCGTGGATTGTCGGCATGCCGTGTGAACATCAGGGCGGCAAGCACGTAGGTCTCGCCGAGATCAGTGATGATATGGGTGGTGTGGAGCCCCAGCAGCAGCCACACCACCGAGCCGTAAGCGTTGCTGTCCCAGGAGACGCCGAAGGCCGCGAATTCCCAGGCACGCAGCACCAGCGGGGCAGTGCCGAAACACGCCATCAGCAGCAGTCCCAGCCTTACCTTCCGCAAATCCCGCGCCGCGGCCCAGCGCGAGAGCAGCATGTTGGGAACGAGGCTCAGCAGCAGGAGCAGTGTGACGCCTGAGCCCGGGCCCCATTCCGGCAGGGGCGCCCGCAGGGGCCATTCCGGTGCGACGCTGACAAGATACAGATAGGTGCCGATCACCACCGCGAAGCCCGTGCCTTCTATCAGCATGAAGGCCAGCGTGCCCCACCAGGTCAGGCTGGCACTCCCCGTGCCGTTCATGGGCAGCGCCGAGAGATCGAGAGCCTTGCGATGCCTCACGATTCATCCTCCTTGCTTCCGCCGGGCCAGAACCAGCCGATGAGGGCAATGGCGACGGGGACGGACCCCCAGACCACCGCCCAGGGCGTGACAATAGAACCCATCAGCAGCGCAGTGGTGGCGATGGCGGACCAGAGTGGCCAGAGGGAGCATCGTGGCGAGGATTCCCTCGCTTCCGGCAGCGCGCCACCGACGGTCGTCACCAGCAATTCGCGCCGGTCCACTCGCAATCCGCTGGTGACTGGCAACTCATCGCCGGCATCCCATAGCGGGTCCGCGCTCTGCACCAACGGGATGCGGGCAAAATTATAGCTGGGCGGGGGGGAGGAGGTAGCCCATTCCAGCGTCGCGGCGCCCCAGGGATTATCGCCTGCGGGCTCGCCATGGCGAGCGGAGCGGATGGCGTCGAGGAAGAACAGCAGGAAGCCCGCCGCCAGCATCACGGCGCTCACGCTGACAAAAAGATTCAGCCCGCCCCAGGCCATTTCCGTCTGATAGGTGTAAACGCGCCTTGGCATGCCGAGCAGGCCGAGAAGATGCATGGGAAAGAAGGTGAAGTTGAACGCGACAAACAGCAACCCGGCGACCCACCGGCCGATACGCTCGCTCATCATCCGGCCGGTGAATTTCGGAAACCAGTAGTAGACGGCACCGAGCAGGGGAAACACCGCGCCGCCCACCAGCACGTAGTGAAAATGCGCGACGACGAAGTAGCTGTCGTGCAACTGCGTATCCAGCGGCACGGAAGCAACCATCACGCCCGTCATGCCGCCGATGATGAAGGTGAAGAAGAAGGCCAGGATGAACAGGAAGGGCACGCGATAGACGGGACGGCCATACCAGATGGTTGCCAGCCAGCAGAAGATCTGGATGCCGCTGGGCACCGCGATGGCCATGCTGGACGCCGTGAAGAAACTCTCGCCCAGACGTGGCAGGCCGGTGGTGAACATGTGATGCACCCACAACCCGAAGGAGAGGATGCCTGTACCCACCAGCGCCAATACCATCGGTATATAGCCGAAGACCGGGCGGCGTACGAAAGCCGGCAGCATGGCGGAGATCATGCCCACTGCCGGCAGGAAGATGATGTAGACCTCCGGGTGGCCAAAGAACCAGAACAGATGCTGCCACAGCAGCACGTCTCCGCCTTCCGCGGGGTTGAAGAAATGCGTGCCGACCAGACGATCCAGGATCAGGGAGGTACTCGCCACCATCACGGCCGGCATTGCCAGGATGACGATGAAGGACGTTACCAACATCGCCCAGACGAATAGCGGAATGCGGTCCAGCGACATGCCGGGCGCGCGTTGCTTCAGCACCGTCACCACAATCTCGACAGCGACCGCGAGCGCCGAGATCTCGGTGAACGTGATCATCTGCGCCCAGATGTCCACGCGCTTGCCGATGCCGTATTGCGGCCCGGCCAGCGGCACATAGGCGAACCAGCCGATATCCGGGCCCAGATCGACGATGAAGGCGCCCCAGAGCAGGATGCCGCCGACGAGGTACATCCAGTAGGAAAAGGCGTTCAGCCGAGGGAAGGCGATGTTGCGTGTGCCCACCATCAGCGGCACCAGATAGACCGCCATGGCCTCCATGACAGGCACAGCGAAGAGAAACATCATGCTGGTGCCATGGACGGTGAAGGCCTGGTTATAGACATCGGGCCCCAGCAACTGCCCTTCGGGCCGTGCCAGCTGCCAGCGCATCAACAGCGCCAGCACGCCGCCAAAGGCCAGGAACACAAAGGCGGTGATGATATATCGCCGCGCGATGACCTTGTGGTCGACCGTGGCCAACGCACCCCACAGGCCGCGCGGTGTATCCCATACCTGGCGAAGCATGATGTCCAGCCGCGCATCTTCCAGGCTGGCATCGCGCTGATCGGGCTGGGGCATGGTGTTCATCGCAGGCTTGCCAGCCAGGCGGAGACCGCCTGAAGTTCCGCTGCCGTCAGTGGCACCAGCGGCATGTTGTTCCCCGGCTTGATCGTCTGCGGATCGGCTGTCCAGGCAGCAAGGGCGCCCCGTGTCATTGGCAGCACGCCAGCGGCCAGATATTGCCGGGAGGCGATGTGCGTCAGATCGGGGCCCGTGGTGCCGCGGGCCTCCGTGCCCCGTATGGTGTGGCAAGCGCCGCAGGGCTTCTGCTCGAACACCTGGCGCCCCCTGGCTTCTTCCTCTCCGGCGGGCGCGGCGGCTTCCGCCTCCTGCGCGGCGCGCCAGCGATCGAAGCTCTCCTGGGATTCGGCCACGATCAGAAAGGCCATGCGGGCGTGCTGCATGCCGCAGAATTCGGCGCACTGGCCACGATAGGTGCCGGCTTCCCAGGCCGTGAAGGTCAGCACATTGTCCCGTCCCGGGATCATGTCCTGCTTCCCGGCAAGGTTCGGCACCCAGAAGGAATGAATGACGTCCGCCGCCGAAAGCTCTATCCGCACCGGGCGGCCGACCGGGATATGGATTTCGTTCGCCGTGACCAGATCCTGCCCATCCGCGCCGGGATAAACGACCTCCCACCACCATTGCAGCCCACGCACGCGAATGACCAAGGGCTCGTCCTGCCCAAGTGGAGCCGCGCGGGAGGCCAGATAGCTGGCCAGGGTCAGCCCGCTGACGACCAGCACCGTGGCGGCGCAGGCTCCCCCCACCGCCCAGGCGGAGCGCCGCCGCGCGGTACCGGGGGTTGCCGCCGCGCGGCGCCAGAGGCCGGCCGCCAGCACCAGCATGACGCAGAGCCAGATGCCACCCAGAACAAGGACAAAGCCGAGCAACAGCCGGTCCAGTGAGGCGGCGGCGGGGCCTTGCGGGTCCAGCGCCGATTGCCAGCCAGAGCAACCGCTGCAAGCGGTCAGCGCAGCCGATACCAGCAAAATCCGCCGCCGCATGCCCGCCTACCGCAACGGCGCGGACGCCGCAGGCGCCCGGTTCTCGGCCGGGCGGGTTTGCGGCCTGTCGCTGCGGCCGGGCGCGGCAGAGGGGGGGCTATAGGCGCCCATTACCTGCACATAGCCGGCCAGTTGCCAGATCTGCTCATTGGTCAGCCGGTTGCGGAAAGCGGGCATGCCGCCAGGACGGCCATCGCGGATGGAGGCATAGATGCTGGTCAGGTCAGGCCCGTAATTCCACCATCCGTCGATGAGCGAGGGCGCGTTCCCTCCTTGCCCGTCCCCATGGCAAGCCTGGCAGCCGAACCATTCATAGAGGCGCTTGCCTTGGGACAGATGGAAGGAGCTCGTCCGGTAAGGTTTCCCCATGATGGTGTAGATTTCAGGCGGAGTGCCTCCAATGCCATTTGGCATCAGCGCGATATGATCGAGCGCCTCCGCCAGAGGAGGATCCAGACGTGTCTCACGGTTCTCCACGCGGCATCCCCCCAACAAGGAAAGTGCCAGCAGCAGGGTGCTGAGCGCGGCCCAACGCTTATCCATGTCAACAGCACGTCTGCCCACGGCAACCCCCGGGCTCCGCCCACGAGCGTAAGCCATGGAGTGGACGCGCCGGCGCAGGCATTGGTTGCACGCTCTGAGCAAAGTGAAGTCACAGCTATGGCGAGACATGCGCCGAGAGCCGATGGAAACGATGCCCGCCCCCGGCGAGCTACCAGCGTCCGGGTATCGCTGCGGGACGCGCCCGGGTCAGCAAGGCCGGCCAACTGAATGCCGCCGGGTCAGATGCGAACGGAACGTCGCTTAGAGGCCCTGGAGCCGCCGCGAGAGATCAGCGGCTTCTTCCCGCAGCGCCGTGCCGACCGCCGTGAAGCCCTGGCGGCGAAGTTGCTCGCTCACGCCCACAAGGACAAGGGAATGCGAGAGGCGGCCGCGCAGCATCACTGGCGCCGCGATCACCGTCACGCCCGCGATGTAGCGCCCTTCGTCAACGGCATAACCGCTCTGCTGCGTCGCATGAACGTCGGCGCGCCACTGTTCCAGGGTGGGAGGGTCCTCCCAGCGTAGCTTGTGGAAGCGCCGCTCCAGCTCCTGTGAGGAATGGCCTCCGAAAGCCGCGATGCAACGCCCTGTCGCACTGATCAAGGCGGGATAGCGGCTTCCCACATCCACCTGCAGGCGCAGCGCCTGACTGGGCCGGGCAATGGCAAGAGCCACAATGTGGTCCAGCCCCGCGGCCTCCACGCCGATGGCTGTCGTGCCGTACTCGGCGGCCAGCCGGTCCAACACGGGCTGGGCGAGATTGCTGAACGGATCGTTCCGCAGCATGCCCCGCGCCAGCGCGACGACCCCGCTGGCCAGCGCATAGCGCTTGGTCGCGGGGTCAACCATCAGCATCTCCTCCGCGACCAGAGCGCGCAGGATATGCAGGCAGGTGCTCGGCACGATTCCCAGCGCCTTCGCTATGGCCTGCACGCCGAGCGGAGTCTCGCTGCGCGACAGCATCCGCATGATGGCAACAGCCCGCGTGACCGCGGGCACAGCACGGATGGAGTCAGACGGGGAGGAGGGCAGGGGCCGGTCCGAATGTGTTGTCATTTTGTATCTGTACAACAGATGAATCTATTTGACAACATACGCGCACGCTGGTCTGAATGCGCCAACGGCTCAAAGCCGAGGGAGACAAGGTCCAATGACACGGCTCGCCGATAGCTGTGACTATGCCTTCGCGCAGGCCCATTTCACGCCCCAGCGGCTTTGGGACTTCTTCGATGGCGACCGGTCACGCTTCAACATCGCTCACGAATGCATAGACCGGCATGCGGCGGACCCGGACCGCCTGGCGGTGCGCGTGGCGCACGCTGACGGCCGCGACGAACTCATCACCTTCCAAGCCATCTCTGAAGCATCTTCCCGCATCGCACATTGGCTGAGGGAACGCGGCGTTCGGGCGGGGGACCGCGTGGCGGTGATGCTGGACCCGTCGCTGCCCTTCTATGCCGCGATGTTTGGCGCCATGAAGTGCGGAGCCATCGCGGTACCGCTGTTCACCCTGTTCGGGCCGGAGGGCGTGCGCCTCAGGGTGGTGGACTGTTCCCCACGCGTCCTGCTGACCAATGCGGAGAAGGCGCCCACCGCCACGGGCATCGCGGGTACGGAAACGGTAGTTGTCGATGCCGATTTCATGGCGTCGTTGACGAGCTTCCCGGCCGTGTACAAGTCGGACACCGGGGCGGATGACCTGGCGCTCTTCCAGTACACATCAGGCACCACGCGGGAACTGCCTGCGGCGGTGAAGCACACGCACCGTTCGGTGGTGGTGCTGATGCTGGCGGCGCTGTACGGCACAGGCATCCGCCCGGGGGACGAGTTTTTCTGCCCCTCATCCCCGGCCTGGGGACACGGGCTTGCTCACGGGACGTTGGCCCCGCTCGCGATGGGCGTGACCACCGGTACCTATGCCGGGCGCTTCGATGCCGTCAGGCTGATGCGGGCGCTGCAGGATTACGGCATCACCAACTTGTCCGCGGCCTCCACCCATTACCGCATGATGCGCACGAGTGGCGCCGCGGGCGACTTCCGCTTCGCCATCCGCAAGCTGTCCTATACGGGTGAGCCGATCGACGCCGAAACGCTGCGCTTCATTGATGAGACCTTCGGCGTGCCCGCCTGCAGCATGTACGGCACGACCGAGGTCGGCGTGGCGCTGGTCAATTATCCCGGTGCGCAGGATTTCACAGTGAAGCCTGGCTCCCTGGGCAAGGCGGTTCCGGGGTTGAAGGTGCAGGTGCAGCGGCCGGACGGCACGCCTGCCGCGCCGGGCGAGATCGGCGAGATCCGCCTGCTGCGCCGTGGCGAGTGGGTGCCCACCAAAGATCTCGGGAAGGTGGACGAGGAAGGCTATTTCTACCATGCGGGCCGGGCCGATGACGTCATCATTTCCGCTGGCTGGACCATGAGTGCGGTCGAGATCGAGGACGTGCTGATGCAGCATCCGGACATCCGGGAAGCTGCCGCCATCGGTGTGCCTGACCCGGTCCGCGGACAGGTGGTGAAAGCTTTCGTGGTCAGTCCTCGGCCAGGCGACGATCTCTTTGTGCGCGAGTTGCAGGACTTCACCCGGGAGCGACTGAGCCAGCATGAATACCCGCGTCAGGTCGCCTTCGTGACCGAACTGCCGAAGACACCAGCGGGCAAGATCAATCGCAAGGCCATCCGCGACGCCGAAGCTGCGCATCGCGTGGTCGCCTGAACAGCAGGATGAACGGAGGAACACGTATGTCGGTATCCACACTGGAGCAACCGGGCACCCGACACTTTCCCAGGATCACGCAGGAGGCGCTCGACGATCTGCGTACCCGCATCGGCAAACCTATCGAGAACACCGCCGAGCCCTGGAACTACGAGGCAACACGGGACGGCATCCGCCATTACGCTCACGGCATCGGCGACGACAACCCGCTGTGGTGCGATCCGGCTTATGCTGAGCGCAGCACGCTGGGCGGCATCGTGGCGCTGCCGAGCTTCCTGTTCACCACCAGCCGCATCATCTCCGGCTATGTAGGCGGCCTGCCGGGCGTGCATGCCATGTGGTCGGGTGCCGATTGGCGTTGGCACCGCTGGGTGCGTCGCAACGAGACCATCCGCACCGAGGCGCATCTGGCTGACCTGGTGGAGCACGAGACCGACTTCGCCGGCCGCGCCATCCGCCAGATATACCATGTCGACTTCTATGGAGATGGCGGCGACAAGGTAGCCGAGGCCGAGAGCTGGTGCTTCCGTACCGATCGCGACGCCGCGCGCGAGCAGGGCACGAAGTATCGCGACGTGAAGAACAAGCCGCCTCGTGTCTACACCGAGGAGGAGCTGGACCGCGTCTACAAGCTTTATGAGGCTGAGGAAGTGCGCGGCGCCACTCCGCGCTACTGGGAGGATGTGCAGGTGGGCGATGCGCTGCCCACCATGGCCAAGGGGCCGATGACGGTGACTGGCTTCGTCGCCTTCGCCCAGGGTTGGGGCGGCCTCTACATCCGTGCCAACAAGCTGGCATGGCGGCAGATTCGCAACCATCCCGGTCTTGGCATCAAGAACCGTTTCGGCATCCCTGACTGCCCCGAGCGCGTGCATTGGGAGCCGGAGATGGCGCTGATGGTCGGCGCGCCCGGCGCCTATGATTACGGGCCGGAACGCTGCTCCTGGCTCACCCATCACATGACCAACTGGATGGGCGATGACGGCTTCCTGGTGCGGGCTACCAGCAAGCTTCGCCGCCACAACCCGGAAGGCGACCTGCTGTTCATCGACGGCAAGGTGACCGGCAAGCGCGTGGAAGGCGGCCGCCATCTCGTGGATATCGAGCAGCAGGCCGTCAACCAGGACGGCGAGTTGTCGGTGCTGGGCACCGGTGTCGTCGCGCTGCCGAGCCGCGGCGCCTGAAGTAAAGGCGCTCCAGGCGGAGCGCCTGTGTTACACTACCCGGGGGCGGAACGTCCCCGGCTCTTCGCCTAGAAAAAAACAAAACAGAAAGCAGGGGAGACACGTCATGCACAGGAGGACCGTACTTGCTGGGCCGCTCGCGCTGGCGGCAGGAATGAGCATCTTTGCGCGCGGTTCCAGCGCGCAGGCCTATCCCACCCGGCCTGTTCGGGTCATCGTGCCCTATGCCGCCGGCCAGGGTTCCGATGTGTTCGCCCGGCGCTTCGCCGAGAATTTTCACAAGCAGTTAGGCCAGACCTTCGTGATCGAGAACCGTGTCGGCGCGGGTGGAAATATCGGCACCGCCGCGGCCGCGCGTACCGAGCCGGACGGATATTCCCTTCTCTGGGGCACCAACGGCACCCATGCGGGCAATGAATTCGTCTATGCGTCGCTCGGCTTCGACCCAGTCAAGGACTTCGAGCCGATCGCGGGCGTGCTCCGGTTCGGCATGGTTCTCAGCACCAGCAAGAGCAGCCGCTACGACAGCGTCGGAGACCTGATCGAAGCGGCGAAACAGCGGCCCGGCCAGATCTCGGTCGGCTGCCCCAGCACGACGGCGCGCGTATTGTTGCAGATGATCCGGGACAAGTCCGGCGTGGATCTGCTGGCAGTGCCTTACAATGGCAGCGGCCAAGCTCTTACGGGCCTCCTGCGCAATGATGTGCAGGCTTCCATCGACACGATCACCGCCGCCTTGGGCCCGATCCGCCAGGGGCAGGTCACGGCAATTGCCATCTCCACCGAGAAGCGCACGGAATCCCTGCCGGAGTTGCCGACGCTTAAGGAGGCCGGGGTGGATGTGGCGCTCGAGGCCTGGAACGCTTTGTATGGCCCGCGTGGCACGCCGGCACCGATCGTCCAGGTCTTGAATAGAGCGGTGAATACGGCGCTCGATGATCAGGCGATCCGCGCCGCGATGGTGCAGGATGGCGCTGATCCTTTGGGAGGCACGCCCGCCGACCTGGCGGCGCTCATGCGGCGCGACCGCGCCATCTGGGAGCCGATCGTGCGGAATTTGGGTCTGACTGCGCAGTAGGCGGGTGCGGGAGGAGGGCGTCATGGATCAACCGATGCAGCAGGCCGGTGCTGTCGCGGACAAGGCCACGGATTGGAAAGGGCCGTTGGCGGGGCTGCGGGTGCTGGATTTGACGCGTGTCCTGGCCGGCCCCCTGGCAACGCAGTTCCTGGCCGATCTCGGCGCCGAGGTGCTGAAGCTGGAGGCGCCCGGGCGTGGCGACGAGACACGTGGCTTCGCGCCCTTTCTGGAAGGGGAGAGCCACTACTTCCTGGCGCTGAACCGCGGCAAGCGCAGCCTTGTCGTGGATCTGCGGGAGCCGGAGGGCGCGGAGATCCTGCGTGGGCTGGTTGCCGGTGCGGACGTGCTGATCGAGAACTTCCGCCCGGGCGTGATGGAGCGCCTCGGCCTCGGTGCGGAGGCGCTGATGGCGATCAATCCCCGGCTGATCTACTGCGCGATCAGCGGTTTCGGGCTGACGGGGCCGCTGGCCGGGGCGCCCTCCTTCGATATTGTGACGCAGGCCATGACGGGCGTCATGAGCGTGAACGGCGCCATGGGCGGGCCGCCGGTGAAGCTGGGGCTGCCGATCGGCGACATGTCCGGTGGTATCTTCGGCGCCCTTGGCATCCTGGCCGCCTTGCATGAGCGCTCGGCAACGGGGCGCGGGAGGCTGGTCGATGCTAGCCTCTATGACGGCACCATGTCGCTGCTGGGCTATCTGTCGCAGCTCGCCTTCATCACGGGGCAGAACCCGCAGCCCATGGGATCAGCGCATCCGAGCGTGGTGCCTTACGACTCCTTTCCCGCGGCGGACGGGGCCATCGTCATCGCCTGCCTGGCGGATCACTTCTGGCCGCGCCTGTGTGAGGCGCTGGGCTGCCAGGACCTCGGCGGAGACCCCGGGCTGGCCACCATGGCGCAGCGGCGGGAGCGCCGGGACGAGATCGAGCCACGGATTGCCGCCATCACCCGTACGCGGAACGTCGCCGAATGGCAGCGCATTCTGGAAGCGCACGACATCCCCCATGCGCCGGTGCTGGGCGTGCGGGAGGCGCTGGCGCACCCTCATGCCAAGGCAAGGGACATGCTGGTGGAGGTACAGCACGAACGCCTGGGCGCGATGCATGTGCTGGGGCGGCCCCTGAAATTCCCCGGCAGCTCACAGGCGCCGCTGGTCGCGCCGCCGGTGCTGGGGCAGCACACGGCGGATATCCTGCGGCGCGAGTTGAACTACTCCGACGAAAAGATCCAGGATCTGAGTGAACGTGGCGTCATCGACAGAGGAACGCGGAAATGACTGCAACGGCGGGGAGGGGCTGATGGCCGTACTGCAGACGGAGCTGGAAGCGCGATCGCCGGATTATGCCGCGAACTCGGCCCAGATGCGCTCCCTGGTTGAAGACCTTCGCGCGCAAGCCGAGAAGGTTCGCTTCGGTGGTGGGCAGGCGTCGCGGGACCGGCATGTCGCGCGCGGCAAGCTGCTGCCGCGGGACCGTATCCGTGCGTTGATCGATCCCGTCTCTTCCTTTCTCGAGGTCGGGCAACTCGCCGCGCATGGGATGTATGGAGGAGAGGTTCCCTCGGCGGGCATCATCACCGGCATCGGGCGCGTGGCGGGGCGTGAATGCATGATCGTGGCGAACGACGCCACGGTGAAGGGCGGCACCTATTTCCCCGTCACGGTGCAGAAGCATCTGCGGGCACAGGAGATCGCGCAGCAGAACCGGCTTCCCTGCATCTATCTGGTGGATAGCGGCGGGGCGAACCTGCCGAACCAGGACGAGGTCTTTCCGGGCCGCGACCACTTTGGGCGGATTTTCTTCAACCAGGCCAACATGTCGGCCCAGGGCATCGCGCAGATCGCGGTGGTGATGGGCTCCTGCACCGCTGGTGGCGCCTATGTGCCGGCGATGTGCGATGAGAGCATCATCGTGCGAAACCAGGGCACCATCTTCCTGGCGGGGCCGCCATTGGTGAAGGCGGCGACTGGCGAGATCGTCCCGGCCGAGGAGCTGGGCGGTGCGGATGTCCATAGCCGTGTCTCCGGCGTCACCGATCATTTCGCGGAGAACGATGCCCACGCGCTTGGCATCGCCCGCCGTGTGGTGGCCAACCTGAACAATGTGAAGGCGCCTTCCCTGGCATGCCGCCAGCCCGTGCCGCCGCGTTACGCGGCCGAGGAACTCTACGCCGTGGTTCCGGCCAATCCGCGCACGCCCTATGACGTGCGGGAGGTCATCGCGCGCCTGGTTGACGGCAGCGAGTTCGACGAGTTCAAGCGCCTTTACGGCCCGACGCTGGTCTGCGGCTTCGCCCATGTCTGGGGCTATCCCGTCGGCATCGTTGCCAATAACGGCATCCTGTTTTCGGAATCCGCGCTGAAGGGTGCGCACTTCATCGAGCTGTGCTCCCAGCGCGGCATTCCGCTGGTGTTCCTGCAGAACATCACCGGCTTCATGGTCGGGCGGAAATACGAGGCGGGCGGCATCGCCAAGGATGGCGCCAAGATGGTGACGGCGGTGGCAACCTCGGCGGTGCCCAAATTCACGATCATCATCGGCGGCAGCTTCGGCGCGGGCAATTATGGGATGTGCGGCCGCGCCTACTCCCCTCGGTTCCTCTGGATGTGGCCCAATGCCCGCATCGGGGTGATGGGCGGAGAGCAGGCGGCCTCCGTGCTGGCCACCGTGCGGCGCGACGGCATCGAGGGCCGCGGCGGCGCCTGGTCGGTCGAGGAGGAGGAAGCCTTCAAGGCGCCGATCCGGGAGCAGTACGAGCGGCAGGGGCACCCTTATTACTCCAGTGCCCGGCTCTGGGATGACGGGGTGATCGACCCGGCGGATACGCGGCGGGTCCTGGCGCTCGGCCTGTCGGCCAGCCTCAACGCGCCCATCGCGGAAACGCGCTTCGGCATGTTCCGGATGTGAGGCGGAGCCGATGAGGGAGACCCGCATGTTCCGTAAGATCCTGGTGGCCAATCGTGGCGAGATCGCCTGCCGGGTGATGACGACCGCGAAGCGGCTCGGCATCGCGACGGTCGCCGTTTACTCCGAGGCGGATGCCGGCGCCCGGCACGCCCGCCTGGCCGACGAGGCCTGGCCGATCGGACCCGCCGCCGCGCGGCAGAGCTATCTGGTGGGCGAGCGTATCCTGGAGGTCGCACGCCGCTCCGGCGCCGAGGCCATCCATCCAGGCTATGGCTTCCTGTCGGAGAACGCCGATTTCGCGGCAGCCTGCGCGGAGGCCGGTATCGTGTTCATCGGCCCGCCTGCCGCGGCCATTCGCGCCATGGGGTCCAAGGCCGAGTCCAAGGCGCTGATGGAGCGCTCCGGCGTGCCCCTGGTGCCGGGCTATCATGGCGAGGCACAGGATCTGCCGTTGCTGGCGCGGGAAGCGGCGCGGATCGGATATCCCGTGCTGGTCAAGGCCTCGGCCGGCGGCGGCGGCAAGGGAATGCGCGTGGTCGGCGGGCCGGAGGAGATCGAGGCCGCGATCGAGGGCGCGAAGCGCGAGGCGCTCGCCTCCTTCGGCGATGATCGCGTGCTGATCGAGAAGTATCTCACCCGGCCTCGGCACATCGAGATTCAGGTTTTCGCCGATAGCTTCGGCAACACCGTCTCGCTGTTCGAGCGGGACTGCTCCATCCAGCGGCGGCACCAGAAGGTGATCGAGGAAGCGCCGGCACCCGGCATGGACCCGGCGCGGCGCAAAGCCATGGGCGAGGCCGCCGTCGCCGCCGCGCGAGCGGTCGGCTATGTCGGCGCCGGCACGGTGGAGTTCATCGCGGAAGGCGATGCCTTCTACTTCATGGAGATGAACACTCGTCTGCAGGTGGAGCACCCCGTCACGGAAATGGTGACAGGGCTGGACCTGGTGGAATGGCAGCTCCGCGTCGCCGCAGGGGAGCCCCTGCCGGTGCGGGAGGACAGGCTCCGCATCCAGGGCCACGCCATCGAGGCGCGCATTTACGCCGAGGACCCCGCGCGCGACTTCATGCCCGCCGTCGGCACCCTCGTCCATCTGCGCCAGCCTGGGGAGGTGCCGGGCCATGTGCGTGTGGACACCGGCGTCCGGCAGGGAGACACCATCACGCCGAACTATGATCCGATGATCGCCAAGCTGATCGTCTGGGGGGAGGACCGCGCCGCCGCCGTGCGTCGCCTGTCCGCCGCGCTGGCGGAGTACGAGGTGGTCGGGCCGCAAACCAATCTGGAGTTGCTCCGCGCCATCGCTGGTCACCGGGCCTTCGCGGCGGCGGAGCTGGACACGGGCTTCATCGCACGCCACGCGGGCGACCTCCTGCCCGCGGCACCGGCAGCGGGGCCCGATGAGGCCTTCGCCTGGGCGGCGGCAGTTCTCGTCACGCTACGGGACCAGCAGGCGGAGATGCAGGCACAGGCCCGCGACAGCGGCGACCGCTGGTCCCCTTGGGCGGAGGCCGATGCCTGGCGGATGAATGGGGAAGGCTACCAGGACCTGCACTTTCGCCAAGGCGATGACCAGCCGGTCACCATCCGCGCTTATCCGCTGGGCGAGGGGCGCTTTCGGCTCGATCTGCCCGGGGGCCTTGTGGAGGCGGAGCTGGCCGAGGATGAGGCGGGGCTCTTGCTGCTGCTGGAAGGCGTCTCCCGGCGGCTGCGGGTCGTGAGGCGGGGGGCGGAACTGGTGGTTGTGCTGAACGGCCGCAACCACATGCTGCACCGCATCGATCCGCTGGCGCCGCCGCGAACGGAAACGGCGGGGAACGACCGGGTCAGGGCGCCTGTCCCCGGCCGGATCAGCCGTGTCCTGGTGCAGCCAGGCGAGATGGTGGCGAAGAACGCGCCGCTGGTGGTGATCGAGGCGATGAAAATGGAGCTGACGATGCGGGCGCCGATGGACGGACGCGTCGAGAGTGTGCACCACCAGGCCGAGGAGATGGTGGAGGAAGGAACGGAACTCGTTACCTTCGAGATGGAGGCGGCTGCGCCGTGACCCGGCCGGTACGGGTGCGCGCGCCCTAGGTTGGGACAACCATCCCGCTCCATACCAGGGCGGTGCTGATCGAGCAGTTGGGGGAGGCCGGATGTGCTGAACATCCGGTGTCCCGCAGCGCAGCTCGCTGAACCGCTTCGCCACTACAGTGCTGGTGCTGACCGCTTTCTCGCGCCAGACTAAGCCCCGGTGCATGTACCTGGCGTAAAACGATCTCAGGAAAAGGGAGGCTCGGGGGTGTCCACGGTTGTAGCCAGGGGCCTCGGCACGCACGGCTTCCTCCCCGAACAAATGTGGGGCGCCAGCAGAAAAGCTGTTTCAAGAAGCCCCGGCCCGCGCGGCACGGACATGGCCTCGAAGCTTTCGGCTCACTCGCATGGCTGACCGCGGACAGCGATCGTTGTTTAAGGGCTGGCCCGTTTTCCACCATGGGAGGGTCATTATGACGAGCTGCGCCCCTCCGACCCGTTCTGTGCGCAAGACATGATCCAGGATCAATTGCTGGATTCGCCGGCCGCCTGGGTGCGGCTCTGCGCGATCGTGGCGCTCTCGACACTCGGCGGAGTGGGGATGTGGTCCGTTATCGTGGCATTGCCCTATGTGCAGGCCGAATTCGGCGTATCGCGCGGCGCCGCTTCGCTGCCCTACACGCTCACCATGCTCGGCTTTGGAGCAGGCGGCATTTTGATGGGTCGCCTCACCGACCGGTTCGGCCCAATGAAGCCGCTGCTTGGTGCGACATTGATGCTGGCGGGTGGATATGTTCTTGCCGGGCTGGCGCCGAGCCTCACCTTCTATACCCTGGCGCAGGGTGTGCTGATCGGAATGCTCGGTGCCTCTGCGGCATTCGCGCCGCTCATGGCCGATGCCTCCCTGTGGTTTCGGCGGCGGCGTGGCATTGCGGTCGCAATTGCGGCGTCGGGCAACTATCTGGCGGGCGCCGTTTGGCCACCCGTTCTGAGCTGGCTGATCGGAGCGTATGGGTGGCGCACGGCCCATCTGGCCGTCGGTGCCATCTGCCTCGTGACAATGCTGCCTCTTTCACTGGCGCTACGCGCGCGGGCGCCAGGATCGCAGCGTAGCGGCCTCCCGAGCAGTCCGGGGGAGGCCAGACCTTTGGGATTCTCCCGCGCCGGTCTCACGGCGATCCTTTCCGCTGCTGGCGTGGCCTGCTGCGTTGCGATGGCGATGCCTCAGGTGCATATCGTCGCTTATTGCGGCGACCTCGGCTACGGCGTCGCACGGGGAGCGGAAATGCTCTCAGTGATGCTCGCCTGCGGCATTGTCTCCCGCCTCGCCTTCGGCCTCATCGCCGACCGGATCGGTGGGCTCCGCGCGCTGATGTTGGGGTCCGCGATGCAAGGTTTGGCGCTGTCGCTGTTCCTGTTCTTCGATGAGCTTGCTTCGCTTTATATGCTGTCAGCGCTCTTCGGCCTGGTCCAGGGCGGCATCGTGCCCTCTTATGCGGTGATCGTGCGGGAGAATTTTCCGGCTTCGGAAGCCGGAATGCGGGTCGGCATGGTGCTTATGGCGACCCTGGTCGGCATGGCACTGGGCGGGTGGCTTTCCGGCGTCATCTTCGACGCCACGGGCAGCTACGCCGCCGCATTTCTGAATGGCGTCGCCTGGAACGCGGCGAATGTGCTGATTGTGGCAACGTTGTTGCTGCGCGGTCGTGCGCGTCTCGCCCCGGTATGAGTGAGCATCAGCGGCCGGGACGAGAGCGAGCAGCGCTGAGCGCACCCCGGCTGCCCACACCCCGGAGGATCGGTAAGCGAGCAGTCGGCGCCCGACATCCGCTTCTGATCATCCAGCGGCGATGGTTATTTCCCCAGCTTGGCTTCATGGGCGTTGATGAGGAACGCTCCCGCTGAAGCAACGTGCTCCGCCACACAGGAACGGGCCGCTTCCGCATCACGTCTGAAGCAGGCGTCGGCGATGGCCCGGTGGTCACGCAGCCAAGCCGGACGATCAGCCGGAAGCTGCTGGTAGAGCACTTCGTAGCGCTCGACTTCCGTCCGCAAGGACATTGCCAAGCCGAGCTGGCGCGGGCGCTCCGCCGGTGCGTAGAGGCTTATGTGGAAGGCCCGGTCGCCTTCGACCCAGGCGGAGGTTGCAGCGGTTCGTTCCGCGGCCTCCAGCGTCTCGGCGATGCGAGCCAGCGCCTTGTCAGTCAGGCACGGGACGGCGCGGAAGATCAGGTCGCCTTCCACCATGACCCGCAGGTCGGTGATCTCCCGGATCTCGGCCGGCGAAAGCTGGACGACGAAGGCTCCCCGGTTCGGGAAGACACGGACAAGGCCTTCACTTTCCAGGCGCCGCAGCGCTTCCCGGATCGGGATGCGGCTGACCTCGAACCGGCCCGCGAGATCCTCTTGGCGCAGCGGAGAACCTGGCCGGATCCGGCCCGCCGTGATGTCTGCCCGCAGGGCTTCCACGATCAGGTCCTGGGTCGTCTGTGCCTTCAGCATGAACATCACCTCCGAGGGTGAACTTGAACTGTCCCGACAGAATTGGCAACATGTATCCAATTCGGAGGTGGCCATGGCTGATAAGCAGCACGCCTACGGCGTGAAGGTGATCTGGACGGGGAACACGGGGCAGAGGACGGTCTCGTACCGGGCCTACAGCCGGTCCCACAGCATCCTGGCTTGCGGAAAGCCGGACATCGAAGGCTCGTCAGATCCGAGCTTTCGGGGCGACCCAGCCAGATGGAACCCTGAGGAGTTGCTCCTGGCCTCCCTCTCAGCCTGCCATAAGCTCTGGTATCTCGGCCTCTGCGCCCAGGCGGGCATTGTCGTGACCGCTTACGAGGACGACGCGGAAGGGACAATGGTAGAAGAGGCCAGCGGCGCGGGGCAGTTCACCCGGGTTGTTCTCCGCCCTCGGGTTTCACTCGCCCTGGCTTCGGACAGGGCCCGGGCGGAAGCCTTACACCACAAGGCCCACGAGATGTGCTTCATCGCACGGTCCGTGAGTTTCCCTGTCGAGCATCAGCCCACCTTCGTGGATGCGCAGCCTTCCTAAAGAGAGAGAGAGAGAGAGAGAGAGAGAGAGAGGCATCCCCCTGAAGCGCTGCACAATAGCGCTCAGGCTGCGGCCGCTAGCCGCGCGTCGCGCTTCACGGCATGGCCCAAGCGGGGCGCAATCCTCTCGTGCGAGTTGTTCGCGGTTTCCAGGGAAATTTCCCCCGGAGAACAGAAGCTGTTATTAGGCCTTCAACCCGTGCTGCACCGCATGCCGGGTGAAGATCGCACCGGTATCCATCCGTGCTTCTTCCAACAGAGCAAGCCTGCTCCGGAGATGACGATCCTCCCCTTGCGCGGCGCAACCGGTTTGCGGTGGCTGCCTCAACAGTACCGCTTTCCGGTGGTCTTCGCGCGCCGCGGCTCGCTCTATTCCGGTCAACGAGTAGTGCTCTCAGGCAGGCCGTGCGATCCAGATGGCTCGAGAGTTTCCAGTTTCGTGCAGCTTTCACGATTGTCCAAACGGTCATCCGCAGGAAATGGCCCTCGAGGTCGCCGGCGTGGGCATGCGGCTCATCCTCGGGCCGGACGATGACCTCTGCAAATCTTATCCGAACTTCTCCCCGCTGCGCGGCCCGTGCCTGTGGCCGCCGACAGGCGACTCCGCACCCTGTCTGCCTGCTACGCCGTGCCGCTGCCCGTTAGACACTTTCGTCGCGCTTGCGGGTTATCCGTGTGGGCACATCCCGCCCGTCCTTCAGGGAACCAAGCCATGAGCGACGACACCGAACGTCACGCGCAGATCGAAGCACGGGCCTACACTCTTTGGGTGGAATCCGGCATGCCCGAAGGCAGGGCCGAGGACTTCTGGCACCTGGCCAAGGCGCAGATCGAGGACGAGGAACGGCCAGAAGAGGGCACCCCCCAGCCTCCAGGCCTGGATCGCTGAGGGCACAGTTCCGCTCTTGCGGCCATGCCGTTCATCTGCGCCCCATTTCCGATGCTGACGGCAGGCAACATTCGCAAAGGGATTAGTCCTTGGCACTCCGCGCGGCGGCGACAAGCCCGGCCAACCATTCCTGATGGCCGTTGATCATCGGGTTCGACGCCGCCTCGGGGGCAGGGCGTTCAGCTGGCCAGGATAGGAGGGGCCAGATATAAGGAAAATAAGGTCCGGGTATCTCTGGCATCATCGTGGCTGATGTCAAAACGCTCGACCTGAGCCTTCTCAGGGCGCTTGATGCTCTGCTGGAGACACGCTCCGTCACGCGGGCCGCCCACCAACTCGGGCTGACCCAACCTGCCGTCAGCGGGATGCTTCCGCGCTTGCGCGAAGCGTTCCAGGACCCGCTATTCGTTCGCACGCAACGCGGCATCCTGCCGACCCCGCGTGCGGAGGCCATGGCACAACCATTCAAGGCCGCCTTGCGGGAGATCGGGGGGCTGTTGCAGCCCGAAGCTTTCGACCCCGCGAAGGCCGACCTGACCGTCAGCATCGCCGTAACGGACTATGCCCAGCGCGTGGTCATCCTGCCTTTTCTCACCCGCCTGCGCCGGCAGGCACCGGCTGTCCGCGTATCCGTGCAGCCGGTGGACATGGCCCTGATCACGCCGGAGATGGCGCCGGACACGCTGCGCGCGCGCAAGCTGTTCGATGAGCGCTACGTATGCGATGAGAGCCGGTCACCCCGCCGCGCATTCGCTGGACCTCGACACCTTCCGTCGACTGGATCACGCGATCATGTCGCATGACGGCACCCAGTTCCGCGGAGCCACCGACAAGGCCCTGGAGGGGCGCCAACGACGCGTGGTTGCGTCCGTGCCCAGCTTTGTCTTCCTCATCGATATCCTCAGGGACTCGGACCTCTGTGTGCTTCCGCCGCACCGCCTCGTGCGTGACCTCGAAGGCCTGGCTGTGGTTGAGCCGCCGCTGGCGGTGCCGGGTTTCACCAAGCTGTCTGGCATGAGCGAACGCATTCCGATCCAGCAGGCTGCGGAGCCGACTGGCTGACGGAAGAGCCTGAGCCTCAGCCCTTCACCGACAGCCCTCATTCCGCGACTAATGGGCTGCGTAGAGCTTCGATGGGACTCTTGTCGACCTTGTGCCGATGTTGTTGGCGCGGGCCGCCTTACCTGCTTTCCAAGGTGCCATGCCGGGAGCGGGCCGGCCGCGCTCGGCCGGCTCCTGCCATTCCGTCCCGCGCAGGAAGCCTTTAACCGGGGTGTCGTGCGCCTCTCGCTGGACCAGGGGTAAACCCGGGAGAATCTCAGGGAAACCCTGGATGGCGGTCACTCGCCGTGGCCGCCTACCTTCGCTGCCAGTCAGGCTTCCGCAGTTGAGCAGGCCCGCTTCCGAACGGAGAGACGCTGATGGCTGTCACCCGTCGAATCATGGCCCAGGCCATCCTGCCTGCGAAAGCCATACCTGCGGCCAATGGCCGCAGATCTCTGCTCATGCTTCTGAGCGTATTCCTGGCACTGGGCAGCCCTCCCGCCGACGCCCAGTGGGGATATCTGTCCCCGGACCAGGGGGCGTCCCTGACCCGCGAAGATTCGGAACTCCAACGCTCCGCAGCGCTGTCCCTCTTGAATTCGGGGCGTGCGGGGGATTCCGTTCCATGGTCGAATCCGCGCTCAGGCACGCAAGGTGAAGTCTCCCTGCTGAGCGTGCTCGAAGAAGGGGGAATGCCTTGCCGTCAGGTCAAATATTCCTTTTTGACCCGCGGCGCGTCGAGTCAGAGAGAAGCTGTTTTGAAAATGTGCCGTAGAGCCGACGGTAGCTGGCACATTACGGACTAGCTTTCATCTCGTCGCAACTGGGTGGAGGGAGCCGAGCCCTTCACCTGTCGTGGTAGAACCCTCAACCACGATAGCAACGCGGGATCCTCCGCCCTGTGACCTGCTCCTTCGAGCGGCCGGACAGGGTCTTCAAGGCGAATGTTCACGGGTGCATCCCGGCCTTTAGCTGGCCGTTCGTGATCCGCGACCGATGGGCAGACCACGGCGCCCATCTTGCGGCGGCCGGGGGAAGGCCAGCGGGAACTGACCGTGACGTGCTGGCGCATGACGGGCCGACCTGGCCTGGCGGTCCACCGGGAGCGCCCGGCGACGTCGCTGTTGGCCCGATACGAGCCCCGAGACCGGCGACGGCGGCCCTCACGCCAGCACGAGGATTACCTGTGGTTCGTACAGGATTTGCCTGATGGTCGAGCCCGCAAACAGCCGCTTAGGGTTAAGGGAAGGGGTGTAGCGGTCCAGCAGCACAGAAGCATCGGACGCATCAGCCCTGGATTGATAAGTAGGAATGGCGTGAGCAATGACACCTTCTTTACGGTTTGGCGCCCTTGCCGCGGTGCTGCTGATGGTCATGTCAGGCACAGCGGGGGCACAAAGCCATCATCCAGAGGGTTCCGATGCGCATCTGGCGCAGCAGCTCCAGAATCCCATTGCCGCGCTGATCAATGTCCCTTTCCAGAACAATTTTGACTTTGATGGCGGCCCGAGCGGGGACGGCTTCAACTACACGGTGAATTTCCAGCCTATCGTCCCAATAAGGCTTACCGATGACTGGACATTGGTGACGAGGACAATCGTTCCTTTCTCTCACACCGAGCGATATTTCCCGGACCATGAACACGGCCTTGGCGATATTACACAGAGCTTTTTCCTCTCGCCTCGTGTATCGGCTCCCGGCCTCACCGTTGGCTTTGGAGCCGCCTTCCTGTACCCGACAGCGACTAACGACCAGCTGGGCTCCCGCCAGTGGGGCGCTGGGCCGACAGCCATAGCGGTGCAGCAAAAGGGAGCATGGACCTTCGGCCTGCTTGCCAATCATCTCTGGAATATCTCGGATTCCGGCAGCCGAGGTACGCGCGAGCGCCTCAATCAGACACTCGCGCAGCCATTCATCTCCTATACCTTCGGAGGCGGCTTCTCCCTGATCGCCACCTCGGAATCGACCTACGACTGGACAGCGCGCCAATGGACGGTTCCGATTGGAGGTGGCTTCACGCAGCTCGTCAAAATCGGCGAACTGCCTGTCAATCTCGGTCTTCAGGCGAGGTACTATCCGGAGGCACCCAGCACCTATGCTGAATGGGGCGTGCGGTTCGTCGCGACCTTCGTTTTTCGATAGCGTGGATGGAAACTGGCGGCGCCGCGCCGCCTTCGCGGAGGACGCTGCCCACCACACCGGGGGAGCCGGCACTGCGGCCAGAGATGGCCCGCCCGAGCGACATATAGCCACGCATTTTGACGCAGCTATCCCGCTCGCGCGGCTTGCGGGCGGGTTGGCGGATAGCCTGCCTCACTCCCGTGTTAATCGGCCGCCAGGGGCAGCCGTACCCCGCCCAGGGCCTGAGCAAGATCAGCCAGAATATCGTCGATGTGCTCGATGCCCACGGAAAGCCGGACATAGCCGGGTGTAACGCCCGAGGCGGCCTGTTCCTCCGGAGAAAGCTGAGAATGTGTCGTGGTGGCCGGGTGGATGGCGAGGCTGCGCGCATCTCCTATGTTGGCCACGTGGTAGAACAGCTTCAGCCGGTCGATAAACGCCGCCCCGGCCTCGGCGCCCCCCTCCAGCTCGAAGCCCACCAGTCCGCCATGGCCTCCGCGCAGATAGCGTTCGGCCCGCGCCTTTGCCTCGCCGCTTTGCAGCGAGGGGTGGATGACACGGGAGATGCCCGGCTGCTTCGTGAGCCACGCCGCAACCTCGCTGGCATTCCGTGCATGGCGCTCAATACGCAACGCCAAGGTTTCGATGCCCTGGAGCAGCAGGAAGGCGTTGAAGGGCGAGATTGGCGCACCAAGGTCGCGCTGCACCGTGCTGCGAATGAGCGCCGCATAGGCGCCGATGCCATGCCGCGCGGCCACCTCCGTCCAGACCGCACCGTGATAGCTGGGGTCGGGTCTGTTCAGCGCCGGCTGCCGCTCCGGATGAGCGGTCCAGTCGAAATCTCCGCCATCGACGATCACGCCGCCCAGGCTGGTGCCGTGGCCGCCGAGGTATTTGGTGGCTGAGTAGACGACGGCGGCAGCGCCGTGTTCCAGCGGCCGTGCCAGCAGCGGTGCCGCTGTGTTATCGATGATGAGCGGAATGCCAAGTTCCCGCCCGATGGCGGCAACCTCCGCGATGGGGAATACCGTGAGCTTGGGATTTGGCAGGGTTTCGGCGTAGTAGGCGCGGGTTTTCGCGTCCGTCAGGCGGCGAAAGCTCTCCGGGTCGGAGGGGTCGGCGAAGCGGACGGAAACGCCCTGCCGCGCCAGCGTGTTGGCCCAAAGATTCCAGGTGCCGCCATAAAGGTCGGTGGAGGAGACAATGTTGTCCCCCGCCCGCGCCAGAGCCAGCACGGAGAAGGCCGAGGCCGCCTGACCGGAGGCCAGCGCCAGCGCCGCAATCCCACCCTCTAGCGCGGCGACGCGTTTCTCCAGCACATCCGTCGTGGGGTTGCCGGTGCGGGTGTAGGTGAAGCCCAGCTCCTCCAGCGAGAAGAGGTCCCGCGCATGACCGGCATCGCGGAACCGGTATGAGGTGGTCTGGTAGATTGGCACGGCAACGGCACCGGTGGCAGGGTCTGCCCGCCAGCCGGCATGCAGAGCCAGGGTTTCCGGGTGCTGAGACATGGTGGCCCCTTTCATTCCGCTGCGATGCTGCGGGCGGGAACTGAAACGCGGCCTACATCCTCGGCCGCCGCCAGCTCGTGCAGCAGCGGAATCAGTTCTCGTCCGTAGCCGATGACATCGGGCAGCGGGTCCCATCCCCGGATGATGTAGTGGGAAACCCCGAGCTTGCGGTAACGCAGCATGGCGCGCGCCACCTGTTCCGCAGTGCCGACCAGGGCAGTGCTGTTGCCACGCCCACCAAGTACGCCAGCCATTGCCGTCCACAGCCGCTCATCCAGCACCTCGCCGCGCTGAGAGAGGCCAACCAGGCGCTGCGAATTGACGGCCTGGCCCGCGGCAATAAGCCCCGCCGTGCCGCTCCGCTTCAGCTTGGCGATGGCGCGGGCGCGGATGTGGTGCGCGTACTCCCAGGCTTGCTTCTCGGTGGCGCCGAGGATGGGACGGTTGGACCAGGAGAAGGCGATGTCCTTGCCTGTGGGCTGCGCGGCGCGGACGCGCTCCAGCATCGCTGCCGTGTCGGCCAGGGGTTCGCCAAACAATGCGTAGACATCGGCATGGCGCGCCGCGACCCTTAGCGCGGAGTCCGAGGCGCCGCCAAAGAAGATCGGAAGATACGGCTTCTGCACCGGTCGGATATCGGAGAAGGCTTGTTCGAAGCGATAGAATTCCCCGGCGTGGTCGAAGGGGCGGTCCTCGGTCCAGACGCGGCGGATGATTTCGAGAAACTCATCGGTGCGGCGATAGCGTGCGGCATGGTCGGCGTAGTCGCCATCCTTGCGCTGATCGGCATCCTCGCCGCCGGAAATGACATGCAGCGCGAGGCGCCCGCCGGTGAGTTGGTCCAGCGTGGCCAACTTGCGCGCGGCGAGGGTGGGGGAGACGAAGCCCGGCCGGTGGGCGAGAAGGAACTGGATCTTCTTCGCCACGGCAGCTGCATGGGCGAGGACGAGGAAGCCATCCGCCGCGTTCGTCCAGTATCCCGCAAGCACGCGGTCAAACCCACCTTCTTCATGTGCGCGGGTCAAGGCTTCGATATGCGCGGGCTGGAAAGCCTCGCCGGTGAGATCTTCCAGATCGGAAGTGGGGCGGGCCCAGATCATGCCCGTAATGTGGAGTTTGCTCATGTCGCTGTTCCTGAAACGGCTGTTTGCATGGGAAGCGGCCGTCATGTGGTAGGCATATGACGGCCGCGGCGACATCGCTGCCCGCCGGGGCGACCTTTGAGGCCGTGCATGGCACCGTGCCGGGGTGCCGCCGGCGGTGCGGTAAAGTTCCTCATCATCGCGACGACCGGCGCGGATCCAGACGCTCCCGCAGCGTATCCCCCAGGAGATTCACCGAGATAACCAGGGCGGTAATGGCAAGGCCGGGAAAGGTAGCGAACCACCAGGCAACGGTGAGGTAGTTGCGCCCCTGATTCAGCAGGAAGCCCCAGTCAGGCCGGTCGTCAATCACACCGAGACCGATAAAGCTGAGGCTGGCGCCGATCAGAATGGCGCTGCCCAAGCCAAGCGTTGCCATGACCAGCATTTGCGAGACGGTGTGCGGCAGGATGTGGCGCCATACAATCCGCCACGGCGTGGTGCCCATGGCGCGGGATGCCTGGACGAAGGGCAGCTCCCGCACGGCCAGCACCTGCGCGCGCATGATCCGGGCGAAGCGCGGGACCATTACGAGCCCCACCGCAAGAATGGTATTCGTCAGGCTGGCGCCCATGGCGGCGGCGAGGATGATGGCAAGGAGGATATCGGGCACCGACATCCACACATCCAGCAGCCGCATCAGCACGAGATCCGTCCGCCCGCCGAGATAGCCGGCTGCGAGGCCGATGATGCCGCCCAATACGCCCCCGACAAGCACGGCCCAGATGCCCATCAACAGCGACTGGCGCGCACCGTGGATCATGAGGCTCAGCACGTCTCGGCCGAAATGATCCGTGCCCAGCCAGTGGGCGGCATCGGGCGGCGAGAGGATGGCGATGTCATCCATATCGGTGGGCGCATAGGGCGCGATCCAGGCTGGCGCGGCGGCGCAGGCCAGCAGGACGGCAAGCACGAGTATAGGTAGCAGCAGTCTTGGGTGCGCCCAGCGGGGCCAGGGCCTCACGGTACGGGGCGGCAATACGGTGTCCTGATCCACCTCGGCCAGGAGAAGGGCGGGGGAGGCCATGCGTTCGCTCATCGCCTCAGCCCTCCACCCGCAGGCGGGGGTCGATCCGCGCATAGGAAAGGTCGACCACCAGGTTGATCAGCACATAGGAGATGGAGGCGAGCAGCACCGCGCCCTGGATCACGGGGATGTCCTTCATGCTCAGCGCATCAACCAGCAACCGCCCGATGCCTTGGCGCGCGAAGAGCGATTCCACCACCACTGTGCCGGAGAGCAGTTCGCCCACGATGATGCCAAACAGCGTGATGACGGGGATCAGCGCATTGCGCAGCACATGCCGGAACAGCACCAGCCGCTCCGGCAGGCCTTTGGCGCGCAGGGTGGTGACAAAGGGTTCCTGCAATACGTCCAGCACGCTGTCACGCACCATGCGCATCAGCCTGCCCGCCGCGATGAGGCCGAGGCAGGCTACCGGCAGCACGAGTTGGGCCAGGCTGCCACTGCCAATGGCCGGCAGCCATTGCAGCGTGACCGAGAAGAGAAGGATGAGCAGGATGCCGAGCCAGAAGGACGGCATGGATGTGAGGAACAACATGACGTTCTGGATGGCATGATCCACCCAATTGCCGTGGTTGACCGCGGCCAGGATGCCAAAGCCGATGCCGGCCACGATGGCTACGGCGCTGGCCAGGAGGGTGAGGCCGAGCGTCGCGGGGAACTGTGCCCAGAGGCGCAGGCTCACCGGCTCCTGCGTCGCGAAGGACGTGCCGAGATCGCCGCGTGCCAGGTCGCCGACATAGGCGAGGTATTGGATCCAAAGCGGCCTGTCCGTGCCGAGCAGGACGCGGATGCGGGCAACGGATTCCCGCGTCGCGTTCTCTCCCGCCACCAGTTCCGCCGGGTCGCCCGGCAGCCAGTAGAGGATCAGAAAAACCAGCGTCACCGTGCCGATGATGACCAGGACAGAGCTCAGGCCCCGGCGCAGCAGGAAGGATGCGTGGCTAGGCATTCAGCCATACCCCGTGAAATTCAGGGAAGCCGTGGCTGTCGATAGACAGGCCGTTCACCTGGGTAGTGATGCCGATGGTGTAGGGCAGCACATAGACAGGAATGGCGTAGGTCTTCTCGATCAGGCGCCGCTGCGTGCGGTTGTAGAGGTCGGCGCGCTTCTCTGGATCTCCCTCCTGCTGGCCCTCCGTGAGCCACCGGCTGATCTCCGGGTCATTGGTCTTGGCAACGGAGGAAGCGACGCGTTGATCCGGAAGATGCAGGCGCGCCAGTACATCCGGGTCTGGCGCGAACTGGCTGGCACCGCTGAGATCGTAATCGCCACTGGCGAGCTTCTGGCGATAGGTGCTGTTGGGCTGGCTGTCGATCGAAAGATCGAAGCCCGCGCGTGCCACTTGCCGCCGCGCGAACTGGATGACATCCAGCCGCTTCTCGCGATTACCCTGTGTGTCGGCGAAGCTGACGGTGAGGCGCTTGCCGTCTTTCTCGCGGATACCGCCGGCGCCCGGGCGCCAGCCCTTGGCATCGAGGATGCGGATGGCCTCAGCCAGATCCGGCTTCCAGGAGCCTCGCAACTCCTTCTCGGCCGAGGCGAAGATCGACGGCGATACTGGCGCCCAGGCGCGTGGAAGCGTGCCGAGATAAACGACCCGCACCAGCGCATCGAGATCGAGCGACAGGCGAAAGGCGCGGCGAACGTCCTCATCATCCCACGGCGCCTTGTTGAGGTTGAGATAGAGCGTGTAGTTGAGGTTGAGGAGTTCCTTCTCCACGAGCCGGAAGCCGGAGGCGGAGCGTAGCGCGGCGATGTTCTGCGGAGGAATGCCGTCGGCGGCGTGCACCTGTCGGCTCTGCAAGGCTGCGACGCGTGTCGCTTCCTCCGGCACGTTCCTGAAAACGAGGCGCTGCAGATAGGCGGGGCCTTCATGCGCAGCGGTGGGCGGTGCCCAGCGGTAATCCGGGTTGCGCTCCAGCACGATTTCCACGCCCTGCACCAGCGAGACGAAGCGGAAAGGCCCCGTGCCGACCGGATTCTGCGCGATGGCGGCGCCGTGTTTCGCGAGTGCCGCTGGCGAGATGATGCCGAGCGTGGTTTTGGAAAGATTGCGCAGAAGCGGCTCGAAGGGCCGGTGCAGGTCGATGCGGACTCTGTCTTCGGCCAGGACCTCGGAACCGGCATAGGGGCCGATATCCGGCAGCGCCGTCAGCGGGCGGCTCTGGGCATCTGCCACGCGGTCGAGATTGGCCTTTACCGCCGCCGCGTTGAAGGGCGTGCCGTCGTGAAAAGTGACGCCTCGCCGCAGGGTAAAGGTATAGCTGCGGCGATCGGGGGAAATTTCCCACGCCGTTGCCAGCCAGGGCCCGACATTCTGGTCCGGCAGCAGCACCACGAGGCTGTCGTAAATGGAGCGGAAGACGCGGTTGTGGGGCGCGAAGCCGGAATCATGCGGATCCAGCACGAAGCTGGAGACAGCGGCGCCATCCAGCCCGAACGACAGTTCTCCGCCGGGCTTCGGTGTGGAGGTGGGCTGGGCGCGAGCGCCAGCCGGTAGCAACAGAGGCGCGGCGAGCAAGGTGGCGAGTTGGCGTCGGTGCAGCATAGGGGTGTGTCCTGGCACGGGCCCCGCACGCTGGCCGCGCTGGTGGGGCGCGGTCAGCAGTGGACCGGAAGGCGCCCATTCGGGCGCCAGGAGCAGACGAGACGGTTATTCGGCGGCCACGCTCGGCCTGTGCGTGCCGCGCTCGGCCAGTTTCCGCCTGAAGGCGGGGATCAGCTCCCGGCCGTATTGGATGGCATCCACCAGCGGGTCAAAGCCGCGGATCAGGAAGGTGCTGACGCCGAGGTCGTAATAGTCTAGCAGCGCATCGGCCACCTGGTCCGGCGTGCCAACCAGCGAGGTGGAGTTGCCAGAAGCGCCGGTGAGGGCGGCGATGCCGGTCCAAAGCCGCTTATCCAACCGCGCGCCCTGGGCGGCAGCGGCCAGCAGGCGGCGGGATCCTTCATTGGGCGGCGGCGGCGCGGCACCACCGACATCCTGCTTGCGTGCATTGAAGGGCGAGCGGCCGCTGCCGCCAGCGTCCCGCAGCGCACGGGCTTGTGCGAGAATGCGGTCGGCCTTGGCCCAGGCTTCCTCTTCCGTGTCGGCGAGGATGGGCCGCAGGGAGAGGCTGAAGCGCGGAGACCGGCTATGCGGCGCGGCGGCGGCACGCACGCGGCCCAGCAGCTCTGCCACCTGCGCGTAGGTCTCCCCCCACAGCGCGTACACGTCGGCATGTTTGCCGGCCACCGGAATGGCGGCCTCGGACGCGCCGCCGAAGAAGACGGGAATACCTTCCGGCCGGAAGGGCTTCACATCCCCGAAGCCGCGCGCAACCTTGTAGTAGCGCCCTTCATAATCGAAAGGCGCCGTGGCGGACCATTCCTGGCGAAGAATATCAAGGTACTCGCTGGCGCGTGCGTAGCGTTCGTCCTTGGTGAGGTGATCGCCATCCTGCGCCAGCTCGGTATCGTTGCCGCCGGTGATGATGTGCACCGCTGCCCGGCCGCGTGAGAACTGATCCAATGTGGCAAGTTGCCGCGCCGCCAAGGTCGGCTGGGTAAAGCCTGGGCGGTGCGCGATCATCAGCCCCAACCGGTTCGTCACATGGGCGATGTGCTGGCCGATGAGAATGCTCTCGGCCGAGTTGGAGTGAAAGGCCACCAATACGCGGTCGAAGCCCACAGCTTCATGCGCCTTGGCTACGCTCTCGATATAGGGGACATCGACCGCTGGGCCACTGCGCCGGCGGGTTTCCGAAGAGTCGAAATGGCCGACATAGCCGATGAATTCTGCGCTCATGACCAGTTCTCCAGGGCAGCGGCTGCGCTCTTCGCGGCAGCGCCAGCAGGTCGGGGTTGGGGAATGGGCGTCGCCACGGCATGGGGCCAGGCTCCCGCCGTCAGGGCGATGCGTGAGAGGGTGGGCAGGGTCACAAGATCGCGCCGGCTGCGCGCAAGCTGCCCCAGCGGCGCGCTCGCCGAACGGGCGCGCCCAGGAGCGGCGCCGGTGGTAGGCGGGGAGGGCGAGACGATGAGAGGGCTAGGAAGTGCCAGTGCCCCAGCCGAAACAAGGGGTTGGCACGGCGATGCACCGCGCATGGAGGGACGCTCCGGCATATCGGGAACAGCGCGACGAGGGGCCGCGTGGACGGTGGCAGGCCGCGCGGTCACGCGGCGACGTCAGCGGCGACAGCGCTCGGACAGAACGGGCATGGAATTAATCTCCATGGTGGGGTGCTTCACAGGACGCCTCGCGTGGCGCTGCATGCGAGCATAATACCCTAAAAAAACGTGTGTCAAAGCTAATTACGATAGATTCTAAGTGTATCGAACTCTGTCCGGCTGATTCGGTCGTAAATTGAGGGCCTGACGCCGCATGGCGCTCGTAAACTGTGAAGGCTGGGCACTGCTGTTGGGGGGTATGGTCCGGCTTTGCGCGGCCGGGGAGCCAACATCTCGAGCGCCGAGGAGGCATTCGATGAACCATTCACGCGAGAGAATGCACTATTTTATTTAGCTAATAAGGCACCCCGTTCTTGCGGAAGAAGCGCCACCGGCCCTCGTCGCGGAGCGCCAGGAGATCGTCGGCAGGGTAGGACACCTCGTCTCCCTCGCTGCGGTCGCCAACCTCGAGGAAGCGCACCGGCATACTGGAACGGTTCTCCAGATGATGCGCAGCGCCGCCGGCTGCGAAGCCCGCGCAGTCGCCGGCTCGAAGAACACTTTCCACGCCATCGCCAGTCACGAGAATGGCCTCACCCTCCAGCACGAAGACGAACTCGTCCTGGCGGCTATGAGCATGATGCAGCGCCGAGCAGGCTCCAGGCTGCAACTCCGTCAGGTTTACGCCGAAGTTGCGTAAGCCGAAGATATCGCCAAGCGGGCGCTTCGTGCGCCCGGCCATGCGTTCGGCGAAGCCAGGGGGATAGCTGGAAGCTTGGCTGCGCGGCGCGGCCGTCGCGGCGGCGAGGAAAGCAGGGCGAGGGTCTTTCATCTTCAAAGTCCCCCCGTCACGCGCAACACGGCGCCGGTTGTATAGGAAGCATCGTCCGATATAAGCCAGGCCACAGCCTGAGCGATTTCCTCTGCCTCCCCAACGCGCCCCATCGGAACGCGCTGTGCGATGCGAGCCGGCCGGTCCGGATCGCCGGCCAGGGCGTGGATGCCTGTATTCACGGTGCCTGGCGCCACGGCATTCACGCGGATGCCACGGGCAGCCACCTCTCGTGCCAGGCCGATGGTGAAGGTTTCGACCGCGGCTTTGCTGGCGGCGTAATGCACATATTCGCCTGGGCTCCCTGTCTGGGCTGCCACGGAGGATAGGTTGACGATGGATCGCCCATCCCCTTTCGCGGCCATGAAGCAGCGCATCGCGGCGCGCGCGCAGAGCATGGTCCCTATCAGGTTCACCTCGGTCACACGCCGCATCCATGCGGGATCGAGATCCACGAAAGATCCAAGGGGGCCGGTGATGCCAGCGCTGTTCACAAGGGCATGCAATGGCCCCAGGAGCCGAACCGCCTCGGCAAAGAAGCGCGCGACATCTCTCTCCTGTGTCACGTCCAATTTCAGTGCAACAGCCTTGCCGCCATCCTGCCTGATGGCCTCGAGAACCGGGCCGGCCTCATCGGGATTGCGGCAGCCTATGGCGATGCGGTGGCCCTCCCGCGCAAGGCGCCGGGCGACGGCAGCGCCGATGCCGCGGCTTCCACCGGTTACGATGACAAGACCCGAGACTGGCATTCTTCTGTGCCTCCCACTCAAAGACGAAACCGATAGGCGATAGGATCAGTCGCCATCATTCGGCACCGGGCGCCCGGCCCATATGCGCGCGATCAAGGCCACCAGATCTGGATCACGGAGGTGGCCAGCAGCGCGCCAAGCATGGCGTTCGCTACGGTCCACTGACGCTCCGTGCGCAACCACCGCCCCAGGGCCCTTCCTGCCACGCACCAGAAGGAAAGGGCCAGCAACGCGAAGCCGGCGAAAATCCCACCGAACAACAGCGCCAGCGCTGCCGGTGGCGTGGCGAGACCCGGAAAGGAAGCGGCGGCGCCCAACGTCATCGCCCATGCCTTTGGGTTCTGAACGGTCAGAATCAGCCCCGTGAACAAGCCGGATGGTGCCAGCACCTCTCTCATGCGCGGTGCGCCACTGCGCGCAACGCGCCAGGACAGCCAGAGCAAATAGGACGATCCCACAAGGCACAATATTAATTCGGCCGAGGGCATCATCTGGAACGCCGTACCGAGCCCGCTGCCGGCGGCAGCGGCCATCATCCCAACGCCAAGCGCCAGCCCCGCGACCAGCGGCATGGAGCGTGCAACACCAAAGCGTGCGCCGGACGCGATGGCCATCACCGTGGCCGCACCCGGCGTTGCCGTGGCAATGCATGCGAAGAGCAGAAGGGCCCCAATGCCACTCATCTTTGTTCCCCCGGAAACGACTCTCAGGCTTGGCGCCTGCCGCATGGTGGAGCCAGATACGCCTACGCCCAACTGTGCCGATGCGACGCCAGAACAGTTGGCGCGTGAGCTCCCCGGCGGCGCCTTGCCCTGTGCGCGCCGCCGCACGATGCTCAGGGCGTTCAAGGGAGGCACGCCGTGGCTCAGCAACCCTCACCCACAGCTTCGAACCAACCGGCCTTGCGCCTTGTTCTGGGGGGACACGGCCGGCTTTTTCTGGAGATCGATCGCGAGGCGGCCGAGCCGCTTGCTGGGCAGATCGCCAGCAAGTTGGCGGCATTGATCCGTGCCGGAACCCTTACCCATGGCACGAAGCTCCCTTCCATTCGCACCATGGCCAAGCGGACCGGTATTGGCGTGTACAGCGTGGCGGAAGCTTATGCGCGCTTGGCCGCCATGGGCCTCGCCATCTCCCGCGCTGGCTCCGGCGTCTATGTGGTCCGCCCCGCCGACCTGCCACCGCCCACACCGCTGCCCACGCCAGATCCCGCAATGGCCGAGGGCGTTGCCATGGCCATGCTGGAGGTGCGTGACGACGTACTCTGCCCGGGTGGCGGCGTGTTACCCGCGGCGTGGACGGAAGGTGCATGGCAGGGCGGTGTGCTCTCCCGGTTTCACCGTAGCCTTCCGGCTCATCTGCGGGGCGCGTCCTCGCCGCAAGGCGGCGTCGCGGTCCGCCAACATGTTTGCCAGCGCTTGGCAGCGCGCGGCATCGCTGTCCGCCCGGAGAGCGTGCTGATGACCGCGGGCGGAACGCAGGCTTTGCAATTGGTGGCGCAGACCTTCCTCTCTCCTGGCGACACCGTCCTGGTGGAGGACCCTGGCTACTTCATGCTCTTCCCCATGTTGAGGCAACGTGGATTGCGAATGGTGCCGGTTGCGAGGCGGCCGGACGGACCATGTCTGGACACTCTGGAACGTGTGTGTCGCGAGGAAAGGCCCAGGGCCTTTTTTCTTCAGCCTGTCCTGCACAATCCCACAGGCTCCACCGCATCCGCAGCCAACCTTCACCGCCTGCTTCGCATTGCCGAACTTCATCAGCTCCTGTTGGTCGAGGACGATGCACATGGCGACTTGCATGGCGGCGAGCCAGTGCGCCTCATGCAACTCGACGGAGGAGCGCAGGTCATCCACGTCGGCAGCTTCACGAAACTGATAGGCCAGGGAACGCGCGTGGGCTTCCTGGCGGCTTCGGCGGAGCGTGTGCAGGCATTGCTGCGGACCAAGATCGTCACGGCTCTTACAGGTTCGAGCGTAGAAGAACAGCTGATCCTGGAAATGCTTTCATCTGGGCAGTATCGCCGCCATCTGGACATGCTGCGCGCACGCCTTTCCACTGCCCGCAGGCTGGTCACGGAGCGGCTGCGCGGCCTCGGCTTCACCATCACCAGCAGCGATGATGGCATGTTCGTTTGGGCCGAGGCACCGGCAGGCGCGCCGGAGGATCTGCCGTTCCTTGCGCGTCGCCATGGGCTGGTACTGGCCGGCGGTTCCCTGTTCCGCCCAAATGGACAGCCCAGCCGCCACATGCGCTTCAATGTCAGCCGCAGTACAGATCCGCGCATTGCCGAGGTGCTGAGCACGCTTCTGCGCGGGGAGGGCGCGTGAAATGGGCGGCCGTGGAGCGCTGATCGCTGTCCTGGCGGGAGGTGCGGTGATGAGCATTGCCATGGGCGTGCGGCAGAGCTTCGGCTTGTATATTGGCCCGCTGGTGGACAACCATGGCCATTCCTTCGTTCTGGTTGCTTTCGCCATCGCCTTTCACAACCTGGTCTGGGGCGTGGCCCAGCCCTTCGCCGGCGCCGCCGCGGACCGCTTTGGTGCTACCCCGGTGGTGGCAATCGGGGCGGTGCTTTACGCCGCCGGATTGTCAGCCGCCGCCTTATCCAGCTCGCCGGTCGCCCTGGTCGCCGGGATGGGAGGGCTGGTGGGAGTGGGCATCAGCTGCACCAGCTTCGGGGTCGTAATGGCAGCGCTGGGGCGTGCCGTTCCCGCGGAGCGGCGCAGTATGGCGATGGGGCTGGCGAGTGCCGGCGGTTCGCTTGGCCAAGCGCTGCTGGTGCCTTTTGCTCAGGGTGTGGCGCAGCTTTCAGGTATGGCGGTCTCGCTTCTCGCTCTGGCGGGATGCCTGCTCGCTGTCGCGCCGCTGGGTGTGCTGCTCAGCCGGCCCGTTGATCTCCCTGCCAGGGCGGATCACCCTTTACCGCTGCGCGAAGCGGTTGAGCAGGCGCTGGCTCACAGAGGATACCGTCTGCTGACCTTGGGCTTCTTCACCTGCGGGTTTCAGCTGGCTTTCATCGGCACGCATTTGCCGCCTTATCTCAGCCTGTGCGGGATGCCGGCTGGCGCGGGCGCCGCCGCCCTGGCAGTGATCGGCTTGTTCAACATGGTTGGAAGCCTGGCCTGCGGCTGGCTGGGCGGCCGCTTTCCTCAGCATCAGGTACTGGGCTGGCTCTACCTCTTGCGCGGCTTTGTCATTCTCGCCTTCTGGCTGGCGCCGAAGTCGGACTGGACGTTATTTGCTTTCGCCGCCGCCATGGGGCTGATGTGGCTGGGTACGGTGCCGTTGACGAGCGGGCTGGTCGCAAAGGTGTTCGGAACGCGGCACCTCGGCACATTGTTCGGCCTGTGCTTCCTGAGCCACCAGATCGGTTCGTTCCTGGGAGCTTGGTCGGGTGGCCTCGTCTTCGAGTTCACCGGCTCTTATGGCGTCGTGTGGTTGGCCACCGCTGTCGCCGGCTTCATCGCTGCTGCCCTGCATTTCCCCATTGACGCCACGCCTGCCACGGCAGCGCAGCGTGGCGCGCAGACGCTCCGAACAATGTCACCCGGCCCCTGACAGGCGGAAAGCTGGTGCTGTATTGCCGCGACGGAAGGCTTCCAGCGTCCGTCGCTCTTCGGCGGAATGTTGGGCGTGGCACCTTGCTGCTCGATCCGCCCGCGGATGCGGTCGGCATCGTAGGCTTTGTCAGCCAGGACGATGGTACACGGGCCGAGGTGGTCTAGTAACCGCTCTGAGGCAGAAGATATTTGAAGGCACGCGGGCCGCGCTGACGTCTTTGGACTAAACGTTGATGCGCGGATGCCAGTAAGCTGAACTCAAGCGACCACTGCCAGGCCCGGCGAAGCACGCAAGCGGGCGATGTCACGGGCAGGCGGTTCTCCAAAGTGGCGGCGATATTCGCGACTGAACTGCGACGGGCTTTCGTAACCCACCCGGAAGGCGGCAGTCGTGACGTCGATGCCTTGGACCAGCATGAGGCTGCGCGCGTCCTGCAGCCTGAGTTGCTTCTGGAATTGCAGCGGCGTCATCGCCGTCACGGCGCGAAAATGCTCGTGCAGGCTCGACGGACTCATGCCCACTTCCGCGGCAAGCTGCTCAATGCTGAACCGTTCCCGGAAGTTCTGCCCAATCCAGGCGATGGCGCTGCCGACTTGGGCCACTCGGCCCTGGCTGGAGGTGATGTGGCGCATCCTGATGCCGTCCGGGCCGGTGAGCAGGCGATAGAGAATTTCCTGCTCGGCAAACGGCCCGAGCACGGGTAGCGCTGCCGGATCGTCGAGCAGACGCAGCAGGCGTAGCACCGCGTCAAGGAGACTGGCGCCGGCGTCCGACACCGTCTTGCCTATAGGTGGACAGGGCGCTTCCGGCGGCGGCACACGCAACGCCAGCTGCCCCAGCATGGCCGGATCGAAATCGAGGTACAGGCAGAGATAGGGCTTGTCAGGCGTCGCCTCGACCACTTGGCCCGTCACCGGGAGGTCATGGGTCACGATCCCATAGCGCCCCGGTGCATACCTGAACACGCGATCGCCCAGCGTGACCTCCTTTTGCCCCTGCGCAACGAGGCATAGTTGCGGCCGGAAAACACTCGGCATCGGCATCGTCACCGTGGAGGATCGGATAAGTGTCACGCGTTGGAGAGAGGTGGCCTGGAAGCCGTCCCTCGAGACGTGCCGGGCAATCACGGCAGCGATTTCGGCCAGTGTGTCCATGGATCGGACAATTCCACGCGCCCGGAAGGACGGCAATGCAAAACGGGCCCCCTGGAGGATCAGGCAGAAATCTCGGCGCATCGGGCTAACGGTTCGAGGTCGCCGCGTATCAAAGTGTCAGCGGCGCGCGGATCACAGCAAACCTGGCAGCAGAACAAGTATGGAGCGAACATGACAATCGATAATCTGAAGATCCCCACGGTCACACTGGGAACCTGGGCTTGGGGCGACAATGGCGAGACTGGCAATGGCTACTTCGGCAGCCCACTGACGCAAGCTGGCTTGGAAGAGGTTGCGGACAAGGCGCATACGGCCGGCTTCACCTTGTGGGATACCGCCATTGTATACGGCATGGGCCGTTCAGAGACTGTACTCGGGGACGTCTTGAAGCGCTTTGCCCGCAGCGACTACCAGCTCTCCACGAAGTTCACCCCACAGGCCGCGGGACCCGGCGACGATCCGATGGCGGACATGCTGGAGCAGAGTCTGGCGCGCCTCGGTACCGACTACATCGACCTCTACTGGATTCACAATCCAGCCGATGTGGCGCGGTGGACTCCGCGCCTGATCCCGTTGCTGAAGAGCGGGAAAGTCAGACATGTCGGTGTCTCCAATCACAATCTGAGCGAAATCGAATTCGCCAATCAGATTCTTGGAGAAGCCGGGTTTCGGGTCGAAGCCGTTCAGAACCACTATAGCCTTCTCCACCGCAGCTCCGAGGATGCTGGCATCCTGGAGTACTGCCGCAACCACGGCATCCCGTTCTTCGCCTATATGGTGCTTGAACAGGGTGCCCTGAGCGGCAAGTACAGCCCCGAGAACCCGCTTCCTGAAGGCACCAACCGGGCTCAGGCTTACAATGACATGCTGCCTCAGTTGAAGGCGCTAACGGACAAGCTCGCCTCGCTCGGCCAGGTGCGGGGTGCAGAAGCTCCCGATGTCGCGACGGCCTGGGCCATGGCCAAGGGTGCGACGCCGATCATCGGCGTCACCAAGCCTGGCTACATCGATGGTCTGGTCCGGGCCGCCAGCCTGACGCTCTCCAGCAGCGACATTGCGGAGTTGGAAGCTCTTGCTGTCGCCGCTGACGTGAACACCCGCGGCTGGTGGGAAAAGGAGATGCAGGTTTAAAGCGCCGCTGGCCTAAGACCTCGGACCGCGTTCCGAGCAATATGGCAGGAGCGGAGTGATCGCCTGCCGCCGCCTGATTGTGCAAGTGCTCCAGAACGTGTTGGCGCATCCGCAAGTTCCGGATCACCTGCGCTGCGATGGTCGCCCTGTCCTGCGGTAGGAACCGCCCGTAGTGTTGCTGCACCTATAGGCCGTGCCATGGCATGCTCGCCTTGCTAGAAGGTATCCTTCTTCGGGTTGCTCCGGTTCTGCGGTCATGATCAGTTCAATGCCAGTCACGGTTTCAGTCCGCTCCTACGGCGCGAAGAGCAGTGTTCACCTGCACGATTTTGCCCAGCTCGTGTTGCCGCTTGAAGGCTCCCTCGCCATCGACATCGCGGGGAGGGAGGCTGTCCTGAGCCGCGGTCTCGCTGCCTTTGTTCACCAGGGGACGCGCCATGAGCAGGCGAGCGGCCAATCTAACCGCTTCCTCATTATGGATATCAGTCCTGACTACCTTGAGCCTGGCATTGCTGACCGCCTGGCATCCCGCCCGCTCGTGCCGCTCGCGCCCGAAGCCAACGGCTTGATCGACTACATGGGGCTGTCACTCGCCAAGGGCGCCGTGCCCATGGAGCGGATCAGGTTCTGGACCCCGCTTCTGCTGCACGCCCTTGTGGGTGACGCGCCCCGGCCAGTCTTTCGCCTGAGCAAGCTGCTGGCCACCTTGGAGGCGGCACCTTTCGCCGACTGGACGGCCGGAAGCATGGCCGCCCAGGCCGGGCTGAGCGTCAGCCGCCTGCACGCGGTCTTCCGCGAGGAGTTGGACACCACGCCCCGGGCATGGCTGGCGGGCCTGCGGCTACGGCATGTGCAGGACTGGCTTGCCAAGACCGACCTCTCGATCGCCGAAGTGGCCTATCGCGGCGGCTATGCCGACCAGAGCGCCCTCACGCGGGCCATGCGGAAGGCCACCGGCCTGACACCGGCTGCCTACCGCCGCCGGGCGCAGGAGTCCTGGCCCAAACTTCGCGAGCCTTAGCCAAGACTGCGGGACAGGCTTCCTCTATGGCCAGCGCCTCGAGGAGGCGCACATGGCGGATCGGAAGCAGACACTGGCGGGGGTCGCCTGCGGCATGGGCGCGGGAGCCCTCTGGGGCCTGGTGTTCCTCGCGCCGGAGCTTGTTCGCGGCTTCAGCCCGCTCCAGCTCACCATTGGCCGCTACCTCTTCTACGGCCTCATCTCGGCTATCCTGATCATGCCGCGCTGGCGCGTTCTGGCCGCCTGCCTGACGCGGCGGGAGTGGTTGGCGCTGGCATGGCTCGCCCTGGTTGGCAATACCCTCTACTACATCCTTCTCTCCAGCGCCGTGCAGATCGGCGGCATCGCCATGACCTCACTGGTCATCGGCTTTCTGCCGGTGGCTGTGACCATCATTGGCAGCCGTGACGAGGGTGCGGTTCCTTTGCGGAAATTGGCACCCTCCTTGTTGCTCTGCGGGGCCGGGGCCGTTTGCATCGGCTGGCAGGCCCTGGCTGTTCCGCCGGCGGGCTCCCTGGCGACGCAGGCTACCGGCCTGCTCTGCGCAGTCGGGGCTCTGGCCTCCTGGACGATCTACGCGGTTGGCAATAGCCGTTGGCTGGGGCGCCTCCACCATGTCTCGGCCCAGGACTGGAACCTGCTGACAGGGGTGGTCACCGGTGCCCAGACGCTGCTGCTGATCCCGGTCGCACTCGGGATCGACACCTCGCAGCCCCATGCCACCGCCTGGGCGCAATTCGCGGGGGTTTCGGTCGGGGTCGCGGTTCTGGCGTCGATCCTCGGCAACGCGCTCTGGAACCGGATGAGCCGCCTGCTGCCGCTCACCCTGGTCGGGCAGATGATCCTGTTCGAGACCCTGTTCGCCCTTGTCTACGGCTTCCTGTGGGAAAGACGCTTTCCGACGCTGCTGGAAGCCATGGCCTTTGTGTTGGTTGTGCTCAGCGTCACCTCCTGCATCGCCGCCCACCGGAAGCCTCCGGCCAGGGAGAAGGCGGAAGCTTTCGCGTAAGCTCGGGCTCCGGCCCTGACCGGCGCGCTTCCAGGCAGACGGGTGCGGGATGGAGCCTGGCAAATCCTGAAGCTCATCGCACCGGAGGATTGAAGATGCGCGGTACGAAGTGATCCACGTCGTTTCCAGCCACGCGGAAGGCGAGGCCGGCGGCGTGAGGCACTGCAAGGACGCCCGGAACCTTTCTATATCCCTTCCAGCAGCCTGATCTTGAGGTCGCGGAACAGACGTTGATGACGCGACGTTCTTTGTTCCTCTAGCGTCCTCTCCAGTTCTTGCCCCATCTGGCGCAGGCGCGCATCTCCGAGCCGCTGTGCTTCCTGGAACATGGATCTCTCTTCCGATCCTGCATGGTGGTCCACGGCGGCATGGAGCGCCTGGAGGTGTTCCTCGAACTCCTCGGACGCCGTGTTCAGCTTCAGCGTTTTGGCCAGCAGGTCGGACAGCTGGCGATGCTCGGAATGGGCGATGGGCACGTCTTCGCTGATGGGATGGACGGCGGGATAGAAGATGTGATCCTCGACATACTCGTGGATCTCCAGCTCTGAGGCGAGTGTCCGCAGAAGGTCACGGCGTTGCGGATCATCCCGGGGCGTGTTCTTGATCGCTCGGAAGAGCCGCCGGATGAGTTCATGGTGCTCGAACAGCACTTCGTCCGCCTTCTTGCCGCGGAAGGGAACGCCATCCGACAAAGGCGGCATCCTGTCGAAGTCATCGGCGGTGACAATCTCGTCGCCTGGCTCCTGTTCCCGCCTGATCTCAACCATGCCGTCTCTGAGCCGGACTTCGTAGCGCGGCTGTGGGCAGGTCGAAGGCCCGCTGGTTGGCCATCCGCTTTCCAGATCATAGCGAGACCCATGCCAGGGACAGACCAGTGCGCCACTCAGTACCCAACCCTGGTCCAGGGGGCCGCCCATATGGGAACATCGCGCACCCATCGCCTGCACGCGCCCTTTATGTCTGACCAGAACAACGCCGATATCCTGCCGGGCGTCCTCGTCCCGGACTTCCACCCGCCGGGGGCGGTCTTCTTCCAGTTCTGAAACAGGCAGCACGGCCTGGAAGTCACGAGGCTCCGGGCTCCGGTCGGCATGGTCCACGCCGATCTGGCGGCGATACACCATGTGGCCGCCAAGATAGCCCCCTACCAACAGACAGGCCCAGCCGGCAGCGCTGGCCAGCCTGCCTCGACCAAGATGACCACGGCCGCGGAGGGCAACGGATGCAAGGTGAAGCGCGAGGGAGGTAGTGTTGACGAGGGCATGAGCCGTCCCGACCCGACGGTCACGGCCATTTGTGTGCTGCCAATCCGCTACTCCCGCTGCTGCGGCGGCAACGGCACCGGCCGCACCTGCCTTCAAAGCGAAGTCAGCGCTGCGCTCCAGGCCCTTCGATCGAAAGCCAAGCATCGCCAGGAGGTCGAGCCCGAAAGCGAAGGTCCAGGCACCGATCGGGAGGGTGACAAGCATCGGGTGAAGAGGATGGCCATACGAGGTGCCGTGGAGGGCATTGCCTATCTTCTCGGCCGGAGATCCCGCAATCTGGGCAGGGCGAGCAATGGCGGTTTCGGCGATATAGCTTGGCTTGTCGAGCGAAGAAGCCTTCTCGATCCGGCCAATGCCTGCACTGGCGGCCCTGGCGAACCTCGATCGTTTCATAGCACTCCTCCCAAAGCAGAATCAGAGCTGCACGGCGAGCACCTCTGCTCAACGCCTAACGCTTCCCAAGGTTCGTGCGGAGCCATCACGACCTGCGGCAGCAATGCCGATCAGCCACCCAAACTGACCGAGCCGGTGGACGCCTGCCTCAGGCATCTTCCATTCGTTGCCGACCCACGGCGCGAAGCGCTGAACACTCCAGCCCTCGTCACTCGAGACGGCATGCCACATGAGGGTTCCCGGCTGCCCGAGGCGGGAAGGGGCTAGCTTGAGCAGCCAAAGTCCTTCGGGTTCAGGCCCTCGCCATCCTAGGCATCAGGCCTGTTCACCCCGTCAGCGCCCTGCGCGGGCGTATGTCGGGGATCACCGAGGCTCGTACTCCTGGTCAGTCACCAGCTCCATCCAGTCGGCGGTCTTGCCGTCGCGCAGGTAGGTAACTGCGATATGGCCCATGGCCGTGGTGGTGGTTGCGCCGTGCCAATGCCTGACCCCGGCCGGAATCCAGACCACATCGCCGGAAGTGATCTCCTGGCGAGGCTGGCCTTCCTGCTGAACCCAGCCCTTGCCCGCGGTGACGATGAGCATCTGCCCGGCGGGATGGGTATGCCACGCGGTGCGCGCACGGGGCGCGAAGCTGACCAGGCCCGAGGAGGCCGGGGCCGACACCGAACCCGGCGTGAGGAGATCCACGACCACATGGCCGGAGAAATTCTTCGGATCGGCGATCACTGACGGCGAGGAGCCACCCGGAAAGACCTGGATGTCCTGCGCCTGGACGGAGGCGGAAGCGCCGAGTGCCATCATGCCCAGCGTCGCTGCGACGAATGTCTTGCTCACGAGATTTCCTTCAGGGTTCGTGGACTGTGGACGGCACGCGCCGGGGCCGCGCGGGATAGCAGCGAGTGCCGTGATGCCTCGCTTCAAGGACCGCGCGTGCCGGTGGGACCCCGCTACCTCGACCGGCTCTTGAGCACCTCGGCCACGACCGGCCCGGCGGAGAAAGCATTCGGCCAACCGGCGTAGAAGGCGATCTGCGTCACAACTTCCCCGGCCTGCTCCGGCGTGAGGCCGTTATTCAGCGCGCGGTTCAGGTGGCCCCCGAGCTGGGCCACCTGGCCGTTCGCCATCAGCGAGGTGATGGTCACGAGGCTGCGATCACGCGGCGACAGGTCGGGGCGCAGCCATACGTCCCGGAAGAGCGGGTCCGTGGTGAACTGGTCGAGGCCCGGCGAAGCAGTGCCGAGCAATTGCTGCACGGCCGCGAGGCGGCTGGCCTCCGCCTGCTCGTCCAGCGGCAGCAGCCGGGGTGAGGCGGCGGGCAGCTGGTCTGGCCCCAACCGGCGCTGCGCGAAGATGTCCTTGGCGACGGACACCGCCATCATGGCGTTCGACCAGCCCGAGTAGAAGGCGAGGTGCGTGATGACTTCGGACAGTTCACGCGGCGTTACCCCGCTGTCCAGAGCGACATCGATGTAGTGCGGCAGGTCAACGGCTTGGCCGCGGGCAATCAGGATCGCCACGGTGACCATGCTGCGGTCGCGACGGGAAAGCTGCGGCCGCTGCCAGAGGCTGCCGACAACATCCTCCTGCGCGTACCGGCCGAGGGCCGGGGACACCGATTGAACGTCGGCCGCGGACAGGGCGGATGCGCCTTGCATTGGGGCGGACACGTTCCTGTCTCCCTGGGCTATGGCGGGTGCGCTCAGTGTGAGCGAGAGCAGCGTGGCGGCGAGCAGCTTCATCGAACCCCAATCTCCTGCATCCGGCGCCCCGATGGGCTGCGGATCGGCGACATTGCCGAGGGCCACCACTCGGCGGCAGGGCGATGGCTCCTGCGACCGCCCGGCGACCTTTCTAAAATGTAATCATGAAGCTGGCGGCGGATTAGCCTCGTTTTGCCGCATGAGGTTAGAAGCGCGTCTTATAAATCGAGCGGCATCGGTGATGCCGAAGCGAGCAGAGCCGCCCGTTGACGCATCCACCGCGTCCCGGCTGATGGTATCGGGTCAGCCGCGCACGGGTTGTTGACGAGGTGCTCGTGGAGCCGGGCACCGCGCTGAACCTGTTCGCCGTGGCCGTCTCCCGTTCAGAAGGGGCTCTAATAGGCCTGTTCGGATATTCATCCCTAATCCCGGCGCCGCCTCTCCGCTAACGTCGTGAACGAGACTGCGACGGGCGCCGAAGGCGGCCCGAACCTCCAGGACGCAAGGGGAGATACGATGGACATCACGCGCGCTGGGGCACGGCCCTCCGGCAAGGGACCGGCGGACTACTTCACCGGCACGGTCCGCATTGACCCGTTGTTCAGCCCGCCCGATCCGGCCCGCGTCGCCGGCGCCCTGGTCACCTTCGAGCCCGGCGCCCGCACCGCCTGGCACACGCATCCGCTCGGACAGACGCTGATCGTCACAGCGGGCTGCGGCTGGGCGCAGCGCGAGGGCGGTCCCGTCGAGGAGATCCGGCCCGGTGACGTGGTCTGGTTCCCACCCGGCGAGAAGCACTGGCACGGCGCCACCGCGACCACGGCCATGAGCCACATTGCCATTCAGGAGAAACTCAACGGCTCCCCGGTCGACTGGATGGAGCATGTGACCGACGAGCAGTACCGCCCGTGATATCCGCCGCTACCTGAAGCCGCCGGAAAACCAGCACCGCAGCTTTCCATCCGGGCGCGAAACACGACGGAGCGACGATCACCAGGCAGCGGCTTGCACGGATCTGCATGCTCCTCGCGCTCGCGGCAGGCGGATTTTTCAATATGGCGGAAGTCGGCGGGCAGACAGCGGCCCAATCAATTCAAAAGGGCCAAGCAAAGCCCACGAAGATCGGCATCATTGTGGAAGGCGCCATGCAGGCGACCATCGAACTTCGGGGATCAGGCTGACAGAGGTGCGTTGTCTCATCCCTGATAGCGCAGCGCCTCGACCAGCAGGGCGAAGGCAGGCGTGAGCTGGCGACGACTGGGATAGTAGAGATGGTACCCGGGGAAAGGGGGGCACCAGTCGGCGAGAACACGAACGAGCCGCCCGGCTTCGATGTGCTCCGCCACCTGGTCCTCGAACACGCAGGCCAGCCCAAGCCCGGCCAGGGCGGATTTCAGCAGCATCGGGGCATGGTTGAACACCAGCGGCCCCTCGACATGCACCCGGAGCTCATGCTTCCCCTTCTGCAATTCCCAGGCGTAGAGCGAGCCGTGGGTCGGCAGGCGGATGTTGATGCAGGCATGCCCCGTCAGGTCCTGCGGCACCTTCGGCCGGGGCCGCCGGGCGAAGTAGGATGGCGCGCCGACCACCGCCATCCGCATGTCCGGCCCGATGCGCACCGCAATCATATCCTTGGCCACCTGCTCCCCGAAGCGGATCCCCGCGTCGTAGCGTCCGGCGACGAGGTCGGTCAGGGTGTGGTCGACATCGACCTCGAACTTGATGTCCGGGTACTCCGGCACTAGCCGCTCCAGGGCGGGCATCAGGATCGTTTCCACCGGGTGCTCGCTCGCGGTGATCCGGAGGGTGCCGGATGGCTTCTCGCGATACTCACTGAGCTCGGCCAGGGTGGCGTCAATCCTATCGAAGGCCGGGCCGAGGGTACGCAGCAGGCGCTCGCCCGCCTCGGTCGGCGCCACGCTGCGGGTGGTTCGCGTGAGCAGACGCAGGCCGAGCCGTGCCTCCAGCCCGCGAAGGGTCTGACTCAGGGCCGATTGCGAGACGCCGAGCTTCGCCGCGGCCCGTGTGAAGCTCCGCTCGCGCGCCACCGCCAGGAAAGCGTCCAGATCGTTGCGCTCACTGCGCGGCATTCAGAAGACCTGCTTATAGCCTCTTGTGCGCTTTAGCACCTAATCGCGGGCAATGGCACCCGATACTCTCCGGGGAACAACTCCCGGTCCACGAACAGCAGCCTTTGAGCGGCGCTGCTCAAGCCCCGCGCGCCAGGGCTGCGCCGCCCAGTGAGAGGTCACGATGAACCCCACCTACGACTTCCAGGGCCAGGTCGCCTTCGTCACCGGCGCGAGCTCCGGCATGGGACTGGCCACCGCCCGTGCTAGCCCCCTGCAATCGATGAAGCTCCTCCTCCGTGTAAGGCCTGGTTACTCTGTTCCTGTTGGGCCAGGCTGGACGAGGCAATACGTGACGCCGGTACCGGCTTCTTGAAGGTGACGGCTGTGTAGCAGAGCTTGAAGAAGCAGGGGGCCTTAAGGTCTGCTGTGGGTCGGGAGCGGTCAAGCGTGGTCTGCCGTCGTATGTCTGCTTCTTCGCTCTTCGCCGTGAAAGCGGCCAGGCAGCTACTGGCCGAACCACCCTGGCTGCCTCGCGCGCCCTCTCGGTCATCAACCTAGCGCGGGTGCCGACGTGGCACTTGCGGGAACATCAGTTTGCCCCCGGGCCCATGTGTTGAGGTTGGACAAGCAACCTGATCCGCTCCGCATCGTCTGGCGTAGCGGGGTTGTAGACCACCATGCCGAGATCGGGGCGGCCATCGACGGCAAAGGCCGAATATTCGAAGGCGATGAGGCCAGCGGTCGCGTGCCGGATTTGCTTCACGCCCTCGCCATGATTGCGGACGTCGTTGTCACGCCACATGGCGGCGAACTCGGTGCTGCGCTGGCTGAGTTCCCTGACCAGAGCCTCGGCCCTCTCGGCGACGGCGGCGCGGGCCGCGTCCGCCCGGAAGGCAGCGACAACAAAGCGGGCGACGCCTTCCCAGTCGTGTTGTGCGGCACGGACGCCGGGATCGCAAAAAATAAGGCGAAGGACGTTGCGCTGTTCTGGCGGCAGCGCGCCGTAATCGGTCAGCACCACGGAGGCGGCGCGGTTCCAGGCGACCACATCCCAGATGGCGGTCTTCACCAGGGCAGGGCTGGGATCGAGTGCGTCGAGTACGCGCTGCAGCCTGGGGGTGACGCCTTCCTCTGGCCGATGGCGGATGCCGGGGGGACGGCCGAGGCCCAGAAGGAAAAGATGCTCGCGCTCGGCATCGGTCAGCATGAGGGCGCGGGCGATCCGGTCGAGCACGTTGGCGGAGGGCGCGCCGCCGCGGCCCTGTTCGAGCCAGGTGTACCAGGTCGGGCTGATGTGGGCGCGCTGGGCCACCTCTTCCCGCCGCAGGCCGGAAGTGCGGCGCCGCGTGCCGGAAAGGCCGAAGGCGGCCGGGTCGAGCCTGACGCGGCGGTCCCGAAGATAGGTCCCGAGGGGGTTTTCTCTGTTGGCAGGGATGCTCATGCTGTTAGGCATTATACCCCGATAAGATCACTACTTCACCGGAATAGGGTGAGCAGGGAAGGTCTCCGAGAGCAAGAGACGGAGCAGCTTCCATGCGTATTTTCGTCACCGGCGCGACAGGGTTCGTCGGCTCCGCTGTGGTCCAGGAACTGCTGGGGGCGGGGCACCAGGTGCTTGGGCTTGTCCGCTCGGATGCGGCCGCGGCTTCGCTTTCGGCCATGGGAGCCGAGGCGCATCGGGGGAATCTGGAGGATCTGGACTGCCTGCGCCGGGGCGCGGCGGCGGCGGATGGTGTCATCCACACGGCCTTCGTCCATGACTTCTCGAAATTCGAAGAGAGTTGCCGGATCGATGCCCGCGCCATTGAGGCACTCGGCGATGCGCTGCGAGGAAGCGAGCGGCCATTGCTCGTCACCTCGGGGCTGGCACTGCTCGCGCAGGGGCGGGCTGCCACCGAGGAGGATGCACCTCCAGCCAGTTCCGCCGCGTATCCTCGCCGGTCGGAGGAGATGGCAGCCGCGCTGCGGGCACGGGGGGTGCGGGCGGGGGTCGTGCGGCTTCCACCCTCGGTCCATGGCAGGGGCGACCACGGGTTCGTGCCGATCCTGATCGGCGTGGCGCGGGAGAAGGGCGTATCGGCCTATGTGGGGGAAGGGCTTAATCGCTGGTCGGCGGTGCACCGGCTGGATGCTGCGCGGGCGTTCCGGTTGGCGATCGAGCACGGCGCCGAGGGAGGCCCCTATCACGTGGTTGCCGAGGAGGGTCTGCCGTTCAGGGACATCGCGGCGGTGATAGGGCGTCATCTGGGCGTGCCTGTTGTCTCCAAGTCGCGGGAGGAGGCGGCAAGGCATTTCGCCTGGTTCACGCTCTTCGCGGGGATGGATGGTGCCGCTTCGAGCCTGCGGACACGAGAGCTGTTGGCCTGGGAGCCGAAGGAGCCTGGCCTGATCAGCGACATGGAACAGGCGGGGTACTTCGACACCTGAACCCGCTCTAAAGCGCTGGTCGAGCGCCCATTTTGGTGCGGCCGATCTATGGCTGGCAATGCAGAGCTGGATCGATCTGGCGTGATCGCTAGGGCCCGGTCCTTGACCGCGGCCGGCCCGGTTGGTGCGAGGCCGGCATGGAGCTACGCGCGGTTCGTGCCTTGGGAACTGCCCCCGTGATGTGCGGAGCCTGATCAAAGCACTCCATCAGTAATTCGGTGAGGACCCGTATCTTCCGGGTGGGGTGCTGACCTGGCGGCCGGATGACATACACACCTGCCGGAGGTGGTGGATAGCGTGTCATGACCGGAACAAGCGCGCCGGTAGACACATGCTCCTGGGTAAGACCGTCGGGGATCCAAGCGATGCCGAGACCTGCCAATGCAGCAGCGGCGAGAGCTGTGCCGTTATCTGCCTTGAAGCGTCCCTGTGGACGAACCGTGACGATTTTGTCGCCATCCATGAGTTGCCAGGCTTCGGTACCTTGCATGAGCGCCTGATGAGCGACGAGCTCCTCCGGCGTCTCAGGGGAACCGTGCGCTTTGATGTACTCCGGACTGGCGACGAGCTTGCCATAGAGCGGCCCGACGCGCCTTGCGACCAGGTTGGAGTCCTGGAGATAGCCAATCCGGATCGCACAATCGAAACCCTCTGAGACGAGATCAACGAAGCGATCGCTGTAGACGGTGTGGATGTGGAGTTGTGGGTGCCGTCTTGCCATGTCGGCAAGCACGGGAGCGAGGTGAGTCGGTCCGAAGGTTAGCGGCACGGCAACTCTCAGGCGGCCGCAAAGGTGACCGGCGGGCAGGATCGTTTCCCTGGCCAGATCGATCTCGGCGCAGGCCCTGGCTGCGTGATCTCGAAACGTGCTTCCGGCTTCCGTGAGAGCGGCGCCGCGAGTGGTCCGCGCGAGAAGCTGAATGCCAAGTTCCGCTTCAAGCCGGACGAGCCTCCGGCTGACGATTGATTTGGAGACGCCGAGCCGCCGTGCAGCGGTTGAAATTCCCCCGGCATCGGCAACCTCCACAAACGTCCGCAGATCTTCAATGTCCAATTCGGCGTTCCCCGATGTGCGACACAGCTTAGCACCAGAGAGCGCTACTGCATCGCAAATCGGAATGACAATGTTCGTTCTGGACACCGCCGCGGTCGGCGCATGTCTCCCCGCAAACTCGCCTCACTCACAACGGCGGCAGAGGATGTATTCATGACCTTTCGTAATGGCCTTGCCTCGCTTCTTCGTCCTGAGGATTCAGTGCTCGTCCTGATCGACCACCAGCCCTACCAGCTTGCGAACGTGAACAGCCACGAACCGCAGATGGTGATCAACAATACGGCGGGTCTGGCGAAGGCCGCCAAGGCCTTCGGTGTTCCCACCATCCTGACGACCGTGATCGCTGAGCGGGGCGGTCTCCTCTTCCCCCAGATCACCGATGTGTTCCCCGGCCAGGAGGTGATCGACCGGACGTTCATCAACACCTGGGAGGATCAGAAGGTGGTGGACGCGGTCAAGGCGACCGGCCGCAAGCAGCTGATCATCGCCGGCTTGTGGACCGAGATCTGCGTCGCGATGCCGACGATCCAGGCCCTCGGCGAAGGCTGGGATGTGACAGTGATCACTGATGCGTCCGGCGCCGTTTCGGTCGAGGCCCATGAGGTCGCCATCAAGCGCATGATCGCGGCCGGTGCGAACATGATGACCTGGCTGGCGCTGGCGGCCGAGTGGCAGCGCGACTGGGCGCGGACCGAGCAGGCCGCCGCGCTGACGGAAGTGATCACGCAGCATGCCGGTGGTAGCGGCATTGCTTATCTGTGGGAGCAGCAGCTGCTTAAGACGCCCGTGCCGAGCGCCGCAGGTTGACCTGAGCGGGGGTGACGACAAGCGTGATCATGTGCACCGCTGAAGGTTTGCGCATATCGAGCATCGTCATCCCCATTCCAGAGGAAGGCCGCAGGGCGCGTCCGACGTCGCTGACGAGACGCGCTCCTGAGATAGGGTCCGCTTTCCTACGACAGGGTCCGGAAGCGGCCAGTCCGCTTTCGGGCAACTCCGATCATGACAGCCGTGCGTCTATTTCGGCCGTAGCTGGCCGGTGGATTGATTCCTGAAAACGGACGTGGCCGTCAGGCAGCCTGGGTGGGAGCGGACGGGGCCGACGAATCACTGTGCCGCCGTCATACACGCAGGCGAGCCACTGCAAAGGACGGTTGAGAGAACAAGCATACGGTCATCGCCGTTCCCGAACTACGCGTGCCGCGCGAGGCCACGGGGCCCGGTCAGCCCCGTACTCCGTCGCATCAGGCGCCGAAGCCGCCGTCGATCGTATGCATTGCCCCCGTCACGAAGCCCGCCTCTGGCCCTGCCAGCCAAGCCACCATCCCCGCCACGTCCTCCGGCCGCCCGTGGCGCTTGATAGCCATGACGGCGTGCTGGATGTCCTTCATCGGCCCCTCAGCCGGGTTCATGTCGGTATCGATCGGCCCGGGTTGCACGACGTTCACCGTGATCCCGCGCGGCCCAAAGTCCCGCGCCAGCCCTCGCGCCATCCCCTGCAGCGCCGACTTGCTCATCGCATAGGCCGACAGGCCCGGGAATGGAATCCGGTCTCCGTTGACGGAGCCGATCACGATAATCCGCCCGCCCTCCGGCATCCGCCGCGCCGCCTCGACCGCCGCGTGGTAGGGTGCGTTCACGTTCACCCGGATCAACCGGTCCACCGCGTCCGGATCCTGCTCCAACGGGTCGCCGAAGGAGCCCACCCCCGCATTCACCACCAGGACATCCAGCGGCCCGCTTTCCCGTACCCTCGCGATCACCGCGTCCCGGTCGGCGCTGTCCGTCACCACCGCCGTGCTGCCCGTCTCGGCCGCGACCCGCTCCGCCGCTTCGCGGGAACCGGCATAGGTGAAGGTGACAGCTGCGCCGTCCGCTGCGAAGCGGCGCACGATCGCAGCCCCAATCCCCCGGCTGCCACCGAGCACCAAAACGGATTTACCCTGAAAACCGGCCATGTAGGCCTCCTTGTGGTTTAATGTAGTTTTCCCTACATAAATACGGAGGAGGTCCCGTCAAGGGATTTTGTAATAATGACTACAAATATATCGCGCCCTCGTGGTCGCCCTCGTCGCTTCGATCCGGAGCAGGCCGTCGCCACCGCCCAACGCCTCTTCCATGCTCGCGGCTACGATGCGGTGAACGTCGCCGACATCACTGAAGCCCTCGGCATCAATCCGCCCAGCTTCTACGCCGCCTTCGGCAGCAAGGCCGCCCTCTATGCCCGCACCCTCGGCCGCTACGCCGGCACCGAGGGCGTCCCCCTGCACGAGATTCTGCGCCCCGGACGCCCCGTGGCTGAAGCCCTCGCCGCCGTGCTGGAAGAGTCCGCCCGCCGCTATGCCGTCGACCCCGAAAATCCCGACTCTGCTGCCGCTGGCTGCCTTGTCATCGAGGGTGCCCGCTGCAACGATCCCGAGGCACGGGAGGCCGCCCGTGCTCTCACTGCCGCCGCCGAGGACACCATCCACCGCTTCGTGGCCGCCACTCACCCGGAGGCGGCCGGGCGCCTGACCGACTATGTCGTCACGCTCATGACCGGCCTCTCCACCATGGCCCGCGCGGGTCACGGCCTGGACCGCCTGCTCGCCACCGCCCGCCTCGCCAGCCTGGGCATTGCGCAGGCGCTTCGCGTCTCGCCGGCGGCCTCCCGCAACTCCGCGAAGTAGGGCGAGGGGGATTAGCTCCTCGGCTGCCCTTGGATCATGAGAGGCAGCCAAGCAGCTTCCGGCCAAGACCGGTCTTGGCAGCTACGCGCCGATATCGGTCATTCGAGCGATTAAAGAGACGGCCTGAAAGCGGGTATCGAAGGCTTGCAGGGCGGCACAAGTCTCGGGCGTCGGAGCGCCTTCTCCGCCGCTGGGCAGAGCGGCCTCCGGTTCGTCCTGGCGGGCTGAGAGACGTCCGGGGACGTGACCGGGCAGTGTGGCCCCGGGGCGCCGCGCTTAGGCGCCCTGGGGTCGTCAGAGCGGTAAAGTCAGAAGTCGAAAGAGGCGGATACGAGGATGGTGCGCGGGGAACCCACGGTCACGAAGGTACCGGTGGTGAGCCAGTAGTCTTCCCCAAAGGCATTCTCAAGGTTGGCGCGCAGCGTGACCGGCTTGTTGGCGATCTCCGTCCTGTAGCGTGCGCCGAAATCCACCCGCGTCCAGCCGTCGAAGCGCAAGGTGTTGGCGGTGGTCAGGTAGGCCCCTGAGGTGTAGATCACGCGGCCGTTGACGGCGAGGCCGCGCACCCACGGCACATCCCAGTCGAGTGCGCCGGAGAAGGTCCTGTCCGGCACGCCCGCGGCGTCGTTGCCACGCTCGGCGGGGTCGCTGGGGTTGGTCAGCTCGGGCTTCAGGAAGGTCGCGCTGGCCAGGGCGCGCAGCCCGGGAACGATCTCGCCAAAGGCGGAGAGTTCCAGGCCCCGGTTCCGCTGCTCGCCATCATAGGCGAGGTCGTTATCCGCCGTGCGGATGGAGTTCGGCCGGGCGATCTGGAACACCGAGGCGGTGGTCGTGATCCTGCCCCAGTCCACCCTTACCCCGGCCTCGTACTGCTCGGACTTGTAGGGGGCGAGGACCTCGCCGGTGTTCCTGTAGCCGGCGCCGACAATGGTGCCGCGGGTGAGGCCCTGGGCGTAGTTCGCGTAGAGGGAGACGTTCTCCCAGGGCTTCACCACCAAGCCGGCAACCGGCGTCGTCGCGTCGGCGTCGTAGCGGCTCGTCCGCGCGCCGGTCGTCGTGCTGTAGCTGTTGACGGCCACGTTCTGGAACCGCACGCCGCCGGTCAGCAGCACCCGGTCATTGAAGAAGGACAGCGTGTCGGCCACCGCGAAGCTCGAGAACTCCATCAGCGAAGCGCGCCGCGGATCGGTGCGCGGGGCGGTGATGGGCGGCAGCGGCGCCGGATTGTAGATATTGGAGCGGTAGGTGATGGACGAGGCGATGTAGGCGTTGCCTGTCTCCTGCTGGAGGCCCGAATAGCCGACATTGAGGGTGTGGCCGACGCCCAGGGTATCGAAGCGGAAATTCGCGCCGACGGTCCCGCTCAAGGTCTCGCTGTAGGAATCGTAGTAGGCGTTGGTGACCCTGAACTCGCCGAATTGGTCGGCGCCGCCGGGGCGGGAGTCGGGGAAGGTCTGCTCGTTCCAGCCGTCGCGGTAGCCGAAGGCGGCATAGGCGGTCATCCAGTCCGTCACGTCGTACTCGACCCGGGTGGCGACGGTGCTGTCCTGCTGGCGGAGATTGGTTCCGGGGAACCAGTTGCCGCGCGCGTCCGGCGGGGACGGGATGTAGGGGATGGTGGAGGAAAGGGTGAGCTGCGGGCGAAAGTTCTTCGTGTCGTCGCGCTGGAAGATGCCGTCGACGGACCAGCGCAGACGTTCTCCGCGGTAGTCGAGCCCCAGCGCGGCGAGGCCGCTGCGCAGGTTGCCGTCCTCAATCGAGGCCTCGCCGTCGCGATACAGGCCGTTGAAGCGCACGCCCCACTCGTTGTTCTCGCCGTAGCGGCGCGCGACGTCGGCGTGGATGCCGAAATTGCCATCGCTCATGAACATCGGTGTCAGGCGGGTCAGGGGCAGGTCGCCGGCCCGCTTGGTGACGATGTTGATGCCGCCGCCGATGCTGCCACCCGGCGCGATGCCGTTGATGAGCGCGCCGGGCCCCCGGAGGAGCTCGATCCGCTCGATATACTGCGACTGGGCGCGGTTGGAGGAGATCAACCCGTACAGCCCGTTCAGGCCGACATCCTGGGCCTGAACCTGAAAGCCGCGGATCTGGAACGTGTCGTCGAAGCCGTTGCTGCCGGTCGTGAGTCGGACGGAGGAATCGTTGATCAGCGTGTCGGCGGCGGTGCGCCCCTGTTGGTCTTCGATCAGCTCGGAGGTGTAGCTGGTGGTGCTGAAGGGCGAATCCATCACGCTCCTGGTGCCGAGCAGTCCGAGCGATCCACCTCGCGCCACCTGGCCACCGGGATAGGGCGGCGGCAATGCCTCAGAAGCGGGGGCAGCGGTGACCTCCACCATCGGCAGAACCACTGTCCCCGGCATGGGATCTGTTTCAGTCGTCGGCCGCGTCCTGTCGGTGTCTGTTGCCTGTTGGGCATCGGCTGTCGGTGCAAAGACAATGCCGCAAACCAGCATGACGATGGTCACAGGCGTGGTCCGTGCCGCGGGACAAGACCTGGGCGAAGATCCGTCCGGGTCATTGGCGTGGCTGCCGAGATGGACGGCCGGCCATGTCTTAAGCCTGCGGTAAGTTCGACTCATCCAAGCGGCCCTTCATCAGACAGAACGTAATAGAGAGAATGATAATGAATCGCACTAGCATGCTTTAGGAATGTTAGGAAAGGTCGAGAGAGCGGGGGTTTTGCCGTGAAACCAGATATTAATCGGATTCTGTAAAGGAGACGGACTGTCCCTGCAGCCAAACAGTTTCGAGGGCAGTTCCCGAACATTGAGGGCCGCGGCGTAGCTCATCACCCGCCGATGGCGGAGGAGGAGCAGGTACTGCCCCATGGCCTGCCCAGGCGGTTCGCGGCTGCGGCGCTCCGGCACGCCCAAGGTCCGCATCTGCTGTGCCCGAAAAAGGGCCTGAAAGTTGAAGTCGCAGGGTCGTCGACCAACACCGCGTCGCCCGCCTGAGCAGGAAGCGGGGGAGGTGGAGCAATCGATTTGTTCAATATCGTTGATCGTTAAAAATCGTTTCCATCAATAGAGCGCTATGCATACCCTGGCGTTAAAACATCCAGGGAGGTCAAGACCATGGACACCAATGCAAGCGGACCGCTGAGCTGTCCGGCGAAGAAGCCCGCTGCCTTGCGCTCCTTGCTGGGACGCACCAACCGGGACTGGTGGCCAAACCAGCTCTCGCTGGACATTCTCAACCGGCATGGCCTCACCGGGAACCCGCTGGGAGATGACTTCGACTACGCGAAGGAATTCCAGTCACTCGACTACGCGGCGGTGAAGAGGGACCTTCACGCGCTTATGACGGACAGCCAGCCCTGGTGGCCAGCCGATTACGGACATTACGGGCCGTTCTTCATCAGGATGGCCTGGCACAGTGCCGGCACCTACCGCACGGGTGACGGGCGCGGCGGCTCTTCCTCCGGGTCGCAGCGCTTTGCGCCGCTCAACAGTTGGCCCGACAATGCCAATCTCGATAAGGCGCGCCGCTTGCTGTGGCCGGTCAAACAGAAATACGGCCGCAAGCTCTCCTGGGCGGATTTGATGATCCTGGCCGGCAATGTCGCCATCGAGTCGATGGGCGGACCGATCTTCGGCTTCGGCGGCGGGCGCGCGGATATCTTTGAGCCCGAGAAGAGCATCTATTGGGGCACCGAAGAGAAGTGGCTGGGCGAGACCCGCATCACCGAGGAAAAGGTGCTCGAAAGTCCGCTTGCGGCGATCCAGATGGGTCTCATCTACGTCAATCCGGAAGGCCCGGGGGGTGAGCCGGATCCGGTTCGCTCAGGCCGCGACATCCGCGAGACCTTTGCCCGCATGGGCATGAATGATGAGGAGACTGTCGCGCTGACCGCGGGGGGGCACACCTTCGGTAAATGCCATGGTGCCGGCGATGCCTCGAAGGTGGGCGCGGAGCCGGAAGGTTCCGATATCGCGCAGCAGGGCCTCGGCTGGCAGAGTGGCCATGAGAGCGGCTTCGGCGATCACACCATCACCAGCGGCCTGGAGGGCGCGTGGACTCCCAATCCGACGCGGTGGGATGGTGGCTATTTCCATATGCTGCTGGATTACGAGTACGAGCTCGTTACCAGCCCCGCCGGCGCCAAGCAGTGGCAGCCCGTCAACCAGGCGCCAGAGGACCTCGCGCCAGGCGCGCATAGCCCTGAGCGCCGCGTTCCCACGATGATGACGACCGCCGACATGGCGATGAAGGTGGACCCGGCCTACCGGAAGATTTCGGAGCGGTTCCGCGACAACCCGGACCAGTTCGCGGACGCCTTTGCCCGGGCATGGTTCAAGCTGACGCACCGTGACATGGGTCCCAAGGTGCGATACCTGGGCCCGGACGTCCCAGCCGAGGATCTGATCTGGCAGGACCCTATCCCGGCTGCGGATTACGCACCGGTCGACGACGCCGACATTGCGACGCTCAAGCAGAAGATCCTCGGTTCCGGCCTCACTGTTGCTGAGTTGGTGGCGACAGCCTGGGCCTCGGCTTCGACCTATCGCGGCTCGGACCATAGGGGCGGCGCGAATGGCGGACGCATCCGGCTCGCGCCGCAGAAGGACTGGGATGTGAATGAGCCCGCGCGGCTCGCGAAAGTGCTGCAGGTGCTGGAAGGCATAAAAGCCGAGTTTGACGCGGCTTCCGGCGACAAGAAGGTTTCGATCGCCGACCTCATCGTGCTCGGCGGCTCCGCCGCGGTCGAGAAGGCGGCGAAGGATGCCGGCTATGATGTCCAGGTGCCCTTTGCGCCGGGCCGAACCGATGCCTCGGCCGAACAGACTGACCCTGAGAACTTCAGCGTGCTGGAGCCCAAGGCTGACGGCTTCCGCAATTACCTCCAGGTTGCCTTCAACGTTCCCACCGAGGAACTGTTGATTGATCGTGCTCAATTGCTGACGCTGAGCGCGCCTGAAATGACTGTTCTCGTCGGGGGCCTGCGCGTGCTGGGCGCCAACCATGGTGGACAGAAAGAGGGCGTGCTGACGGACCGCCCGGGTCAGCTTACCAACGACTTCTTCGTCAATCTGCTCGACATGGGCACGGCGTGGAAGTTGGTGGATGGGCATGGGGACGAGGTTTTTGCCGGCACCTGCCGCAAGACCAACGAGCAGAAGTGGACGGCGACGCGTACCGATCTTGTCTTCGGTTCCAACTCGCAGCTCAGGGCGCTTTCCGAGGTGTATGCGGCAGCCGATGCGGGCAGGAAGTTTGTGGACGACTTCATCGCGGCCTGGACAAAGGTCATGAATGCTGACCGCTTCGATCTGGCTCGCCCCTGAGCGCCTGACGGTTCTCCATTTGGCGCGCCCTTTTCCAGCCGCGGCGCTTCGGCGCCGCGGCATCGATGCCGCAGCCGGATGGTCCGCCAGTTCAAGGGTGGTCTCTGTTCGGCTTCAGCATGCGTGCGTGGGCGCTGAATCGGTGGCTTTCCTGCACCTTTATCGTTACTGATGACTGCCTCGGTCCACGAGATCTGAGCGTCTAGTCATTACAGAACGAAGGGCAGGCCATGCCTAAAGCGGCAGACGGCGCTGTGGCCAGGCTAGCACGCATTCCCTTCTTCCAAGGGGCAGACCCGGTCGCCCTTAACGAAATGGCGCCGCTTGCGCACTGGCTTACTCTGAAGGCCGGAGAGCAGGTGATCGGCTTCGGTGACAATACCAATGACGTATTTCTCATCGAGGACGGCGCCGTACGCGTCATTGTCCAGACCCGGCTAGGACATGAGGTCATCTTCGGGGACCTCGGGGCGGGCGAACTGTTCGGGGAAATCGCAGCAATAGACGGTGCTCCGCGTTCAGCAAGTGTCACAGCACTGCACCCTACGCATCTCTGCAAAATTCCCGCGGAAGGCTTCCTTGGGATCGCGCTCCGGTCGCCTGACGTCGGCAGGCGGCTGATGAGGAAGTTGGTAGAACGGCTACGCCTCCAGGATGAGCGCAATCTTGAGCTTGTCTCGCTTCCCGTACGTCTTCGTCTTGCTGCGGAACTTCTGCGACTGTCCCGTCCGCGAGGTGGCACAGAGGGAGCAGACGGCACAGATGATGCGCCACGCATCGTGAGTCCTCCACCACATCACCACGTTCTCGCGGCGCGTGTCGGAGCCCGCCGTGAGGCTGTTTCCCGCGAGCTTTCCGCCCTGGCAAAAGAGGGTCTGCTGGTTGCAACGGCTCGCGGCATCGTCCTTACCCGGCCTGTCGCGTTACGGGCGCTCGTTGATACGCTCCTTGGAGGAAGCGAAGATGTACTGAATATAGAGTCAAAGTGGTAGCGAATGTAAGTTAAGTGCGAGTCTTTCACCGCGCTTCCCAGAGACACCGTGGCTGGGTAAGGATTTCTTGGGTAGATGCCGGCAATTTCACCGCCTTATCTACCTACGCCGAAGCTGCGAATACAACGACAGCTTGCCAAGCGGCTGCCAAAACATATTATTTCGATAACGCATCTGAAATCTGAAGAATGTCGGCTCTGAAAGAAGGGCTGAGCTAACGCTCAGAAGTGGCCGGAAAGGCAGAGGACATGCATCTTGTCGGCGCAGCTACGGACCCGCACGACCTGCATGCGACGCGCACTCTTCTGTTCGCCGACGTTGTTGAGTCGGTGAGACTCTTTCGGCAGGACGAAAGCAGAGCAATTTCTCACTGGCTTGGCCTGGTCGATCATATCGGCGCCGATATCTTGCCACGCTGCGGAGGGCGACTGGTCAAGCGGATGGGAGACGGAATTCTACTGGAGTTTGACCAGGTCTCGTCTGCACTTTCAGCCGCCTTCGCGATTCACCACGCATGCCATCGCAGCAATCAAGGTCTGCCTGCGGAACGGCATCTCCTGCTACGCATCGGGATAGAGGTGGCCGAGGTCGTGGTCCTCCAGGGCGATGTTCTCGGACATGGCGTCAACATGGCACAACGCCTCACCATGCTTGCCGGTCCTGGAGAAACGGTACTGTCTGCCCGAGCAAGAGAACAGATAATCCCCGAGCTTGACGGTGATGTCGAGGATCTCGGCGAATGCTATCTGAAGCACGTGGCAGAGCCGATCCACGTCTATCGTGCTGGCCCCCCGGGTATAAACCCGGTAGTGGATCAGGGATTCGATGCAAGGCAGCTTCTCCCGGCCATCGCGGTTGTGCCTTTTGAAACAAGACATGCGGGCGCCGATACCCGACTCATTGGCGAAGCGATTGCCGAAGAGCTTATCAAGATCTTATCCAGATCCCACGATCTCACGGTAATATCCCGCCTTTCAACGTCGCCCTTTCGAAGCCGGGATATGACGACGGAGATCATCGGCGCACATCTGAAAGCCAATTACATCATAACCGGATCGTATGTGGTTGAGGGGGAGGACATCTCGCTTCAGGCCGAATTGGCGGAAGCGAAATCCGGAAGGATCATCTGGGCAGATTCCGTTAAAAGCCGGGTGCAGAACTTAATCGGCAGCCACAGCGAAATTATAGATGACATGGTCTATGAGGTGAGGTCCGCCATCGCGGTCCGTGAACTGCGGCGTGTCCATACGCAGGCCCTGCCGAGTTTGCAAAGCTACACGCTGTTGATGGCTGCGCTGACGCTGATGCATCGGATGTCCCCTCGCGATTTCGACGAGGCACGCCACCTGCTGCTAACTCTGACAGATCGGAATAGACGGGAGCCACTTCCGCAAGCATGGCTCGCCAAATGGCACGTGCTGCGGGTCCAGCAAGGATGGTCGCCGGATCCACGACAGGACGCCAGCGAAGCGCTGCAATGCACGAGAAGGGCGCTGAGCTCGGACCCGGATTGTTCGCTTGCCTTGGCGGTGGACGGCATTGTCCATACGACGTTGCTGAAACGCCTGGATATCGCTTCAGAGCGGTATGACAAGGCTATTCTCTCGAACCCCAATGAATCTCTTGCATGGCTTCTACGCGGAACGATGTATGCCTTTATGGGACAAGGCTCCCGTGCCATGGCGGATACCCAGTGGGCGCTCAGGCTTTCGCCATTTGATCCGCACCGCCATTTCTATGAATCTCTTGCAGGAACGGCATGCCTCGCCGCCGGGCAATATGAGCGTGCGCTCCGCCATGGGCAGCGTTCCCTCATGGCCAATAAAACCCATACTTCGACACTGCGTGTCATCGCCATAGCACAATGGCGCCTGGGCTATGCTGATGACGCCCGACAGACGGTAGCCAAGTTACTGAAGCTCGATCCTGGGCTGACCGTAGCACGCTATTTAGAGCGTACTCCTGCCGCTGCTTTTGAGACTGGTCGGGACTGGTCCGACGCACTGCGCCAAGCGGGATTGCCAAGTTAGCACCACGATCCTGAAGGATATGGGCATGACAGGTTTCTTGAACGATCTGGGCCCGGCGACGGGCGCCACAGGGGCGACCGGTGCCACAGGAGCGACCGGTGCGACGCGTCACACTTCAACCGGGCCCGACAACGCGCTCGTGGTGGAGGCACTGATCCGCAGCCGCGACGGAATTGTCGGCGGCTGGCAGCCTGCCGCTCAATCCTCCGCGCTGCCGGCCGAGAATGTGGCCAATCTTTCGCGCTGGGCCGGATGGGTCCGGGCCTATGTCTACGACTTCGAGGTCTTCTCCCGACTCAGTTTCTCCGCCGGTGCCGCCACGACTCCGGGAGCCGAAGTTCCAATGCGGATCTGGCATCTCGACATGACGCCCGGAACCGGGAACGCACCTCCGACCGGTACCCACAGGCCTCTTCTCGCTTTGTGCCGACCAAGCATCGCCGTTCTGGCCGCGCAGGTGCAGATGGTATTCAACTATGCCGACCTGAGAAGTGACCGTGCTGCGGAGATTCTTGCGCAGCTTCATGGGCCCCACGCCTTTCTGGGGTCTCTGGCCTATGTCAATCCGGAGCGAACCAGATGGACCGTGGAACTGCTGGAGCTTGCCTTCCGGTTGGCCACGCATGTCGAGTTGCGGCTTAAGCACGCCCTGGCCTGCCGGCGGCCGAACGAGTTTTCTCCGCAGATCCAACCTATGATCCCTACTCCAAACCACGGGGAGGTGCCGAGCGGCCATGCTGCCGAGGCTTTCATCATGGCCCTGGTACTGCGTCGTCTGATTCAGCCCCGCGCACCGGTTTATTCCCAGCCGATCTACGACCAGCAGCTCATGCGTCTTGCTGCTCGTATTGCCATCAACCGGATGGTGGCGGGCGTGCATACGCCTGTTGGAACGGTAGCTGGCGCCGTGCTGGGGCTCACTCTCGGCGAGTATCTGGTGCGGCGCTGCCAAGGGAGCAGCACCTATGAGGCGTGGGCATTCGACGGCAACGCATATCCGGACGATCAGGATTTTGTTTGGACCGAGCTGTTCGATGCAACGCAGTCCAGGCAGGTGGAACAGGCAGCCTATGGCGTAAACAGGACAGGCGGTTCGCTGGCGCTCGGGGCGCCGTCACCCATTCTGGAGCAGCTCTGGAAGAATGCGTCAGCTGAGTGGCTCTGAAAGAAGGCCTTCAACGTCTCGACAGGATGGGACGGCAACATGCAATGGACCAAGGTGAACCTCAACAGCCGCTATCAGTCCGTGCCGGGCATGGATCCGCGGGCGGACTGGCTACTGGGCCCCGGCATTGCCGACTTCCTGCCTGAAGGGCCTGAACAACCTTTCCCCTTGCTTCTGCGTGTGGATGACGAGGCCACCGCCGCATATCTCAATCAGCGGCTCTCCGGAGAACAGCATTTCTTTGCGGCCAGTTTCGGGCCGGGCAGCCCGCGGCAGCTTCGGGTTGGAGAGCAGGTGAGCGCTTTTGCGACCAAGGCATTCTTCGACGAGATGGCCCGTCAGGAGCCCGGCCTGGTGTCGCGTCTGCAGCAGCGGATCCAGTTCTCGCTTCCGATGTCGCGCTCTGCTGAACGGCTCGGTTGGCGTCCGGGGCAGGGCGCGCCTGAAACTCTGCCGCCGAACCTCGGATACAGCTCCGGGCCATGGCCTGAGGGCACCGTGATCATGGCGGTCATCGACGATGGCATTGGGTTTGCGCATGAACGCTTCCGGCGTGGATCGGATAAGACGAGGGTCGAATTCTTCTGGAATCAGGACGGCAAGGTCCCGCTGGCTTCATCGGTGCCTTTTGGCAGGGAATGGGTAAAGGCGGAGATCGACGCTTTGATTGGCGATAGAAAGCCAGGCGGTGAGGATGAGATCTACCGAAGAGCCGGAATGTTGGACTTTCGCACTTCGGATCATAAGTCGCTTGGTCCTCGCTTGGCGCATGGGACGCATATCCTTGATCTTGCCGCTGGCGAAGACCCCGCGAGGAATTGCGACAACCGGCCCATTATAGCGGTACAGCTTGCGAGCGTTGCGACGGCCGACGCGTCGGGCGCCAGTATCGAGCACTTTGTAAAGATGGCGCTTGAGTACGTCAGAGCACGCGCGAAGTTGCTTGCAGGCAACGGCCCACCTCTGCCCGTGGTTGTCAACTTCAGCTACTCGACCCAAACCGGCCCTCATGACGGCACAGCTGCGTTGGAAGAATTCATCGATGATCTGGTGCGCAGCAACGATCCACCGATGCGGATCGTGGTCCCAGCCGGCAATGGTCATGCGGCACGGTGCCATGCGGAGATTGATTTCAGCGCGGACAGCGTCGTCAGCTTGCCATGGCGCGTGCAGCCCGAGGATCTGACCCCGAGCACTCTCGAGATCTGGATGCCCCGGGCCGATAACTTACTTCCCCAGGCAGACCGTATCAGAGTTTCGATCGTTACTCCTTCAGGCTCTGAAAGTCCCTTGCTCGGAGAGAAGCATGGGTCGTGGATTGGGCTGCTCAACCATGGCGAGATGGTATGCTGTGTGCGATATGTCTTCGTGCCATCCTCTACAGCGCGGGGCGTATTCGTGGTGACTTTGCAGCCCAGTGCGAGGTTGTTGCCAGATACAGTGGCTTCACTGGCATTCCGGGTCGCGCCGCATGGGATTTGGCGCATCAAGCTCCACAACATATCTTTGTCAAAACCTGATTGGCCGCAGGCCTGGATAGCGCGCGATGATGTTGTCTTCGGCTATCCGCAGCGGGGCCGGCAGTCCTATTTCGACGCCGATTGCTATGCACGCTTCGATGCGCAGGGGCGGCCAGTCGAAGAGGATCCGGACCCTCCGACCTGTACCGTACGGCGCACCCACATGATGAACGGCATTGGAACCGGCGCCGAAACCATCATGGCAGGCGGGTTCCGGCATCGGGAATATCGAATGGCCACTTACTCGGCGAGCGGGCCTGCCATGGCTATGGCGGCGGCTGCATCCACGCCGCTTAAGCCGGCTGCTGCTTTGGTCAGCGATGATACCACCGTCCACGCAGGCGTCATGGCGGCTGGCACCCGCAGCGGCGTTCGCCTGGCCATGGGGGGTACCAGCGTGGCCGCGCCGCGGCTGTCTCGCTGGATCGCCACCCAACTCGCCGCGTCGGCAGGTGGCGACCACAGTGCAGTCGAGACACAGGCAAGTGCCGAGGAGCAAGCGCTTCCGAAGAGTACGCCTCCAGCTGTGCCCAAACGCGCCGGCTGGGGCCGTATTGGCTCCTTCGATCCGCCATTGGGCCAGGGCCGGCGCTATTGGCCATGAGACAGGGGGAGCGCGGCCCTCCTGGATCGGTCAGGTTCCTTGCTGGGAGCCTGTTCCGTCGATTATCCCACTCCAGGATCTAGCGCCGCGGGCTCGCTGCCTCCGCCACTTCTTTTGCGGGGGTGGTGGGGGATGTCCTCGCTATCAGTGAGCCGGAGGGCGCCGGCAGTGAGTAAGTAATCACCTGGCTTTCGCCGCCACCGGCCAGATGGGGAATCATCGGCTGCTGATGGGCCTCGCCCAGTGAATAGGTAATGCCTCCGCCTTCGCCGCCGTTCACCGAAAGAACGGTCCGGCCGCCCAGGCTGTTCTGGCGGTGCATATCGCCGTACTGCACGGCGAAATTCTCGCCCTGGGACAGGACCGTGATGCCTGCCTGCTGCGCCGCGAGACCTGAAATCTGGAGCACGCTCAGCATGGCGCCGCCCATAAGTGCCCGAACGGCCGCCGAGTTACTTAGCTTGACCATGATACTGCTACTCTCTTTACAGGAGCGGACCTGTTGTCCGCAAAGCCACCATCTCATTCCGGGCAAAAAATGGATGTGTCCTGGCGCACACCTCGAAGAGGGTGCGTCCAAGCCAATCAGACCATGGGTGGCGAAGCGCGCCTTCGCAGTTGGGAAACCTGGACCGCACTTAGCCGGAGGCGCGTTCCGAGAGCGCGGCGGCGAGACGCAGATCCGCGACGAAATGGTTCCAGCCCTGTTGCCGCGCCGTCTCGTCCGGCATACGCAACAGCGCGGCGGGGTGGTTGGTCAGCACGCCGGGCCAAGGGCCTAGCAGGCGCTGCCCTCGCTCCCGCCCGACGGAGACGGCTTGTCCCGTCAAGGCCAGCGCCGCCGTGGCCCCCAACGCCACCACCACGCGCGGGCGGATGATCTCCAGTTCCTTCATCAGCCACCAGCGATAATGTTTCACCTCTCCGGCGGTGGGCGACTGGTGCAGCCGCCGCTTGCCGCGCTGTGTGAATTTGAAGTGCTTCACGGCGTTGGTGAGATAGGCGCGGGCCCGTTCGATACCGGCCTCGGCCAGGGCGCGGTCCAGCATCTGTCCGGCGGGGCCGATGAAGCAGCGGCCTTCCAGATCCTCCTGGTCGCCCGGCTGCTCGCCTACGAAGGCAATAGCGGCGTCCTCGGGCCCTTCGCCCAGCACCGCCCGGGTGCCGCCGGAGACGAAGGGCGGCGCCTCCTGGATCAGGCGGTTCAACGCCGCCAGAGAGTCCGGCGCCTGCCGTGCCATGGCGGCCACAGCCAGCTTCGGGTCGCGCCTGCGAGGGGCCGCGCCTTGTTGCGCGATCATCACTCGCATACGGGCCGGCGCCTCATGAATCAGAGCCGGAATAGCGGCCGCCTCCGGCATGTTCCGCCAGTACTTCTTCGGCATTTCCGCCCGCATCGCGGTGGGGTTCACGCGGGCAGGGTTGAAGGTGCTTTCGTAATAGCCGAGCCAGCCGGCCTCGAAGTCATCATCGCAGGGAGCGTCGGCGCGATTGGCGGCAGGGCCTTCCGTCAACCGCAGGCCATCCCAGTGCAAACTGCCGCGTGGGGTAAGGATGGACCAGGCCATGCCGCGGAAACGGGTCACGAAAAAATCGGCCGTCGCGCGCAGGATATGATGCTCCGGCTCGAACCATGCGACGAAGTGCTCGCCCTCTTCGCCCTCCACTCGGCGGAAGCGCAGGAAGGCGTGCATTTTGTGCAGGTCCCGATGCACGGATTTCCGCATCCTCTCCAACCGGTGCACCAATGGGTCGCTGGCTACCTCGAGCAGGTCACGCTCCCCTTGGGTGACCCGCCAGATAAGGTCGTAGAGCAAGGCGTAGCGCTCCGGCGCGCTGTGGCAGACGGCGACACTTGCCAGTTCTGCCACAGTGCGGGGCAGGGCGAGAGGCGGCGCCTCCCCACCGGCCGGCGTGCCAAACAAGCCAGGAGAATCATCAGTATCCCACAGCACGCCTTCCGGTGGCATATGGTCGGCCACAAGCTGGCGCACGGCAGCGCGGAAGCCATCGGCATCGGCGCCAGGCTGCAGCACCACGCGGCGCATGGTGGTCAGAACAGCTGCATTTGCTTCGCCCGGGGCGCAGCCAGGCGCTGGCGCAAATCCTGCCGATCCGTCAGCCGGGCGGGATGATGGTCCGCTGCAATGAGGAAGGGGCGCGCCCGCTTCAGGCCCGAAGTGAGCCGGGCGAGGTCCTCCATGCGCAGGCGGGTATGGCGGCGCGCGCTGAGGATACGTTCCACCACGCGGGTGCCAAGGCCCGGCACGCGCAGCAACATTTCGCGCTCCGCGCTGTTGACATCGACAGGGAAGCGATGGCGGTGCTTCAGTGCCCAGGCGAGTTTGGGATCAACCTCCAGATCCAGCATTCCATCCTGGCCGCCCTCGGCGATTTCCTCCACGGCGAAACCATAATATCGCAGCAGCCAATCCGCTTGATAAAGCCGGTTCTCCCGCTGCAACGGCGGCGGTCGCACGGGGAGGGTGGTGCTCGCCTCGGGAATGGGGCTGAAAGCGGAATAGTACACCCGCTTCATGGCGTAACGGCGATAGAGCCGGTCGCTGGCGGCCAGCACGGCGGCATCCGTGGTGTCGTCGGCGCCCACGATCACCTGGGTGCTCTGGCCAGCGGGAGAGAAACGGCGGCGCTCTTCCTTCGCCTCCACAATGCGCTCATGCATCTGGCCCATGGCCGTCTGGATGGTCGTTTCGTCTTTCTCCGGAGCCAGCCGCCCAAGGCTTTCCGCTGATGGCAGCTCCAGATTGACCGAGAGACGGTCCGCCCATAATCCCGCCTGCTCGATCAGCCACGGGCTGGCCTCGGGAATCGCCTTGAGATGGATATAGCCAGTGAAGCCGTGCTGCTGCCGCAACATGCGCGCCACCAGCATCATTTGCTCCATGGTGTAATCCGGTGAGCGGATGATGCCGGAGGATAGGAACAATCCTTCGATGTAATTGCGCTTGTAGAAGCCGAGTGTGAGCCGGACCACTTCCTCCACGCTGAAGCGCGCGCGGGCCACGTTGGAGGAACGGCGATTGACGCAGTAGGCGCAGTCAAACAGGCAGTAATTGGTCAGCAGGATCTTGAGCAGGGACACGCAGCGGCCATCCGGCGTGTAGGAGTGGCAGATGCCCGCTCCTGTGGCGGAGCCGATCGCTCCCTCTGCCGCCTCCCGCCGTGTACCGCCGGAAGAAGCGCAGGAGGCATCATACTTGGCCGCATCCGCGAGAATGCGGAGCTTTTTGAGAAGAGTATCGTCCATGGCTGATCCGCTTCGTGTTCACTATATGTTCACGTTCCAGGAAAAGCAAGACGGGGCGCGGCGGGAGTGGGCGGCCCGGTTGCTTTCGCCTGTCCTGGGCTTTCAGGCACGCTTTCGCGCCGCCACCGGCCAAGGCACGGCCTGCCGGACAGAGGCTGGTGCCCGCGCTTCTGGCCGTGCCAAGTTAGACTCACGCCCAAAGGCCCGGTCTGACGCGCCGCCGGGCAAGCGAGGCTGGCGCGGGTGGTGCGAGGAGAAGAGCGGCATGTCGGCCCCCGGTCGCCGGTATCAGGCCAAAATCTTCACGGCAGGCTTTGCTGGCCGGCGGCCGTCGATTCCCTGTGCCCCGCATGCCTTGGAGCGTGCCGCGGAGGCACGGATGAGTCGTAAGGCCTGGGCCTATGTCGCTGGCGGGGCGGGGCTGGAACGCACCATGGCCGCGAATTGTAGCGCCTTCTCCCGCTACAGCCTGTTGCAACGCATGCTGCGCGATGTCTCCACCCGGCAGCTCTCGGTTGAATTGTTCGGCCGGACGCTTCCTTTGCCCATACTGTTGGCGCCTATCGGGGTTCTGGAACTGGCTCATCGGCAGGGGGATCTCGCCGCGGCGCGGGGTGCGGCAGCGGCAGGCCTTCCCTTCATCGTCTCCAGCCAGGCTTCCCACCCGCTTGAAGCGATCGCCGGGGCGGCCGGTGATGCACCACGGTGGTTTCAGCTCTACTGGTCGGCAAAAGACGAGGTCGCCGCCAGCTTCCTTCGCCGCGCCGAGGCGGCCGGATACGAGGCAATTGTCGTCACGCTGGACACCACACAGCTTGGTTGGCGCCCACGGGATCTGGACGGCGGCTATCTGCCCTTTCTCCGCGGGCGAGGCATGGCCAACTACATTTCAGATCCGGTTTTCAGCGCTCTGCCGCCGCAACCCATCAACCCGGCAGAGCGGCCAAAGCTGGGTTTGCGCGCTCTGCCTGCCGTCGCTGAATTGCTGCGCCATTGGCCGCGGGGAACGCTAAGTGCACTGGCGTCGCCGCAGGCGGTGATGCAGGCCGTGCAGCAGTTCATCGCCATCTACTCCCGCCCCGACCTGACCTGGGCCGACCTGCCCCGGCTGCGGGAGATGACCCGTTTGCCGATCCTGGTGAAAGGCATCCTGCACCCGGAGGACGCCCGAAAGGCACTGGACGCGGGAATGGATGGGATCATCGTCTCCAACCATGGTGGGCGGCAGGTCGATGGAGCGGTGGCTTCGCTTGACATGCTGCCCGCCGTTGCCGAGGCCGTGGCGGGGCGGGTGCCGGTGCTGTTCGACGGCGGTATCCGTACAGGTGCCGACGTCATCAAGGCCCTGTCTCTCGGTGCCCGGGCGGTGCTGCTGGGTCGTCCCTATGTCTATGGTCTTGCGCTGGGCGGGGAAGAGGGCGTGCTGGCCGTCATTCAGGCCCTGGCGGGAGAACTGGACCTGACATTAGCCCTCATGGGCTGCCAGAGGCTGGACGAGTTGGATCGCTCGGTACTGGCTCCGCAATTCCGGTAGATCCATAAGCTGGCCGCGCCACCGCGGGGATGCGGGGGCTGCGGCGCGGCCTTGGCCAAGGACGTCATGATTGGAGGCGCCGGCTTTCAGGAACGGTCAGCCCCCGCGCCTCGTTGAGTCCGCGCTCCAAGTCACCTCATGAAGACCTGAATGCCAGCGCCGGTGTGAGGCGAGAGAGCGGCCGCCGCCTCACCGAGAGCCGCAAGCGGCGGCAAGGGCCGCCACACCAGGCCGCGCGCCCGCGAGCGGGATGTTCTGCGTTTCGCCGGAAAGGCCAACATGCAAGGTTCCGCCGCTCAGCACGCTCTGTAACTCAGGGGTCCAGCGGGGATTGGCGATCAGCACAATCTGGTCGTCCAGTTCTTCCTTCTCTGCGCGCATGGTAAGGTTGAGCTGGCCGCTCTCCGAGGAGAATGTCACAGGGCCCTGCCAACCCTCTCGCGCGCGGTCCCTGTCCTCGACATAACGAATGGTCAGGCGCCGAGGACCAGTCTCGCAAGTAAGCAACAGGTTCTGTTCGCTGGTTTCCGGTACTTCATAGGCCAGATGGACCGTGCCTTCGGACTGGCGCATCTGCCACTGCATACCCTGCGCCGCTGCTGCTGCCGCGGCCAGCGTGAGCCCCGCCATCAATATGCCGCTGGCCAGCCCTGCCTGTTTTTTCCACGCCATTACCTACATTTCCTCTTGTTATACACTGCATGTTTCGTGTGCTGGCCTGTGGCCGGTACAAGCGGCATTCGCCTGCAATCCTTCTTGTGAGCACATGGGGGACTTGCTCGGCGCCTCAGGTCTTGCGCCTGCCGCCCCAGCCGTGGCGGCGGATGCTGCGGCGCTCGATGGAGACGCGCAGGCCGCGCGGATCGCCCAGTTGTTCCACCAATGCGTCCAGCACCCGGTTGGGCAGGGCGACGCCGCCAGCGCTGTGCGGCGTGCTGCGGCTGACGCCGTGCAGCAATACATCCCGCCCGCCCTTCTCCGGCCGCAGGATAAGGGCCATCGTGCCGATAGAACGGCGAATGGGGCTCGCGGCTTCCGAGAGATCGGCGATGTCCAGCACCCGATAGAGGCCAGCGGGCACGTCCCCGCCCGGCAGTGCCGGGTCGCGGCTCGGATTGCCGCAGGCCAGCGCCAACTCCGGCGGCGCCGTCCAGAAGGCGGAGGCGGGGCCGAACAGCACGGTCTCCCCGTTCCGCAGCGTGGCGACGGGCCTGTCGGCGCGTGGCGGCGCGGCAATGTACAGGCAGGTCTCCGGGCTGCGCAGCGGATCTGCTCCCACCGCCATGCGGGCCTTGAGCACACCCCAGATCAGCAGCACCGCGCCGAAGCCAAGGAGGAGGGTAGCCATCATCGGACGCCGTCCTTCAGCCCGCCGCCACTCTCCGCGCCGCCCCTGGGGACCGGCGGCGCGGCGATGCCGCGGCCCATGAAGCGTTCCTGCATGTTCATGAAGCGCGGCTCCGGCATGGCGAAGGGCATGGGCACCCAGGCACGGGTGCGTGCCTCTTCGGCTGCCAGGGCGCCGGTCCGCTCGGCGATAGCGGCGCGCTTGGCAGCCTCGACATAGGCGCGATCCGTTGCCGCGTCGTCCCAGACGGAGATGGCGTAAAGCAGGGCGCCGCAGCTCAACGCCAGCGCCCCGGCCAGCATGCGCAACGCGGCGCCGTTCAGTTCCTGCTGGATCATGCGCCGCCCCCTTTCCGACGATATGGCGTTGAAAGCAGGGCTTTCAGCCGCTCGGCCATGGCGGGGGCCGGCTTCCCCTGCATGGCCTCGAGCAACAGCGTGCAGGCCTCCCCGACATCCCGCCGCCCTTGGGCGGTCGTCTCTATCAACCGAGGCATCCAGTGGAGCAGCAAGCCTGCCGTGCCCTCGCCAGCCTGCGGTGCGGGCTGGCGCAGAATGGCGCGCGCAGCCTCCAGCAACGCCCGGCCGGGCTGCACGGAAGGCGCCGGCGCGCGCGTCAGTGCCGTGCTAAACTGGCCGATCAATACTGGCAGCACAGCCTGCTCGAGCGCCTGCAAGGCGTCGGGAGAAAGCGCGCTTGGATGCTGCGGTGGCCAGACCGGCCGGTGGGCGCGGGCGGTGCCGGAGAGCGCGCGGTCCACTCTGCGCAGCGCCTCTGTGCCGCCGGCCTTGTACCCGGCCGAGGCAAAAACCAGCGGAGCCAGCACCAACACAACCCAGTACGCAGCGTTCTCCGGCGGCATCAGCCAGGAGACCAGGAGAAGAGCAAGAGCGGCGCCCAGCAGAACCAGCAGTGCCCGCCGTTGCGCGTCGGTCAGGCAGGTGTCTGGCAGGGTGACGAAGCGGGACGTGGCCATCTCTCACCCTCCCGCTGAATAGGACCGCCCCGTGGAGCCGAAGCCCGCGCGGGAGATGGTTGTGGTCTGGGTGGAGAGAGTGGTGCTGCCCTGCGCGCCCGCGATGCTGGCAAGGCTGCGAGCCGGCGTCAGGCTGCGGGTGCCGGAGTTCCAGGCCTGGGGTGTGCCGGTGGAGGAGCGATAGACCGCCGTAGGCGCGCGGTCCCCGGTCCAGCCCCAGCCCTGGTAGCGTGGGGCATAACTGCCGGCATAGGCACGGGACCAGCCGCTGTTGTACCCATACCACCAGAAATGACTGCCGACGTAACCGGTGCGGCCGTGGCTGCTGCCGGTGCCCTGGTTGTCCGCCACATTGGTCTGGCTTGGCTCCTGAGCGGGCAGCACGATTTCGGTGCAACTGGTCCAGACCGCATCGCACAACCGCTCGTCGACGAAGCGGTTCGGCAGCATGGTGGCTTCGCAGCGGTCCCAGCCCTGCTCGCAATCCTGCTGGCTGGAGTAGGTCGGCGTGTGACGCGCGTAGCTCATGCGTTGGCCGGGCGTCATGTCCTCGGGCTCAGGGCGCACCGTATCGTCGGCCACGGCGCGGGGAGGCTGGCCGGCATTGCTCAGTTCCCAGGCCTGGCCCTGGCGGTCGCGGATGACGGGGTAGGGGCCCGGGTCGAGCACCCAGCCGGCGAGGGCGGGGCGCCACAGCGCGCCCTGGGGCAGAGGGCTCGTGTCGCCCTCGCAGGCGCCGCGGCCGAACGCGGCCTCGCAATTGGCGCGCAGGGAGAAATGCGGGCGCGCGGCGGCGTGCTCGCGTTGCGCCACGCGCTCCAGCACCGCGCAATTGGCCGGGT
>JH599935.1 GCA_000245075.1 Acetobacteraceae bacterium AT-5844
GGCCCGGGCCTCGCGAGCAGCCCGCTCCGCCTCCTGCAGGTTCCGCTGGGTCGGTTGCTGCGCCTCAATCGCGACCGGAGCGAAGGCCAGCAGCGCCGCGACGAACAGCGGCGCCGCGTGATGTCCTCCGCTTCGGGCCATTCAGTCCTGAGCCTTGCCGGCGGGCCCGATCAGGCTCCTGCCCGTCATCGCCTCGGGCTGTGGCAGGCCCATCAGCGCCAGCAGGGTGGGCGCGATATCGGCCAGCCGCCCGTCATGCAGCGTGGCGCCCGCCGCGCCGCCGACCAGCACCACTGGCACCGGGTTGGTAGTGTGCGCGGTGTGCGGGCCGCCTGTCATGGGGTCCTTCATCAGCTCGGCATTGCCGTGGTCGGCCGTGAAGAGCAATGCGCCACCCTGCGCGCGAATGGCCTCCACGATGCGGGCGAGCCCGGCATCCACCGCCTCGCAGGCCTTGATGGCGGCGGCCAGGCTGCCGGTGTGGCCCACCATGTCGGCATTGGCGAAGTTCAGGATGATCAGGTCGTATTTGCCGGAGTTGATGGCCTGCACGGCCTTCTCGGCAAGTTCCGGTGCCGACATTTCCGGCTGCAGGTCGTAGGTGGCGACCTTGGGGGAGGGGACCATGACGCGGTCCTCGCCCGGGAAGGGCGTCTCCTCCCCGCCGTTGAAGAAGTAGGTGACGTGCGGGTACTTCTCCGTCTCCGCCATGCGGAGCTGCGTCTTGCCCGCGCGGGAGACAACCTCGCCCAGGATGTCCTTCATGGACTGAGGCGGGAACAGCGTGGCGAGGAAGGCATCCAGCGCCGTGGAGTACTGCGTCATGCCGGCCGCGGCCACGAGCTTCGGCCGCCGCGCGCGCTCGAAGCCCTTGAAGGCCGGGTCCAGCAGGGCCGCGAGGATCTGCCGCACGCGGTCCGCGCGGAAGTTGAAGCAGAGCAGCGCGTCGCCATCCCGCATGCCCGCATAATCGCCAATGACGGCGGCGGGGATGAATTCATCCGTCTTGCCGGCGGCATGCGCGGCCTCGATGGCGGCGGCGGCGCTGGCCGCCTTCGTGCCCTCGGCCAGGACGATGGCATCCCAGGCCTGCTTCACACGCTCCCACCGGTTGTCGCGGTCCATGGCGAAGTAGCGGCCGCAGACCGTGGCGATGTGGGCGGTGGCGGGCAGCTTCGGCTCGAACTCGCGCAGGAAGCCGGGGCTGGTGGTGGGACCGGTGTCGCGGCCATCCGTCCAGGCGTGGATGGCGACCTTGATGCCCGCCTCGCCGAAGATCCTGGCGAGGGCCAGCCCATGATTCTGGTGGCTGTGCACGCCGCCGGTGGAGAGCAGGCCCATCAGGTGCAGCGTGCCGCCGCTGGCCTTCAGCTTGCCGATGAGGTCCTGCACCGCCGGGTTGGCGGCGAGCGAGCCATCAGCCACCGCCGTGTCGATGCGCGGCAGGTCCTGCATCACCACGCGGCCGGCGCCGAGGTTCAGGTGGCCGACCTCCGAATTGCCCATCTGCCCATCCGGCAGGCCGACATCATGGCCGCTGGTGTGCAGGAAGGCACGCGGCCCGGCGGCCCAGAGGCGGTCGAAGCACGGGGTATTGGCCTGGCGCACGGCATTGTCCGCTTCTTCCTCCCGCCAGCCCCAGCCATCGAGGACAACGAACATGACGGGCTTCGGAACGGGCATGACGGTCTCTCCGCGCTTTGGTTCGTGCGCCAGGGATTAGACCGTGCGGGGCGGGTTTGGCCAGGGGAGGGGAAGATGATCGAGGAGGATGCGGGCAACGCCGCCTTCGCCATCTGGTTCGACCTGCCGAAAGACCGGCGGTGATGGAAAGGGCGGCGGTTGCTCCCGCTGCCCCCTACTTCGTGGCCTTCGCCGCCGCCAGCTTCTGGTCCACGAGCCGCGATGCGGTCCAGCAGGCCCAGAGGCCGAGCAGCAGCATCAGGCTCAATATGACGCTGTAGAAGACAGGCCGCACCTTCGGAATGTCGTGGATGACGTAATCGAGGCTGACGATCAGCTTCACCAGCACCTGGCCGCTGAAGATGCCCCAGGCCCCGGCGAGGATCGCCGCGCTGTGGTTCCGCGCCCGCCAGGCAGCGAAAAACAGGGCCGCCGCCACGGCCAGGTCGCCAAAGGCCAGGGGGATGAAATGCGCGTCGCCTATGCGCCGCGCGATCTCGCCGCTGGCGATCAGGAAGCCCACCATCACGGCCAGGACTTGCAACAGGCCTTTCATGCAGGAGGGCTCCCGGACTGGTTGAGGCGATTCGCGCCTATGCTACCACCGGTCCGATGCGCGCGCGCAGTACCTCCCGCGCATCTTCCGGGCGGAGGGAGAGCAGAAGCCCACGCTGGCCGGCATTGATATAAACCCGCTCCTCCGCCATCGCGGCTTCCTCAAGGGCTGTCGGCACGGTGCGCTTCTGCCCGAAAGGGCTGATGCCGCCGACATGATAGCCCGTGGCCCGCTCGGCGGCCTCGGGCTTCATCATCTGCGCATGCTTGGCGCCGAACAGCGTGGCGAGCTTCTTCATGCTCACCTCCCTGTCCGCCGGCAGCACGACGCAGACGGGCTTGCCGTCGGCCTCCGCCATCAGTGTCTTCAGCATGCAGCGGGGCTCGATGCCCAGCGCGCTGGCGGCGGCCATGCCGATGCTCTCGGCGGCCGGGTCGTAGTCATAGGGGTGCAGGGTAAAGGCGATGCCCGCCTTTTGCAGCGCCTGGGTGGCGCGTGTGGTCTTCGACATGGGTTGCTCCGCGCGACACCTGATCTTGGCGCGGGGCCGGCGTCAATCCCGGCGCGGTCAATCGGTGCGGCGGCGGGCGATGCCATCGGCCACCAGCCCACAGCCGGCGACGGCGAGCAGGATGGCAAGGCCGGGCCACACCGCCGCCATGGGCGCGGCGAACACCGCCTCCTGCGCATTGGCCAGCATGTTGCCCCAGGATGGCGCGGGGGGCTGGATGCCGAGGCCAAGGAAGCTCAGCACGCTTTCCGCCAGGATGGCCCCCGCCACGGCCAGGGAGGTGGCGACGGCCACCGGCGCCGCGATGCCCGGCAGCACGTGCCGCCGCAGCAGCCGCGCCTCCGTCACGCCCAGGGCCCGGGCGGCCCTTACGTAGTCGGTGGCGAGGACCGAGAGCGTCGCCGCGCGCGCCAGCCGCGCCACCCCCACCCAGCCGAAGACGACAAGGATGACGATGATGCGGAGCATGTCCGTCCAGGCCTCGCCGCGCGGCAGCCCGAGCTTGGCCGGGTCCACGGCGGCGAGTAGCACCAGGAGCGGCAGGGCCGGCAGGGCCAGCAGCCCATCCGCCAGGCGCATGAGGACGGCATCCACCCAGCCGCCGCGCCAGGCGGCCCACATGCCCAGCGCCGTGCCCAGCGCACTGGCCGCCAGCGCCGCCGCCAGCCCGACGATCAGCGAGACCCTGGCGCCATAGAACAGCCGCAGCAGGATATCCCGCCCCAGCTCATCCGCGCCCAGCGGGTGGGTGGCGGAGGGGGGCTCATAGCGGGCGAAGAGATCGGGCTCGAAGGGATCGGCGGCGACCCAGTGCCGGAGCAGCGGCGCGGCGAGGGCGGCGAGGGCCAGTGCCGCCAGGATGACGAGGCCGAGGCGAAGACGGGTCATCCGCGGGAGCCGTCTTCCAGCCGGGGGTCCAGCCAGTGCTGTGCCACATCGGCCGCCAGCGTGGCGAGCATCGTCACCAGTGCCACCAGCAGCAGGGCCAGCAAAGCGAGGTTGTAGTCGTTGCCCATGACGGCATCGAACAGCAGCTTGCCCATGCCGGGCCGGGCGAACACCGTCTCCGTCACCAGCGCGCCGGAGACGAGGCTGCCGGCATCCAGCGCCAGCAGCGTCAGCAGCGGGACACCGGCATTGGGCAGGGCGTGGCGCCACAGCACACGGCTCTCAGGCGCGCCGCGCGCGCGGGCGGAGCGTATCCAGGGCTGGCGCAGCGTGTCCGTCAGCGCCGCGGCCGCGTGGCGGGCATAGGCTGCCATCTGGCCAAAAGCGATGGTGGCGACAGGCAGGATGAGGAACATCCAGGCGGGCTGATCCTCATTCGGCAGGCCGCCCGCCGGCAGCCAGCCGAGGGTGACGGCGAACAGGATGATGAGCAGGATACCCAGCCAGAAGGAGGGCGTGGCCTGGGCCAGCAGCGCCAGCGCATCCACCAGCCGCCCCGCCCGAGGCCGCAGCGCCGCCAGCGCGCCGAGCGCCACGCCGGCGACGGCGGCGATGACCACCGCCAGCCCGACCAGTACCAGGGTCGAGCGCAGAGCCGGCCACAGCACCGCCAGGGCGGGCTGGGCGAAAAGGCGGGAATAGCCGAACTCACCCCGCAGCAGGCCGAGGGCCCAGGCGAGGTAGCGCTCCATCAGCGGCTGATCGAGCCCATGGAGCGCGCGCAGGCGGGCGATGTCTTCCGCTGTCAGCTTGGGGTCCGACATCAGCGCCAGGGAGGCCGGGTCCCCGGGCATCAGCCCGATCGCCAGCCAGGCGGCCAGGGAGAGCAGCACCAGGGTAATGGCGATCTGGGGCAGGCGGGCGAGGACCAGCCTCATCCGCGCGTCCTCGATGCTGGTATCTTCACGGGGCCACCCGCCACTCCGTGACCCATAGAGAAGAATAGTTCTGATGGCCGGTGGGGCGGACGCCTTGCAGCCAGCGCGGCCAGACATGCGCATCCGCCCGATGCCACAGCGGCAGGGCCGGCAGCTCCGTCGCGAGCAGGCGCTGGAGCTGGTGCCAGAGGGGGCGGCGCTTCTCCGGGTCCAGCTCCTGCGGCAGGGCTTCGATCAGGCGGTCGGCCTCCGGGTTGGAGAAGCCGGTATAGTTCTGGCCGGACCAGTTGCGGGCAGCGGTGGGGATTTCATCCGAGTGGAACAGGGTGCGGGGCACGTTCTCTGGGCTACTGACCCAGGCGAACATGGCCATGCCGGTGAATCTCCGCTGGCTGACCGTCTCCCCGAAGAAGACGCGCGCGGGCTCGTTGCGGATGCGCGCCTCGGCACCGATGGCGCGCCATTGGCCGGCGAGGACCTGCTGCACCTGTTCCCGCGCGCGGTTGCCGGCGGTGGTCATCAGGTCGAAGGAGAGCCGCTCGCCCGCTTCGTTGCGGCGGATGCCATCCGGGCCGGGGCGCCAGCCGGCCTCCTCCAGCAGGGCCTTGGCGCGGGCGGGGTCGTAGGGCCAGGCGGGGGAATCGGCATCGAACATCGGGTCGTCCGGGTGGACATTGCCGAGGGCCACCGGCTGCCTGCCGTCATAGAGGCGCGCCACGATCTGCGCCCGGTCCGCCCCCATCAGCAGGGCCTGGCGCACGCGGCGGTCGGCCAGCACGGGGTTGTCCAGCCGCAGGTCGATATGCTCGAAAGACAGGCCGGGGCGGTAGAGGAAGCGAAAGCGCTCGCCTGTGCGACGCTCCAGCGCCACGGCCTGTTCCAGCGGCAGGCCAAGCTCGCCCGCCACCATGTCCACCTGCCCGGCGAGGAGCTGCGCCTCCATCGCCGCGGTATTTTCCACCGTGCGGATGTTGATGCGGTTGAAGGCGGGGGCCGGGCCAGCCCAGTGCGCATTGCGCTCCAGCGTGATGCCCGCGCCCGGCTGCACGGCCGAGATGCGGTAAGGGCCGTTATAGAGCGCGGGGTTGGTGGTCTGCGTCTCATAGGCGCTGCGGGTGCGGTAGCCGGCGCGGTCCGCCTCCCAGATCGGGCGCTCGATACGGGCGGGCAGGGGCTGCATCTGGCCCAGGCCGGCATAGTCGAAGGTGACCTTGTCGAAGCGGATGGTGAAGCGGCGCGCATCCTCGACGATGAATTCATAGGCCGAGCGATAGGCCTCCGCCGGGCCGAAGCCGGTTTCGAAGGCGCGGCCCGCCTCCCAGGCGAAGCGCATGTCCTCGGCAGTGACGGGCGTGCCGTCGCCCCAGGCGAGGCCTTCCTTCAGGGTCCAGGTGATGCGGATGCCGGGCTTGCCATCCGGCGTGTTCTCCAGCACCGCCTGGCCGTTCTCCAGGCTCGGCAGCTCCGTGCAGGCAATACAGGTGAGCTTCCACTGGTCGTCATAGGCCGTGATGGGCCGGAGCGCGAAACCGAGCGTATAGGCCTTGGCGGCCATGTTCTCGATATTCGGGTGGAAGTTGGACGGATACTGCGTGAGGCCGATGGTCAGGCTCTCCCGCTGGCTCTGCGCGGCGGCGGGCAGGATGGTGACGAGGCTCAGGGCGGCGGCAAGGAGATGTCGCATGGCGGTAATGATGCCGCCGGATGCGGCGGTGCGGTAGGGTGGATTGGTATCCGGAGGTTTGAGGGAGGAAGAAAGGCTGGGGGAAGAATTCCCAGCTTTTCTTCCAGCCTCTGCAATGTCGGTCCGACCGGGCACGGCAAGGCAGGAGACATCAGCGGCGCTGCGGGGAGGGGTGAGGGCAGGCTCGCCCTGCCGGTAGCGCGTTCCCAGGGCCCATGGCATGAAAACGACAGGCAACCTGCCCATTGGGTGCCCTTCCGAGATGCTCTCAGGGCCTTGGAGGAGGCGCCCCCAACAAAGCCGAGGAATATTCCATGCTCTCCCGTCGTCTGCTGCTCGGTTCCGCCGGTGCCGCCGTTCTCTCCGGCACCGCCAGCGCCCAGGCCGCCTACCCCAACCGTCCCATTCGCCTGATCTGCCCCTATCCCGCCGGTGGCGCGACCGATGTGCTGACACGCATTCTGGCCGATGGGCTGCGGGAGCAGCTGGGCCAATCCGTCGTCGTCGAGAACCGCTCCGGGGCGGGGGGCAATATCGGCGTGGACGCGGTGGCGAAATCGGCCCCCGATGGCTATGTGCTGGGCACAGCCCCCGTGGGCAATTTCGTCATCAATCCCTTCCTCTATCGCGACATGCCCTATGACCCGCAGCGCGACCTCACGGCGGTCTCGCTCACCTGGGAGGTGCCGAATGTCGCGGTGGTATGCGGGAAGTTCGTGCCGGCCAAGACCATGAGCGAGTTCATGGCCTGGGCGAAGGCGAAGCCCGGCGGGGTGGTGTATGGCACCTCCGGCGTCGGCACCACCGCCCATCTCTGCTCGGAACTGCTGTTCAAGCGCGCGGGCATCTCTTGCACGCATGTGCCGTTCCGCAGCGCCGCCCAGGTGATTCCGGCCATGCTCTCGGGCGATGTGGATTTTGCCATCGACAACCTCGCCTCCTATGCCGGGGTTATCCAGCAGGGCGAGATGACGGCACTCGGCGTGACAACCGCCGAACGCTGGCCCACCATGTCCCAGATCCCCACCATGGCGGAGGCGGGCGTGCCGGACTTCGTGGTGACAGCGTGGTCGGCGCTGATCGGCCCGGCGGGACTTCCCGCGCCCATCCAGGAGCGGCTCTCCGTGGCGGTGAGGAATGTCGCCAGGGATGAAGCGGTCCGCCGGCGCTTCCTCACCGCCGGCGGGCAAGCGCTGGCCACCACGCCGGAAGAAACCCGCGCGCGCATGGACCGTGAGCGGCCGATGTGGAAGGAGATGGTGGAAATCTCCGGCGCCCGGATGGAATAGTCGGGGACGGCAACGGCCGGGGGGAGAATTTGAGAGGGGCGTGCCCCTCTCAAAGAAAGCGGCCAGCAGGGGAATTCCCAACCGGCCTCTTACTGGGCGACGCCCATCTGCTCCAGGAAGGCGGTGCCCTTCCGCAGGGTGGTGGCGTCTCGCACTTCCAGGATCAGGCGCGGGTTGGAGCCGAGGCGGGACAACGCCGCGAAAATCGGCTGCCAGCGGATGGTGCCTTCGCCCGGGTTCCAGTGGCGGTCGGCGAAGCCATCGGCATCCTGCAAATGCACATGCTCCAGCGCGTCGCCGGCGGCGTGGACGTAATAGTCCACCGGCGGCGCCGAGAGGCTGCCATGGGCGTAATGGGCATGGCCGGTGTCGATGGAGACCTTCACCGAGCCGCTGTTGAAGGAGGCAGCGAGGGCCACGCGCGCATGCGGGTCGCGGTCCTCGATGTTCTCGATGACCAGCGTCACGCCGCTCTGCTCGGCACGGGTGACGACATCGCGCAGCGTCTGGTGCGTGCGCTCCACAATGTCCGCGCGGCCGGTGCGGCTGTTATCGAGGTTGTTGTAGTCCCAGGCCGTGTAGGGAGAGTGGATCACCATCTGCGAGGCGCCGAGCAGTTCACAGGCTTCCAGCCCCTGCAACAGCCGGCGGCGAACGACGGCGCGGATTTCCGGGTCGTGGGAGTCCAGCTTAAAGCCCCAGAACGGGCCGTGGATGCCCAGGCGGCCGGTATGGCCATCCAGCATGCGCCGGGTTTCCTCGGCCAGGGGGCGCCAGTCGCCATCGAGGTTGGCGGCACTGTGGAAATCCTGCAACTCGAGGTCGCGCTGCTTTTCCAGCAGCCAGTCCCGGTGCTGGCGGATGCCGTTGAGGGTGAGGGCAGCGCCGAGGACGGGCAGCGGCGATGTGGTCTGAGACATACGTATTCCTCCGGGCCGGGCAAGGAGCGCCCGCGCCGCGCGGCGGAGGGAGTAGGGGAGGAATTTTGCGATTCTGTTGCGCGACGGAGAACAGGGCGTGACGGTACGCAGGCGGGCCGGTTCAGAAGAATTCCCGCAACAGCAGCACATTCAGCACCAGGATGAGCACCGCCGAGGCCCAGCCCAGCACCACCTGCCAGCGGGGCGTGGCGAGCGCCCCCAGTTGCTTCCTGTCACTGGCGAACATCATCAGCGGGATGACGGCGAAGGGGAGCTGGAGCGAGAGCACCACCTGCGACAGGACGAGAAGCTGCGCGGTGCCGCTCTCGCCATAGAGCCAGGTGACGACGACGGCGGGCACGATGGCGATGGCTCGCGTCACCAGCCGCCGGAGGGCGGGTGGCAGACGGATGCGCAGGAAGCCTTCCATCACCACCTGGCCGGCGATGGTGGCGGTGACGGTGGAATTAAGCCCGCAGGCCAGCAGCGCGACGGCGAAGAGGGTGGGCGCGGCCGCGCCGAGCAGCGGCGCCAGCAGGGCATGGGCTTGCCCGATCTCGGCCACTTCCGTCTGCCCGCGCACATGGAAGGCGGCGGCCGCGGTGATCAGGATGGCGGAGTTGATGAGCAGCGCGATGGCCAGGGCCACGGTGCTGTCCAGGCTGGCGAAGCGGATAGCCTCCTTCTTGGAGGCGACGTCGTGGCCTGTGTCGCGCGACTGCACGATGGCGGTGTGCAGATAGAGGTTATGGGGCATCACCGTCGCGCCCAGGATGCCCAGCGCGAGGTAGAGCTGCGTGTTGTCGGTGACGATGGAGGCGCTGGGCAGGTAGCCACGCAGCACCTCGCTCCACACCGGGTCCGCCAGCGCCACCTGCCCAATGAAGCAGGCGGCGATCAGGGCGATGAGGCCGATGACAAACGCCTCCAGCCAGCGCATGCCTTTGTGCTGCAGCCAGAGGATCAGCACCGTGTCCAGCACGGTCAGCAGCACGCCCTCCAGCAATGGCAGGCCGAAGAGTAGTTGCAGGGCGATGGCGGTGCCGATGACCTCGGCGAGATCGGTGGCGCAGATGGCGGTTTCCGCCATGAGCCAGAGCGGGATGGCGGCGCGCCGCGGGAAGCGCTCGCGGCAGAGCTGCGCCAGATCCTGCCCCGTGGCGATGCCGATGCGGGTGCAGATGGCCTGCAACAGCATGGCCATGAGCGAGGACAGCAGCGCGATACTGAGCAGCGTGTAGCCGAAGGCTGAGCCGCCGGCGATGGCGGTCGCCCAGTTGCCAGGGTCCATATAGCCCACGGCCACCATATAGCCTGGCCCGATGAAGGCCAGCAGCCGCCGCAGCCATCCCCCTGCGCCCGGGACGCGGACGCTGCGATGGATCTCGCTGAGGCTGGGCGGGTGAGGGGAGGCGGCGGTCACGGCCGGGGCGGGCGGCTCGCGAAGGCCGGGGTCAGTTCTGTACATCCTGCACGCATCTCGTGCCCCGTATTGAGCCTGTAGCCGAGGCTACATTCAAGCGGGAGCAGGGAAAGATGACGAAAAGGACATGTTGAGGCTGTGGCCGCCGCCCGGCTTCAGGCTTCCAGCAGGCGGCGGGCGGCTGCGGCGTCCTCGGCGATCTGTGCCGTCAGCTCCGCGAGGCCGGAGAACTTCTTCTCCGGGCGTAGGAAGGAAACGAGGCCAATGCTGATGTCCTGCCCGTACAGGTCTTCCGCGAAGTCGAAGAGATGGGCTTCCACCCGGCTCTCCGTGCCGCCCACGGTCGGCCGTGCGCCGATATTGGCGACGCCCTTCACCACCCGGCCATCCGCCAGGCGCACCCGCACGGCATAGACGCCGCGCGCCGGCTCCAGATGGCGGCCGAGCGGGACATTGGCGGTGGGGAAGCCGATGGTCCGGCCGCGCTTGTCTCCATGGGAGACCGGGCCCTGGATTTCCCAGTCGCGGCCGAGCTTGCGCGCCGCACGCTCGGGATAGCCATCCTGCAGCACCCGGCGGATGCGGGTGGAGGACAGAGGGCCCTCTTCATCCGAGACCGGCGGTACCACGGTGATGCCCATGCCGAGCATCTCGGCATGGTGGGAGAGGAAAGCGACATCCCCTCCGCGCCGGTGGCCGAAGGCGAAATCGGTGCCGCAGGAGAGATGCCTGGCACCCAGCGCGCCGTGCAGGACCTCATGGACGAAGGCTTCCGCCGGCATGGCGGCCAGGGTGGTATCGAATTGCAGCGCCAGCACGAAGGCGCAGCCCAGCGCGGAAAGCTGTTCCACCTTGGCGGGCAGCAGAGTCAGGCGGAAGGGCGGGTCGTCGGGGCGGAAATGCTCGCGCGGATGCGGCTCGAAGGTCAGGCAGCCGAGCTTCAACTCGGGGCGCGCCGCATGGGCAGCCGCCAGCACCGCGCGGTGGCCGCGATGCATGCCATCGAAATTGCCCAGCGCCAGGGTGGCGCCACGCGCCTCCTCCGGCACCGCGTGCCAGTCGCGCAGCAGCAGGGTCATCGCTGGGAGGGAGCCACCCACTTATCGGCCTTGGGCGCGCTGAAGGCCGCCAGCGCGTCCAGCGCCTTCATCGGGTCCGCGGTGAAGCTGGCGATGGGGCGCTGCTCCGGCTTCACGAAGCCATTGCTCACCATATGGTCGAACAGCTTGGCCATGCTCTGCCAGTAGCCGTCGGTATCCAGGAAAACGATGCCCTTGTTGTGGATACCGAGCTGGGTCCAGGTGAAGGCCTCCACCGCCTCCTCCAGCGTGCCGACGCCACCGGGCAGCACGACGAAGCCGTCCGACAGGTCGGCCATCATCTTCTTCCGCTCATGCATCGTGCCGACGACATGCAGATGGGTAATGGCACCATGGCCGACCTCGCGGCGCATCAGCACTTCGGGAATGATGCCCGTTACCTCGGCGCCCGCCTTCATGGCGGCGTCAGCCACGATGCCCATCAGCCCGACCTTGCCGCCGCCATAGACCAGGCCCAGCCCGCGTGCCGCGATGGCTTCGCCCATGGCGCGGGCGGCGTCGGCATAGGCAGGGTTCACACCGGGATTGGCGCCGCAAAAGACGCAGATGCGCTTCAGGCCCGGGCGTTCTGGCTGGTCGGTCTCGAAATCGGTCACGGTCTCTCCGTTCAATGATAAGGCAGGCGGAGGCGAATCGTTGCTGGGCTTAGACCCGCCGGGGCGGCTGGACAAGGCCGGGCAGATGGACGCGGCAAGGCGCATGGACAAGGCACCCGAGCGGGGCCACAACCATTGACCGTTTTGCATCAGAGGACGTGTCGCCCATGCCCGCCACAAGGATCGGCTCCAGCCAGCAACTGCTGAAGGAATTGCAGGCGTGGGTGGAACATGAGACGCCCACCACCGATCCGGCGGCCATCGACGCGCTGATGGACAAGGCCGAGGCTGAGCTGCGCGCGGTGGGCGCCATTGTGGAGCGTATTCCGGGCCGCGACGGCTTCGGCGGCCAGCTTGTGGCGCGTACCCCTGCTTCCACCGCGCTCAGCAATGGCGCGCCGGTACTGGTCTCCGGCCATTTGGATACGGTGTGGGATCACGGCACGCTGGAAAAGACCAATCCCTTCCGCGTGGAAGGCGACAAGGCTTACGGCCCCGGCATCTATGACATGAAGGCGGGCAGCTTCGCCGCCTTCTACTCGATGCGGGAGATCCTGAAGCAAGGGGTGAAGACCCGCCGGCCCATTACGCTGCTGCTGACCTCCGATGAGGAAGTGGGCAGCCCGACCAGCCGTGACCTGATTGAAACGGAGGCGAAGCGCGCCTGCGCCGTGCTGATTCCCGAACCCGCCGGCAACCCCGGCAAGGCCTGCGTCACGGCGCGCAAGGGCGTTGGCCGCTTCGTGGTGAAGGTGGCGGGGCAGAGCGCCCATGCCGGAGGCAATTGGGAAGAAGGCGCCAGCGCCATTGTGACGCTGGCCCGGATCATCACCCAGATCCATGGGCTGGTGGACCTACCGGGCGGCACCACCACCAATTGCGCGCCGATCTGGGGCGGGACGCGGCCAAACGTCATTCCGAACGAAGCGGGATGCGAGGTGGATTTCCGCGTCGCGACCGTGGCGGATGGGGAGCGCGTGGTGGCGGCGGTGATGGCCATGGCCGGCCAGCAGCCGGAGGGTACCACGGTGACCATCACCGGTGGCGTGAACCGCCCGCCGATGGAGGAAAGCGCCGGCGCCCTGGCCATTTACGCCAAGGCCAAGGCTGCCGCGGCGGCGCAGGGCTACGACCTGCCGAAGCAGCACCGCGGCGGTGGTTCGGACGGTAATTTCACCGCGGCCCTCGGCATCCCCACGCTGGACGGGATGGGCTGCTCCGGCGCGGGCGCGCATGCGGAGTTCGAGCATATCCTGTGGGAAGAGCTGGCGGCGCGGACGGCCGTGCTGTGTGAATTGCTGGAGACACTGGAGTAGGGCAGCCAAGCGAGCCGAGGCCACCACAGCCTGAAACGGCTGCGGTAGTCTTGGTGGAACACTGGAATGCTTCAGAATGCGGGAAAGCGGCGACAACGCCGCCGCTTTCCAAAGGCGCTGGATTTTAAATGTGCATCGATAAAGCGGCTGCGCTCCAAGCCGACCGCTTCCGCCGAGCCTCGCATGACAACCGCGGCTGAGCAGAGTCGCCGGACACAGCACCAACCTTGGCGTCAGATCGCGGTCAGGCTGCCGCGCTGCTCAGGATCTGGCGGAACACCGGCACGGCTGCCGCCAGCAGCGCCACCCGCGCCCGTTCATGCGGGCTGTGGGCGGTATCCATGACCTCCGGCCCGAGAATGGCGCAGGGGGCGACGCTCTGCAGCTCGCTGGCATCGGTGCCGAAGGGGCGGGTTTCGGCGGTGCGCCCGGTTGCGGCTTCCACGGCGCGAATGAAGGGATGGTCCGCCGGCGTTTCCGGCGGCGGCCCCTGGCGGATGACGGTGAGCTGGATGCCGGCGCGCTGCGCGGCCTCCTCCACGGCCGAGACGATCGGCGTGGGGTCGATGCTACGGCTGTAGCGGAACTTGATCCGCGCCGTGGCCACCGGCACCGTGACGTTCACGGCGGCACCGTGATTGTCCAGGATCAGGTTGAAATCGGAGAAATGCGGCGTGTAGGTGGCATCGTGCAGGCTGGTGTCGTCCCGCAGGCGCTGCTGAAGCTCGCGCATTTCCACCAGGAAGGGGATCAGCGCCCAGTTGGCGTTGCGGCCGATGCCGAGGGAGGAATGGGCCTGCACCCCCTCCGCCACGGCCAGGAAGTCGATATTGCTGCGGTGGCCGCGCACCGGGATCATATTCGTGGGCTCGGCGACGATGATGCCGCGCGGCGCGGCCTTGCGCGCCAGGGCCGAGTGCTCGGCGATGAGCTTCGCGCCCTGCTTGGTGGTTTCCTCATCCGTCGTGATCAGCAGCGTGGCCGGCACATGCTTCGGCAGGCCCTTGGCGGCGATGATGCAGGCGGCCAGCGGGCCCTTCATATCGGCGGCGCCCAGCCCGTGCAGCACGCCATCGGCGTCGATGCGGCCGCTGAAGGGGTCATCGGCCCAGCCGGTATCGGGCACCGTGTCCATGTGGCCGGAGAGCGCGACACCTCCCGCAGGGCCCCGATGGGCCACGAGCACGCATTTGGCCACGCCGCGCGGATCGGTGAAGGAAAGCCGCTCTACCTCGAACCCCGTGAGTTCGGCCGCGATGCGGTCCGCCAGGGGGTTGTTGCTCAGGAAGCTGCGGCTGTCGATGCGGACGAGGTCGGCCGCGAGGCGGGCAACGGAATCGACCAGGGGATCGGTGTGGCTCATGGCATGCGACTACACCTTGCGGGGCGCGCCACGGCAAGCCAGGGTTACGGCCCCATGACGAATCCCGCCTATCTTGACCCGCGCACAGGCCAGACATGGCCCCTGGAAACCCCCCGCTGGTGCGGCCCCGAGGGGCAGCCCCTGCTGCTGACCGACCTGCCTGGCATCGGGCGCGATGAGATCGAGACCGGGGAGCGCTCCATCTGGCGTTACCGCGCCGCACTGCCCTTCGTGCCGGATGCGCCGATCAGCCTGGGCGAGGGCTGCACGCCACTGCTGGCGCGCGAATACGCAGGTGCCGTGGCGCATTTCAAATGCGAATGGTTCATGCCGAGCGGCAGCTTCAAGGACCGGGGCGCCTCCGTCATGCTCTCGCTGCTGCGGGCGCAGGGTATCACGCATGTGCTGGAGGATTCCTCGGGCAATGGCGGCGCCGCCATCTCCACCTATGCCGCGGCGGGCGGCATGCAGGCCAAGATCCTGGTGCCGGACTCCACCAGCCCGGCCAAGACGGTGCAGTCCCGTGCCGCGGGCGCGCAGATCGAGCTGATCCCCGGCAGCCGGCAGGATTGCGCGGATGCCGCGCTGGCGCAGGCGCAGAAGATTTTCTACGCCAGCCACAACTGGCACCCCTTCTTCCTGCACGGCACCAAGACCCTGGCCTATGAGCTGTGGGAGGATCTTGGCTTCCGCGCGCCGGACAACGTCATCGTGCCCTGTGGCGCCGGGTCCAACGTGCTGGGCTGCGGCATCGGCTTCGGGGAGTTGCTGCGGGCGGGGCAGATCGCGCGCATGCCGCGTATTTTCGCGGCCCAGCCGGCGCATTGCGGGCCTATCGCCCGCGCCTTCCTGAAGCTGCCACAGGAAGCCGTGCGCCCCACCATGGCGGAGGGGACGGCCATTTCGCAGCCCATCCGCACGCCGGAAGCGCTCCTGGTGTTGCATGAAAGCCGGGGCGGCGCCGTGTTGCTGGAGGAGGCGGAGATCGCCGATGCCACCCGCGCCCTGGCGCGCCATGGCCTTTACGCCGAGCCGACCTCGGCCCAGGCGGCGGCGGCCTTCGCAAAATTACTGACGGCTGGGGCCATCAAGCCGGGGGAGACGACGGTGGTAGTGCTGACCGGTACGGGGCTGAAGGCCACGCAACGCCATGCCGCGCTGATCGGCATGAAACTGTGACGGGCGGACCCCGTATCGCCCTGCTGGGCTTCTCCATCGAATGCAATCGCTTCGCGCCGCCAGCCGGTGCGGAGGATTTCCGCGTGCGGCTGGAAGGTGAGGCCATCCTGGCCGATGCCCGTGCCCGCGCGCCCAAGGCGCTGGCCGAGATGCCGGGCTTCGTCCAGGCGATGGACAAGGCCGCACCCTGGCAGCCTCGCCCCATCCTGCTCGCCATGGCCGAGCCGAACGGGCCGGTGGAGCAGGATGTCTTCGATGCGATGATGGCAAGCTGGCGCGCGGGGCTGGAAGCGCTGCGCGGCGCGGTGGAGGGCGTCTACTGCGTGCTGCATGGCGCGGCGCTGACCACGGGGCTGGACGACCCCGAGGGCGCCTTGCAGGGGCTGATCCGCGAGGTGCTGGGGCCGGATGTGCCGCTGGTATGCAGCTACGACCTGCACGCCAATGTCTCCGACGCCATGGTGCGGGATTGCGACGCCTTCGTCGGCTACCGCACCAATCCGCATCTGGATATGCGGGAGCGTGGCATGGAAGCCGCCGCGCTGCTGCGGCGGCTGATGGCGGGTGAGCGGTTCCACCGCGCCTTTCGCCGCCTGCCGATCGTGGCACCCTCCGTCAGCCTGCTGACCTCGGAAGGGCCTTATGCCGAGATCATCAATCTCGGCCAGGCGCGCGCCACCGTGCTGAGCCAGCGCAAGGTGGCGAATGTCTCCGTCATGGCTGGCTTCGCCTATGGCGACACGCCTTTCAACGGCTTCGCCATCATCGTGACGGGGCCGGACAAGGATGCATGCGAGGCGCTGGCGGATGAGTTGGCGAAAGCCGCCTGGGACCGGCGCGAGCGCTTCATCGCGAAGCTGACCTCCCTTCGGGAAGCCGTGGAGCGTGCGCAGACCAGCGAGGTACCGCTGTGCTTTGCCGATGTGGCGGATAATCCCGGCGGCGGCGGGCGCGGCAATACCATGTACATCCTGGAAGCCTTCCACAAAGCCGGGGTGCAGGATGCCGTCTTCGGCATCATCCATGACCCGGAACTGGCGGCGGAAGCGCATGCGCTGGGGAAGGGGGCGGCTTTCACTGCCCGCTTCAACCGGGGTGGAGCGCAGGGCTTCAGCAAGCCATTTACCGCACCCGCCGTGGTGCAGGCGCTCTCGGACGGAAAAATCACAGGCAGGCGCGGCATTTTTGCCAATACGGCCATCGACCTTGGCCCCACGGCCGCATTGCGGCTGGGCGGCATCGTGGTTGTTGTTGTGAGCCGGCGGACGCAATGCGCTGATCCGGTCTTTCTGGAGCATCTCGGCATCGACATCAGCGCGGCCCGTGCAGTGGTGGTGAAGTCGCGCGGGCATTTCCGGGGCGGCTTCGATGAGTTCTTCTCCGCGCCCCGCATCATCGAAGTGGATGTGCCGGGCCTGACTTCGCCGGTGCTGGACCGTTTCGAATGGAAGAGGCTGCCGAGGCCGGTGGTGCCGCTGGATGCCGGGGCGGTGTGGCAGGCCGGATGATTCGCGCTGGGCAGGCGTTCATGAGAAACGCCTGCCCAACGGGATGAAATGGCTAAAGCTGGCTCAGGGTCGGCGCTTCTCCGCCGAACCAGCTCTGTTCCATGAGGTGGCGGGCCTCGGTCATGCCGGCGGTGTCGCCGAGCGCCTCTGCCGCGCGATAAAGTCCGGAGGCCGCCCAGCCATTATTCGGGGAACGCTTCAGGGCTTCCCGGAAGGCGGCGGCGGCGTCCGCTGCGCGGCCCTGCGCCAGAAGCGCCGCGCCCAGGGATTGCTGCACCGGATAGTACCAGAATGGCGGCTCCATATAGGGCAGGGTGTCCTGCATGGCTGCCGCTTCCTTGAAGAATGCGATGGCCCTGTCAGGTTCTCCCTGAGCCTGTGCGACGCGCGCGGTGATGACGCGGGAAGCGATGTTCAGCATGACTGGCGCGGGAACGCCGGCGTCGGGAAGGGCTGTGATGGCGGGCAGGTTGGCCATGGCCTCGATCATCGCGGCCTCCGCCAGCGCTTCGGTCGGCTTGCCAAGGCGGACCAGCGCCTCACCCCGCGCGTAATGCCAATGCGCGCGAACCAGCGGAAACGCCTCGGATGGCGGAGGCAGGCGCAGAATGGTTTCGGGGTCCGAGAACCGCGCATGTGCGATATAGGGCGCGGCGGCGATGGGCAGGGTCCAGGGCACTTCCTGCTTGGCACGGTCCGTGACGATGCCGGCGAGCTTGCCCGCCGCCTCGATGGCCGTGCCGCCATCGCCGCCCATCAGGGCAGAGACCAGCACGAAGTGGACGTTATGCGCGTAGTAGGCCTGGCTGTAGAGCAGGCTGGCGCCGCCATTCGCGACATAGGCTTCATCCACGGCGGCGGCCTGGCGGTTCGCATCCAGGCTGTCCCGCCATTTGCCGAGGCGATACCAGATGTGGCTTGGCATATGCACAATGTGGCCTGTGCCCGGCATCAGGGCTGCCAGGCGCGCCGCGTGCGGCGAGGCCCGCTCCGGCTGGTCCGACGCTTCGACCATGTGGATGTAGAGATGAATGGCGCCCGGATGGTCGGGGTTGGCCTCGATGGGCATGTCCGACCGCACGCCCAGCACGCCTTCAATCAAGGCCAGGGTGCGCGGCGTGGTGCCTTTCGGTGTGCGCCCGGCATCGGCCCAGTAGTCCCAGGGGGTGAGGTTCATGAGGGCATCGGCGTTCAGAAGGGCGATGTTGGCATCCTTCGGGAAGCGGGCCTGAACCTGCTCCATCGCATCGGCATAGGCTTGATCAAGGGCTTTCCGGTCCATGCGCGGATCCGTGGAATAGCGCCTTGAAAGCGCGTCGATCAGCGCGGCCTGTTCCGGGGCACCTTGCGCAGCGGCGCGCCGGCCCTGGTCCAGCACCGCGAGGGCGCGGGGCACTGCGTTGGCGTCCATCGGGTAGTTGATGTGAGGACCGAGCGCCCATGCCTCGCCCCAGAAGCACATGGCGCAGTTCGGGTCGATCTCCTGGGCCGCGCGGAAGGCCCGCACGGCCTCGGCATGGTTGAAGCCCCAGGCCAGGCGGTAGCCCTGGTCGAAATAGGCCTGTGCTTCAGGGTTCGCCGTGCCGGCGGGCCAACTCAGCGTGCCGAGATTGGTGTAGATCGGTGGCCGCTCATCGCTCGTCGGCGCTGCGGCGCCATGCGGCAGGTCGCGGGCATAGGGGCCGACCTCGGTTCGCCCTGGAGTGCGCTGCTGCTGCGCCCCCGGATGGACATGGACAGGCCCCGGCGCTCCCGTGCTGGGCGCCTGGGCCAGATATGGGTTCCGGGTGGTGGCGTCCCGAGCTTCAGCGGCAGGAGAGACAACCGCTATGGTCGCCAGCACGACACCCAGACACGTCTTGGTGGTCATGATCGAGCGCTCCCTCTCACGTGCCTGAGCACCGCATGCTCAGTGCCAGGCCCGGAGGATGGCCAGGGCTTCACGGCACTTTGGTCGGCTCGATGTCATTCTACCGGCTGGCCAGAAAGCCGCGCTTGCCCTGCAGGACCATTTCGCCGATCGCTGGCATGATATCGGGATGGCGGTCGGCCTGGGGTCGCCTTGGGCCTGGCAGTTCCTGCGTATGTCTCAAGCTCAGGAATGCTACTCGGAGGCCTCCGCCGGCAGCAGCACCAAACAAAGGCGTGAGCTGATAACCCGCCCACAAATATTTGTGTAATCGTAACATAATTTGGGAAGGTTCGCCGCCTGGGCCCTGCTCAAATCAACCAGGCGAAAGGGCATTACCCCACCCGTGCTGTGTAGGCCGGGAGGGACCACCCCCAGCGCAACGCCGCCGCGCGGATGGTGAAAGCCAGCGCCATGCCCGCGCAGATGGCGACGGTGTAAGGAAGCCCGATGGCAGTGAGTGCCACGAAGGCCCCCGCGCCTGCCGCCGCGGCAGTCGCGTAGATTTCCTTGCGCAGCAGCAGCGGCAACTCGGCGCAGATCATGTCACGCAGCAGACCGCCGAAGGTGGCGGTGATGGTGCCCATCAGGATGGCGATCAGGCCATCCTCGGTGTGGCGATATGCGGCCTCGGCCCCCACCACGGTAAAGAGCGCCATGCCGACGGCATCGGCCCAGAGCAGCATGGCGAAACGCCGCTCCACCCAGTGGGCGGTGAAAAACACCGCCATGGCCACCGTGGCCGCCAGCACGACAAGCCCCGGCTCGCTCAGCCAGAAGACGGTGCGGTCCAACAACAGGTCGCGCAGCGTGCCGCCGCCAAAGGCGGTGACGCAGGCAATCAGCACGAAACCAACCGGGTCAAGTTGCTTGCGGGAGGCGGTGAGCGCCCCCGCCATGGCGAAGACGGCGGTGCCGGCCCAGCCCAGCGCCTCCAGTAGCGCGGAGAGGGTCAGCAAGGCTTACTCCGCAGGCATGGAGACGGGGCGCCGCGCCTCGCCACGTGCCGTGCCCATGCAGAACAGGGACAGGACCAGAAGGGCCGCGACCATGGGCAGGACGAGGTGCGCCAACCCGGCATCCAGCAGCAGGCCGACGGCAGGGGTCATCGCACCGCCCAGCGGCAGGCCGGAAGAGATGAAGCCGAAGACCTTGCCGATCTGTCCTGGAGGTGCTGCGTCCTTCACCATGACATCGCGCGGCGTGCGGCTGGCGCCGAGGGCCAGGCCCGCCAGAAGGGCGACGGCAATGGCGACGAGGCTGGGCATCGGAATGATGCCGAGGGCCAGGATGAACACCACCGCGACCAGCGTGAGGCCGACGACGAAGACGCCATGCTTCTTCGAGCGGTCGGCGAACCAGCCGCCCACCAGCACGCCCAGGATATTGCCGATGAAATAGCCGGTAAGCAGGGTGGAACCGATGGCCACCGGCATGCCCCAGAGGGTTTCCATCACCGGGATGGCGAAGGCCTGGAAGCCGGAACCGGCCATGGAAGACAGCCAGAAGAAGACGAAGAACATCAGCATCGGCCGGCTCAGCAACAGGCTGGCGCCGCTATTGCCCGAGGCGGCGGCCTCGGCGCGGGGCTTGGTTTGATCCTTGAGGATGCGGCTCATCCACAGGATGCCGCAGACCACCGGAATGCCCAGCAGCCCCACCAGCAGCAGCGCCTCCCGCCAGCCGATGGCGAAGGCGAGCGCGGCGATGACAGGCGGGGCGGCCGCGAAGCCGAGATTGCCGGTCAGGGTGTGCATGGAGAAGGCACGGCCCATCCGGTCCTTGTTGATGCTGCCGGCCAGGATGGCGTAGTCCGCCGGATGGATGACGCTGTTGCCGATGCCGGACAGCAGCGACAGCAACAGAATGGCCCAGTAGCCCGGCGCGAAGGCCATGGCGGAGATGGACAGGGCCATCAACAGCGTGCCGCCCACCAGGAAGGGGCGCGCGCCGTGCTTGTCCACCAGAAAGCCGACAGGGGTTTGCAGCACCGCCGTCACGGTGCTCATCAGCGCCACGGAAAAGCCGAGGGCCGTGTAGGAAACGCCGAATTCCTCTTTCCACATAGGAAAGAGCGGGGCGAGGCACAGCATGTAGAAATGGGACAGGAAGTGACCGGTGCCGATCAGCCCGATGATGGGCCAGTCGCGATCCGGTTCCGTCTGTGCGATGCCCTGGGGTGGCATGGGCGTTTCCTTGGCGAGCGTCTTGTGCAGCCCAGGCTGCGCCGGGCGCCAGACCCTGTCAAACAAGGCCGTTCGGGAGCCTGGCTCGTCAGACCTTACGGAAATGCGTGGCGAGGGTGGCCGTGCCGGCCATCATGCTTCTGCGTCTTGCCCTGCCGGGAGTCGCTTTCTCAGTTTTGGTCGAGGCTATCGCGGATGAGCAGGACGAGCGGCGCAACAAGCTGTGTGCGTCCGGCGGCATCACCGAAGACGGCCATCTCTGCAACGCCGAGCGGGGGCAGGCCAGGGTGCTCCCGCAGCCCTGGCGGCAGGCCGGAGCGGCCCAGTACCGTGACGGCCAGCCCGGCCTGCGCGGCCGCCGCGACGCCGAGCAGGCTGGCGGAGGTGTAGACCACCTCGAACCCCATGCCCGCCCGCGCCAGGGCCGCCAGCGCACGGTCCCGGAACATGCAGCCCTGGGGCAGCATGGCGACGGGCAGGGGCCGGCCCTCCGGCGGGGTCCAGCCGGGGGCGGCTACCCAGATCATGGGCTCGGTCCAGAGGGGAGTGCCGGCGGTCTCGCCATCCCGGCGCTTGCCGAGAACGAGGTCCAGCTCCCCCCGTTCCTGGGCCGCGCGCAATTCATGGCTGCGGCCGACCTCGACCTCCAGCCGGACATCCGGGAAATCCGCGGCGAAGCGGGCCAGGATCGGGGCCAGGTTGCGGGGCACGAAATGGTCCGCCACGCCGAGGCGGAGCCGCCCGGCGATGGGCGGCGCCACCAGCCGCCGCACGGCCTCGTCATTCAGGGCCAGCATGCGGCGGGCATAGGCCAGAAGGGTCTCGCCATCCCGCGTCAGGGCCACGGAGCGGCTGGTACGCTCGAACACCCGCTTGCCGACGAGTTCCTCCAGCCGCTTCACCTTCAGGCTGACGGCCGATTGCGTCAGCCCCAGCGCGGTGGCCCCGGGCGTGAACCCGCCCCGTTCCGCCACTTGAACGAAGCAGCGGAGAAGGTCGAGGTCCAGGTCCGGGGCGCGCATGCGCCTAGCTCCGCGCCCAGCGGATGGAGGCGAGGGCCAGCGCGTCGATCGTATCGACCAGCGGCACGCCGATCTCGGCATAGGGCCCGGCCAGGATGCCGAGGGGAATTTCGGTGCAGCCCAGCACCACGGCGGCGGCGCCACGGTCCCGCAGCCGGCCGGCGGCCTCGGCCAGCGGGGCATAGGCCTCGGTGACCTTGTTGGCCTTCACCAGCGCGATGCCGGGGGAGACGAGGCTTTGCATCTCCGCCTCATCCGGCACGATCACCTCGTAGCCCAGGGCCTCCAGCCGGGGCTGGTAGAGGCGCATGGCCAGCGTGCCCGCCGTGCCCATCACGCCGACCCGGCCGGAGCGGATGCCCTGGCGCGCGAGGTCCTCCGCCGCCGCATCGACGATGTGCAGGATGGGCAGGTCGGTCGCCGCCACCATCTGGTCGTACCAGCCATGGGCGGTGTTGCAGGGGATGGCGATGGCGCCGGCGCCCGCCGCCTTCAGCTCGGCGATGGCCCGGGTGAACCAGGGTAGCGGGTCCTCCCCACCCTGCAGCCGGGCCGCGGTGCGGTCCGGCACGCGGGGGTCCGACCATAGGACGGCGGGGATATGGTCCTGGTCGCGCTCGGCGGGGGTCAGCAGCGTCAGGCGCAGCATGAATTGCGCACTCGCCAGGGGGCCCATGCCGCCCAGCACGCCCAGAATCTTGTCGCTCACAACCCTAGCCCTTCCATCACCAGTTTGACGCCCGTGGCGCCCAGAAGCACGTAGATCACGCGGTAGAAAACCTTGTCGCTGACGCGCCCATGCAGCCAGACGCCCATCCGCACGCCGATCGGCGCCAGCGGCAGCAGCACCAGGCTGGTGAGCAGGTTCGTGGCGGACAATTGCCCCAGCGCCGCGTAGGGCACCAGTTTCACGTAGTTCACCACGCCGAAGAACACCACCGTGGTGCCGGAAAGCTCTGCGCGCGGCAGCCTCAGAGGGTAGAGATACATGGCGAGCGGCGGACCGCCCGCATGGGCCAGCGTGCTGGTGAAGCCCGAGACCGCGCCCCAGAACCCGCCCTTGGCGGGGTTGTGCGTGGAGGGTGCCGGCGGGCCACGCCGCGCCACCCAGATGCCGCGCGCGATGAAGATGAGGCTGATCGCCCCCACCATCAGCTTGACGGCGTTGTTGCTCATCAGCCCGAAGGCGAAGGCCCCTGCGAGGATGCCGAGCAGCCCGCCCGGCAGGATGACGCGCATCTCCCGCGCGTTCCACCGTCCCCACCAGGCGCGAAGCCCCGCCAGGTCCATGGCGCAGAGCACGGGCAGGGTGATGGCGGCCGCCTGGGCGGGCGGGATGAGGAGGGCCATGGCGGGCACCGCCAGATTGCCGCCGCCCGAGGCGAAGCCGCCCTTGCTGATGCCGGTGATGAGCAGCGCCGGAATGGCCAGCGCATAGAACCAGGGATCGGTTATCAGGGACACGGGCTTGCGGAACCGGAGGCTGGGTGTAGGAGTGATGCTGCACGTCCAGATCGATCCCGCCAAGAGTAACGCCCTACATGCAACATATGTCCGACCCCCTCTGGCTCGCCGCCCTTGCCGCGGCGATGGCCCTGACCGGTATTGTCTCCGGCACGCTTGCCGGCCTGCTGGGGGTTGGCGGCGGCATCGTCATCGTGCCGGTGCTGTTCAACGTGCTGCCCCTGTTCGGCATTCCCGAAGCGGTGCAGATGAAACTGGCGGTGGGCACCAGCCTGGCTACCATCATCCCCACCTCCATCGTCTCGGCCCGCAAGCACTATGCGAAGGGCGCGATCGACACGGGGCTGCTGAGGGCGATCTGGCCTTCCATGATCATCGGAGTCGCGGTCGGCACGGTGCTCGCCATCTGGCTGCATGGCAGCGCGCTGTCTGCCGTGTTTGCCACCATCGCTCTGCTCGTCGCGCTGAACATGGGTTTTACCGGGGTGGATTACCGCCTCCGCGAAACCAAGCCACGCGGGCCAGGGCTGTGGGGCATCGGCGGCTTCATCGGCAGTGTCTCGGCCATGATGGGCATCGGTGGCGGCACGGTGGGCGTGCCTATCCTTTGCATGTTCGGCACGCCGATCCGTTCGGCGGTGGCCACGGCCTCGGTGTTCGGGCTGATCATCTCCATCCCTGCCACCATCGGCTTTATCTATGGCGGCTGGGGCGTGGCGGGGGTGCCGCCGCTCTCGCTCGGCTATGTGAACCTGATCGGCTTCGCGCTGATCGTGCCCAGCTCGATCATCGCCACGCCGTGGGGCGTGCATCTGGCCCACACCATTCCGCCGCTGATGCTGAAGCGCGCTTTCGCGCTGTTCCTGGCCATCACGGCGGTGCGGATGTTCTACGCGCTGCTGACGTGACGGGAGAATGGAGAGAGCCTGCGGCCTGGCCTCGCTTCGGCCTTGAAATTGGCCTAAGACAAGAGGATCAGCGCGCCTCCGCAAGGCAGATTTGATTCCTGGCGGGCTAAATTGACGGGGCAGATGGAAGCCATATGACGTTTGTGTCCTACGCGCAAAACCTGGAGGATGTGATCCTCTGGCGGGCTCTGAAAGACGTCACGGAAGGCTTCTATATCGATGTGGGCGCGTGGGATCCCAGGGAGGATTCGGTCACCCTCGCTTTCTACGAGCGGGGCTGGCGCGGCATCAACGTAGAGCCGGATCCCGCCAAGCACGCAGCGCTGGAGCGGGAGCGGCCGGGGGATATCAATCTCCGCGTTGCGCTCGCGGAGGCTGCGGGCACCCGGCCCTTTTATGTCTTTCCCGGCACCGGCTGGTCCACGCTCGACCCCGCCATCGCACGTCGGCATAAGGACGCCGGCCACTCCTACGAGGAGCAGTTTGTTCAGCTCTCCCGCCTGGCGGACATATGCGAGCTTCATGCTCCAGCTGACATCCACTTCCTGAAGATCGACGTGGAGGGCGCGGAAGCTGCGGTGTTGGCTGGAGCGGACCTGAAGCGTCACCGGCCCTGGATCATTATGATCGAGGCCACGCTCCCGAATTCGCCGAGTGAAAGCCACGCTGAATGGGAGGGCATGGTGCTCGGCGCGGGGTACCAGTTCGCTTATTTTGATGGGCTGAACCGCTACTATGTGGCCCAGGAGCGGGCTGAGCAGTTGCTGCCAAGCTTCAGCCGGCCCCCAAATGTGTTCGACGACTTTATTAGCATTTCGATCCTGCAGCGGGCGCTGCACTACCATGACGTGCAGCCCGGCATCAACGAGTTGGAGGACCGCTTCCGTAGCCTTCGCGGTGAGCTGGAGCAGCATTTCTCCCGACAAAGGAACGAGGACGACAGCCGGCACCAGGAGATGCTGCGGGCTGCCGAAGCCAGGGCGAGAGAAGCGGAACAGCGGGCGATCGACGCGGAGCTGCGCGCCCGCCTCGCTGAAGCGGATGTCGGGCGCGCGCCGTTGCCGCAGGCAGTGGAATCCCGCGCCACGCGGGTGGAAGCCTTGCCCATGGCGTCGTCTGGCGGGCCGGTCCGTGAAGTGTTCTACGATGCCGGGCTGATCCTATGGTTCGGCCTGCGGCCGCCGGTGGGTATTGTGCGGGTAGAGCAGTACGTTGCCGAGTTGCTCGCGAGAGAGCCGGGAATCAGCCTTCGCTTCATCGCCTATGACCAGGAACGGCGCGCCTATCGATACCTCTCGGATGAAGAGCAGACGCAGATAAACAGTATTCTGTTCGAGCGCTACCGGGCCGTGGAGGTGAAGGCCGAGGAGCCGCAGGCGGGGACGGAGCCAGCGGCGGCGATGCCTGAGACGGCTATTCCGCCAAGTTTCACCAGGCGGGTGCTGAATGTCTCCCGTATGTCGCCAGAACAATTTGACGAATTTCTGGCCCGTTCCCTGGGCCGCCGGTTGCCGATCAGCAGTCAGCAGTCGCGCTGGGGGCGGCTCGGTAAACGGGTGGTTCGCCGCAGTGCCGCCGCGGGCAGCCGAATTGCCTATGGTGTCCTGCGAACCACGATTGGACCGCTGCGGGCGGGCCGGCAGGCCCTGGCTCATCTGGCTCGGGCCGATGTGCATACTCAGGCGTTGCCTTCAGCAAATGACCTAGACGCCAAGACACAGACGGTCCTGACCGATACTGTTGCCTTTAAGCCTGGCGACACATTGATAACAATCGCCAATACCTGGGACTATATGGATTACGGTTACCTGACCGATGTCGTCCGAAAGGATGGCGTGCGACTGGTTTCCGTCATCTATGACGTGATTGCCATGGAGATGCCTTTCACGACCCCGGCCTCGCTTCACATTTATCATCGCCACTGGGTCGAACTTGGGCATCTCTCATCTCATCTCGTGGCAATTTCGCGCCATAGCTTGGATACTTACCATCGCTTTATCGGTGAGCCGAATGATCTCGACCCGCCGATGAGCTATGCCTATCTGCCTAACTTCCTTCATGAGCGGCGGGAGGAAATCGGCGAGAAGCCGGTGCCTGAACTGATGGGCCGCCGCTTCGTTGTTTTCTGCTCAACCATTGAGACCCGTAAGAATCACCAGCTGCTACTGCATGCGTGGGAGCGTTTGCGCCAGCAGGTGAGCCCAGAAGAGCTTCCCATCCTGGTCTTCGTCGGGGGTTGGGGATGGGGTACCGAAACCGTGCGCCTGTTGAGCGAACGGAACTGGCGCCTGCGTGACCATCTTCGGATTCTGAACAAGATTTCCGATGCTGAGCTAATCTGGTTGTACCGAAACGCCGACTTCACGACATTCCCTGCCTTGTCGGAAGGATTTGGGCTGGCTGCAGCCGAGAGCCTTTCTTTCGGAACGCCGGTTATCGTGGCGGATTGCCCCGCTCTGATCGAAGCCAGCGAGGGGCTTATGCCGGCCATCGATCCGTTGGATGTGCCTGGCTGGGTTGCCGAGTTGCGACGTGTCATCACCGATCCTGCCTATATGGCCGAGTTGCGTTCTCGTGCTGCGCAGTACCGCGGTGTTGGCTATAACGAATTCGCCTACGCCATCCGTGACGCTGTGCTGAAGGAGAGCGAAGCCACAACCAGCCCGGCCGGGAAGCAGCCTCATGCCTAAATGTCTTGTTCTGGCTCCCTTTCCGCTGTCACTGCCGCGGCATGGCGGCCAGGTCCGTGTCGCAAGCATGCTACGCGCAGGCGAGATGGCGGGCTGGCAAATGTTCCCCGTCGGCGTCTTTCATGCCGCTTTCTTTCCGAAGGAAGAATGGGGCGCGGATGACATTGTCGTTGAGGACTCCGCGCTTCAGAAGCTGGCGCTGGACGACATGGCATTCGCCGATCTGCACATCGCTCGGTGGACAGCGGCGGATGAAGGGACCAAGGAAAAGCTGCGGGTTCTCCTTCGCCGCATTGCGCCGGATATCATTCAGGTCGAACATCCCTGGACCTGGCTTTTGCTTCGTGAAGTGCTGCCGGCGGATAATAAGATCCGCATCGTCTACTCCAGCCACAACCTGGAATGGGCTGCCCGCAAGCCGCTGCTGAAGCTCAGCCTGCAGAACGCCTCCAGCGAAGCCATGCTGGAAGCAACTCGCCTGCTCGAAGAGCGCTTCGCACGCACCGCCGACCTGGTCATTTCTATCTCCGACGTCGAGGGTGAGGAGATTGCCCGAAGCTCCGGTAGGCGCGTCGTTCATATGCCGGCCGTGTCGGACATGTCTCAGGATGCGCCGGTTTCCCCTCGCTTTGCCAAGGAGGCGCGCAGCCTTTCATGCCGTTACGCAGCGCTAATGGGCAGTGCGTATTGGCCTAACGTGGAAGGCTTCTTCTCGCTGTTCCCGGAAGGGCTGGGCTTTTTGCCTCGCGGCGAGCAGTTGTGGATCGGCGGTACACTGTCAAAAGCCTTGCGCGAGGACGATCGCTTCAAGATCTTTGAAAGCATCAATGAGAGCCGCAGCCGCATTCTCGGCTATATCGACGACAGCGAGAAATCGGGTTTCCTGGGCTCCGCTGAATGCGTCATCGTTCCCGTCCAAATCGGCGCTGGCTCCAAGCTGAAGACGGTGGATGCCATCGTCAGTGGCCGGCCTGTTGTCGCCACCTCGCATGCCATCGAGGGTTACGGTGCCGCTGTACGGCCTGCAATCGGTAATGGTCTGTACATTGCGGATACCCCGAAGGAATTCCGCTCCTACATCCGGCAGGCCATGCGCGGCGGTCTGGCCGGCTGTAGCGATGCTGTGCGGAATTCGCTCCGCTTGGGAGCCTTGAGCCACGTCTGGAATGGCGAGATGCGCCAGCTTCTGAGTTCTGGAGCGTCCTCCACCTAACTACTCGGCGCTAGGCCGGGTGAAGGCTTCTAAGCCCGCATCCGGTCCAGCCGGTCGCGGAAGCGGTACCACCCGCCGACGATGGGCAGGAACCAGGGCGTGCCGTCATAGAGCGGCATGGTGGGGAAATGCAGGCTGTCCAGCGCGAAATCCTTGTTGGCGGCGCCTGCCAGTTTCAGCGCGGCATTGTGGCCCATCCAGCTCGCCATCGCGACGCCGGAGCCCTGGCAGCCGGCCGAGTAGTGGATGCCGTCCTGCACGCCGATATGGGGCAGGAAGTCGAAGGTGAAGGCGACATTGCCGTTCCAGGCATGGGTGATGCGGGTGTCCTTCAATTCCGGAAACACCGCCACCATCGTCTTGTGCAGGGCAGGAGCCGCTTCCTCCGCCGTGGCGTCGCGGAAGCTGGCACGCCCACCCCAGACAACGCGCGTGCCGTCTGGGCTTGCGCGGAAATAGTTCAGCACGCGGCGGCTGTCGCTGATGACGCGGCGATGCGGGAACAGCCGGTCGATCATCCCTTCCGGCAGCGGCTCCGTCGCGATGATATAGGAGGCGATGGGCATCAGCCGCTTTGCCAGCCACGGCATGGCGCCCCCGGCGCTGCCGCCGTTCGGGCCACGGGAATATCCATTGGTGGCCACCAGCACGGCATCGGCGGTTATCTCGCCCTTGCTCGTGGTCAGGTGGAAGCCGCCGCCCTGCTTGCGGATGCCGGAGACACGCACGCCATCTATGAGCAGCGCCCCCGCCCGCTCAGCGGCTTCGGCCAGGCCGCGGGCGTACTTGCCGGGGTGCAGGCTGCCGGCGCCCTCGGCGATCATGCCGCCGAAATAGTGGTCGCTGCCCAATGCTTCCCGCTGCCGCTCGCGCGGGACCATGTGCACGGGGTGCCCCGTCAGCTCTGCCAGGCGGCCGGCGCGGGCGGCCATGCCGTCGTAATGCGCCGGCGTCCAGGCTGGGGAGAAACGGCCGCAGCGCACATAGTCGCAGTCGATCTGTTCTCGGCTGATCAGCTCCTCGATGAAGGGAAAGCTGGCGGCTGCTGTCTCCAGAATGGCGTTGGCGCGGGCCTCGCCATGGCGCTTCGCGAGATCCCCTTTGGCCAGCTTCAACCCGCCAGAGACAGCGCCCCCGTTGCGAGAGGAGGCACCCCAGCCGATTCGCTCGGCATCCAGAACCGTCACCTCATGCCCCAGCCGTCGCAGCGTGAGCGCGGCGGAGAGCCCGGCATAGCCGCCGCCCACGATGGCCACCGCGCTGCGTGCGGGCAGGGTGTTCTCCCGCTGCGGGGGTTCGGCGGCGTCCCACCAATAGGGGCGGAGAACGAAGCCGGGGGCTTTGAGCGAAGCGGGGAGGGTCATCGGCGGCCTGCCATAGCGGTCGGTAGCCCAGGGTTGCGCCGGCCCAATGATCTGGCAAGAGGGTGGAGCGGTGCCGCCAGGCTAGGCAGAATGATCATTTGCCGGTCTTTCCTTGCGCTTTGCCCGGCCGAAACCGGCTTATCGTCATCGCCGCGGCCCTTTACCCGGCCGGGCGGCCTGGGCAGTCTGCCTACTCCGCGCCGGGCTCCGGCGCTGCGACAGATGGAAAGTGGCTGGCTGACGTGTTGCTCCTGGTGAAATCCGGCGGGGAGAAGGCTCTCCCTGAATGGCAGGCCCATTTCCGAGAGGCCGACCCGCGCCTCGATGTCCGTTACTGGACCGACCCCAGCGTACGGCCGGAAGACGTGCGCTACGTCCTGGTCTGGGAGCCCGAGGAAGGGCGGCTGTCCAGCATGACAGGCCTGAAGGCGGTGTTCTCCTCCGGTGCCGGCGTAGACCACATCACGCGCGTGGCGGACTGGCCCCGCCATCTGCCGCTGATCCGCATGGGGGGTAAGGAGACGGTGCAGCGCATGGGCGAGTACATCGTCTGGGCCTGCCTCACCCTGCTGCGGGATATGCGGGCCATCGCCCGGGCGCAGGCCGAAAGCCGGTGGCTGCATCACGAGACGCTTTTCTCCGCGCCACAGCGGCGCGTGGGCATCATGGGCCTCGGCAATCTCGGTGCCGCCGCCGCGCGGATGCTGCAGGGCCTCAACTTCCCGGTGCAGGGCTGGTCCCGCAGCCCCAAGGATATTCCCGGCGTGCGTAGCTTCGTGGGGCCGGAAGGGCTGCCGGACTTCCTGGCCACGACAGACATCCTGGTCTGCCTGCTGCCCTCCACGCCGGAGACGGATGGGCTGATCGATGGAAAGCTGCTCGCCCAGCTTCCCGCCGGTGCGGCGCTGGTCAATGCCGGGCGCGGCCCGCATGTGGTGGAGGCCGATCTGATCGCGGCGCTCGATACCGGCCATATCTCGGGGGCGGTGCTGGATGTCTTCGTGCAGGAGCCGCTGCCGAAGGAAAATCCGCTCTGGTCCCATCCGCGCGTGACCGTCACGCCGCATGTGGCCTCCATGGCCAACCGGCGGGACCGCGCGGCCTATGTGGCCGGTGCCATCGCCGCGCAGGAAGCTGGCCTGCCGTTGCCCAATGTTTACGATCCGGAGAAGGGCTACTGATGCTGACCCCGCCCATCGCACCGCCTGTCCGCCCCGATCCAGCCCGCGTGCCCACCGAGCGTGAGCTGCGCGAGGATCTCGCCTGCGCCTACCGGCTCTTTGCCCATTTCGGCATGACCGATCTCGTCTACACGCACCTGTCCGTGCGCGTGCCGGGTGAGGGGCACCGCTTCCTGGTGAACCCTTATGGGCTGATGTTCGAGGAGATCACTGCCTCCTCCCTCGTGCTGGTGGATGCCGAGGGGCAGCCGGCGCAGGAGACCACCTGGCCGGTGAATCCGGCGGGTTTCGTCATTCACTCCGCGCTGCATATGGGCAGCGAGCGCGCCCAGTGCGTGATGCACACGCACACCCTGGCGGGCATGACGGTGGCGGCGACGGAATGCGGCATCCTGCCGCTGAACCAGATGAACATGGAGCTCACTGGCCGCGTCGCCATCCATGAGTATGAGGGCATCGCCGCCGACGACAATCTGGATGAGCGCGAGCGCCTGCGCCGGGATATGGGCGACAAGCCCTGCCTCATCCTGCGCAACCATGGCCTGTTGACCGTTGGGCGCACCGTCGCCGAGGCCTTCTACTGGATGTACTATCTGGAAATGGCCTGCCGCATCCAGGTGGCGGCGCAATCCACCGGCGCGAAGCTGGCGATGCCGCCGGCCGAGATGGTCGCCCGCGTCGGCATGCAGTCCAAGGACAGCCCCACCAAGGGCTGGCTGCCCTGGCAGGCGCTGAAGCGGAAGATGGACCGCGAGCAGCCGGATTATCGCGCATGAGCAGCGCCAGCGGCCATGCTCTCGAGCTGAAGGGCGTCACCAAGCGCTATGGCAGCTTCACGGCTGTGGAAGGCGTCGATATCGCGGTGGGGCGGGGCGAATTCCTGACCCTGCTCGGCCCTTCCGGCTCCGGCAAGACGACCCTGCTGATGACCATCGCGGGCTTCGTGCAGCCCACGGAAGGGCAGGTGCTGCTGGATGGCGCTGATATCACTGCCCTGCCGCCGGAGAAGCGCAATTTCGGCATGGTGTTCCAGGGTTATGCCCTGTTCCCTCATCTGACGGTGGCGGAAAACGTGGCCTTCCCGCTGCGTGTGCGCCACATGCCGAAGGCCGAGCAGGCCGCGAAGGTGAAGGCCGCGCTGGATCTGGTGCAGCTCTCCCGCTTCGCCGACCGCAAGCCGAGCCAGCTTTCGGGCGGCCAGCAGCAGCGCGTGGCGCTGGCCCGCGCCCTGGTGTTCGACCCGGCGCTGCTTCTGCTGGACGAGCCGCTTTCCGCGCTCGACAAGAAGCTGCGTGCCGAGTTGCAGGAAGAGCTGAAGGCGCTGCACCGCCGTGTCGGCCGCACCTTCGTGAATGTCACGCATGATCAGGAGGAGGCGCTCAGCCTCTCCGACCGCATCGCCATCCTGAATCACGGCAGGCTGGTGCAGCAGGGTAGCCCGGCGCAGCTCTATGAGGCTCCGCGCTCCCGTTTCGTGGCGGATTTCCTCGGCAAATCCAACTTCCTGCAAGGCAAGGTGGGCGAGGCGGGGCCGGAAGGCTTCAGCATCCAGGCCGGCAGCACTGCCCTGGCGGTCGCGGCGGCGGCGCGGCCTCCGGCGGGGAGCACGGTGCTGCTCTCCTTGCGGCCCGAGAAGGTCGCGCTATTGATGCCGGGGCAGGTGGCCGACAACGTCGTCAATGGCACGGTGGAAAGCTGGTCCTATCTGGGCTCGGGCTTTGCCCTGACCGTCGCGACGCGGGACCTCGGGGCGCTGCGGGTGAACCTGCCGTCCTGGAACGCGCCCTTCGCCCCGGCGGAAGGGTTGCCGGTGCGGCTTGGCTGGTCCGCCGCGGCGGCGGTGCCGGTGGAAGAGGATATGCCCGCGGCAGCCTGAAAGTGCGCCGCCCGGCCGCTTTCTTCCTTCGGCGCCAGCCCATGCCGTGCCCGCCCTGCCGGCGGAAGGCGGAGTCTTAACTTTTTAGCGTAGAGCGCAATTCTTTTTCATTCTGATTATCGGTGCTGCTGCTGCGCCGATAATCTGGTCTTAGCCATTGACGCTTTGCGTTCCCGGGACAATCGTTCCACAAAGGACATGATTGACCGCCCGGGAGACTGCGTCTTGCCGAACTTCGCCTGCCCGGTCTGCCGGGGGTCTCTGACGCAGGGAGCGCAGACATGGGAATGCGCAGGCTGCGGTGCCACCTTCCCCGTGGTGCGGGGCGTGCCGGTTCTCCTGAACGAACAGAACAGTGTGTTCCGCATCGCCGATTATACTGGCGGCGGGGCGTATGAAGGCGCCAGCGGCTATGCCGGTTCCGCCGACAACAGCGGCGGGTGGCGGCGGGCCTATCGCCGCTTCGCGCGCGCCTTGTCGGAGGCGCCGGTGCCAGGGGTGGGGTTCGATCCGCTGGAGATCATCCTGGCGGAGAAGCCGGATGCCGAGATTCTCGTGGTGGGCTCGGGCGAGCGGGAGCGGAAGGGCAATGTCACCTATACCGACGTTGCCTTCGCCAAGCACATCGCCTGCATCTGCGACGGGCATGACCTGCCATTCGCGGATGCCTCCTTCGACGCGGTGTTCGCCGAAGCCGTGCTGGAACATGTCTGCGACCCACAGCGGGTGGTGTCGGAAATCACCCGCGTGCTGAAGCCGGACGGCCTCGTCTACGCCGTCACTCCCTTCCTGCAGCCCGTCCATATGGGCGCTTATGATTTCACCCGCTTCACCTATCTCGGACATCGCCGGCTGTTCCGGCAATTCGACGATCTGCGCAGCGGGATGATGGGTGGGCCCGGCTACTCCGCCATCCATCTTGGCCGCAACCTGCTGACGGAACTTTCCGACCACCACCGTGTCCGCTCCATGCTGCGCATGCTGGGGCTGCTGATGACCTATCCGCTGCGCTATCTCGACCCGCTGCTGTCCCGCACCCAGGGTTCCTATAACAGCGCCTGCGCCTGCTACTTCCTGGGGCGGAAGCGGGAGACACCGATCCCGGACCGGGAACTGATCGCGCTGTTCCGCGGCCGTTGAAGAATTCCGGCTTCCCGGGAGGCATTTCGCGATTGACGCAGAGCGGCGTGCGGGTCTGTCATTCCGGCCTTCAGACAAGGACCCTGCTTCCATGAACATCGCCGCCCCGCCTGCCCGGATCAACTGCTCGGAGGAGGAGTGGCGCGTCCGTTGCGACCTGGCGGCGCTCTACCGCCTGGTCGCGCATCACCGGATGACGGATTTCATCTACACCCATATCAGCGCGCGGGTGCCGGGGCCGGAACACCACTTCCTCATCAACAAATATGGCGTGCTGTTCCATGAGATGCGCGCCAGCGATCTGGTGAAGATCGACCTCAACGGCAATGTGGTCGAGGACGAGCCGGAATCGAAGCCGGTCAACGCCGCAGGCTTCACCATTCACTCCGCGCTCCATATGGCGAAGGAAGATGCCTTCTGCGTGGTGCACACCCACACCTCCGCGGGCATCGCCGTCTCGGCGCAGAAGCATGGCCTGCTGCCGATCAGCCAGCACGCGCTGAAGTTCTACGGCCATCTCGCCTATCACGGCTATGAAGGCATCGCGCTGGATCTGGATGAGCGGGATCGGCTGGTGGCCGATCTCGGCGAGCATCAGGCGATGATCCTGCGCAATCACGGCCTGCTGGTGACGGGGCGCACCATCCCCGAGGCCTTCAACATGATCTATTACCTGGAGCGCGCCTGCCAGGCACAGGTGGCCGCCCTGGCCGGGGGCGCCGAGCTGGTGCTGCCGCCCGAGGAAGTGCGCCTGAAGACCGCCGCGCAGTTCAACGGCAAGTCCAAGGAAGAATCCACCAAGAAGCTGGCCCATTTCGAGTGGGCCTGGCAGAGCGCTCTGCGCCTGATCGAGGGTGACAAGATCGACTGGCGGAGCTGATAGCGGCGCCCGGAGGGAGGGAAGCCTCCCTCCGGGCATTCTGACAGGATGCTGAAGCGCTCTCCGGTCAGCCATCCACCTTGGCGCCGGAGCGCCGCACCACCTCGGCCCATTTCTTCACCTCCGCCTCCACGAAGGCTTCGAAGGCGGCGGGGGAGGTGCCCCCATCAGGCGTGAGGTCCGGCTTCATGCCGCCGAGATCCGCCAGCCGGGCCCAGGTCTCCGGCTCATGGACGATGGCGTTGATCTCCGCCCCCAGCTTCTCAACGATCGGTCGCGGTGTACGGGCCGGGGCCTGCACGCCGAACCAGCCCGTGGCTTCCACGCCCGGCAGGCCTTCCTCTGCCGTGGTGGGCACGCCCGGCAGGGCGGCGCTGCGGGTGGCGGTCGTCACCGCGAGCGCGCGCAGCCGGCCATCGCGGATATGGCCGATGGCGGAAGGCAGGTTGTCCACCCCGACCTCCACGCGCCCGGCGATGACCTCGGCGAGCATCGGGCCGGCGCCGCGGAAGGGCACATGGGTCATCTGGATGCCGGCCTCCAGCTTCAGCAACTCGCCGGTCATATGGAGGGAGGTGCCAGCCCCGGAGGAGCCGATATTGAGCTGGCCGGGCTTCGACTTGGCCAGGTCCACCAGCTCCCGCAGGCTCTTCACCGGCAGGTTGTTGGTGACGAAAATGACGTTGGGCACCTTGATCAGCAGCCCGACATTGGTGAGGTCGGATGGCTTGTAGCCGATCTGCCCGGCATAGAGGGCATAGTTGATGGCGCCGGAGGACACCGTCTGCATGAGAATGGTGTATCCATCCGGATCCGCCTTCGCGACCATCTCGGAACCGATATTGCCGCCTGCGCCGGCACGGTTCTCAATGGGAAAGGCCTGGCCAAGCCGGTGCTGCAGCCGCTCCGCCAGAATGCGGGCGGCGATATCGGTCGTGCCCGCCGGGGTGAAGGGCACGATGAATTTCACCGGCCGGGTGGGCCAGTTGGCCTGGGCCTGGGCCAAGCGGGGAAGTCCGGCGGCGAAAGGCAGCAGACCGGCGGCGCCCAGCAAGGCTCGGCGATGCAGTGACGGCATGGACATCTCCTTCAGGTGCCGGAATCCCGAAGGTCGTTTCGCCTCCGTGTTGTGATCCGGCTGCCCTGTTCCTGCCGCAAGCCTGTGCTCTCTTGCAAGAAACTTGATGAGGCCCCGTTGCCTCATCGTCTTGCCCAGGGGATCGCATGCGGTTCGTGAGAATTTATGCACGGGTGCTCGGGCTGCTGTCCCAGGACCGGGGCACGGCGTGGGGGCTGGCCTTCACGGCGCTCATGGTGGCCGGGCTCCATTTCATGGAGCCGGTGCTGTTCGGGCGGGTGGTGGATGTGCTCTCCGCCGGCCAGGGCAGCGGGACGTTCCAGCTGCTGCTGGTATGGGGTGTGGTGGGGCTGGCCGGCATTGGCTGCAACGCCGCCATCGCCCTGTTCGCGGACCGGATGGCCCACCGTAACCGGCTGGCGGTGATGCACCGCTATTACCAGCATGTGCTGACCATGCCGCCCGCCTTCCATGGCGATACGCAGTCCGGCCGGCTGATGAAGGTGATGCTGGTGGGGGCGGACAACCTCTTTCACCTCTGGCTGTCCTTCTTCCGCGAGCATCTGGTGACGGCCCTGGCCGCCTTCCTGCTGCTGCCGCTCACGCTCATCATGAACTGGCGCCTTGGCCTGCTGCTGGTGGCGCTGGTGGTGCTGTTCTGCGCCGTGGCGGCGCTCGTCGTCTCCCGCACCCATAAGGCGCAGGCGGAGGTGGAAGGGCTGCACACCCGCCTGGCCGGCAATGCGCAGGATACGCTCTCCAACATCCTGGTGGTCCAGTCCTTCACGCGGCTGGAGGCGGAGTCGAAGCTGTTCGGTGGCATCGTGCGGCAGGTGCTGGAGCGGCAATTCCCCGTACTGAACTGGTGGGCGGTGCTATCGGTGCTGACGCGCTCGGCCAGCACGCTATGTGTCATCGCCATCTTTGTCATGGGCGCCTGGCTGAACGGGCAGGGGCTGGCAACGGTGGGCGACGTCGTCTCCTTCATGGGCTTTGCCCTGCTGCTCATCTCGCGGCTGGAAGGGCTGGTCGGCTTCGTCGCCCGCCTGGTCTTCCAGCGCCCGGCACTGGAGGAACTGTTCAGCGTGATGGACACCAAGACCACCGTGCCGGACCGTACCAATGCCGTGGATCTTGGCCGCGCGGTGGGTGAGGTGGCGTTCGAGGCGGTGGGCTTTGCTTATCCCGGCACCGCCGCCACCCTGTCCGGCGTGAGCTTCAAGGCCGAGGCGGGGCGCAGCATCGCCCTGGTGGGCCAGACCGGCGCGGGCAAGACCACCGCCATGGCGCTGTTGCAGCGGCTTTGGGACCCGGCGGCGGGGCGGATCACCATCGATGGCATCGATCTGCGCGACATGACGCTGGACAGCCTGCGCCGGAATGTCGGCGTGGTGTTCCAGGACAGCCTGCTGTTCAACCGCACCATCCGCGAGAACCTGCTGGTCGGCCGCCCCGGTGCCACCCAGGAGGAGATCGAGGAAGCCTGCCGCATGGCCGAGGCGCATGATTTCATCCTGCGCCAGCCCCAGGGCTACGACACCGTGGTGGGCGAGCGCGGCGGCGCGCTGTCCGGCGGGCAGAAGCAGCGCCTGGCCATTGCCCGCGCGCTGCTGAAGAATCCGCCGGTCCTGATTCTGGACGAGGCGACCAGCGCCCTGGACGCTGCGACCGAGGCGCGGGTGCAGAAGGCCCTGAAGGCGCTGATGGCCGGCCGCACCACCTTCATCATCGCCCACCGCCTCTCCACCATCCGCGAGGCGGACGAGATCCTGGTCTTCGAGGCCGGGCAGGTGGTGGAGCGGGGCAATTTCGATGATCTGGTCCGCAAGGGCGAGGTCTTCGCAGAGCTGGTGCGTAGCCAGATGCCGGCGCCGCTGGCCCTGGTGGCCTGAGGGGCGGCCCACAGCCGAGGAAGATGAGCGGAAGGAAGCCGGGGAATTTACCTCCCCGGTTCCTATCCGGAGGGGTCCCGCGGACAGGCAGCATTTACGCCGCGTCAGTATCGCAAGACTCCCATAACCCTTTATCCGTTGACGGCGCGGCCTTGGCCCCGCATGGTCCGCGCCCCCGAGACCCCGTTTCACGGAAATATCGACCGATGCCTGCGATCACGCTGCCCGACCAGTCCGTCCGCCAGTTCGACGGGGCTGTGACGGGCACGACCGTGGCCGCCGCCATCGGCCCGGGCCTCGCCAAGGCGGCGCTGGCCATGCAGGTGGATGGCAAGCTGCGGGACCTCTCCCACACCATCCATGACGACGCGGCCGTGCGGTTCATCACCCGCAAGGACCCCGAGGCGCTGGAAATGATCCGGCACGACGCCGCCCATGTGCTGGCGGAGGCGGTGCAGGAGCTGTTCCCGGGCACTCAGGTGACCATCGGCCCCTCCATCGAGAACGGCTTCTATTACGACTTCGCGCGCAATGAGGCCTTCACCCCGGAGGACTTCCCCGCGATCGAGGCCAAGATGCGGGAGATCATCGCCCGCAACGCCGCCTTCCAGCGGGAGGAGTGGCCGCGCGCCGAGGCTATCGCCTATTTCGAGAAGAAGGGTGAGCGCTACAAGGCCGAGCTGATCCGCGACCTGCCGGAGAGCGAGGTGATCTCGGTCTACCGCCAGGGCGAATGGCTGGACCTGTGCCGTGGCCCGCATATGCGCTCCACCGGCGATGTCGGCTCCGCCTTCAAGCTGATGAAGGTGGCGGGCGCCTATTGGCGCGGTGACCACCGCAACGCCATGCTCTCCCGCATCTACGCCACCGCGTGGCGGGACCAGAAGGAGCTGGACGCCTACCTCCTGCAGCTTGAGGAAGCCGAGAAGCGCGACCACCGCAAGATCGGCAAGGAGATGGACCTGTTCCACCTCCAGGAGGAAGCGACAGGCAGCATCTTCTGGCACCCCAAGGGCTGGCGCCTCTACACCACGGTGCAGGACTACATGCGCCGCCGCCTGGATGCGGAGAACTACCAGGAGGTGCGGACCCCCCAGCTGGTGGACCGCAAGCTGTGGGAGGCCTCCGGCCACTGGGAGAAGTACCGGGAGCACATGTTCCTGGCGACGGTCGACGACGAGTCCGAGAAGGATCGCGTCCTCGCCCTGAAGCCGATGAACTGCCCCTGCCACGTGCAGATCTTCAACCATGGCCTGCGCTCCTATCGCGAGCTGCCGATGCGCATGGCCGAGTTCGGCGCCTGCCACCGCTACGAGCCCTCGGGCGCGTTGCACGGCATCATGCGCGTGCGGTCCTTCAACCAGGATGACGCGCATATCTTCTGCACCGAGGCGCAGATCGCGCAGGAGACGGTCGATTTCGTCGCGCTGCTCTCCCGCGTGTACAAGGATTTCGGCTTCGAGAACTTCCGGGTGAAGTTCTCCGACCGGCCGGAGAAGCGCGCGGGTTCGGACGAGGTGTGGGACCACGCCGAGGGTGCGCTGCACGAGGCCTGCCGCATCGCCGGCGTCGAGTACGAGATGAACCCGGGCGAGGGCGCCTTCTACGGCCCCAAGCTGGAGTTCGTGCTGCGCGACGCCATCGGCCGTGACTGGCAGTGCGGCACGCTGCAGGTGGATTTCGTGCTGCCGGAGCGCCTGGACGCGGTCTATGTCGGTGAGGATGGCAACCGCCACCGGCCTGTGATGCTGCACCGGGCCATTCTGGGCAGCTTCGAGCGTTTCCTCGGCATCCTGATCGAGGAGCATGCAGGGCGCTTCCCGCTGTGGCTGGCGCCGACCCAGGTTGCGGTGGCCACCATCGTGGACGAGGCCTCTCCCTTCGCGAAGGAAGTGGCAGCGGCCTTCCGCAAGGCTGGCCTGTCGGTCGAGCTGGACCTGCGCAATGAGAAGATCAACCGCAAGGTGGTCGATCACATCGAGCAGCGTACCCCCGTGCTGGCCGTGATTGGCCGGCGGGAGGCGGAGGAGGGCAAGGTCGTGCTGCGCCGCCTGCCCGGGCGGGAGCAGGTGACGATGACGCTTGCCGAGGCGGTGCAGGCCCTTGCGGCGGAGGCTGCGGCGCCCGATCTACGCCCCGAGGATGTTGCAGTCGTTTGACGGCTGCACCATAACTAGCCGCCGAATTTTTGTTCCAACAGTGACAGGAGCCGACTCTGGCCCGAGGCCCTCTTCCGAACCAGCTTCCCCCCCGCGACGGACCGCGGGTGAATGAGGAAATCCGAGTCCCTCAGGTGCGCCTGATCGACGAGGATGGTGAAATGATTGGCGTGATGAGCGCCCGCGAGGCCCTGCTGCGTGCTTATGACGCTGGCATGGACCTGCTCGAGATCAGCCCGAACGCCGTCCCGCCGGTCTGCAAGATCACCGACTACGGCAAGTATAAGTACGAGCAGCAGAAGAAGGCCAACGAGGCCCGCAAGAAGCAGAAGATCGTCGAGATCAAGGAAATCAAGGTTCGCCCGAACATTGATGACCACGATTATGATGTGAAGATGCGCGCGGCGAAGGGCTTCCTGGAAGAGGGGGACAAGGTGAAGGTCACCCTGCGCTTCCGCGGCCGTGAGATGGCGCACCAGGATCTTGGCGTGAAGGTGCTGGAGCGTATTCGCACGGAGCTGGGCGAGCTGGCCAAGGTCGAGCAGATGCCCCGCCTGGAGAACCGCCAGATGATCATGGTGCTGGCGCCGAAGTAACGGCTGCCGCGCCCCGATCGGGTTTCGTCGCCCGGCCCGCCCCCGAATGGGCCGGCCGGGCGATGGCGTTTTTACGCCCCCGAGATGCCGTAAATCCGCGCCAATCAGCGCGTTGTATAGGCGTCGCAATGGAGGATTGTCCCATGTCGCGCCGCCGTTTCGGACCATCAGGTCTTGTTCTGGCCCTGGCCGCCATGCTGTTGCCAGCAGCGGCCGAGGCCGCGCCTGCTTTCACTACGGAGCGGCTGAGCCTGCGGGCGGGGCCATCCACCGAGTATCCCGCTGTGGCATTGCTGGAGCCAGGCGTGCAGGTGGAGGTGCTGGGCTGCCTGGATGGGTATGGCTGGTGCGATGCGGTGATCGGCCAGGATCGCGGCTGGCTGCCGGGCGCCTTCCTGCAAGCTCCCTATTACCAGCAGAGAGAGCCTCTCATTGGTATCGCTCCCGCCTTGGGCTTGCCGATTATTGGCTTCACCATCGGCAATTACTGGGACCGTTATTACCGTGGCCGTCCCTGGTACCGGGAGCGGGACCGCTGGGTGCGCCATGCTCCGCCTCCACCTCCGCCGCGTTGGCATCCGGGCGGCCCGCCGCCGCCCGCCTGGCGAGGGCCGGATCGTCACGGGCATGGTGGGCCGGGGCCGCGATATGATGGCCCGCGTCATGGTGACGGGCGACCGCCTGGATACGGCGGAGGGCGGGGGCCGGATATGCCCCGCCATGCGGGTGGCCCACCTCGGGAGCATCGCGGCGGTCCTCCGCCGGGCCATGATCGCGGCCCTCACCAGGACCGCGGCCCACAGCGTGGCCACGATCGCGGGCACGGTCATGATCGTGGAGGCCCGGGGGATCGTGGGCCTCGCTGAGGCGCCCTGGCCGGGGTTGCTCCGAGGCACGCGGCCTTAACCTGCTCTGACGCCTGCCTCGGGGGCAGGTTGCCATGTCCTAACTGACGCCTATCTCAGGTTCGGCGTCAGGCCTTGCCTCGCCCTGAGGGGCGCGCTGGCCTGCCCGCGACTCGTCGCGATTCCAAGCTTCTTGGCCACGAGGTGGCGCTGAGGCCGATAGAAATCCGCAGCGCGTGGGACAGAGAAATTCCCGCTCCGGTCCAATGTTTAAAGTCCAAATTGGCTATTCGGATTCGCCTCGCTCAAAACCCTGTGTGGACAGAAACCATACAAAGCGAGAGAATTATCGGCATGCAGAGATTTATTCTCGATGCTTCGCAGTCATGATTCCCTTTGATCAAGAAATTCTTCCTCAATCTGGGGGCGGGAGGGAATTTCATCACATTGGACTGGACATTGATCGAATGATGCTCTAGAAGGGCACCAACGTAGCTGGCTTCGGCATAAGATTGCGTCAAAAATATGGCAGATTCGGCGCAGCCGCCGAGCCTGTCTTGGCTCCTCCCTGCCGAAGCCATGAGAGCGAAACAGATGGAGGTGTGTGCCACCGCCCGGCGGTTGGCAGACCATTTTGCAAAGCATGGAAGCTCAAACGACGACGACAGGCGTTGGCGCCGTCGAACCCGAGGTGAAGATTGCGCTCCGCAATGTCTTCAAGGTGTTCGGCAGCAACCCCGAGGCCGCCGTGAAGATGGTCCATGAGGGTCGCAGTAAGGATGAAATTCACGCTCAGACCGGCTGCACGGTGGGTGTGAACAACGCGACCTTCGATATTCATGCCGGCGAGATCTTCGTGATCATGGGCCTTTCGGGCTCCGGCAAATCCACCCTGCTGCGGCTGATCAACCGGCTCATCGAGCCGACCGCCGGGGAAATCCTGGTCAATGGCCAGGACGTGACCAAGATGTCCAAGGCTGAGCTCACCGAGCTGCGCCGCCGCGACATGAGCATGGTCTTTCAGTCTTTCGCCCTGTTGCCCAACCGCACGGTGCTGGAAAACGCCGCCTTTGGCCTTGAAGTGGCCGGTGTGGCGGAAGCCGAGCGGCGGGAGAAGGCCATGGCCGCCCTTCAGGGTGTCGGCCTCGCGGCCTATGCGGACAGCCGGCCCGACCAGCTTTCCGGTGGCATGAAGCAGCGTGTCGGCCTCGCCCGTGCCTTGGCGAGCGAGCCCAGCGTGCTGTTGATGGACGAGGCCTTCTCGGCGCTCGACCCATTGATCCGCACCGAGATGCAGGACGAGCTTCTGCGCCTGCAATCCGAGCAGAGCCGCACCATCGTCTTCGTCAGCCATGACCTGGACGAGGCCATGCGCATCGGCGACCGCATCGCCATCATGCAGCATGGCGTGGTGGTGCAGGTGGGCACGCCGGACGAGATCGTGATGAACCCGGCCAATGACTATGTCCGGTCCTTCTTCCGCAATGTCGATGTGTCCCAGGTCTTCCGGGCCGGCGACATCGCGCGGGAGACGCAGGTGACGCTGATCGAGCGCAAGGGCCAGGCCGTGGCTTCCGCGCTGGAGCGCATGCGCCGCCACGACCGCGACGTCGCCATCGTTGTTGGCCGCGACAAGAAATACCACGGCATGGTCAGCAGCGATTCGCTGGCCTCCGCCGCCCGTAGCGGCGATGCCGACCCGTACCATCGTGCCTTCCTGAAGGATGTCAGGCCCATTGCGGCGTGGGAGACTTTGTCCGACGTCATGGGGCGCGTGGCGCAGAGCCCGTTCCCGGTTCCCGTGGTGGATGACACCAACCGCTATCTCGGTTCGATCAGCAAATCGACGCTGCTGATGTCGCTGGACCGCTCCGGTAACTGACGGGAGACCAAAGATGCAGGATTTCAATCTGGGTATCGGCCAGGCGGCCGACGCCGTGGTCAACTACGTCCTTGACCATTTCATGCCGGCTCTGGACATCGTCTCCGCCGTCATTGGTTTTGTCACGGGGGGCATTCAGTCCGCGCTGACGGCGCTGCCGGCTGTGGTGGTCATTGCGCTCATCGCGCTGCTGGCGCTGTGGCGCGTGAGCTGGAAGTTCGCGCTGTTCGCCGTGGCCTCGCTGTTCCTCATCATGGGCATGGGGCTTTGGGACCGCATGATGGAGACCCTCTCCCTCGTGCTCGCCGCCACCGTGGTGGCCATCGTCATCGGCGTGCCGCTGGGCATTGCCATGGCGCGCAGCAACGCGGTGCAGCTGGTCGTGCGCCCGGTGCTGGACCTGATGCAGACCATGCCGGCCTTCGTGTATCTCATCCCGGCCGCCATGTTCTTTGGCCTGGGCGCGGTGCCGGGCACCATCGCCACGGTCATTTTCTCCATGCCGCCGGTGGTGCGCCTGACCAATCTCGGCATCCGCCAGGTGCATTCGGAATTCATCGAGGCAGGCCAGGCCTTTGGCTGCACGCCCGCGCAGCTGCTGGTGAAGGTGCAGATCCCGAACGCGCTGCCCTCCATCATGGCGGGCATCAACCAGACGATCATGCTGTCGCTCTCCATGGTGGTCATCGCCTCCATGATCGGCGCGGGCGGCCTGGGTAACACCGTCCTGACGGGCATTCAGCGCCTGGATGTCGGCACTGGCTTCGAGGGCGGCCTCGCCGTGGTGATCCTCGCCGTGCTGCTGGACCGTCTGACGCAGAGCTTCGGCCAGAAGCAGGCCGCGGGCTTCAGCCTGCGCCAGCTCTTCGGCCGCCCGGCGGCTGCGCCTGCGGCGGAGACAAAGGCCGGACCGAACGTCCAGCCCGCGACGCACGGCTGAACTTCGCCTCGATACTGCTCACGCAAAGACAATACAAAGAAGGAGTCGTAATGCTTCTGAATAAGCGCGCTTTTCTCGGTCTGTCTGCCGGTCTTCTCGGTGCTTCCAGCCTGGGCCTTTCCATGCCTGCGCTGGCACAGTCCGGTAAGACCCTGAAGATCGGCTTCGCTCCCTGGGCGGATGCCGAATTCGTCACCAAGCTGGCGGCGAAGCTGCTGGAAACCCGCCTGAACACCAAGGTGGAGCTGGTGCAGACCGATGTGGCGCCGCTGTACCAGGGCGTCACGCGCGGCGATGTCGATGCCATGCTGATGGTGTGGCTGCCGCAGACCCATGCCGACTACTGGAAGCGTGTGGAAGGCAAGGTTGAGGAACTCGGGGTGCTCTACAACGGCGCCAAGCTGGGCTGGGTCGTTCCCGCCTATGTGCCGGAGAGCGAGGTGGCCTCCATCGCCGATCTGGCGAAGGATGACGTGCGGAGCAAGCTCGGCGGCCGCATCCAGGGCATCGAGCCCGGTGCCGGCCTGACGCGCCTCTCCCGCGAGGCGGTCGAGAAGTACAAGCTGAACTACACGCTGCAGGAATCCAGCGAGGCGGCGATGCTCACCACCGTGGATCGTGCGATCCGCGGCAAGCGCTGGATCGTCGCCACGGCGTGGAGCCCGCACTGGATGTTCGGCAAGTATGAGCTGCGCTACCTGCGGGACCCGGAGGGTGCGCTGGGCGAGGCCGAGGAAGTGAAGGGCATCGCGCGCCCGGGCTTCGGCGCCGAGCATGCCGAGGCCGCGGCGTTCCTGAAGCGCCTGCATCTGCCGCTGAACGAACTGGAAAGCGCGATGCTGGACGCGCAGAACACCGACTATGCCAAGGCGGTGGACAAGTACATCGCGGAGCACACCGCCCGGGTGAATTACTGGGTCACCGGCGAGGGTCAGGCTCCGGCCTGAGACTCCTCGCGGAGATGAAGGCGGCGCCGGGATATCCGGCGCCGCTTTTTTCATGCGTGCATGGCTTCGGCCTGCCATGCAGCGAGATGGGAAAGGTAGCGCTCGCCCGCTGCCGCCAGCGCCGCATCGTCCAGACGGTCGGCGGAGAAGAGGCTGAAGGGCGCCGACCAGCGCAAGCCGCAGCGATGCGCCGTGGCCTGCAACGGGCGGAACAATTCTTCCAGGGTGAAGCGGTTCTCACCCCCCGGACCATAGGCGGCCGCATGGTTGCCGGCGGTGGTCGCCAGCATCAACGGCATGCCCCGCAGCGCTGCCCCTTCCTGCGGCCGCAGGTAGAACATGCGGGTCAACACGGCATCCTGCCACGCCTTCAGCAGAGGCGGGGTGGAATACCATTGCAGCGGGAATTGCAGGACGAGCCGATCGGCCCGATGCAGCCGCTCGACCTCGGCATCCGTGTCGATAGCAGCGTCCGGATAGGTGGCCTGCATGTCCACGATATCCGCGCCCGCCAGCCGGGCAGCCGCCCGGCCCAGTGCCGCATTGGCGTGAGAGCGGGCAGGGGCGGGATGAAACAGCAGGATCAGGGTGCCGGGCATGGGGCGAACTCCTTCGTCGTGACGAAGGGAAGATCGGTGCGAAGGGTATTATCCTTCCAACTGATAATACATATATTCTATTATTCATTTCATGAATTTACGAGGCATCGATCTCAACCTTCTCGTGGTGCTCGACGCGCTGCTTGAGGAGGCCCATGTGTCGCGCGCGGCGGAGAGGCTGGGGCTGTCCCAGCCCGCTGCTTCCAGCGCGCTGGACCGGTGCCGCGCGCTGTTCCGCGACCCGTTGCTGGAGCGAGGGCGCGGCCTCATGCGCCTTACCCTGAAGGCCGAGGCACTGAGGGCGCCCTTGAGGGCGTGGCTGTCCGATGCAGAAGCAATCCTGGACCCGCCCACGCCCGAGCTCGCGAGGCTGGAGCAGACGGTGCGGCTCGTAATGGCCGACATGCCCGCAGCCTTCGTCGCGGGACCGCTGCATATGGCGCTGCGATCCTCGGCGCCCCGTCTCAACCTCGTGGTGCAGCCCTGGCATGGCGCGGCGGCGGCATTGGAGGACCTGGCCCGGGGCGGCAGCGATCTGGCCGTCTCTGTCTTCCCTGACGTGGACGCGGCGTTCCGGCGCGAGGAACTCTCCCGAGAGCGCTATGCCGTGGTGATGCGGCGCGGGCACCCAGCCGCGGAAGGCTTCGGGCTGGAATCATGGCTGGCCTGGCCGCATTTGCTTGTCTCTGGCCGTGGCGAGACCAACAGCCCGCTGGACCGTCAATTGGCGCGGATGGGCAGGGCCCGCCGCGTGGGGCTGGTGGTGCCGAGCTTCCTGATGGTGTTGCCGCTGGTGCGCGGTTCGGAACTCATCGCCATGTTGCCGGAACGCTGCCTTCCGGAAGAGGAGCGGGACGCCTTCCAGATCTTCCCACCGCCAATCCCGGTCGAAGGTTTTCCGCTGCATCTGGCCTGGCATATGCGGCGGGACAGGGACCCCGCTGTGCGCCATGTGGCCGGGCTATTGCGCCAGCATCTTGCGGCGTGAGGCTCAGTCCCCGGTGACGCTGCCGCCGATCTCGCGTGACTGGCCCTGGAACAGCGCCACCACCTCTCCTTCCGGATCGGTGACCCGCACTTCATAGACGCCGCTGCGGCCCGATTGCGCGGAAAGGCGCGCATGAGCGGTAAGGGTGGTGCCGGCCTTGCCCGGCCGCAGATAGGTGATGCCGCAGGCCTGCGCCACGGTACGGCGATTGAAGCTGTTGCAGGCAAAGGCGAAGGTGCTGTCGGCCAGGGCGAAGAGGAAGCCGCCATGGCAGGAGCCGTGGCCGTTCAGCATGCGCGGCTCAATCTCCATGGCGATGACCGCCTCGCCCGGTGCTACGCGGAGCAGCCGCATTCCGAGCCCCTGCGAGGCCGCGTCGTTCCGCCACATGGCCTCGGCGGCGGCTTCGGCCAGCGCCTGGGCGTCTGGCATGGTCTGGTCGGTATTCTGGCTCATTCGTCGGGTTCCTCCGACGCGCAGGGTGTCATTCACCGAATGGCCGGTCAATGAAGGGCTGCCGCTCCTCCGGGCGCTGGCCCCTTCTCAAGCCAAGGGGCTGGGCTAGAAGGACGGTCATGACCGCCACGCCGCTGCAAGACATCCTGCGCCATGTGAACAATGCCCCGTCCCGCACCTGGTCGGTGGTCATCACGGTGTTCGGGGATGCGGTGGTGCCACGGGGCGGTGCCATCAGCCTGGCGACGCTGACGGAAATCTTCCAGGGCATGGGCGTGGCGGAAGGCGCGGTGCGAACCGCCATGTCCCGCCTCTCGGCGGATGGCTGGCTGGAGCGGAGCCGCCAGGGGCGCAACAGCTTCTACCGGTTGGCGGCGAAGGGGGAGGCCACCTTTGCCGAGGCCGCTGCCCGGATCTACGCCCCGCACGCGGTGGGCGCGGAGGTGCCGCGCTTCCGGCTGGTGCTGGCGGAACGAAGCGAGACGCGCGCGGCGTTGCAGCAGGCCGGTTTCGGGCAGGCGCAGCCGGGGCTGTGGGTGGCGCCGGCAGATGTGCCCCTGCCGGATGCCGCCGCCGAGGCGATTACCCTGCTGGCTGATGCCGGGCTGGAGGATGCACGGCGCCTGGCCGCGCAGAGCTGGCCGCTGGAGACGCTGGCCGAGGCCTACCGGCACTTCATTGCCGCCTTCACGCCGCTGGATGCCTGGGTTGCCGAAGGGCATGTGCTGAAGGGGCTGGACGCGCTGGTGGCGCGGGTGTTGCTGATCCACGAATACCGCCGTGCCGTGCTGCGCCACCCGGCCCTGGCGCCTGAGCTGATGCCGGCGGATTGGGCGGGCGATGCGGCGCGGAGCCTGTGCGCGCGGCTTTATCGGGCTTTGCTCCCGGCCTCCGAAGCGTGGCTCGATGCCCATGCCACCCGGGCGGAAGGCCCGCTGCCGCTGGCGGGGAAGGGGCTGGCGGCGCGCTTCAGCGGGGTCTGAAGCGTTACCGATTTTCCTTGAGCGGCGAAAAAAATGTTTTATATTTCCTCCTAAGGACCAGACGGTTCGAGGAGGACGGCCATGTACACCCAGGCGCTCAACGCCCGTGATGAATCCACCGCCATTCGCCCGGCCGATGAACTGGCGCATGAGGAGCACTTCCAGGCTCGTGTCGATGCCGAGGAGCGCATCGAGCCGAACGACTGGATGCCGGCCGCCTATCGCAAAACGCTGATCCGCCAGATTTCCCAGCACGCGCATTCCGAGATTGTCGGCATGCTGCCGGAAGGCAACTGGATCACCCGCGCGCCCTCCCTCCGCCGCAAGGCCGCGCTGCTGGCCAAGGTGCAGGATGAATGCGGCCACGGTCTCTATCTTTATGCCGCCGCCGAGACGCTGGGCGTCACCCGTGAGGAGCTGACGGACCAGTTGCTGAGCGGCAAGGCCAAGTATTCCTCCATCTTCAACTATCCCACCCTGACCTGGGCGGATATCGGCGCCATCGGCTGGCTGGTGGATGGCGCGGCCATCATGAACCAGATCCCGCTCTGCCGTTGCTCCTATGGCCCGTATGCCCGCGCCATGATTCGCGTGTGCAAGGAGGAGAGCTTCCATCAGCGCCAAGGCTACGAGATCATGCTGACGCTGTGCCGGGGCTCGGAAGAGCAGAAGGCCATGGCGCAGGATGCGCTGAACCGCTGGTGGTGGCCGTGCCTGATGATGTTTGGCCCGCCGGATGCCGCCAGCCAGCATTCGGACCAGTCCACCCGCTGGAAGATCAAGCGCTTTTCCAATGACGAGCTGCGGCAGAAATTCGTCGATGCGACGGTGCCGCAGGCGCATTACCTGGGCCTGACGCTGCCGGACCCGGAGCTGCGCTTCGAGGCTGATGCGGAAGGCGACGGCACCACCGGCCACTGGCGCTACGGCGCCATCGACTGGGACGAATTCAAGCAGATCCTGGCCGGCAACGGCCCCTGCAACCGGGACCGCCTGGCGGCCCGCAACAAGGCTCATGATGACGGCGCCTGGGTGCGCGAGGCCGCTCTGGCATTTGCCGAGAAGCGCCGCGCCCGGCAGGCCGCCTGAGGAACACCCGCCGATGACCAAGGCCATTACCCCGCTGTGGGAAGTCTTCATTCGCAGCCGCAATGGGCTGGCCCACAAGCATGTGGGCTCCCTTCATGCCGCCGATGCCACGCTGGCGCTGCAGGCGGCGCGTGATGTCTATACGCGGCGGGGGGAGGGGCTCTCCATCTGGGTCGTGCCCTCCAACACCATCACGGCCTCCGACCCCGGCGAGAAGGGCATGATGTTCGAGCCCGCCGAGAGCAAGATCTACCGTCACCCGACCTTCTACGAGGTGCCCGACGAAGTCGGGCACATGTAAGGCGGAGGCTGGACGAATGGCCACCACCTCGATCCGCGTCTCCGAGACCCCGCTGGTTCTCTACGCTCTTCGCCGTGCCGATGATGCGCTGGTGATGGGCCACCGCCTCTCCGAATGGTGCGGCCATGCGCCGGCGCTGGAGGAGGACATGGCGCTGGCCAATATCGGGCTGGACCTGCTGGGGCAGGCGCGCTCCCTTTACGGCTATGCGGCGGAAGTTGAAGCCGCAGGCAATGACGAAGACGATTACGCTTATCTTCGCGATGCGCCGCAGTACCGCAACCTGCTGCTGGCCGAGCTGCCGAACGGGGATTTCGCCCGTACCATCCTGCGGCAGTTCTTCTATGCCGCTTTCACCGACCTTTACTGGCGGGCGGTGATGAAGTCATCCGACGCGACGCTCGCGGCCATCGCCGCGAAGTCGGAGAAGGAATCCGCCTACCACCTGCGCCATAGCGCGGAATGGGTGATTCGCCTGGGCGACGGCACGGAGGAAAGCCATCGCCGCGCCGCCGACGCGGTGGCCTATCTCTGGCCCTATACCGGCGAGATGTTCGAAGCCGATGCCGCCGAGCAGGAGCTGATCGCCACGGGCGCTGTGGTGGACCCCGCCGCCTTGCGTGAAAGCTGGGACAAGACGGTGAGCGACATCCTGGCGGAAGCGACGCTGGAAAAGCCCGCCTATGGCTGGATGCAGAAAGGCGGCCGCACGGGCCGCCACAGCGAGCATCTGGGGCATCTGCTGGCGGTGATGCAGTCCGTCCAGCGAGCCTATCCCGGCGCGACCTGGTGAATGCCATGGCCCAGGGCGTGACAGCACGGGTTGTGACAGCACTGGGAAGCCCGCCCGCCGGCGACGAGGCGCTGCGGCAAAAGGCGATCGACGCCGCGAGCACGGTGGTGGACCCGGAGATCCCGGTGCTCACCATTGCCGATCTCGGTGTGCTGCGGGATGTGACGGTTGAGGGCGGGCATGTCCGCGTGGACATCACCCCCACCTATTCCGGCTGCCCGGCGATGAACATGATCGCGGTGGAAATCGACATCGCCCTCTCCAAGGCCGGCATCGAGGACAAGGAAATCCGCACCGTCCTGGCCCCGGCCTGGACGACCGATTGGATGAGCGAGGATGGCCGGCGCAAGCTGCGCGAATACGGCATCGCGCCGCCGCAACCCGGGAGCGGCCGCCGCGCGCTGTTCGGTAAGGATGTCGTCACCTGCCCGCGCTGCGGGTCGAAGGAGACGCACTTGCTCGCGGAATTCGGCTCGACCTCCTGCAAGGCGTTGTGGCGCTGCGAGAGCTGCCGCGAGCCCTTCGACTACTTCAAATGCCATTAGGCGCCCGTAAGAGCCCCTTGTAAGAACCAGGACGGAAACGCGCATGTCCGCGACAACCACCACGCCGCGCTTCCACCGGTTGCGCATCGCCGACCTGAAGCGGGAGACGCGCGACGCCGTTTCCATCGCCTTCGATGTGCCGGAGGATATGCGGTCGATCTACGCCTTCGCCCCCGGCCAGTACCTCACGCTGCGCACGACGCTGGAGAATGAGGAAGTCCGCCGTTCCTACTCCATCTGCTCCGGCCCCGATGACGGAGAGCTGCGCATCGCGGTGAAACAGGTGGATGGCGGCGCGTTCTCCACCTGGGCCAACACCGCCCTGCACGCCGGCGACGAGCTGGATGTGATGACGCCGACGGGCCGCTTCGGCGTGGCGGCCATGCCGGGCGAGGCGCGCATCCATGTCGGCTTCGCGGCGGGTTCTGGCATCACGCCCATCCTGTCCATCGTGCGCGGCGTGCTGGCGCGGGAGCCACAGAGCCGGTTCTTCCTGTTCTATGGCAACCGCTCCGGTGCCGACATGCTGTTCCGCGAGCAGCTGGAGGAGCTGAAGGACCGGTTCCTCGGCCGCCTTTCCATCTTCCATGTGTTATCCAAGGAAGAACAGGACATTCCCATCCTGAACGGGAGGCTGGATGGCGAGAAGGTGCGGGTACTGTTGCGCCATATCGTACCCGCCGAGCAGGTGGACCACATCTTCGTCTGCGGCCCCACGGGGATGAGCGAGGATGTCGAGGCCACTTTGCGGGAGATGGGGGTGCCGGAGGAGCGCGTGCATGTCGAGCGCTTCGTCTCCGCCCAGGGCGGGCGCCCGCAGCGGAAGCCCGTGCCCACCGCCGCCGAGGTGGAGACCGCCCACCGTACGGCGTCCCTGATCGTCGATGGCAACCGCCGCGAGGTGAAGGTGGCGGAGGGGGAGGCCATCCTGGATGCCGCCCTCCGCGCCGGGCTGGACCTGCCCTATGCCTGCAAGGGCGGCATGTGCAGCACCTGCCGCGCCAAGGTTGTGGAGGGCTCGGTGGAGATGGAGGTGAACTACTCGCTGGAGCCCTGGGAGACCAAGGCTGGCTTTGTCCTCACCTGCCAGGCCCACCCGACCAGCGAGCATGTCGTGATCGATTACGACCAGATGTGAGGCCCCCCTCCGCCGGACGTGAAGCGGGGCGGTAGCTGCGGGGCCGCCCGCCCGCCGCTATGCTCGCCCCATGCGGCGCATGGGGGCATGGATCTGGCGGTGGCGGCGCTGGCTGCGTGGAGCGGCGCTGCTGGGCGTGCTGCTCGCGGCCGGGGGCTATGCTGCCCATTGGCTGGACAGCCGGGAATCCCTGCTGGCCAGCGACCCGGAGCGCCGTGCGAGCCAGTTGACCCTGCCGCCGCGGGAAAGCGCCGCGATGCTGCGCCTCAACCTGCCCATCGACCTGCTGCGGCAGGCTGCCGAGCGCGCGCTGCCCGCCGAGTTCAAGCAAGTGAGCGCCGAGGGCGCGGACACCCGCTACGACCTGACTATCCGCCGCACCGGCGGCTTCAGCCTGACGGAAGCCGGCGGCAAGCTGCGCGTGCGTGCCCCGCTGGTAGTGGACGGCACGGTGGGGCTAGCCGGCGGGGTGGCGGATTTCCTGGGGCTCGGCGCCAAGAATATCGACGCGGCGGCCGATGTGCAGGCAGACCTGCAGGTGACGATGGATGATGGCTGGTGCCCTGTCGTCACCATGAATGTCAGCTATGGCTGGACGCGCAGCCCAAGGCTGGAGGTCATCGGCGGCATCTGGGTCGGTATCGAGGCACAGGTGCGGGAACAGGTGGAGGCCGCGCTTCGGCAATTGCCGGAGCAATTGCGCAAACTGCTCCCTTGCGCGACGGTGCGCGAGCAGGCGCTGGAGTTGTGGCAGCCGCGCGTTATTCCGGTGCAGCTGCCGGCCGCGCCGCCGCTCTATATCGGCTTTCACCCGCAGAGCATCGGCCTGTCGGAGTTGGTGGTGGAGCCCCGGGCGCTGCGGCTGATGCTGGGCCTGCGGGCGCGCACCACTATGTCTTCCACCGCGCCGCCAGACCCGCAGCCGACATTCCTGCCGCCGCTGCACAGCCTGCCGGAGCGCTGGGCGGAGCGTGATGGCCGCCTGCGCCTCTCCCTGCCCATCCGTGCCGGTTACGACATGGTGCGGGACTGGCTGATGCGGGAATTCGGCGAGCGTGACATCCCCTTCGAGACGCCGCTGGGCACGGTGCAGTTGCGGGTGAAGCAGATTTTCCTTTATCCGAGCGCACCTTCTATCGCCATGGCGGTGACATTCAGCGCCGATCTGCCTGGGTCCTGGCCGGACACGACGGGCGAGGTCGTGTTCTCCGGCCGGCCCGTGCTGAGCCAGGGCGGCACGCGGGTGGGGCTGACCGATATCCGCTTCTCCCGCAACCTGGACAGCGCCGTCTGGTCCCTTGTCACCATCCTGTTCGAGCAGAAGATCCGCGACATGCTGCGGGATGTCGCTGTCTACGACCTGAAGGAAGTGATGGATGGCGCGGTGGCCGAGTTGCGCCGCCGCCTGGCGGATCCCAATTTCACCAGCGGCCTGCGCGTGGCGCTGACGGAGCCGAGCATCCGCCTGGAGCAGGTGGTGCCGGAGAATGACGCGCTAACCGTGCTAGGCACGGCGGAGGCCGGGCTGGAGGCGGAGATCACCGCCCTGCCCATTCCCTGAGCGGGGGGAGGGGGGGAGGAAAACCCCCTCCGCCTTTCGTTCAGTCGCGAGTACGCCGGTCGATCACGCGGCGCATCTTGCCCATGGAGCGCTCGACTCCGCCCGGCTGCTCGATGACAACCTTGGTGCTGATGCCGATGGTGTTCTTGATCTGCTCCACCAGCGCCTGGGCTTCCCGTGGCAGGCCCTCGCCATCCCAGAGGCCAGGCTGGCACTCGGCATGGATCGCCATGCAATCCATCCGGCCTTCCGTGGTCAGGCGAATCTGGAAGTGGCCGCTGCACCAGCTCTGGGCCAGCAGCGCCTCCTCGATCTGCGAGGGGAAGACGTTGACGCCGCGCAGGATGATCATGTCGTCCGAGCGGCCAGTGACCTTTTCCATCCGCCGCATGCCGGCGCGCGCGGTGCCCGGCAGCAGCCGCGTCAGGTCCCGCGTGCGGTAGCGGATGACGGGCTGACCTTCCTTGGTGAGCGTGGTGAAGACCAGCTCGCCCAGCTCGCCATCCGGCAGGACGGCGCCGGTCTCGGGATTGATCACCTCCGGGTAGAAATGGTCTTCCCAGATATGCAGACCATCTTTGGTCTCCACGCATTCCTGCGCCACGCCGGGGCCCATCACTTCGGAGAGGCCGTAGATATCCACGGCCTGCATGTCGAAGGCCTGCTCGATTTCGCGGCGCATGGCATTCGTCCAAGGCTCGGCGCCGAAGATGCCGATCTTCAGCGAGGATTGGCGCGGGTCCAGCCCCTGGCGGCGGAACTCATCCAGCAGCGCTAGCATATAGCTGGGCGTCACCATGATGATCTCCGGCCGGAAGTCGTTGATGAGCTGCACCTGCCGCTCTGTCATGCCGCCAGACATGGGAATGACGGTGCAGCCTAGCCGCTCCGCGCCGTAATGGGCGCCAAGTCCGCCGGTGAACAGCCCGTAGCCATAGGCAACATGCACCTTCATGCCCGGCCGGCCCCCGGCGGCATGGATGCTGCGGGCCATCAGATCGGCCCAGTTGTCGATATCGCCCTTGGTGTAGCCCACGACGATGGGCTTGCCGGTGGTGCCGGAGGAACCATGAATGCGCGCGATCTTCTCCTGCGGCACGGCGAGGAGGCCGAAGGGGTAATTGTCCCGCAGGTCCGTCTTCACCGTGAAGGGAAACTTCGCGATGTCCTCAAGCGCCTTGAAGTCATCGGGGTGCACGCCCGCCGCGTCGAAGCTGCGCCTGTAATGGGCCACGTTGTCGTAGGCATGGCGCAGGATGCGCGCCATGCGGTCCCGCTGCAGGGCGCGGATCTCCTCGCGCGATGCGCGCTCCGCCGCCGAGAACACGGGCGGCTGTTCCAGGAGCGATGCACTCATTTCTTGGTTTCCTCCTTACCTTCCCGTCAGGCGGGTTGTTTGCCGAAACGGGGCGGGCGTTTCTCCAGGAAAGCGCGGACGCCTTCGGCATAGTCGGCGGACTTTCCGGCCTGGCGTTGCAGGTCGCGCTCCAGGTCCAGCTGCGCATCCAGCGAATTGCCGGGCGAGACCTCCAGCGCGTGCTTGATGCGCGCGAGGCCTTCGGTGGACTGGTGCGCGAGGCGCTCCGTCAGGTTCTCGGCTTCCAGGGTCAGGCGCTCATCCTCCACGGCCTTCCAGATCAGTCCCCATTCGGCCGCGGTCGCGGCGGGCAGGGGATCGGCCGTGAACATCAGCGCCTTGGCGCGCGCCTCACCGATCAGGCGGGGCAGGAAGAAGGTGCCGCCGGAATCCGGCACCAGCGCGATCTTGGAGAAGGATTGGATGAACTTCGCCGATTGCGCCGCCAGGACGATGTCGCAGGCGAGAGCGAGGTTGGCGCCCGCACCGGCCGCGACGCCGTTGACGGCGCACACCACCGGCTTCGGCAGCGCGCGGATGCGGCGGATCAGCGGGTTGTAGAAACGCTCCAGCGTATTTCCGAGGTCGGGGGCCTCGCCCGGCTTGCGGTCGCCGAGGTCCTGGCCGGCACAGAAGCCGCGGCCTTCGCCGGTCAGCAGGATGGCGCGGCAATCCTGTGCCTCGGCGGCCTCGCCGAGGGCCGCGTAGAGGGCCGCGTGCAGGGCCTCGTTGAAGGCGTTCAGTTTCTCGGGCCGGTTCAGCGTCAGCTTCCACCAGCCGTCGCGCTTCTCGACCTTCAGGACCTGTTCCATCCCATTTCCTCCATCGTCGTGCGAACGGACCATGGCTGGCTTCTCGGCACGGCCGCAAGCAGGCGACGGATTATTCCTTGCATTGACCGTCCGGACGGTCAAATAATTTCCTTCATGCCGGTGCAAAGCGCATGTGCAGCCGCGGTGGCTTGCCAAGTGGAAGGTGGGACCTAACCTGCCGCCAGCCTGTTGGAGGAAGCAGACAGTATGGACAATCCCGGCAACGCAGCCGTCTCGATCACCCGCGCTGGCGCCGTGGCGGTCGTTCAGGTCTCCTATGCCCCCGTAAATGCGCTGTCCCGCCCCGTGCGGGAAGGCTTGCAGGCAGCGGCGAGGGCACTGGCGGCGGACCCCTCCATCCAGGCCGTGGTGCTGCATGGCGGCCCCGGCCGCTTCATAGCCGGCGCCGATATCAAGGAAATGGACCTGCCGCTGGATGAGCCGGTGCTGCCGGATGTCATCGCGGCCATCGAAGCCATCCCGCAGCCGGTGGTCGCGGCGATCGACGGCTTTGCCCTGGGCGGCGGACTGGAAATCGCCCTGGCCTGCGATCTGCGGCTGGCGACGCCCAAGGCCAGCGTGGGCCTGGTGGAGACGCGGCTCGGCATCATCCCGGGCTCCGGCGGCACCCAGCGCCTGCCGCGCCTGGTGGGCACTGCCAAGGCCATCGAGCTGATCGGTGAGGCGAAGATCCTGAAGGCCGCGCAGGCGGTAGAGCTGGGCATCCTCGACCGCGTCGTGGAAGGCGATTTGTTGGCCGAGGCCATCCGCGTCGCGCCGCAGGCGGCCAAGCGCCGCGTGTCCGTGCTGCCGATTCCCTCACGTGACGAAACGGCGGAGGAAGCAGCGACGCAGGCGGCGGTGAAGAAGGGCAAGGGCGTTCCCGCCATCGCCGCCGCCGCCGCCCTGTTGCGGGAGACGGCCGGGCTGGCATTTCCGGAAGGGTTGAAGCGGGAGCGCGAGACATTCCTGCCCCTGCGTGACAGCGCCGAGGCCGCCGCTTTGCGCCACCTCTTCCTGGCCGAGCGGGAAGCCGGGCGCGTGCCAGGGCTGGAGGGCGTGTCGCCGCGCGAGGTGAAGCGCGTGGCGGTCATCGGCGGCGGCACCATGGGCAGCGGCATTGCCATTGCCGTGGCTGACGCGGGCCTGCCGGTGCAGGTACTGGAGCGCGATGCCGAGGCCGCTGAGGCCTGTGCCGCCCGCCTGCGCGACACCTATGGCAAGCAGGTGAAGAGCGGCCGGCTGACCGAAGCGGCAGCCGCCGAGCGGCTGGCGCTCATCACGCCGGTGCATGACTGGAGCCTGCTCGCGGAGGTCGACCTGATCATCGAGGCGGCGTTCGAGGAGATGGGCGTCAAGGCCGATATTTTCTCGCGGCTCGACAAGGTGGCGAAGCCGGGTGCGGTGCTGGCGACCAACACCTCATACCTCGACCCCGATGCCATCGCCGGCTTCACCAGCCGGCCGCAGGATGTGCTGGGGCTGCATTTCTTCGCCCCTGCCAATGTCATGAAGCTGTTGGAAGTGGTCCGCTGCGCGAAGACGGCGCCGGACGTGCTGGCCACGGGCCTCGCCTTCGGCAAGAAGCTGGGCAAGCTGCCGATCGTCTCCGGCGTGTGCGAGGGCTTCATCGGCAACCGCATCTATGCCGTCTATCGCCGCCACGCCGAGTATCTGGTGGCCGATGGTGCCTCGCCGCGCGAGGTGGATGCGGCGCTGGAGGCCTTCGGCTTCGCCATGGGCATCTTCGCCGTCAGCGATATGTCCGGCCTCGATATCGCCTGGGCCATGCGCAAGCGCCGCGCCGCCACGCGGGACCCGGCCGAGCGCTACGTGACCATCGCCGACAAGCTCTGCGAGGCCGGCCGCCTGGGGCGGAAGACAGGCGCGGGCTGGTATGACTACGCCAGCGGCAAGGCCCAGCCGGACCCGGTGGTCGATGCTGTCATCGCGGAGGAGCGGGCGGCCGCCGGCATCACGCCGCGCACCTTCTCGCAGCAGGACATTCAGAACCGCCTCCTTGCCGTGATGGCCAATGAGGCGGCGAAGATCGTGGCGGAGGGCATCGCTCTCCGGCCGTCTGACATCGATCTCGTTTTCACCAATGGCTACGGCTTCCCGCGTCTCCGGGGCGGGCCGCTCTTCGCCGCCGACCAGATGGGCCTCGGCCCGGTGCTGGCGGAGGTCGAAGCGGCGGCCGCGGCAGGCGGAAAGGGCTCCGAGCCCGCACCTCTGCTGCGCGAGCTGGCCGAGAACAACAGCACCTTCAAGGAATGGCAGCGCAGGCAGAAATCGCCCGGCTGACCCAAGCAGACAGGATGGAAACACCATGGCGCTGACATTGCAGAGCTACGCGGCCGGCCGCTGGATCGCCCCTGGTTCAGGGGCGGTGGAAATTACCAGCGCGGTTGATGGCCATGTGGTGGCCCTTGCCTCCAGCGAGGGCGTGGATTTCGGCGCCATGGTGAAGCACGCCCGGCAGGTCGGCGGCCCCGCCCTGCGGGCGATGAATTTCCACCAGCGTGCCGAGATGCTGAAGCGCCTGGCGGTCTATCTGACCGAACGCAAGCCTGCGCTTTATGAGTTGTCCTACGAGACGGGCGCCACCAAGCGGGATAGCTGGATCGACATCGATGGCGGCATCGGCACGCTGTTCGCCTATGCCTCCCGTGGCCGCAAGGAACTACCGAGCGAGCGCTTCGTGTTGGACGGCGCCTTCGAGCCGCTGTCGAAGAGTGGCAGTTTCGCCGGTGCTCATATCCTGACGCCGTTGCATGGCGTCGCGGTGCATGTGAATGCCTTCAACTTCCCCTGCTGGGGCATGTTGGAAAAGCTGGCGCCGACCCTGCTGGCCGGTGTTCCGGTCATCACCAAGCCGGCGACGGCCACCGCCTATCTCGCCCATGCCATGGTGGCGATGATCATCGGATCCGGCATCCTGCCGCCCGGCGCGCTGCAATTCGTCGCAGGTTCCACGGGCGACCTGCTGGAGCATTTGACGGGACAGGATGTCGTGTCCTTCACCGGCTCGGCGACGACCTCCGGCAAGCTGCGCGACCATCCCACCATCTCCCGCAACGCGGTTCGCTTCATCGCGGAGCGGGATTCGCTCAATGCCGCGATTCTCGGCTCGGACGTCACGCCGGAAAGCCCGGAATTCGACCTGTTCATCAAGGAAGTCGCACGCGAGATGACGGCGAAGGCCGGGCAGAAATGCACCGCGATCCGCCGCGTCATCGTGCCGCGCGAGCGGTTGGAGGCGGTGCGGGATGCGCTGGCCGCGCGGCTCGGCAAGGTTGCCATCGGCAATCCGCGCAACGAGGCTGTGGGCATGGGCCCGCTCGCCAGCCAGTCCCAGCGCAGGGATGTGCGGGAGAGCATCTCGCGGCTGGCGATGGAGTCGGAGATCGTGTTCGGCGACACGGAAAACTGCGCCGTGGTGGATGCGGATTCGGAGAAGGGCGCCTTCCTTTCCCCCGTGCTGTTGCATTGCGCGAACTCGATTCGCGCCCAGCGAGTGAACGAGGTGGAAGCCTTCGGCCCGGTCTCCACCCTTCTGCCCTACGACGGGCTGGAGCAAGCCATCGAGTTGGCGCAGCGGGGCGAGGGCAGCCTGGTGGCCTCCGCCTTCTCCTACGACCCCAAGGTAACGGAAGAGCTGGTGATGGGCCTCGCGCCCTTCCACGGCCGCCTCTACCTCGTCGATCGTGACAGCGCCAAGGAGGCCACTGGCCATGGTTCGCCTTTGCCGGCGCTGGTGCATGGCGGCCCCGGCCGGGCCGGTGGCGGCGAGGAAATGGGCGGCCTGCGCGGGGTGTTCCACTACATGCAGCGCACCGCCTTGCAGGGATCGCCCGCCAAGCTGACGGCGCTGACGAAGACCTGGGGCACCGGTGCGCCGACCAGCACCGAAGGCCCGCACCCCTTCCGCAAGAATTTCGACGAGATCCAGGTGGGCGACACGGTGGAGACGCCCGCGCGGACCATCTCCATCGAGGATATCGAGCATTTCGCCAATTTCACGGGCGACAAATTCTACGCCCATATGGACGAGGAAGCGGCGAAGGCGAACCCGTTTTTCCCTGGCCGCGTAGCGCATGGATATCTGATCCTGTCCTTCGCCGCGGGGCTGTTCGTCGATCCCGCACCGGGCCCGCTGCTGGCGAATTACGGGCTGGAGCGGTTGCGCTTCCTCAAGCCTGTCTCCCCGGGGGATTCGATCCGCGTGCGGTTGACGGTGAAGAGCAAGCGCTCCGCCCGCCTGCCCGATTATGGCGAAGTGCGGTGGGATGCCGAGGTGTTCAACCAGGATGGCGACACCGTCGCGCAGTATGACGTGCTGACCATGAGCGCCCGGCCCGCCTGAAGCGGGCTAGAGGGGCAGGGCGGAGGTGTTCTTGATCTCCCGCAGCGCGAAATGCGACGAGATGTGCTGCACGGCGGGGTTCACGAACACCACCTCCTGAAGAAAGCGCTCGTAATGCGCGGCATCCTTGACCACGGCGCGGATGATGTAGTCCGCGCTGCCGGTCATGGAAAAGCATTGCAGAACTTCCGGCCGCTCCAGGATCGCCCGTTCAAAATCCTGCAGCGCGTCACGGTTGTGCTTGGCCAGGGTGACATTGGCATAGACCGTCTGCCCATAGCCGAGCTTGGCGGCATCCAGCCGCGCCACATATTCCAGAATGATCCCGGCATCCTGCAATGCCTTCAGCCGCCGCCACGTGGGAGAAGTGGAGAGGCCGATCGCGTCCGCGAGTTCCTGCACGCTTTGCCGGGCGTTCTTTTGCAGGGATGCCAGAATGGCCCGCTCGAACTGATCCAGATCGGCACTCTCCGGCATGGTTATCCCTCTATATTTTGGACCGGCATGCTTGTGCCGGTTTGGTGGCATTTATCGCTGGATTATGCCTCATCATCGACGGAACGAGAAAAACAAAGAACGGTTTTTCCCCTGATCCAGGCCTAGGCTGATGGCAACGCATCGCCCGCCGGGACCCTACCCGAAGCCGGGCTGGATACAGGGAACGGACCATGGGATCGCTCGCTCGCTCCAAGCCATCCTTGCCCGCGCGCAGCCAGAGGGCCCTGCCGGCCCTGGACTGGCGCAGGGTTGCCTATCTGCTTCACGTCTCCCGCGCGCTGGACGCGCTGGAGGAAAAAACCCTCGTTCCTGAGAAGAAGGTTCTCTACCAGTTCTCCGCACGCGGGCATGACCTGGCCCAGATCATCCTGGGCCTTGGCCTGACGGAACGGCATGACGCCGTCTGTGGCTATTACCGCTCCCGCCCCATGCTGCTGGCGCTGGGGGTGGAGATTGAGGAGGCGCTGGGCTCCTCCATGGCGCGCGCAGGCGGATATTCGGACGGGCGCGATATCGGCGTCGTCTTCAACTATCCCAACCCGCATGGCGCTTCTGCCTTGCCCATGTGCGGTGGCGTGGGCGCGCAATACACCCCGACCGTGGGCTGGGCGCAGGCCATCGAGTACCACCGCACGGTTTTGCAGGATGCTAGCTATGACCACGCCATCGGCGTGGTGCTGGGCGGCGAGGCATCCGTCGCGACGAATGGCTTCTGGTCCGCCTTGACCATTGCCACGACACAGAAGCTGCCGGTCCTGTTTTACATCGAGGACAATGGCTACGGCATCTCCGTGCCATCCACCTTCCAGACGCCCGGCGCGGATATCGCCGCCAATCTGGCGAGCTTCAAAAACCTGCACGTGATTTCGGGCGATGGTACGGACCCGGTGACCGCGGCCACGCTGATTGCCGAGGCCCAGGCGCATGTCCGCGACAGGCAAGGGCCATGCCTGCTGCGCCTGACGGTGCCGCGCCTGCAAGGCCACAGCTTCCAGGATACGCAGGCCTATAAATCCGCCGCGACTGTGGAAGCGGAATGGGCGCGGGACCCGCTACCCAAGCTACATGACCTCCTGGTTCCCGAATGGATGGAACAGGCGGAATGGGATGCGCTGGCTCAGGAGGCAGCCGAGGTGGTTGAGGCCGCCCGCGTGGCCGCCGAGCAGCGCCCGGTCGCGCGGCCGGAGACGGTGCTGCGCCATGTCTTCTCGGAAGCCGAGCCGCAGGTGATGGGCGGCCTTCGTTCGGCAGGTGTGGCCATGCCGGAAGGCAGCGAGCGTGCCGCGCCGGAGGGGGCACGCATCAACATGGTCACCGCCATCCGCCGCACGCTGGAGCACGAACTGGCCACCAATCCGCGCGTGCTGCTGTTTGGCGAGGATATCGGCCCCAAGGGCGGCGTCCATGCCGTGACACTGGGCTTGCAGGAGAAGTTCGGTGCGGGGCGGGTGTTCGATACGAGCCTGTCTGAGGAAGGCATTGTCGGCCGAGCGGTCGGCATGGCGCTCGCGGGCCTGATGCCCGTGCCAGAAATCCAGTTCCGCAAATATGCCGACCCGGCTGTCGAGCAGATCAATGATTGCGGCACCATGCGCTGGCGGACCAACAACCGCTTCGCGGCGCCCATGGTGCTGCGCATGCCGGTGGGCTTCTTCAAATGCGGAGACCCCTGGCACAGCCAGACCAATGAGGTGCAGTTCGTGCATTCTCCGGGCTGGAAGGTTGCCGTTCCCTCCAATGCCGAGGACGCTGTCGGGCTCCTGCGCACCGCGCTGCGCGGTGACGACCCGGTGATGTTCCTGGAGCATCGTGCCATGCTGGATGCGGCCTGGGCGCGGAGGCCTTACCCCGGCGACGACTACGTCATTCCCTTCGGCCGCGCCAAGACCACCATATCTGGCAACCGGCTGACCATCGTCACCTGGGGCGCCATGGTGGAGCGCTGCGAGGAAGCCGCCAGGGCCAGCGGTCATTCGGTCGAGGTCATCGACCTGCGCACGCTGATGCCGTGGGATAGCCGCGCGGTGCTGGAATCCGTCTCCCGCACGCATCGCTGCCTGATCGTGCATGAGGATCTGCGTACGGCCGGCTTTGGCGCGGAGATCGCGGCGGTCGTGGCCGATGAGGCCTTCATGGAGTTGGACGCGCCCGTGGCCCGCCTGACCATGCCGGACATACCGAGCCCACATAACCCCGTGCTGCTGAACCATGTGGTGCCGTCCGCTGAACGGATCCGCGAGAAGATCGACGCGCTGGTGGAGTTCTGAGCATGCCGGACGCTCCCACCATCCAGACGATCGAGATCCTCTCCCCCATCGCGCAGGAGGGCACGACGGCCGCCATCCGCAACTGGTTCAAACGCGTGGGCGATGCGGTGCGCGAGGGTGAGCCGCTGGTCGAACTGGAGACGGACAAGGTGGCCATGGAAGTCGCCGCGCCGGCATCCGGCCGTCTGGCCGCTATCCTGATCTCCTCCGGCGATGTGCAGCCGGGTGCGCTTCTCGGGCATATCGAGCCAGGGGAAGGGGCCGCGCCGGCGCCCTCCGCCGCTCCTCCGCCGCCCTCGGCGCGCTTCGAGCCGGAGCTGCGCCTTTCACCTGCGGTGCGCAAGCTGGTTGCCGAGACCGGTATCGATCCTGTCGGTCTTGCCGGTAGCGGCAAGGGTGGCCGGTTGACGCGGGACGATGTGGTCCGGGCCTTGCAGCAGCGCGACGAACCGAGGTCGGAACCCCTGCGCGAGCCGGAGCCTGTGTCGGTGGGCGCCGTGCGTTCCAAAATGGTGCCGCATACGCCGATGCGCCGCCGCATTGCGGAGCATATGGCGCATTCCGTCGCCACGGCGCCGCATGTCACCGCCGTGTTCGAGGCGGATCTGTCGGCCATCATGGCGCATCGCGCCGCCCATCAGGGCGCGTTCGCCGCGCAGGGCGTCAAGCTGACGCTGACGGCCTATTTCGTGCAGGCCTGCGTGGAAGCCATGAAGGTCTCGCCGACGATCAACAGCCGTTGGCATGAGGATGCGCTGGAGGTGTTCTCCTCCATGAATATCGGCATCGGCACGGCCCTGGGCGACCAGGGATTGATCGTGCCGGTTGTCCATGAGGCGCAATCCCTCTCGCTGCTCGGCGTCGCGCAAAGGCTGCAGGACGTGACGCAGCGCGCGCGAGCCGGCAAGCTGACGCAGGACGACGTGCGCGGCGGCACCTTCACCATTTCCAACCATGGGGTCTCTGGCTCGCTGGTGGCCACGCCGATCATCATCAACCAGCCGCAATCCGCCATTCTCGGTATCGGGAAGGTGGAGAAGCGCGTGGTGGTGCGGGAGATCAATGGCAGCGACGCGATGCTGATCCGGCCGATGAGCTACGTATCGCTCACTATCGACCACCGTGTCATCGACGGCGCGCAGACGAATGCCTGGCTGACGCGCTTCGTCGAAGTGTTGGAAAACTGGCCGAAGGCATGAAAAAAAGCCGGGGGAGGCGGGGTCCGCCTTCCCCCGGCCTGTCATTCAGACCGATACGGCGGACCGAACGCCAAGATAGGATTCAACAATCCGCTGATCCGCCTGCAAGGCCTCCGGGTCGCCTTCCATCATCACCCGGCCATTTTCCAGCACATAGCCGTAATCCGCGATGCGCAGCGCGGCCCGGGCATTCTGCTCCACCAGCAGAATGGATACGCCATTGTCCCGCAGGTTGGAGGCCGTCTGCAAAATCTCGCGGACGATGAGCGGGGCAAGGCCCAGGCTCGGCTCATCCAGCATCAGCAGGCGCGGCTCCCCCATCAGCGCGCGCGCCATGGCAAGCATCTGCCGCTCGCCGCCGGAGAGCGTGCCGGCCAATTGCTTCCGCCTCTCCTTGAGGCGGGGGAACAGCGCCCACATCTCGTTCAGCATCGGCTCCGCGCTGCCGCTCCGGCGCAGGCGGAAGCGGCCGAGGCGCAGATTGTCCTCCACGCTCATGCTGTAGAACAGCTCGCGCTTCTCCGGCACGAGGCTGAGCCCGTCATTAACCCGCGCCTCCACGCTCTCACCGCCCAGCGCGCGGCCCGCGAAGGTGACGGTGCCGGTGGAAGGCACCACGCCCATGATGGCGTTGAGCAGCGAGGATTTCCCGGCGCCATTGGGGCCAAGGATGGTGACGATGCTCGCCTTCGGTACATGCAGGGACACGTCGGAGACAGCGATGATGGCGTCGTAGCTGACGTGCAGCTCCCGCACCTCGAGAATGGGCTGGGTCATGCGGCTGTTCCCAGATAGGCGTCAATGACGGCCGGGTTGCCCTGAATATCCTTGGGCCGCCCCTGCGCCAGCTCGGCACCGAAATTCATCACCACGAGGCGGTCGGTGAGGTTCATGACGAAATCCATGTCGTGCTCGACGAGCAGGATGGTCATGCCCTCCTGCCGCAGCTTGTCGAGCAGCTTGGCGAGCGCCGCCTTCTCCAGGTGGCGCAGGCCCGCGGCGGGCTCATCGAGCAGCAGCAGCACAGGGTCCAGGCACAGCGCGCGGGCGATCTCCACGAGGCGCTGTTGGCCCAGCGACAGCTCATCGGCGGCCAGATGCGCGCAGTGTGCCAGACCCACGCGGTGAAGCTGCTGCCAGGCGAGGGCGAAGATGCGTGCTTCCTCCGCCTTGTCCAGCAGCAGCGCGGCCTGCACCGGCCCGGCGGAGGCGCGCAGATGGGCGCCCAATGCGACATTGTCCAACACGGACATGCCGTGCACCAGCTTCACATGCTGGAAGGTGCGGGCGATGCCGAGCGTGGCGATATGGCGCGCCGTGCGGCCGCAGATCTCGTCCTTCAGGAAAAGGACGCTGCCGCGCGTTGCCGGCAGCACGCCGGTCAGCAGGTTGAAGGTGGTGCTCTTGCCGGCGCCGTTGGGGCCGATCAGCCCGACCACCTCGCCGGCATTCAACTGGAAGCCGACATTATCCACGGCAACCAGCCCGCCAAACTGCTTCCGCAGCTCCGTGGCGCGCAGCACCTCCGCCCCACGGTCCGGCTGCTGGCGCAACGGCAGCGGGGGCGCCTCGCTCGCCGGCGGCACCGCGGGCTCGGCGGCCTTGGGCATCAGGCGGTCGAATAACCGCATGAGATGCGGCCATAGCCCCCTCGGCGAGAATTGCAGGATCAGGATCAGCAACGCGCCGAAGACGATGGTCTCGAAATTGCCCTGCGCGTTCAGCAGCCAGGGCAACATCGTCTGCAACTGGTCACGCAGAATGGTGACGATGGCCGCGCCCAGCAGCGCCCCGCCGATATTGTGCACGCCCCCTGCCACGGCCATGAGCAGGTAGTCGATGCTCATATTGATGCCGAAGGGGGAGGGGTTCACCGCGCGTTGCAGATGCGCGTAGAGCCAGCCGGAGAGCCCGGCGAGGATACCGGCATAGACGAAGGCCAGAACGCGGGCTTTATAGGTGTTCACGCCGAAGGATTCAGCCGCCAGCGCCCCGCCGCGCAGCGCCCGCACCGCGCGCCCGGGGCGGGAGTCCAGCAGGTTGCGCGTCAGAACGATGGCCAGGACGAGGCAGAACAGCACCAGCCAGTAGAAGTTGAGGCTGTCGGCGAAATCGATGCCGAAGAGCGTGATGGCGGGAATGCCGCTGATGCCGTCATTGCGCTGGAAGAAGTCCAGATTGCCCGCGAGGTAGTAGAAGCTGACGTTCCAGGCGATGGTCGCGATGGCGAGGTAGTGCCCCTTCAGCCGCAGCGTGATGGCGCCGATGCCCCAGGCCAGCAGCCCGGAGACCAGCAGCGCGACGGGCAGCGTCAGCCACGGGGAAAGGCCATAGCGCGTGGTCAGGATGGCCGTGGTGTAGGCGCCGAAGCCCACGAACATGGCCTGGCCGAAGGAGGTCAGCCCCGCGACGCCGACCAGCACCACCAGCCCCAGCGCCACCAGTGATGACAGGCCGATATAGCTCAGCAGCGTGATCCAGAAGGGCGGGAAGGCGGGCAGCAGCGGCGCCAGGATGGCCGCGGCCAGCAGCACGAGCGCGGCGATGCGGTGAGAGGCGGACATGGCTCACTCCTCTCCTTCGTCGAGCAGGGCAGGGGTCCGCCAGGAGCGCCACAGCAGCACGGGGAGGATGATCATGAACACCAGCACCTCCTTGAAGGCGCTGGCGTGGAAGGAGGCGAAGCTCTCCACCAGCCCGATCAGGATGGCGCTGGCGGCGGCCAGCGGGTAGCTGACCAGCCCGCCGATGACCGCCGCCACGAAGCCCTTCAGGGCGATCAGGAAGCCGGTGTCGTAGTAGATGGTGGTCATGGCCGAGATCAGGATGCCGCCCAGCGCACCGATAATCGCCGCCAGGGTGAAGGCGACATGCCCGCACAGCGCGGGCGAGATGGCGACGAGCCGCGCGCCCAGTCGGTTGACGGCGGTGGCGCGCAGCGCCCGGCCCATCAGCGTGCGCTCGAAGAACAGGAACAGCGCGATAATCAGCGCGATCGTCACCAGGATGACGACGATGGACTGGCCGGTGATGAACATCGGCCCGATTTCCAGCGTGGCATCCGCCAGGCTCTGCGTGCGTGAGCCCTCGGCGCCGAAGAACACCAGCCCCAGCCCTTGCAAGGCGAGATGCAGCGCCACGGAGACGATCAGCAGCACCAGCACGCTGGCATCCGCCATGGGCCGGTAGACCACATCGTAGAGATACGGTCCCATCGGCGCCACGATGGCCAGCACCACCAGCACTTTTACCAGCTGCGGTGCCTGGAAGTGCAGACAAGCCCAGGCCAGCGCGGTCACTACCACCGGCAGCAGGAGCGATGTGCCCAGTTGCCACGCCACGGAACGCGCCGTCGCATGCCGGCGAGAGGTCCAGAGGCGGCAGACGGCGGAGGCGATGCCGAGAATGCCCAACAGCCAAACCGTGCCCGGCAGTGTGCCGGTTTCCAGCGCCGCCAGCGTCAACGCGCCGAAGGCGACGAACTCACCGATAGGCACCAGGATGACGCGCGTGACGGTGAAGACGATCACCAGCGCCAGAGCCAGAAGGCCGTAGATGGCACCGTTGACGATGCCATCCTGGACAAGAACGAGAAAAATCGAGAGGTCCACGGCCATTCCCCGGCGATGGTCAGGACGGAGGTGTTACTGCGGCAGGGCCTGCCAGGTACCGTTCTTGATGACGGCCATCACGCGGGCGCGCTCATCCTGCCCGACATGGTCGGTGGCGGACATGTTCACTACGCCATTCACGTAGGTGACATCCCGCAACCCCTCCAGCGCGTCGCGCAGTGCCACGCGGAATTCCGGCGTACCGGGCTGGGCGGTGCGCAGCGCGACCGGGATGGCGCGTTGCAGCAGCAGCCCGGCGTCATAGGCGTAGGAGCCGAAGGCGGAGACGCTGCCAGCACCATGCGCGGCCTCATAAGCGTCGCGATACTGCCGCGCGACGGCACGGGAAGGGTGGGATTCCGGCAGCTGGTCGGCCACCGTCACCGGCGCCACGGGCAGCACGGTGCCTTCCACCTCACGCCCGCCCACGCGCAGGAAGTCCGCATTGGCAACGCCATGCGTCTGGTACATCGGGCCGCGATAGCCACGCTCGCGCAGTGCCTTGGCCGGCAGCGCGGCCGGCGTGCCGGCGGAGATGATGAAGACCGCATCCGGCCGCCCCGCCAGCACCTTCAATGTCTGGCCGGTGGCGCTGGTATCGGTGCGCGCGTAACGCTCCGTGCCGGTCACGCGGATGCCGCGCTCCTGCAGCAACGGCGCGATGATGGAAAGCCAGCCATCGCCATAGGAATCGCTGACGGCGATGATGCCGAGAGACTTCACCCCGGCCGCTGCCATATGGTCGACCACGGCACCGGCCATCAGCGCGTCGTTCTGCGCGGTCTTGAACACCCAGCGGCGGCGGTCATCCACTGGCGAGACGATGGCGGCGGAGCCCGCCAGCGAGATCATCGGAATGCGCTGCTCGGCCGCAACCTCCACCATGGCGATGGAAGCGGGCGTCACCGTGGAGCCGATGACGGCGTCGACACGGTTGTCGCTGATCAGCTTGCGCATGTTGGTGACGGCGCGGGTGGTATCGGAGCCGTCATCCAGCACGATCCACTCGACAGGGCGGCCTTCGATTTCCTGCGGCAGCAGGCGGATGGAACGGCCTTCAGGAATGCCGAGGGAAGCCCCTGGCCCGGTTTCCGAGATGACGACACCAACCCGGATGGGGTCTGCAGCCTGCGCGGCCGTGGTGAGACCGAGCGCGAGCAACAGGCCGGCGGCGAGCTTCCGCATCGACTTGACCTCCTTGGACATTTTGGGGCTTCTCGGGCCCTCTGTGTGGGCTAAGAATTGACCAGCCGGTCGGTCAAATCAAGGTCTTTCCGGCGGTGTTACAGGGTTGCATTCACCGACCGAACGGTCACTAAATCATGCGGGCGCCGCGGCAGCGCCTCAAGACGAAAGGGCCGCGTGGCGGCACGCAGGGGTGGAGCATGGCTCGGACACGAGCGGAGGATTACGACGAGAAGCGGCGGCAGATGTTGAAGAACGCCGCGAGCCTGTTCGCCCGGCATGGCTTCACCGGCACGTCCATCACCATGGTGGCCAATGCCTGCGGTGTCTCCAAAGCGCTGCTCTATCACTACTATGAATCGAAGGAGGAGGTGTTGTTCGACATCCTCCAGCTGCATCTGCGCACCTTGCTGGAGACGGTGGAGCAGGCCTTCGCCTCCACCCCTGAGCCGCGGGACCGGCTCCACGCCCTCTCCGCCGCGCTGCTGGAGACCTATCGCGATGCGGATGCGGAGCATCAGATCCAGATCGCGAATCTCCAACTCCTGCCTGAGGCGCGGCAGGCAGAACTGCGCGAGCTGGAGCGCCGTATCGTCGATATCTTCGCCGAGGCGATCGGCGATGCGCTGCCGGAAGTGAAAGGCAGCCGCACACTGCTCAAGCCGCTGACCATGTCTCTCTTCGGCATGCTGAACTGGAGCTACCTGTGGTTCCGCGACGGGCGCGGCTTGAGCCGGGAAGGCTATGCCCGGCTGGCGACGGAGCTGATCCTGGCAGGCGCCAGCCGCGCCGTGGCGGAAGCACCCTGAGATGGCCCGGGCTGACGGCCAATTGGCCGCCAGCCCGTCGACGGGCACTAGGCGCGCTTGACGTTCCAGAACACGAAGGTGCCCTTGACGACATCCCTGATGTTGCTGCGCCAGGCACTGTCGATGAAATACTGCCCGGTGGGCAGATAGATCACTTCCTCCAACGCCGCCCGCTGCAAATCATTGGCGATGCGCTGCTGCGAGGGCAGGTCCGGCGCCTCCAGCCAGGCGGTGCGCAGTTCCTCGATGCGGGGAATATCCGGCCAGCCGAACCAGGCTTTGTCGCCATTGGCGCGGAGGGTTTGCTGCACCATCGGGTTCAGCATGTCCACGCCGTTCCAGGTGGTATGGAACATGTTCCACCCGCCGCGTGATGGCGGCTCCTTGCTGGCCCGGCGCTGCACCACCGTGCCCCAATCGGCCACGACGTATTCCACCTCCATGCCGATCTTCGTCAGCAGGTCGCGCCCCACTTCGCCCAGCGCCGCCAGCAGCGGGTTGTCGCTGGCCGCCATCAGCACGACGCGCTCGCCGTTATAGCCCGCCTCCTTCAGGGCCTTCCGCGCGGCCTCGATGTTGCGTGGCTCCTTCACCAGCTCCAGCGCGGCTGTGCTCGCCATGGGCGTGTCGGGCGCGAAGATGCCAACGCCCGCCTGGCTCATTGAAGGATCGGTGCCGGCGGCGGCTGTCATGAAGTCGGACTGGGACGAGGCCATCAGCACCGCGCGGCGGATGGCCGGATTGTTGAAGGGCGCGTGAAGGTGGTTGAACACGCCGGTACCCATGCCGCCCGTTGTCACAACCCGCTCCAGCACCACATTGCGGTTGCTCTTCAGCACGGGCATCAGGTCGTTGGGCGGGTTCTCCCACCAATCCACCTCGCCGTTGCCGAGCGCGGCGACCGCGGTGCCGGGGTCCGGCATCACATGCCATTCGACACGGTCGAAATTGACGATCTTCGGCCCGGAGGCGTGCTCGGCCCGGCCCTGGCGCGGCACGTAATCCGGGTTGCGCTCATACACCACCCGCGCGCCGACGATCCGTTCATCCGCCTTCCAACGATAGGGGCCAGAGCCGATCATCTCGGTGATGGGCTTGAACGGATCGGTATTGGCCAGCCGCTCGGGCATGATCACCAGAGCCGGGGGCCCGAGCTTGCCGAGCGTTTCCAGCATCAACCCATAGGGACGGGTGAGGCGGATGGTGAAGACGCGGTCCTTGGGCGCCGCCATCTCGGCCACCCGGCCCATCAGCGCCTGTCCCAGCGTATCCCGTGCCGCCCAGCGCCTGATCGAGGCGATGCAGTCCCGCCCGCGCACCGGCTCGCCATCGTGGAATTTCAGGCCCTCGCGCAGGCGGAAGGTCCAGAGCTTGCCGTCATCCTCGACGGTGTGCCCTTCCACCATTTGCGGCTGGGGAATGAGCTTGTCATCCAGCCCGTAGAGCTGGTCCCACACCATCAGCGCATGATGGCGGGTGATGTAGGCGGTGGTCATCACCGGGTCGGTGACGGTGACATCGGCCTGTGGCACGAACTTCAATACGCCGCCGCCGGCTGCCAGGGCAGGGCGGGACAGGAGGCCCGGCCCTGCCGGAAGGGTGGCCGCCAGCGCGGCACCCTTCAGCAAGTCACGTCGCAACATGGTTCGTCTCCCGAAAAGGGTATGGGCGAAACCGTGCCGTGTGCCGGGCGCCAAGCGCCTTCTTGCCGGCAAGGCTGCACGGCAAAGGGCGAGGCTGGCAAGGGGTGAATCGCGCTCCTGTGATCGTGTGCACCGGGCTTCGCCTTGCAGCGGATGCGCGTGCTAGGTTTTCGCCCCAGGCGGCAGTGGAGGTTTGGGAGGATGGTGAAACGGCGTGTCCGCAAGGCGTGGTGGCTGGCACGGCAGACCGTCCTCGGCTTCATCGAGGATGAAGCGCTGAGCCGCGGTGCCGCTATCGCCTTCTATACCGTCACCTCGCTTGCGCCGGTCCTCATCATCGCTGTGGCCATCGCGGGCCTTGCCTTCGGCGAGGACGCGGCAAGCGGTGCCGTGGTGGAGCAGCTGGGCGACGTGATGGGACAGGCGGGCGCGGAGGTGATCCAGGGCATCATCCGCAGCGCATCCAACCCCGTGGCGGGGCGGGTCGTCAGCGTCATCGGCGTCATCACGCTCATCATTACCGCGAGCGGCGTATTCGGCGAGATCCAGGCCAGCCTCAACAAGATCTGGAAGGCGGAGGCAACAGGCTTCACGGTCCTGTCGCTGCTGCGGGCCCGCGCCCTGAGCCTGGGCCTGGTCGCTGCGCTCGGCCTGTTGCTGCTTGTCTCCCTAGTGATCAGCGCGCTGCTTTCCGGCCTGCGGGATGCGCTGGACACGCGCGTGCCGGAGATCGCCACGGCCGTACGCTGGGCGAATACCTTGATTTCCTTCCTGCTGATGTCGGTGCTTTTCGCCGCGATCTACAAATTCCTGCCCGACCGCCGGCTGGAATGGCGGGATGTGGGCGTCGGCGCCATCGCGACGGCCATCCTGCTCAACCTCGGCAAATTCCTGATCGGCCTTTATCTCGGCCGCAGTGCGATCGGCTCCGCCTATGGCGCGGCGGGTTCGATCGTCATCGTCCTGCTCTGGATCTACTATTCGGCGCAGATCTTTCTGCTCGGTGCCGAGTTCACAAAAGCCTATGCCATGTGGCGGGATGCCGAGGCGTGGGACCTGGAAGAAGATCCGCGTGCCGCGAACCGTGCCATGAAAGGCCATTCCACCCCGCAGCCGGCGCGCCCGCGCCTGAACCTGCCGCGCCTGATGTAGGCCGTTCCGGCACACATCCACGCAGGGAAGTGGATGCAGCCAGGGCCGGGGCGTGGCAGAAGGCAGGCGTTATGCCTGATTCGATTCTTCTCCTTCTGGTGGCGGCATGAATTTGCCGCGTTTCGCCGCGCCTGCGGCCGCCCTCGTTGCCGCTGTCATCGCCCTGTTCAGCTCTGGCCAGATCAGCGAAGCCGGGTTGGAACGCCTGGCACGCGCCGCCTGGCGCGTCGTCGTGTCCCTGCAGGATGGCGGCGGCTCCACCAGCCGCCCGTATGTCGGCGAGCCGCTGGTCGGCCGCCCCCGCATCATTGACGGCGATACGCTGGACCTCAACGGCGTCCGTGTCCGCATGCAGGGTATCGACGCGCTGGAACAGGACCAGCGTTGTACCCGCCGGGGCCAGGGTGGCTATAACTGCGGTATTGCCGGGAGGGACGCACTGATCGCTCTGGTTGGCCGCAACACCGTGACCTGCACGCCGGACGGAACGGAGACCCATGGCCGCACCGTGGCCATCTGCACCATCCCGACTGCCAATGGCGACACGCTGGACCTGAACGGAGCCATGGTGCGCAGCGGTTACGCCTTCGATTGCCCGCGCTTCTCCAAAGGCCGCTACGCCGGCGAAGAAAGCGCCGCCAGGGCTGAAGGCGCCGGTGCCTGGGCCGGGCGGTTCGACTTCCCCTGGGCGCATCGGGACCGCGCCAACGCCTGCGGGCGCGGCTGATGCGCTGGCGCCTGCCGCCCTGGCTGAAGCGCCTGCTCCTGGTGTTCCTGCTGGCGCCGCCGGTGCTGATTCTCGCCTTCCGCTTCGTGCCGGTGCCGATGACACCGCTGATGGTGCTGCGCGCCGTCCAGGGCTACGGCTTCCAAAAGGACTGGGTGCCGTATGAGCGCATCGCGCCCGCATTGGGCCGCGCCGTCATCGCCTCGGAGGACAATCTGTTCTGCCGGCAATGGCTGGGTTTCGACTTCCAGGCCCTGCGCGGCCAGGTGACGGCTGCGATGGATGGGGAGCGCCCGCGTGGTGCCAGCACCATCACCATGCAGGTCGCCAAGAACCTGTTTCTCTGGCCGGGTCGGGACCCGCTGCGGAAAGTCCTCGAAGCCTGGCTCACGCCCCAGATCGCGCTCCTCTGGCCCAGAGAGCGGGTGCTGGAGGTTTACCTGAACATCGTGGAATTCGGCCCCGGCATCTACGGTGCGGAGGCTGCTTCGCGGGCCTTCTTCAACCGCCCCGCCGCGCGCCTGACCGAATCCCAGGCCGCGCGCCTTGCCGTGGTCCTGCCTAACCCTCTGGAATGGTCAGCGGGGCAGCCCGGCCCCTATGTACAGTCCCGGGCGGAGACGATCCGCCGCCGCATGGGCCAGCTTGGCCCGCTTGCGGACTGTGCTGGCTAAGGCCGGGTTTTCAGAGGAAGAATTCCGCCAGCTTCAGCCGGGTGGCGCGCGCTCAGCCGCCGCGCCCGGCATCGAAGCCCAGGAAGCCCACGCCCGGCTGGGCGGTGCCGCCATTCACAACAGGCGGACGCGGCGCGGGGCGCTCCTGCTCCACACGCTGCACCGGCGCCTCGCGG
>JH599936.1 GCA_000245075.1 Acetobacteraceae bacterium AT-5844
CCCAAGGCAGCGGCGCCGGGCTGCGTGGCCGGGTCACCGAAGGGGAGGTGCGGCGGGGGCGCCATGAAGCCATCATCCCACAGCGGCACGGTGGCCGGGGGGCGGGGCGAGGCCCAGCGCGCCGCTCCGGCTGCCGCGCCAAGCAGGAGAGCCAGCAACAGGCCGACGGCCAGCGGGGTGTAATCGGCGGCGGCGGGGCCGGTGCTGATGCTCAGCAGGCCGAGATCGGCCGTGCCGCCATGGCCCGCCAGCAGCACCAGCGCCGGCTGTGCCAGACGCAGCAGCAGGCCGGGGAAAAGGCCCAGCACCAGCGCGGCGGCGGCCAGTGCCACGAGAATGCCGCGCGGGAGGGGTTCCGCCTCTCGCGCCCCGAGTGTCCGCGGCGTGCGGGGACGGCCGAGAAAGGCCAGCCCCCAGAAGCGCAATAGCGCGGAGGCCAGCGTGGCCATGGCGATGCCCACCACCGTGACGGACAGCACGACGAGGATCTGGAAGCCCAGCGTGCCCGCGCGCCAGGCCACGAACAGCGATTGCAGCAGCAGCCATATGCCGCCGAAGCCGGAGAAAGGCGGCAACATCGCGGCCGCCGCCACGCCGGCCAATGCCGCATAGGCGACAATCGGCATGGCATGGACCAGCCCGCCCAGACGATCCAGATGGCGGGACCCGGCGCTCTGCGCCAGCTCGGCCGAAGCGAGCCAGAGCAGGGCCATGGACAGGGCCTGGGCCAGCAGATGCAGCAGCGCCGCCCCGCCGGCCACCGCCGCCAATGTCCCCAGATCGGCGGCGCGGAAGCCCGCCACCACGCCCAGCGCCATGACCGCCAGCCCCAGATGGTGCAGCGCCACGCCGGAGAGCAGCCCGGCGATCTCTTCCTTCTTCAAGGCCCGCAATGCGCCGGCAAGGGCGGCCAGCGCTCCCGCCGCCAGCAGGGGCGTGCCCCACCAGAGAGGCTGCGCCGGGCCGCCGATATCCAGCAGCAACCGCGCCAGCACATACAGCGCCACCGAAGGGAGCGCGCCGCCCACCAGCACCAGGCCGGGCCCTGGCGGCAAGGGCGCCAGAAGGGGCAGCACCGCACGTGTGCCGGCCGCCAGCACCACCAGTACCAGCACGGTGGTGCCCTGGGCTCCTTCTGGCGGCGCCGCGCGCAGTCCGGCGAAGGAAAGGTCCCCGGACAGGCCGCTGAGCAGCCCCACCGCCACCATCAGCGCCGCGATGGAGAGCAGGGCCGTCACGAGGTCCCGCCAGCCGGCGCGTGGATGGTCCCGCCAGCATCCTTCGGCGGAGATGAGGGCATGGGCGGCGAGGCCCGCCAGGGCGAAGCCCAGCAACAGGCCGAAGGCATCGGCGGCCAGCAGGGTGAAGGCGAGGCTGGCCAGTAGCAGCGGCCAGAGCATCAGCCGCCGGGGCGCCATATCGGCGCGGCACCAGCCGGCGAGCCCCGCCACCGCCCCGACCAGCCCGAGCAGCAGCAGAAACCAGGCGGACAACCCGTCCGCGGCCAGGGCCAGTGGGGACCAGGGCGGCCCGAAGGGAAGCAGGAGGACCTCCGTGCCCCCCTGTGCCAAGGCTGCCACGGACAGCACCGCCAGCAGAGCGGATAATACGACCAGCCCGGCCCAGACAGCACGGCCACGCCCCAGCCAACCCGGCACGGCCAAGAGTCCAAGCAGCGCCGTGGCGCCAGCCAGCAACAATGTCGTCATGCGGCGGCCTTATGCCCTGCGCCCGGTGGCCAGGGGCGCCAGCCGCGAATCGGGTGCTCCCGGGAAAGAGTCCGTCCGGTGCCACGCTCGGCACGGCGGAAACGAAGCGGGAGAGGGGAGGAGCATGCGATCCCTGCCAGGAGAGCGTTGCGACAAGCCGGAAGCACGCCGGCAAAGCCGGCGCTTTCCACACAACAGAGTATCGCGCCCTTGGTTGACGCGGCGGCGGTTCCCGCCCCGGAAGCGACCTTGGGCATCACGCTGCCATTGTGGCCGCAGCGGCTCTCCACCGCCAGTGGAGGAGGCTCAACAGGGCGTGTCATCCTCCACTTTTTCATTTTGGGAAAACAGCGGCCTGGCGGCTGAAAGAAATTCGCGGCGCATCTTGGAGGGCAGGAGGGAATCTCTTCTTCGCCAGTTTTGCGCATTTGCCTCCTGGCCTGGCTGTTTCTCCTCTTTTCACCATTTCGCGGTAGCAGTTCCCCGCCAGGGGGCGCCGTCTCGCAATATTGTTTGCGCCCGGGCCAGCGCGTCACTGCTGTGCGGGGAGAAGTGAAGGCCGGCTTCTTTATTCCTGGCTCCGCGGCGCGGGCTGGCTGGTTTAGTCTGGAGCCGGAACGGGTGGGGCGCGTGGCTATGGCGTGGACAGGGGGAAGGCTTTGGCTGGCCGCATTCGCCGGGGTCCTGCATTGCGGGGCGGTCACGGCAGGCGCGGAGGCGCAGAGCCTGCGCGATGTGTTCCGCGCCCAGGCCCGGGCCACCGATTATGCCGCCGGCTTCCAGGCGCTGAGCATTTTCGGGGGGACCCCCGGCATCAGCGCCGCCAACTACAATGGCGAGAAGCTGGATATCGACAGTTACAAGATCCCCATCTCCCATAGGTTCGGAGCGGCGGCCGAGGGCGTGTTCGCCGGCTGGGCACCCTATGTGGAACTGACGCTGAGCTATCTGCGCGCTCGCCAGAACACTTACCTCGGGGATGGCCCGACGACGCCGCACTACGCCAATCTGAGCTTCCATTCGCTCACCGCCCTGGCGGGCGCGGGAATAGACGTGCCGCTGGGGGAGCGAACCTGGTTCCGCCCCCTGCTGCTCGGCGGGTATTCACGCGGGGAGAGCGACACCGATTTCCTCGGCCCCAATGGCGACCTGTTCGAGGCCGAGAGCCGGGGCATCCTGACGGATGTGAAGATGGACAGCATCCTCCTCGGCTTCGCAGTGGCGCTGGTGCATGAGCGGCGGGTCTGGCAGCAGACGGACCTGACCGCCTCCCTCCGCTTCAACCGGATCGATGACCTGAACTACAGCGCCAGCGACCGTTCCCTAGAATCCAACAACCGCTTCAGCATCACGACCGGCTCGGTGGAAATGAGGGGGCCGACAAACATGTCCTTCTTCGGCCGTGACGTGCGCTGGATCGCCTATGGTGGCGGGACATGGATGATGGGGCGCCACCGCAATGCGCTGGGCTTCAACAGCTTTGCCGAACTCGGCGTCGGCGTCGAACTGGTGGACGGAGACCTCATCCGCGGCGTGGAAGGTGTCAGCATCCGCAGCTCCGCCCTGGTCGGGGGGAACGTGACAGGCTGGAGCCTGGGCCTTTCGATAAGCTTCTAAGACCAGGGCCCGCCGCGCGAAGGAGGGTGCCCCGGCCTTTCCGCTCCGGGGTGATCGCGCGTTAGGGCGTGCCGCCTGAGGGCAGGCCGGCGAAGGTGTTGCAGGCGACGAGATCGCCACGCTCCAGCCCGATGCGAAACCACCGCACCCGCTCGGCCGAGGAGCCGTGGGTGAAGCTCTCCGGCTGCACACGGTGGCCGGCCTCGCGTTGCAGCCGGTCATCCCCCACGGCGGCGGCGGCGTTCAGCCCTTCCTCTACATCGCCGGATTCCAGGATCTGCCGTGCATCATTGGCACGCTTGGCCCACAGTCCCGCGAAGCAATCGGCCTGCAACTCCACGCGCACCTGGATGGCGTTGGCGTCCTCCTGGTCGGACCGGCTCTGCATGCGTTGCGCCAGCTGCAGAATGCCGAGCTGGTTCTGCACATGGTGGCCCACCTCATGCGCGATGATGTAGGCGGAGGCGAAATCGCCCGGCGCGCCGAGGCGCTGCTGCAGCGCGGCCATGAAGTCGAGGTCGATGTAAACCTTCTGGTCCGCCGGGCAGTAGAACGGCCCCACCTGCGCCTGCGCGCCGCCGCAGCCGGACTGCGTGCCGCCGGTGTAGAGCACCAGCGTGGGGTCCTGGTACTGGCGGCCAACGCGGCTGAACTGCTCGCGCCAGACCTGCTCCGTCTCCCCCAGCACCTGTGCGACGAAACGGCGGCTGGCCTCTTCATCGGGGGTGGCCTGGCGGGTTTGCTGCGTCTGGTAGGGGTTAGGCCCGCTGCCGTCATCCAGCAGCATGCTGGGGTCGATACCGAGAAACAGGAAGAGCAACAGGAGGGCTACGCCACCGAGCCCGCCCACCGCCAGGCCACCGCCGCGCCGGCCGCCACCGAGCCCGCCCGGGAGGCCCCCCCGGAATCCGCCCCGAAAGCCGCCCTGGCGGCGGCGGTCCTCGACATTGTCGCTCTCGGGCCCATCCAGCCGCATGACAGCCTCTTATTCCAGACTCGTGACAATCAGGCGAAACGCCCGGACGAGGTCCAGGTTTCAAGGCATTGGCGGATTGCCGCAAGGGCCGCAGGGGAAATGAGCCGACAAAAAAGGGCCGGCCGGATCGCTCCAGCCGGCCCCAGAGGCCTGCCACGAAGGGCAAGGCCGTTCGGCGCGCCGACTGCCGGGAAGAGGCGGAGCGCCGAAGCCAGAAGGACCGTGCGGGCGCGATAGCCACCGATCCATGTGACGCAGCATGCAGCGCGCCACCTCTCCCTGGCATGGGCCGGCGCTGAAGAAACGGTAACGTCGGCGGCCCCGCTGCCGACTCCTGGCCTGCCAGGAAAGCGGACCGGGCTCAGAGCAGGCAAAGATCCTGCAATTCCCTGAGCAGTTTGGGCGGCAGGCTTTCGATACCCTGGGCGGCGGCGGCCTTGCCGATATCCGGTGGGGTGGCGGCGCCTTCCAGGTAGCGCCAGCCCTGGAAAGGCTTCATGCGCCGTGCCTCCACGGGCACCAATTCCGGGTCCAGGATCAGCGCGGCATGGTCGGTGCCGTCCTTGCCGGGTTCCGTGCGGATATCCACCAGCCGCTGGCGCACGCAGAGGAGGCCGGCGACGACCCAATAGATGGACCCGCCATCGAGCAGCTCCGCCGCGCGCTTCGGCATCATGCGCGTCAGGTGGCGGAGCGGCGGGTCTCCCTGCACGCGGCGTTGCTGGAGGACGCGCAGCTCCGCGACATCCTTGGGGCCGACTGAAAGCTTGATAAGGTGCAGCACGCTCCGCATCTGCCGCCGCTGCCACGTCACTGCAAGAGTGGCTCCCTTCACTCTTGGTTAAAGCGCAGGCGCCAAACTGCCGCGACTCAGTTTTTGCGGGGGACGTCCATGCGCTTTTTCCTCAACCTGTCCGTTGGCAAGAAGCTTGCCCTCTCGGCCGTGCTGGCGCTGCTGCTCGTCGGTGGGCAGGCCTGGCGGACGCAGACGCGGATCGGTGAGGTCGTGACGCTGGACCTCGCGCAGCGGGGCACCGTGCTGGCGCAGGACGCCCTGCAGGCGGCGCTGACGGAGGCGACCCGTGCCGACCTGCGTGCCCTGGCGGCCGGCACGGCACAGACCGAGCAACGCTTTACCGCCGCCGCCGCCGAGGCGCGAGCGAGGCTCGATGCCGTGCAGCAGCAGCTCCGTCAGGCAGCCGGGGCCGCGACCCGCCAGGATGCGCGGGAAGCGGCGGAGGCGGCCCTGCCCCTCGCGGTCCGCTACGCCGAGGCGCTGGGCGAGGGCATGGAAATTCGCCGGCGAATGCTGGAGCTCCGGGACAAGCAGCTCTTCACCCACATGTCCAATTACGACCACCAGTTTGAGGCGGTGATGAGCAACCTGCCTTTCGAGGTGACGGGATCGGAGCGCCAGGAAGAGCTGCGCAGCCGGTTGCTGGCCTATCACGGGGCGGTGGTCGACATGCGTGCCAGCATCCAGCGTTACCTCGCGGCGGAGGAACCGGATCAGGCCCGGCGGGCCAGGCGTTCCATTGCCCAGCAGCGGGTGCATGGCCGCGGGGTGCAGGCGGTGCCGATGTCCGAGCGGCTGAAGGAGGATATGGGCCGGCTGGTGACGATGGCGGACGGGCTGGGCACCACGACCAATGAACTGATCGGCCTGCTGGAGCGCGCTGCGGTGCTGCGGGCCGATTCCGTGGAGCCGGCACGGGAGGCCCTGGAAGGCGCCATGGCGACGGCCAGCCACCTGTTTGCCGCCCAGGTCGAGGCCGATGACGTGTTGCGCCGGGACGTGCTGGCCGGGACGATGAGCGAGGCTTTGCTGGTGGCGGTGCTGGTGGCCATCGTCCTCGTGCTGTCCGGCTGGGCCACGACGCGCGCGGTGGGGGCGCCCCTGCGCCGGCTTTCCGCCGTGCTGCAGCGCATTGCGCAGGGAGATGCGGCCGTGTCGGTGCCGGACCAGGCGCGGCGGGATGAGATCGGCTCCATTGCCGGGGCGGTGGAGGAGCTGCGCCGGACCGTGCAGGAAGCCTTCGCGCAGAAGCAGATGATCGAGCAGCTGCCCATCGGCATCATGCGGTGCGACCCGAACAACGACTTCCGCATCGACTATTTCAACGCGGAAATGCTGAACATTCTGCGCTCCGTGCAGCAGATCCTGCCATGCACGCCGGAAGAGGCGTTGGGCAAGAGCATGGACATCTTCCACCGCCAGCCGACCACCCAGCGCAGCATCCTGGCCGACGAGTCGCGGCTGCCCTACCGCACCCGCCTGCGGGTGGCGGATCAGGTGATGGATCTCAGCGTCTCCGCCATCCGCGACAAGGCCGGAACCTATCTCTACCCCATGGCCGTCTGGACTACGGTGACGGAGCAGGCGCGGCTGGCGGATACCTTCGAGGTCGATATGGGCGGCGCCGTGGACGGCGTGGCCGGCCGCACCGCCGAGTTGCAGGCAGCGGCCCGGCAGTTGGCCGAGGCGGCGGAAACCTCTGGCCGGGAAGCGGCCACGGTGGCGGAAGCCGCCGGCAGGGCGGATGCCGATGTGCAGGCCGTGGCTGCCGCGGCGGAGCAGATGGCGGCCTCCATCGTGGAGATCACCCGCCGTGTCAGCGAGTCGGCCGAGGTGGCGGGCCAGGCCGTGCGCGAGGCACGGGCGACGGATGAGACCATGCGTGGCCTCTCTGAAAGCGCGGCGCGGATCGGGGATGTGATCAGCCTGATCACCGATATCGCCGCGCAGACGAACCTGCTGGCCCTCAACGCGACGATCGAGGCCGCGCGGGCCGGCGAAGCGGGCAAGGGCTTCGCCGTGGTGGCCAGCGAGGTGAAGAATCTCGCCGGCCAGACGGCCCGGGCGACCGAGGAAATCAGCCAGCAGATTGCCGGCATGCAGGCGGCGACGGGGCAGGCGGTGGATGCCATCCGTGGCATCGGCACCACGGTGGAGCGCACCAGCGAGATTGCCACCGCCATTGCCACGGCCGTGGAGGAGCAGGGCGCCGCGACCCAGGAAATCGCCCGGAGTGCCGCGCAGATGGCGGAGGCGACGGGCACGGTGTCACAGCGCATCGCCCGTGTGCGGCAGGTGGCGGCTGAGACCGGCAATGCCGCCGGCGGCATGCTGGGGGCGGTGGAGCAGCTGGCAGGGCAGGCGGGTGTGCTGCGGGAACGCTCCAGCGCTTTCCTCAAGGCTGTGCGGCGCTGAGCGGGGGAGGGGCCGGCCGCATATTCCTTGCGGCTGGCCTGCCATCGGCGCTAGTCCCGCGCCGGATTTGCCCCGCATGGGAAGAAGGAAGCGCAGCATGGGCTATAGGGTCGCGGTCGTCGGCGCCACCGGCAATGTGGGGCGCGAGATGCTCAAGACCCTCGCTGAGCGGGCTTTCCCCGTCAGCGAGGTGATCGCCCTGGCCTCCGGCCGTTCGGCGGGGCGGGAAGTCTCCTTTGGTGAGAAGGACGTGCTGAAGGTCCAGAACCTGGAGACCTTCGACTGGAAGGGCGTCGATATCGGCCTGTTCTCGCCGGGCGCCTCAGTCTCGGCCGTTCATGCGCCCAAGGCGGCGGCCGCGGGCTGCGTGGTGATCGACAACACCAGCCAGTTCCGCATGGACCACGACGTGCCGCTGGTGGTGCCGGAAGTGAACCCGCACGCGCTGAAAGGCTTTCGCAAGCGCAACATCATCGCGAACCCGAACTGCTCGACCATCCAGATGGTGGTGGCGCTGAAGCCGCTGCATGAGCTCGCGCGCATCAAGCGCGTGGTGGTCTCCACCTACCAGTCGGTTTCCGGCGCGGGGAAGGAGGCGATGGACGAGCTGTTCACGCAGACTCGCGGTATCTACGTGAACGATGCGGCGTCGCCGGAGCAGTTCACCAAGCCCATCGCCTTCAACTGCATCCCGCATATCGACAAGTTCCTGGACGACGGCTTCACCAAGGAAGAGTGGAAGATGGCCGTCGAGACCCGGAAGATCCTGGACCCGGATATCGCGGTGGTGGCGACGGCCGTGCGCGTGCCGGTTTTCATCGGCCATGGCGAGGCGGTGCATGTGGAGTTCGAGAGCCCTATCACCGTCGAACAGGCCTGGGACGCGCTGCGCGAGGCGCCGGGCCTGACGGTGCTCGACCGGCGTGAGGATGGCGGTTACGCCACCCAGGTGGAGATCGCCGGCGAGGACAGCGTGTTCGTCAGCCGCCTGCGGGCGGACCCCACCGTGCCGCATGGCCTGGCCTTCTGGTGCGTGGGCGACAACCTGCGCAAGGGGGCCGCGCTGAACGCCGTGCAGATCGCCGAGGAACTGGTGCGGCAGGGGCTGCTGGCACGCGAATCTGCCTGAATTTCCTCACGAATCTGTGTGTGAATGGGGCGGCACGGCCTTGGTGCCGCCCCATTTTCGTCCGGCATCCCGATCAGCTTTCCCGTGTTGAAAGTGTATGGATAAAGGGACGCAGATCATGCCGATGATGAAAAAGCTTGGTGCTGCTGCCGCGTTGACGCTGCTGCTCGGCACGGCTGCTTGCACCGACCCCTCCAACCCCGGGCAGCGTGCTATCGGTGGCGGCCTTCTTGGTGCCGGCGCAGGTGCAGGTGTTGCAGGTCTGACCGGCGGCAATGTCGGGACAGGTGCGCTGATCGGCGGTGGTCTGGGCGCGGTGGGTGGCCTGGTGACGACGCCGGATCGGGGTGAATACGGCCCGAATGGCGGCTATCCGCCCCGTGGTTACGGGCATAACGGCGGCTACCCGCCACGTGGCTACGGTTACTGAGCATATTGGACGGACCGGCTAGCCCATAGGGCGGCCGGTCTATTTACGTCCGCTTGGTGCCCGTTATGGCACCAATCAAGGCCGCCCTGCGTTGACCTCGCATGGCAGCGCACCATAAAAGGGCCAAAGCCGCCCTGACCCCGCCGCTGCCCCGGCGCTGTGCAGAGAGCGGCCGAGAAATTCGCGGAGCGGGATCGGCCCATGTCCATTATGAAAGACTCGCGCGAGGCGGTCATGACCGGTCGTCGCACTGATGGTACGCGCGTGAAGCGGCCCCTGTCGCCTCACCTCCAAGTCTACGACATGCTGCAGATGACCTCCGGTCTGTCCATCACCAACCGCGCCGCCGGCGTGGCCTGGACGATCGGCATGGTGTTCCTGGTGTGGTGGCTGGCCGCCGCCGCCGCTGGCCCTGACGCCTTCGCCAATGCGCAGTGGTTCTTCAGCTCCTTCCTGGGCATCCTGCTGCTGGGTGGGCTGACCGCCGTGGCATGGTTCCACACCTTCGCCGGCATCCGCCATCTGTACTGGGACGCAGGCTACGGCTTCGATCTGCCCGCGATGCAAAAGACTGGCCGCCTCACCCTCATCGCCACGGGCGTCATGACGGTGCTGACCTGGCTCATCGCCATTATCTCCTGGTGAGGAGCACCGCCCTATGAGCGAACAAAATTCCGCCGTCCGGCTTCAGTCCGCCCTCGGCCGCGTGCGCGGCCTGGGTTCCGCCAAGGGCGGCACGCATCACTGGTGGGCGCAGCGCGTCACTTCCATCGCGCTGCTGCCGCTGAGCCTGTGGTTCATCCTCTCGGTGGCGGGCCATACCGGCTCCACCCATGCCGAGATCCTTGCCTGGATCGGCCACCCCTTTAATGCGGTGTTGCTGCTCTCCTTCATCGCCATCTCCTTCCACCACGCCGCCGCCGGCATGCAGGTGGTGCTGGAGGATTACGTGCGGGGCGAGATGCAGCGCATGGTCTCCATCCTGGCAGTGAAGGCGCTGTGCTGGATCCTCGGCCTGCTGGCCGCCCTGTCGGTGCTGCGGATCGCCCTCTGATCCGCGCTGCCGGCCCCTGCCGGCGAATTGTCTGAACGAAGACGGTGGCGCCCCCTCACGGGGCGTGCGCCGCCGCAATGAAGTAACGGACGGATCGGGACGATGAACGCGATCACCATGCCCTCCTCGGGCGCCTACCGCATCGTGGACCACACCTATGACGTGGTGGTCGTGGGTGCTGGCGGCGCTGGCCTGCGCGCCACCTTCGGCATGGGTGCCGCGGGGCTGAAAACCGCCTGCATCACCAAGGTCTTCCCCACCCGCAGCCACACCGTGGCGGCGCAGGGCGGTGTCGGCGCCTCGCTCGGCAATATGGGCGAGGACAACTGGCGCTGGCACATGTACGACACCGTCAAGGGGTCGGACTGGCTGGGCGACCAGGACGCCATCGAATACATGTGCCGCGAGGCCGTGCCCTCGATCATCGAGCTGGAGCACTTCGGTGTGCCCTTCAGCCGCACCGAGGACGGCAAGATCTATCAGCGGCCCTTCGGCGGCCACATGCAGCATTACGGCAAGACGCCGGCCATGCGCGCCTGCGCCGCGGCCGACCGTACCGGCCATGCCATCCTGCACACGCTGTACCAGCAGTCGCTGAAGCATAACTGCGAGTTCTTCGTCGAGTACTTCGCCCTCGACCTGATCATGGACGAGGAAGGCGCCTGCCGCGGCGTGATGGCCTGGTGCCTGGAAGACGGTTCCATTCACCGCTTCCGCGCGCAGACCGTTGTCATGGCCACCGGCGGCTATGGCCGCGCCTACTTCTCCTGCACCTCCGCCCATACCTGCACGGGCGATGGTGGCGGCATGGTGCTGCGCGCCGGCCTGCCGCTGCAGGACAACGAGTTCGTGCAGTTCCACCCCACCGGCATCTACGGCTCCGGCTGCCTCGTCACCGAGGGCGCGCGCGGCGAGGGTGGCTACCTGACCAACTCCGAGGGTGAGCGCTTCATGGAGCGCTATGCACCGACGGCGAAGGACCTGGCCTCCCGCGACGTCGTCTCCCGCGCCATGTCGATGGAGATCCGCGAAGGCCGTGGCGTTGGCCCGCACAAGGATCACATCTACCTGCATCTGGAGCATCTCGGCGCCGAGCTGCTGCATGAGCGCCTGCCGGGCATCTCCGAGACCGCGAAGATCTTCGCGGGCGTGGACGTGACCAAGGAGCCCATCCCGATGCTCCCGACCGTCCACTACAACATGGGCGGCATCCCGACGAACATCCATTGCGAGGTGCTGAACGCCACCAGCACGGACCAGGACCGCGTGGTTCCCGGCCTGATGGCGGTGGGCGAGGCGGCCTCTGTCTCCGTCCATGGCGCCAACCGCCTGGGCACCAACTCGCTGCTCGACCTCGTGGTGTTCGGCCGTGCCGCCGCGCTGCGTGCCGCCGAGACCATCAAGCCCGGCGCCACCCAGGCTCCGCTGCCGCCCAAGGCCGGTGAGCTGGCGCTGGAGCGGCTGGACCGTGTGCGCTACGCCAAGGGCGGCACCTCGGTCGCCGAGCTGCGCCTGAACATGCAGCGCACCATGCAGACCCATGCCGCCGTGTTCCGCACTTCCGAGCTGCTGAAGGAAGGCTGCGAGAAGATGGCGAAGGTCGCGGACGGCTATGCCGACATCAAGATCGCCGACCGGAGCCTGATCTGGAACAGCGACCTGATGGAGGCCATGGAGCTGGACAACCTGATCGGCAACGCGCTGACCACGGTCGTCGGCGGCGAGGCGCGGCATGAGAGCCGGGGCGCCCACGCGCATGAGGATTACCCCGAGCGTGACGACGTGAACTGGATGAAGCACACCCTGGCGCGTGTGGACGAGAAGTATCAGGTCAGCCTCGACTATCGTGACGTGAAGATGCGCACCCTCACCAACGAGGTGCAGGTCTTCCCGCCCAAGCCGCGCGTGTACTGAGGAAGGAGCGGGACCATGGCGACTTTCACGCTTCCGAAGAATTCCAAGATCGGCACCGGCAAGACCTATAAGGCCGAGCCGGGTGCCAAGAACGTCAAGGCGTTCAAGATCTACCGCTTCGACCCGGATACCGGGGAGAACCCGCGCTACGACACTTACGAGGTGGACCTCGACAAGTGCGGCCCGATGGTTCTGGACGCGCTGATCAAGATCAAGAACGAGACGGACACCACGCTCACCTTCCGGCGCTCCTGCCGTGAGGGCATCTGCGGTTCCTGCGCGATGAACATCGACGGCATGAACACGCTGGCCTGCCTCAAGCCGATCGAGGAGGTGAAGAAGGACGTCCGCATCACCCCGCTGCCGCATATGCCGGTGGTGAAGGACCTGGTGCCGGATCTGTCTCAGATCTACGCGCAGCTGCGCTCGGTCGAGCCCTGGCTGAAGTCCGACACGGCTCCGCCGCCGGATGGCGAGCGCCTGCAGTCCAAGGAGGAGCGCGCCAAGCTGGACGGTCTGTGGGAGTGCATCCTGTGCTTCTGCTGCTCCACCTCCTGCCCCTCTTACTGGTGGAATGGCGACCGCTATCTGGGCCCGGCCGTGCTGCTGCAGGCCTATCGCTGGATCGCGGATTCCCGCGACGAGGCGACGGGTGAGCGCCTGGACAACCTGGAAGATCCGTTCCGGCTGTATCGCTGCCATACCATCATGAACTGCACGGCCACCTGCCCGAAGGGGCTGAACCCCGCCAAGGCCATCGGCTCCATCAAGCAGATGCTGGTCGAGCGCCAGGGCTAAGAGCCCGGCCCCGACTCGACGGAAAAACCCCGCTGGCAGCGATGCCGGCGGGGTTTTTTTAATGGGCGCAGGGCGATGGTGGCGCTCACGCCATTTTTTTACTGTCTGGCTTCAGACGGCTGCGAAGCCCCCTGCGCCGGACTCTGGTGTGTCCTGCAGCAAAGACAAGGCGGCCTTGTGATTCATCGTCGTGATGACGCGGCCCGGTTGAATATCAGCCAGAGCGCTGATCGGCAGGTAATGATGCTTGCCGTCAGCGGAATCGTCTCGCGTCAACTTGATAAAATCGCCTTCGACATGATCGACGGTCCCAACGTGATTGCCACAGGACCCCACGATTTCGGCATGTTCCTCGATTTTGGTCTTATCAATCATCGATTGCTTCCCTGTTTTACTGCGGACGACTGGCAGGACGCCTCCGGTGCCGAAGGGGCCTCCCCAGGCTGGCGGGCGACCGTTTTTCCCTTCACTTGCAACCACTTCGCGTGCGGCCTTCACACGTCACGGTTGCCGTGAGGCAGCCGAGAGGCTATGCCGCAATGCGATGGATGGCCGCATTACGCCAACAGAGGCCCAGCGCCTCTCGACAACCGCCGAGGGACCACTCCCCGCCTACCGCGCAAGGGTAGCGGCGGGCACTTTGCGTCCTGACAGTGCCCAGGAACTCGCCGCCGAGACCCTGCAGGATCTTTGGCGCCGGTTGCGTGGCTATGAGCCTCGCCAGGAAGAACCGGAAAAGCCCGGTGGCGGTTTCATGAACCGTTTCTTCCGCCGCAAGCCGGTAGACGAGGCCCCGGGCAACGCGCCGCAGGGCCTCTACATGGTCGGTGAGGTCGGGCGCGGGAAGTCCATGCTGATGGATCTCTTCTTCGACTGCGCCGACGTGGCCCGGAAGCGGCGCATCCACTTCCACCAGTTCATGCAGGAATGCCACCAACGCATCCATGCCTGGAGGAAGCAGCACGGCAACGACGCGGACCCGATTCCGCCGCTGGCCCAGACCGTCACCGATGAGGCGGCGCTACTCTGCTTCGACGAATTCCAGGTGCACGACATCACCGACGCCATGATCCTGGGCCGCCTGTTCGAGGCGCTGTTCGCCCGGGGCGTGGTGATCGTCGCCACCTCCAACACCGCGCCGGACGACCTGTTCAAGGGCAAGCCGGGGCGGGATGCCTTCCTCCCCTTCATTCAGCTCATCAAGCAGAAGGTGGCGGTGCTGCACCTGCAGTCCGCGCAGGATTACCGGCGGGACCGCATCCACGGCCTGCCTACCTGGCATGTTCCGGCCGATGGCCGCGCCGAGCGCGCGCTGGACAACGCCTTCTTCGAGCTGACGGGCCAGAAGCATGGCCAGCCCAAGACGCTGGCGGTGCTGGGGCGCCGTATCGAGGTTCCGCAGGCCGTGGGCGGCGTCGCCCGCGCCGATTTCGACGATCTGTGCGGCAAGCCGCTGGGGCCGGCGGACTATCTCGCTTTCTCAACGCATTTCCACACCCTGGTGCTGGACGGGGTGCCGAAGCTGGGGCCGGATAATTTCGACCGCGCCCGCCGCTTCATCACGCTGGTGGACACGCTCTACGAACACCGGTGCAAGCTGGTCGCCTCCGCCGCGGCGGTGCCAGACCAGCTTTATGAGCAGGGGGAAAACGCGGCGATGTTCCAGCGCACCGCTTCCCGCCTGATGGAAATGCAGAGTCAGGATTATCTGGGGCTGCCGCACCTCACCTGAGGCGCGGCAGGGGGTCTTTTTTAGTTCGGGGGGATTTTGTCATGCGTTGGATTGCCGTGTGCCTGTTGAGCTTTTTCGCGCTCACCCTGGCCGCTCCGTCGGCCGACGCCAATAGCAGCCGCCGCCCTGAGGCGCGCGCCGGCAAGGTGGTGAAGCCGGCCCAGGCGCGGGCCTCCCGCCCCGCC
>JH599937.1:0-8476 GCA_000245075.1 Acetobacteraceae bacterium AT-5844
CAAGGGGGATGGCCCCGGCCGCCGCGCCGCGCGCCGCCCGCGCGCCAAGTAGGAAGCGGGCTGCCCGTGAGGATCGTTGCCGGCCGCCATCGCGGCCGCAAGCTGCAGGCTCCTGCCGGGGCCACGACCCGTCCGACCGGCGAGCGGATGCGGCAGGCGCTGTTCGACATGCTGTGGCACGCCCCCTGGGGCGGGCGTGGCGTGGTGGAGGACCAGCCCGTGCTGGACGCCTTTGCCGGCACCGGGGCGCTGGGGTTGGAAGCCCTTTCCCGAGGCGCGGCCAGTGCCTGCTTCATCGAGCAGGACCGTGCCGCCCTGGCCGCGCTGCGCGCCAATATCGCCGCCTGCCGGGAAGAGGGGCGCAGCCAGGTGCTGGCCGTGGATGCGACGCGTCCGCCACGGGCCAGCGCCGCCTGCACATTGCTGTTCCTGGACCCGCCCTATGGGAAGGAGCTGGTGCCACGGGCACTGGCGGCCCTGGGAAGCGCCGGCTGGGTTGCGCCCGCCGCACTCATCTGCGCCGAAGTGGGGCGGGAGGAGGCGCCGGAGTTGCCCGGTTTCGAAAGGCTGGCCGAGCGCGTGCATGGCGCCGCGCGCATTCTGGTTCTGCGCGCGCCGGGCTGAGTGGCGCCGGGCGGGAAACCCTCAGCTGACTCCCGAACAATGGGCGGCCAGCACCTGCCAGCCCTTGTCTCCCCGCCGCCAGACACGGGTGTAGCGATAGGCACCCACGAAGGCCGTGCCCTCGAAATGCCCCACCAGCTCCGCGCGGAGGGTGACGATGGCGGTGTCCGCTGACGCGAAGCGGATGGCGCGGTCGGAATAGTCGGCCCGCGTCAGCTTCAACCGGCCGCTGCGATAGGCTTCCACATCGGAAGCCTTGTCCAGGATGTCGGCCGTCTGGGTGGTGAAGATCAGGTCGTCGGCCAGCAGCCGGTCCAGCGCATTGGCGTCGGCGGTCAGCATGGCGGCCCGGAGCGCTGCTTCCGAGGCCTCGATCTCCTCCCGTGGCGAGCTCATTGCTTCAAGGCCTGCCGCAATTCCCTCAGGGTGGACTGCACGGCGGCATGGGCCGCCACCACTTCGGGCCGCAGCACGTAACGGCTCTGCCGCTCCTTGAACTCGGCGTCCTCGCCCTCGGCCAGGGCGGTGGCGTCCGCGACAAAGCCTTGCATGGCCTCCGGCGAAGGCGTGGCGCCCTTGGCATTGGCCTCGTCGATACGCAGGATCAGGTCACTCAGCTTGCGCAGCCAGGCGAATTCCGGGTCGTGCATCACGGCCTGCAGCAGGGCGTAGGGGTTGTTGCCGGCGGGGTGGCCGGTGGCCTGGGCGTTCAGCAGGGCGCGGTGCCAGCCGGCCACCGCGGCGGCCAGCTTGCGGGAAGGGTGCGACGCAGCCGCGCGCGGTGTGGTGGAAGCAGTCATGCGGCTTGTCTCCATGTCACTCGGTACCGCTGCAAGGGTTAGCGGCAATGCTGTCCAACTGGCGAGGGGGCGGTGGCGTTCAAGGGATTATGACCCCGCGCCGGAGGAGTACGCCTTTGGAGCGCTGGGGTGGCGGGGGGTCAAGCGCCAATGGCGCGGCCGGGGGGCGGGTTCCGGTGGAGCAGCCTGAGCGAAGGGTTATCCGCCCGGCGGGGATTTCCCTCAAGACCGGCAGACAGGCGGGATGCTGCCGCCCCTGGCTGGTGGGCGAGGGAAGTTGGATAGAAGCGGCCTCCCCCACGCCTGGTCGTCTCAGAAGTCGCTGACGCGGCCCTTCCGTTCCCAATCCCCGAAACGGGTCGGTTCGGGACCTTCAGGGCCGCCGATCTCGGTGGGCATCGGCTTCTTCGGGGTGGGCTTCGTTTCCTCCGGGGAGGTGGGAGGAGCGGGGGTTTCGGTGGCCGGCGTCGCGGCCTCTTGTCCAGGCTTCGTCATACTCCCCATCTGAGTGCAAACCGGGCGACAGGGAAGGGGTGCATGAACGGCTATTTACGGACGACCATCCTCCTTGCGGCGATGACCGCGCTCTTCCTGGCCGTCGGCTGGGCCCTGGGCGGCCGGGGCGGCATGATGGTGGCGCTGGGCGTGGCCATCGTGACCAACCTCTTCGCCTGGTGGAACAGCGACAAGATGGTGTTGCGGATGCACAACGCGCAGGCCATCGGCCCGCAGGACGCGCCGCAGCTCTACCGTATGACCCAGGCCATGGCGGCGCGTGCGGGGCTGCCCATGCCGGCGCTGTACCTGATCCATCAATCCCAGCCCAACGCCTTCGCCACGGGCCGTAATCCGCAGAACGCGGCGGTGGCGGTGAATACCGGCCTGCTGGAAATGATGCCGGAGGAAGAAGTGGCGGGGGTGGTGGCGCATGAGCTGGCGCATATCCGTAACCGGGACACGCTGATCATGACGGTCACGGCCTGCCTGGCCGGCGCCATCGGCATGCTGGCGCAATTCGGCTTCCTCTTCGGCGGGCGGGACCGGGAGAGGGGGCCGGGGCCGCTCTTCGGCCTGCTGATCATGATCCTGGCGCCGCTGGCCGCCGCCATTGTGCAGATGGCTGTCAGCCGCTCGCGCGAATACGAGGCGGACCGTGGCGCGGCGGAGATCACCGGCAACCCCGCCGGGCTGGCGCGGGCCCTGATGCGGTTGGAGCAGGGGCGGCACCAGTATGTGAACCAGACTGCGGAGGCCAACCCGGCCACGGCGCATATGTTCATCATCAACCCGCTCAACGGGCAGCGGATGGACAACCTCTTCTCCACCCACCCGCGTACCGAGAACCGCGTCGCCGCCCTGATGGAGCTGGCCGGGCGTGGCGGGGGGCAGCCTGGCGGCTGGCAGGATGCGGGCCGCCCGATGGTCACGCCACCTTCCGGCCGTGCGCCGGGCCCGTGGTCCGGCGCGGCTGCCCGCCCGCCCCGGCGTAATCCCTGGGGGTGAAGGAGGCTCTCTCCCCCTGACCGCCGCCGCGAATCCGGCCTATGGTGACGCGGGGCGGAAACTGCCGCCGCTCAACGAATCCTCGCCGGAGAATGCCATGCACCGCCGTGTGCTGCTCGCCGCACCGCTGCTCGCTGCCCCCCTTCTGTTGCCCGGCGCCCGCCGCGCCAGCGCCCAGCCGGCCGGGGTCGTGCTGGAGGAGTTCCAGGTCTCCTCCGGCAATGGCATCCAGCTCTATCTGCGCAACAAGCGTCAGGATGGCGCGACGGCGGCGCGGGCGGACCGGGTGGTGCTGTGCATCCACAATGGCACCTTCCCCGGCAGCACCAGCTTCGACCTGCCGGCGGGCGGCGTCTCCTGGATGGACTACATGGCCGGGCGCGGCTTCGATGTATGGACGGTGGACCTGCGCAATTTCGGCCGCTCCACGCGGGAGGCGGCGATGAGCCAGCCGCCGGGTGGCGCACCGCTGACGCGGGCGCCGGACGCGCTGGCCGATATCGCCGCGGCCGCCGCCTTCATCCGCGAGAAGCGTGGCGTGCCGAAGCTGGTGCTGCTGGGCTGGGGCTGGGGCGGCGCGCTGGCAGCGCGCTTCGCCACGGAGCATGCCGCCCTGGTGGACCGGCTGGTGCTCTACGCGCCGGAATGGCCGCGGGAGAATGGCGCGGCCCCCACCGACAGCCAGCCCCTGCAATCCTACCGCAACCTGACGCGGGCCGAGGTCCGGGCACGATGGGTTGAAGGCGTGCCGGATGCCCGCCGTGGTGCCCTGTTCCCCGCTGGCTGGTACGAGCACTGGGCCGACACCACCTTCGCCACCGACCCGGAGGGCGCGCGGCAGGTGCCCTCCGTCCTCCGCGTACCCAATGGGCCGCTGGCAGATGCGGCGGCCGGCCGCCTGTTCGAAGCCGCCAAGGTGACGGTGCCGACGCTGGTGACGCTGGGCGAATGGGACCGCGAAACCCCGCCCGCACAGGCCCTTGCGCTGTTCCAGGCCATGACCGGCGTGGCGGCCAAGCGCTTCGTCGTGCTGGGGGAGGGCACCCATGGCATCATGCTGGAGCGGAACCGTGGCGCGCTGTTCCAGTCCGTCCAGGTCTTCCTGGAGGAAGCACTGACCGGTTGAGTTTTTCCACAGGATGGTTGCAGGCGCGCGGGGCTATCCCTAAGTTGGTGCCGTCGACTGTTTTGGTTTGGTCCTTGCGGACCTGCGCGCATCGTGCCTGGTGCTCGTTCCCACAGGTTGATCCGTCGTGCATGTTGTGCGGCGGCAACATTCCTATACGGAGCACCCCGATGTCCATCGGTACCGTTAAGTGGTTCAACACGACCAAGGGTTTTGGTTTCATTCAGCCGGAAGACGGCTCCAAGGATGTGTTCGTGCACATCTCCGACGTTCAGCGCGCCGGCATGCAGGGCCTGAACGAGGGCGAGCGCGTCGAGTTCGAGCTGCAGCGCGGTAAGGACGGCAAGGTTTCCGCCGGCAACCTGCGCCGCGCCTGATTGGCGTGGATGGACCCGGGGGGACATGTTCCCCCGGGTCGCCTTCTTTCTTCTTCGGCCGTTTTTTGAGGGTGCGCCTGCGGGTGGCGCCTTTTTTTGTGCCCGGATGCCGGGCGGCCGGCGAACGGGCTCACCCGGCGCCGTGCTTCGTCCCGCCGGCAGGGTGGCGGCAAAAACCGTGAGCCGGGCCTTTTTCGCCGGATTGACAGCCGCCGACCTGAGACGGAGGCTTGATGGCGGGAGAAGAGGACGGACCAAATGGATCAAACCAAGAAGCAGTTCCGCTTGCGGAGTCAGCGCTGGTTCGACGACCCGGAAGATCCGGGCATGACGGCGCTCTATATCGAGCGCTTCCTGAATTTCGGCATGACGCGCGGCGAGCTGCAGAGCGGCAAGCCCATCATCGGCATCGCCCAGACCGGCAGCGACATCGCGCCCTGCAACCGCCACCACCTTGCCCTGGCGGAGCGCGTGAAGGCCGGTATCCGCGACGCCGGCGGCATCCCCCTCGAGTTCCCGATCCATCCCATCCAGGAGACCGGCAAGCGCCCCACCGCCGCGCTGGATCGTAACCTGGCCTATCTCTCGCTGGTCGAGGTGCTGCATGGCTACCCGATCGACGGCGTGGTGCTGACCACCGGCTGCGATAAGACCACGCCCGCCTGCCTGATGGGCGCCGCCACGGTGAATATCCCCGCCATCGTGCTTTCCGGCGGGCCGATGCTGGATGGTCACTACAAGGGCCGCCTCTCCGGCTCCGGCACCATCGTGTGGGAGGCCCGCAAGATGCTGGCCGCCGGCGAGATCGACTATGAGGGCTTCATGGAGATGGTGGCCTCCTCAGCCACCTCCGTCGGCCACTGCAACACCATGGGGACCGCCCTCTCCATGAACTCCCTGGCGGAAGCGCTGGGCATGTCGCTGCCGGGCTGCGCCGCCATTCCCGCCGCCTATCGCGAGCGCGGGCAGATGGCGCATGCGACCGGCATGCGCATCGTCGACATGGTGAAGGAGAACCTGCGCCCCTCCGACATCATGACGCGCGAGGCCTTCGAGAACACCATCGTGCTGGCCAGCGCCATCGGCGCTTCCTCGAATTGCCCGCCGCATCTGGTGGCCATCGCCCGCCACATGGGCGTGGAGCTGACCACCGAGGACTGGCAGGGCATAGGCGCCGACATTCCGTTGCTGGTCGATTGCCAGCCTGCCGGACGCTTTCTCGGAGAGATGTTCTTCCGCGGCGGTGGCGTGCCGGCCGTGATGAAGGAACTGCTGGACGCCGGCAAGCTGCATGGCGGCGTGAAGACCGTGACGGGCCAGACCCTGGCCGAGAATCTTGAGAAGGCGCCGGAGCCGGACCGCGACGTCATCCGCGCCTATGCCCAGCCGCTGAAGGAGCAGGCGGGCTTCGTCGTGCTCTCCGGCAATATCTTCGACAGCGCTGTCATGAAGGTCAGCGTGATCGACAAGAAGTTCCGCGAGCGCTTCCTCTCCGACCCCGAGGATGTATTCGAGGGCAAGGTTATCGTCTTCGAAGGGCCGGAGGATTACCATGACCGGATCGAGGACCCAGACCTGGGCGTGGACGACCATACCGTGCTCGTCATCCGCAATTGCGGCCCTGTCGGCTATCCGGGCAGCGCCGAGGTGGTGAACATGCAGCCGCCGGGCAAGCTCATCAAGGAAGGGCTGGACAGCCTGCCCACCATGGGTGACGGGCGGCAGAGCGGCACTTCTGCGAGCCCCTCCATCCTGAACGTCTCGCCCGAGGCGGCGGTAGGTGGCGGGCTGGCGCTGCTGAAATCCGGCGACCCGATCCGCATCGACCTGAAGACCCGCAAGGTGGACCTCCTGATCTCGCCCGAGGAGTTGGAGGCCCGCCGCGCCGCCTGGACCCCGCCCAAGCTGCTGAACAAGACGCCCTGGGAGGAAATCTACCGCTCCATGGTGGGGCAGCTCGGCACCGGCGGCTGCCTGGAGCCGGCGACGCTCTACCTGAACATCCTGGAGACGCGCGGCGAGAGCCGGCACAACCACTGATGAACCGGGCCGGAGGATGCGCATCCTCCGGCCCGAATGGATAACCGAGGGGGAAGAGAATGGCCGGAAGGCTCGAAGGAAAGCGCTGCTTCGTCACGGCGGCGGGGCAGGGCATCGGGCGCGCCGCCGCGCTGGCCTATGCGCGGGAAGGCGCCTTCGTCGTCGCGACCGACCGCGACGCCGCGAAGCTGGCGGGGCTGCCGGAGGCCGGCATCACCGCCCTGGCGCTGGATGTGCTGGACGATGCCGCCGTCGCCGCGACCATCAAGACCAACGGCCCCTTCGACATTGTGTTCAACTGCGCCGGCTTCGTGCACCAGAACGATGTCCTCACCTGCAAGGATGAGGAATGGGATTTCGCCTTCGCCCTGAACGTGCGCGCGCAGTGGAAGGTGATCCAGGCGGCGCTGCCGGGCATGCTGGAGCGCGGTGGCGGGTCCATCGTCAACATGGCCTCTGCCGCCGGTTCGGTGAAGGGCGTTGCCAACCGCTTCGTCTATGGCACCACCAAGGCCGCCGTCGTTGGCCTGACCAAGAGCGTGGCGGCCGATTTCGTCACCAGGGGCATTCGCTGCAATTGTGTTTGCCCCGGTACGGTGGATACGCCCTCCCTCGGGGAGCGCATCGCCGCCAATGCCACCGCCGCCGGTGGCCTGGAAGCGGCGAGGGCGGCCTTCGTCTCCCGCCAGGCCATGGGCCGGCTGGCCACGGCCGAGGAAATCGCCGAACTTGTGCTGTATCTTTCCGCGCCGGAAAGCCAGTTCGTCACCGCTCAGGCCATCGTCATTGATGGTGGCTGGACCAATTAGAGCGTATCCGCCGCAAGCAGAGGCGGCGGACACGCTCTGAACTTTTGTTTGATCGCGTGCTTCACGCCTCCGGTTGATTCAACCTGCGGCGATCACGCTCTAAGAGGAACCGCTGTTCATGAAGCTGCTGCGCTACGGCCCGCCGGGCCAGGAAAAGCCGGGCCTGCTGGACGCCCAGGGCACCATCCGCGACCTCTCCGGCGTGCTGCCGGATTTCTCGGGTGATGCGCTCTCCGCCGAAGGGTTGAAGAAGCTGGCGGCGCTGGACACGGCCTCCCTGCCGGCGGTGCCGGGCAACCCGCGGCTGGGCCCGCCGGTCGCGCATATGAAGAACTTCGTCTGCATCGGCCTGAACTATGCCGACCATGCGGCGGAGACCGGTGCGGCGATTCCGAAGGAGCCGATCATCTTCATGAAGTCGCTCGGTGCGCTGTGCGGCCCGAATGACGACGTGCAGATTCCGCGCAACAGCAACAAGACGGATTGGGAAGTCGAGCTTGCCGTCATCATCGGCACCCGGGCGAAGTATGTCTCCGAGGCCGATGCGATGAACTACGTCGCCGGCTACGCCGTGTGCAACGACGTCTCCGAGCGCGAGTTCCAGATCGAGCGCGGCGGCACCTGGGACAAGGGCAAGGGCCACGAGACCTTCGGCCCGCTCGGCCCGTGGCTGGTGACGAAGGATGAGGTGCCGGACCCGCAAGACCTCGCGATGTTCTGCGAGATCGATGGCAAGCGCTACCAGGACGGCTCCACCCGCACGATGATCTTTGGCGTGGCGAAGCTGGTCTCCTACGTTTCGCAATTCATCACGCTGCACCCGGGCGATGTCATCACCACCGGCACGCCGCCGGGCGTGGGCATGGGCCAGAAGCCGCCGGTCTATCTGAAGGCCGGGCAGACCATGCGCCTCGGCATTGCTGGCCTGGGCGAGCAGACGCAGAAGACGGTTGCTGCCTGAGACGTTGGTTCTGGGGGAATGAATTCCCCCAGGCCCCCTTCTTTTCTTTTTTCGAGTTTTCGGGTGCGCCCTGCGGGCGGCACCCCTTTCTACCGGTTGAGTGCGCCGAGGGCCTGATCTGGCCCTCGGCGACTGAGGGTTCAGCTCGTGTGGCCTTTTATAAATTGGCTTCGCCGGAACAGGCGTCACCCTCCGCCCTTAAAGCCCAAACCCAAAATTCGAAGAAAAAGATGAGG
>JH599937.1:8496-18717 GCA_000245075.1 Acetobacteraceae bacterium AT-5844
AGTGCGCCGAGGGCCGATACTGGCCCTCGGTGACTGAGGGTTCAGCCGGCGTGGCCATTTTAGAAATTTGGCTTCGCTGATCTGGCGTCACCGTCTGGCTTCAAAGCCCCGACCCAAAACTCGAAGAAAAAAGATGAGGGTGGTCTGGAGGGAGAATTCCTTCTCCCTCCAGTCTTCCTTTAGAACTCTGAACTCCTCACAAAGCGCACCCCCGCATCGAGAAGGCGCTTCGTCCCGGCGAGGGTTGCTTCTTCCGTGATGCCCCGGCAGGCGTCTTCCACCAGCAGCACTTCGTAGCCGAGCCGCGCGGCATCCTCGGCCGAGAAATCGGTGCAGTAGCCGCGCGCCAGGCCGCAGATGGCGATGCTGCGGATGTTGTGGGACTGCAGGTAGCCATGCAGGCCGGTTGTCGTCGTCCGGTCGTTCTCGAAAAAGGCCGAGTAGCTGTCGATGGATTTCCGCAGTCCTTTGCGCAGCACCATCTGGAAGTGATGTGCCTCCAGCTCCGGGTGCAGGTCTGCGCCGGGGGTGCCTTGCACGCAGTGGTCGGGCCACAGCACCTGCTCGCCATAGTGGAGATCGATGGTTTGGAAGGGCTCCCGGCCCGGGTGCTGGCTGGCGAAGGAGGTGTGGTCCGCCGGGTGCCAGTCCTGCGTTGCGACGGCATGGGAGAAGCGCGGCAGCAGGCGGTTGATGATGGGCACCACCAGGTGGCCTTCCGGCACGGGCAGGGCGCCGCCGGGCATGAAATCGGGCTGCGCGTCGACGACAAGCAGAAGATCCACGCTCATGCGATGATACCGCCGGCCTTCAGCACGAAATCGGCGATTTCCGCGACGCCCTGATTGGCCTTCAGGTTGGTGAAGATGAAGGGGCGGTCGCCGCGCATCTTTTTCGAGTCCCTGTCCATGACGGAGAGGTCGGCGCCCACCAGCGGCGCGAGGTCGGTCTTGTTGATGACTAGCAGGTCGGAGCGGGTGATGCCAGGGCCGCCCTTGCGCGGGATCTTGTCCCCAGCCGAGACGTCGATGACGTAGATGGTGAGGTCGGCCAGCTCCGGGCTGAAGGTGGCCGCCAGATTGTCGCCGCCGCTTTCGATGAACAGCACTTCCAGCCCGGGAAAGCGGGCATTCATCTCATCGACGGCGGCAAGGTTGATGGAAGCATCCTCGCGGATGGCGGTGTGAGGGCAGCCGCCGGTCTCCACGCCGATGATGCGCTCGGGCGCCAGCGCGCCGCTGCGCGTCAGGAACTCGGCGTCCTCGCGCGTGTAGATATCGTTGGTGATGACGGCGATGCTGTAGTGGTCGCGCAGATGCTTGCAGAGGCGGTCGGTCAGCGCCGTCTTGCCGGAGCCGACGGGACCGCCGATGCCGACGCGGAACGGGCCGTTGGCCGAGGGGCCACGGGATGCAGCGTTCATGAGCGGAAGAGCCTTGTGTATTGCGTTTCGTGACGCAGGGAGAAGAGGTCGAGCATTGGCGCGGCGGTGCCGAGGCGGTCCAGATCGGCGGTGAGGGCGGCCTCCGTCGCGGCCTCCAGCGCCGGCAGCAGGGCGGCGGTGGCGATCTGCCCATCCGTCTGCCCCAGCGGCACCAGCCGCACGCCGGCGGAGACGATATTGGCCACGAAGGCGGACAGGAAGCCGAACAGTGCCACCCGCAGCGGCACGCCCTGCCATGCCGCGGCGGCGCCGAAGGCCACAGGGTGGGCGATGGCGTTGCCGTGGCGGCGGGCGAAATCCGCCAGCCGTGCATCCGGCCAGGCGGCGGTGGTGACGCGGAGGAAGGCGCTGCCCTGGGCCATGGTCTCCAGCGCCGTCTCCACCGTGCCGCGCCAGGCGGCGGCGAGGTCGGCCACGCTGTCGAGGGCCGTGTTGTCATTGGCCTCTGCTGCGCGCCAGGCGGCTGCCAGCAGGGCGCCATCCACGCGGCCTGCTCCCGCCTCCAGCACGCTGGAGAGGTAGGCGGCGAGGCTCTCGCGGTTCCGCACCGCGCCATCCTCCACCGCGCGCTCCAGCCCGTGGCTGTAGGTATAGGCGCCGACGGGATAGGCGGGGGAGAGCCAGCTCAGCAGGCGTTGCAGCGCTGCCGCGTCAATGGCGGTGGAGGATGCCGTCGCCATGGTCGTGCAATTCACCATGCTTGTGGCCGGTGTGGCGGTTGTGCTCGCCATAGGCGCCGCCTTCCGGGTTGAAGGGGGCTTCCACCTTGGCCACCGTGGCGCCCAGCCCCTGCAACATGCGCAGGATGACGTGGTCCTCGCGGATCAGGATGCGGTCGCCATCGATCTCGGCGGGCAGGTGGCGGTTGCCGAGGTGCCAAGCGAGGCGGAGCAGATGTTGCGTGTCCTGCGCCCGCACCTCGATCAAGGGCTCCGGTGCCGCGCGGACCAGGATGACGCCGCCACCTTCCAGCAACAGGCCGTCCCCATCCCGCAGGGCCACCGCTTCGGGAAGGTCCAGCAAAAAGCTAAAGCCATTCGCGCCGGTGTAGCGGCGGCGGCGGCGGTGGCGGTCGTCGAAGCCGGCGGTGATGGTGTCCCTGGCGGTGCGTTCCTGCCAATGGCCGGCAAGCAGGACCTGGGTGGCGCGGGGCAGGGGTGTGTCGGTCATCGGCAGGCTCAGAACAGGAAGTAGCGTTGTGCCATCGGCAGGGATTGCGCGGGCTCGCAGATCAGCAGCTCGCCATCGGCGCGGACCTCGTAAGTCTCGGGGTCGATCTCGATCTTCGGCAGGGTGCCGTTCAACACCATGTCCTTCTTGCCGATGATGCGGGTATTCGCCACGGGCAGCAGCGTGCGGTTCAGGCCGAGCCGGCCGGCGAGGTCCTGCTCCAGCGAGGCGGCGGAGACGAAGGTGATGCTGCTGGCCTGCATGGCACGCCCGAAGCCGCCGAACATCGGCCGGTAATGCACCGGCTGCGGCGTGGGGATGGAGGCGTTGGGGTCGCCCATCGGCGCCATGGCGATGGTGCCGGCCTTCAGCACCATCTCCGGCTTCACGCCGAAGAAGGCGGGGGACCACATCACCAGATCCGCCAGCTTGCCGACCTCGATGCTGCCGACATGTGTGCTGATGCCCTGTGCGATGGCGGGGTTGATGGTGTATTTCGCGATGTAGCGGCGGATGCGGAGATTGTCGTTCTCGCCCTGCTCGCCCGGCAGGCGGCCGCGCTGCACCTTCATCTTGTGCGCGCATTGCCAGGTGCGGATGATCACTTCGCCGACGCGGCCCATGGCCTGGCTGTCGGAGGACATCATGGAGATGGCGCCGAGATCCTGCAGGATATCCTCGGCGGCGATCGTCTCCTTGCGGATGCGGGATTCCGCGAAGGCGATATCCTCGGCGATGCGCGGGTCCAGGTGGTGGCAGACCATCAGCATGTCGAGATGCTCGTCCACGGTGTTCACCGTGTAGGGCATGGTCGGGTTGGTGGAGCTGGGCAGGAAGTTCGGCTCGCCGATCACGCGCAGGATGTCCGGCGCATGGCCGCCGCCCGCGCCTTCCGTGTGGAAGGCCTGGATGGTGCGGCCGCCGATGGCCTTGATGGTGTCCTCCACGAAGCCGCTCTCATTCAGCGTGTCTGAATGGATGGCGATCTGGATATCGAAGCGGTCCGCGACGGAGAGGCAGGTGTCGATGGCCTTGGGCGTGGTGCCCCAGTCCTCATGCAGCTTCAGCCCGCAGGCGCCACCGCGGATCTGTTCTTCGAGGGCTTCCGGCAGGGCGGCATTGCCCTTGCCGAGGAAGCCCAGATTCATCGGGAAGCTTTCTGCCGCCTGCAACATCCTCGCCATGTGCCAGGGACCGGGCGTGGCGGTGGTGGCCAGCGTGCCATGCGCGGGGCCGGTGCCGCCGCCGAACATCGTCGTGATGCCGGAGGCGAGCGCTTCCTCGATCTGCTGCGGGCAAATGAAGTGGATATGCGGGTCGATGCCGCCAGCGGTCAGGATGCGCCCCTCGCAGGCGATGATTTCTGTTCCTGGGCCGATGACGATGTCCACGCCCGGCTGCGTGTCCGGGTTGCCGGCCTTGCCAATGGCGGCGATGCGGCCGTCCTTCAGCCCGACATCGGCCTTGATGATCCCCCAATGGTCGATGATCAGCGCATTGGTGATGACGGTATCCATCGCGCCCTGCTCGCGGGTGCGCTGGCTCTGCCCCATGCCGTCGCGGATGACCTTGCCGCCGCCGAATTTTACTTCCTCGCCATAGGTGGTCAGGTCGCGCTCGACCTCGGCAAAGAGTTCGGTATCCGCCAGGCGCACTTTGTCGCCCACGGTCGGGCCGTACATGCCGGCATAGGCGGTGCGGGAAATGCGTGTCGCCATGGCTCAGACCTTTCCTTCCGTCTCGCCCCGGAAGCCGTGCACGATGCGGTCGCCGCTGTATTCCACCAGCCGCACGCGGCGGCTCTGCCCGGGCTCGAACCGCACGGCAGTGCCGGCGGCGATATCCAGCCGCCGCCCGCGGGCCAGCGCGCGATCGAAGGAAAGCGCCGGATTCGTCTCGAAGAAATGGTAATGGCTGCCGACCTGGATCGGGCGGTCCCCGGTATTGGCGACCTCCAGCTCCACGCTCTCCCGCCCTGCGTTCAGCTCGATCTCGCCGCTGGCGACGATGACTTCACCGGGGACCATGCGCCGCTCCTCAACGAATCGGGTTATGGACGGTGACGAGCTTGGTGCCATCCGGGAAGGTCGCCTCCACCTGGATGTCGTGGATCATTTCCGGAATGCCTTCCATCACCTGCTCGCGGGTCAGCACCGTCGCGCCATCGCGCATGAGCTCAGCCACGCTGCGGCCATCCCGCGCGCCTTCCACCACGTAATCCGTGATCAGCGCGACGGCCTCCGGGTGGTTCAGCCTCACCCCACGGGCCAGCCGTTTCCGCGCCACTTCCGCCGCCATGGCGATCAACAGCTTGTCTTTCTCACGCGGGGTCAGGTGCATCAGGCCATCCTCTTCGCCGCTATTGTGGCGCGAGAGCGTTCAACTCGTCCAGAGTCGGGGCAGGCGAGGTGGCAGGCTGAGCGTTTCTGCCCGCAATATGGGCAGTGTGACCGCGATGGCGTCACGTACGGCCGCCGCCAGCCCCAGAAAACGCGCCAGCATCAGGCCGGGGCGGGCCAGCGTCGCATCGTGCCCCGCCTGACGCAGCAGGTCTCGCGCCACGGCCGCTTCTCGCTCGCCAGTGGCCAGCAGCAACAACCCCGTGGCCTCGGCACCGGCAAAGCCGAAGGGCGAAGCCATGCGTCCCGCCACATCGCCTGAAAGTTCCATCGCATCTGCCCAGTGCAGGCGTTCACCCCGCCAGATGCGCCACGAATCGAACAGCGCGCCCTGCCGGAAACGCTCTCCGCCCGCCACGCGGCCAAAGATCAGCATTTCCGTGGCCAGAAACCGTGCCTCCGGCGCCAGCCGCACCGTCATGCGGCGCTCCAGCCGCGCACCATCGAACAGGATGGTCTCCTGCGGCACCCATTCCAGCCTGGCGCCCGCACCGACCTCCAGCTCCGTGGTGATGCGCGATGCGTCCCCCAGGCTGCGATAGATCTTCTCGGCAGCGGGAGTGGTGATCGTGGCGCCCGTGCCCGCCTCCACCCGCGCGGAAACCTCCAGCACATCGCCCCCCGCCAGCCCGCCGCCGACATTGACCAGAGCGGCCTGCGGCAGATCGTCAGGCTCCGGCGTGGGAAACAACACGCGCAGCGGCGCCGCATGGAAAAGATGGCGCAGCACCGGGCCGCGCGGGGAAGGGCCGAACACCAACTCCGCCCGGCCATGGGCTCGCTGGTGACGAGGAAGAGAGAGCGACATCGCCGGCCACTCTGCCAAGCAGGGGACAAGGCGGGAAGAAGGCCGGGGGAAATGAATTTCCCCCAGACCCCCATTCTTTTCTTTTTTCGAGTTTTTGGTGGCGGTTCTGGGCAGCGCGCTCTTCCGACGGCTGAGTGCGCCGAGGGCCTGATCTGGCCCTCGGCGACTGAGGGCTCAGCCCGCGTGGCCATTTTAGAAACTTGGCTTCGCCGAACTGGCGTCACGTTCCGGCCTTCAGGCCCGAACCCCAACTCGAAGAAAAAGATGAGGGTGGTCTGGAGGGAGAATTCTTTCTCCCTCCAGCCTTTCCGCGACGAGAAGCCTCAGCCCCGCCGCCAGGTCGTCGCGCCCGCCGTATCTTCCAGCACGATGCCCTTGGCGGAGAGTTCCGCGCGGATACGGTCGGCTTCCGCCCAGTTCTTGGCCTTGCGGGCTTCCAGCCGGGCGGTGATGGCGGCTTCGATTTCCGCGTTCTCGTCCGCCTCGCCGCCCTGGCGCCAGGCCTGCGGGTCGGAGGCCAGGAGACCCAGCACATCCGCCGCCTGGCGCAGTGCGGCTGCGGCCTGGCCGGACTCCGGTTCCCAGCTCTTGCCAATGCGGCCCAGCACCGCGGTGGCGGAGCCGCCGACGGTCGCCACATTCTCCAGCGTGCGCAGGTCCCGCAGCCGGGCGATGGCGAGGGCGGTGTTCAGGTCGTCATGCAGCGGTTCCAGCGCCCATTCGGCCATCTCGGCCACCAGGGCGTCGTCGGCTTCCGGCTGCGGCAGGTCGCGGGCCAGCAGGGCGTAGAAGTCGTTCAGTTCCGTGTGGGCTTCTTCCAGCCGCTCGGCGGTGTAGTCCAGCGCGGCGCGGTAGTGCGTCTTCAGCAGCAGCAGGCGGAAGGCTTCACCGGCCCAGGGGCCGTGGGCCAGGATGTCCCGCACCGTCATGAAGTTGCCGAGGGATTTCGACATCTTCTCGCCATTGACCAGCAGCATGCCGTTATGCAGCCAGGTGCGTGCGAAGCGGCTGCCGGGGAAGGCGCAGACGGATTGCGCCAGCTCGTTCTCATGGTGCGGGAAGAGCAGGTCGTGCCCGCCGCCATGGATGTCGAATTCCGGGCCGAGATAGCGCCAGGACATGGCGGAGCACTCGATATGCCAGCCCGGGCGGCCCCGGCCCCAGGGGCTGTCCCAGCCGGGCAGGTCGGCCTCGCTGGGCTTCCACAGCACGAAATCGCCCGGGTCCCGCTTGTAGGGCGCCACGTCCACGCGGGCGCCGGCCATCATCTCGTCCGGCGTGCGGCCGGAGAGCTTGCCGTAGTCCGGGAAGCTGGGGACGGAGAAGAGCACATGTCCCTCGGCCGCATAGGCGTGCCCGTTGGCGATGAGCTTTTCAATCAGCGCGATCATGGGCGCGATATTATCGGTGGCGCGCGGCTCCTCATCCGGCGGCAGGCAGCCGAGTGCTGTCATGTCCCGGTGGAAATCGGCCGTGGTGCGGGCGGTGATCGCGCCGATCGGCTCGCCGCTTTCCTGGCTGCGCGCGTTGATCTTGTCGTCCACGTCGGTGATGTTGCGGACATAGGTGACGCGCGGGAAACGCCGGCGCAGCAGCCGGGTCAGCACATCGAACACCACGACCGGCCGCGCATTGCCGAGATGCGCGAGGTCATAGACCGTCGGCCCGCACACATAGAGGCGCACATGCTCCGCATCGATCGGGACAAAGATTTCCCGCCGGCGAGTGGCGCTGTTGTGGAAGGCGAGTTCGGTCATCCAGTCGGGCCTGTCGAATTCTTGAAGTGAAGGCGGTGGGGTGGAAGGGCGCGCACTCTACCCTCTCGGCACCCCGCCGCACAGGCATGAAACGCCCCGAAGGGCGCCCGGCCGGTGCCTGAAACGCCGGCGCGGGCGGGAGGAGGCCCCCCGCCCGCGCCGTGGCAGTGCTGGATGATGGTTTAGCGGTAGACGATCACCGGCTGGCCGTCCTGGTTGCCCACGATCACCGGGTAGCCGGCGGAGAGGTTGCCGATGCCCTTGCCTTCATACCGGATGACGGGCTGGCCGCCCTGGTTGCCGGAGAAAACGGGCATGCCCTGGCTGACGACCTGGGAGCTATGCGGCTGCTGGGCCATGAAGGCTTCAATATTCGCATCGCCGTTGCCTGCCATGGCTGCGCCAGACAGACCGGCAACAAGAAGAGAAGAAAGAATGGCAGTGCGGAACATTGTTTTTATCCTCGAATTTTTTTGTGCGGTGTCTGTGCCGCTCGTCGAGGATAGAAATGGGCCTGGGTCCGGGATTAATCCAATTGTCCCTGGATATACCCGCCATCCGCCAAGCTGATCATGCGTCGCCCCGGCTTCATTCCGTCGCATACATGGCGATGCGGATGATGGCGCTGACCACCAGCAGGATCAGCACGATGCGGGAGAGGGTGGAGATGGGGGGCATGGCTGCTCCTGTTTCGTCCAGAGTCCCGAAGCCTGGCCCTTAAGCGCGGCCGGGGCGGGGAGCCATTCCTCCCCGCTTCAATCTGCTTTATCCAGCCTGACCATGCAGGACGCCACCGACAACCGCCTCGCCGCCCAGTACGAGGCCTACCCCTACCCGGCGCGGGACCCGCGGGATGAGGCGAAGCGCCTGATCGTCGGCAGCCCGAGTCATCTGCTGGAGATCGACCATTGGATCTTCGGCGCCCGCCGCCCGGCCAGCCAGAAGCTGCGGGTGTTGATGGCCGGTGGCGGCAGTGGCGACGGCACCATGATGCTGGCGCAGCAGATGACCAATGCCCGCCGCCCTGGGGAGATCGTGTGGCTCGACCGCTCCGCCGCCGCCCGCAAGGTGGCCGAGGAACGGGCCAAGGTGCGCGGCCTGACCAATATCCGCTTCGTCAGTGGTTCTCTGCTGGACCTGCCCAGCCTCGGCCTTGGCGAATTCGACTACATCGACTGCTGCGGCGTGCTGCACCACCTGCCGGAGCCGGCGGCGGGGCTGGCGGCGCTGGCTGGGGCCCTGGCACCTGGGGGCGGCATCGGGCTGATGGTCTATGCGCCGCATGGCCGCACCGGGGTGTACATGCTGCAGGACGCCCTCCGGCTGCTGGCCCCGGCGGATGAGGCCCCGCCGGAGCGGGTAGAGGTGGCCAAGCGCCTCTGGAAGCATGTGCCGGAGACCAACTGGCTGCGGCGCAACCCCTGGATCGACGATCACATCAAGGGCGGCGATGCTGGGTTGTATGACCTGCTGCTGAACCCTCGCGATGTCGCCTTCACCGTGCCCGCCCTGGCGGCACTGATCGAGGGCGCCGGGCTGAAGCTGCGCTGCTTCGTCGAGCCCGGGCGCTACGACCCGGACCGCTACCTGCCGGACCCGCGCCTGCGCGCCCGCACCGCCACGATGACGCCGGTGCAGCGGGCGGCCCTGGCGGAGGCCATCACCGGCAATATGGGCATCCACATCGCCTACTGCACCAAGGACGAGGCGCCGCAGCCGGCCTGGGACGATCTGGCCTCCGTGCCCGTGCTGCGGGAGATCGACGGCCCCACCCTGGCCCGTGGCATTCCGCCGGATGGCGTGCTGCGCGTGGCGTTTGACGATCTGCGCGTCGGCGTGCCCCTGCCGCGCCTGGCGGCGGCCATCCTTTCCCGCGTCGATGGGCAGAGGAGCATCGGGGCCATCGGGGCGGCGCTGGCGGCTAATGGAATCGCCCAGGAAGCCTTTCAGAAGGATTTCGCAGCCCTGCGCGGGGCATTGGAGCCATTCAACCGCCTGTTGCTGGCGGCGCCGGCTTGAGCGGCCGGCCGGTTATCATCATCTTCGGCGCGGCCATCCGCCCGGATGGCTCGCCCAGCCTCGCCCTGCGCCGCCGCATCCAGGCCGCCGCCAGCTTCGGCGCCACGTTGGACGACCCGCTGTTCATCCCAACCGGCGGCCAGGGCAAATATGGCGAGCCGGAATCCGTGGTGATGGCCAGGCTGCTGCAGGATCTCGGCGTGCCGCACAGCGCCATCCGGCAAGAGCCGACGGCCACGGATACGCTGGAATCCGCCGTCGCCTGTGCGCGCATGTTGAAAGGGCATGAAGGCCCGGTCTGGGCCGCGAGCAGCGGGTACCACCTGCCACGCTGTGTCATGCTGCTGCGCCTGATGGGCCTGCCAGCGCGCGCGGCACCCGCTCCCGAGGCAGCCATGGACTGGCGGGATCGTTGGTGGTGGCGGCTCCGTGAAGGTGCAGCCTTGCCGGTGGATGCCGTTCTGGGGCTGGCGGCACGGTGGCGGGGCTTTCGTCGGTGACTGCGGAAGGCCAGGGGGAAATGAATTTCCCCCGACCCCCCATTCTTTTCTTTTTTCGAGTTTTTTGGGTGTGCCCGTTGGGCGGCACCCTTTCTGTCGGTTGAGTGCGCCGAGGGCCGATACT
>JH599938.1 GCA_000245075.1 Acetobacteraceae bacterium AT-5844
GGCCGCCAGCGCCGCCGCCTGCCGCCCGGATGGGGGCCGGTAGCACCCTGAGGGCCGGGGGCCGAAGGCGAGTCGGGCGGGCTGGGCCGCGCCGCCACCCCCTGGACCTCCCGGAAACGTGACCTTGGGCATTGTTACAGTGACGGGCAGGCGCGGAGCGGAGTTGCGGCAGTAGCAACCCAGGGCCAGGGTTTGCGCTTCTGTCTCCGACGGCCATATCCCTGGAACCATGCAGCAGACCGAACACACCGACCTGCCGCCGCTGCCTGACCGGCAGGCAGCCTTGTTTCTCGACTTCGACGGCACGCTGATCGACATCGCGCCGCGCCCGGATGCGGTGATCGTACCGCCCGACCTGCCCGTTCTGCTCGGCCGGCTGGCGCGGAGCCTGGACGGTGCCGTGGCCATCGTCACCGGCCGGGCGCTGGACGTGGCACGGGCCCTGACCGGCGCCCCGGACCCCTGCCCCTGGACCTTCGCGGCGGAGCACGGGACGGTGCTGGCCGCCAGCCATGGCATTCCACCCCTGCCGGAACCCGCCGGGCCGCCCAGGGAATGGCGGGACAGGGCGGCGGCCTTCGCCGATGCCCGCCCCGGCCTGCTGCTGGAGGAAAAGACCTACGGCTTCGTGCTGCATTTCCGCGCCGCACCCGAGCGGGCGGAAGAGGCGACGGCCTTCCTGCGACAGATGGCGGAGGGCTCGGCCTTCCAGGTGATACCGGCCCATGCGGCGGCGGAGCTGCGGCCGAAGGGCAGCGACAAGGGCAGCGCCGTCGACTGGATGATGCGCCATGCGCCCTTCGCGGGCCGTATCCCGGTCTTCATCGGCGACGATGTGACGGATGAGGATGGCATGCGCGCCGCGCGCGCCCATGGCGGCGCCGGCTACCGGGTGCCGGAGCGGTTCCCGGGCGGCCCGCGGGATGTGCGCGCCTGGCTGACCCAGCTGGCCGAGCGACTGGAGGCGACCGCCGTGACGCATGGGGCGGCATGAGCCAGCCGCTGGATCTGGCTCCGGTCGGCAACGGGATCATCTCCGGACTGTTCGACCGCCTCGGGCGATGTTCCTGGCTGTGCTGGCCACGCCTGGATGCCGACCCGGTCTTCTGCGCCCTGCTGGGCGGCGAGGTGCCGCAGGACGGCTACATGGAATGCGAGATGGTGGGGCTGAGGTCCAGCAAGCAGTCCTACCACCGCAATACCGCCGTGCTGGAGACGGAGCTGGAGGATGAGCGCGGCGCGCGGCTGCGCATCATCGATGCCGCGCCGCGCTTCCGGCGCTTCGGCCGGACCTTCCGCCCGCCCATGCTGGTGCGGCGGATCGAGCCGCTCTCGGGCACGCCGCTGATCCGCCTGCGGGTGCGCCCGCGCGGCAATTGGGGAAGGGAGGCGCCGGTGCGCCGCTCCGGCTCCAACCACCTGCGTTATTTCACGGATACGGCGGCGCTGCGCGTCACGACCGATGCGCCGCTGGCCTGCCTGGCGGAGGAAGCGCCCTTCCTGCTGGATCAGCCCGTCTCGATCATCCTGGGGCCGGACGAGACGGTGCCGGAGAACACCGACACCCTGGTGCAGGACTTCATCCGGGAAACGGAAGCCTACTGGATCGACTGGTCGCGCGGGCTGCACCTGCCCTTCGAATGGCAGGAGGCGGTGATCCGCGCCGCGATCACGCTGAAGCTCTGCACTTTCGAGGAGACCGGGGCGGTGGTGGCGGCGCTGACCACCTCCATTCCCGAGGCGCCCTATACCCAGCGGAACTGGGATTACCGCTACTGCTGGCTGCGGGATGCCTTCTTCACGGTCCAGGCGCTGAACCGGCTTGGCACCACCAAGACCATGGAAGAGTACATCCGCTACGTGACCAACGTGGTCGCGATCTCGCCGGGCGGGGTGCTGAGGCCATGCTACCCGCTGGTCCCTTCCCTGCCGATGACGGAGCGTATCGCCGAGGCCCTTCCGGGCTTCCTGGGCATGGGGCCTGTGCGGGTGGGGAACGAGGCGGCGGAGCAGGTGCAGAACGACGTCTATGGCTCCGTCATCATGGCGGCGGCGCAGATGTTCTTCGACCAGCGGCTGCCGCGGCCGGCCGGGAAGCCGTTGTTCCGCCTGCTGGAGACGCTGGGCGAGCATGCCGAGAGGCTGGCGCTGCAGCCTGATGCAGGCATCTGGGAGTATCGGGGGCGGGAGCGGGTGCACACCTTCTCCGCCGCCATGTGCTGGGCCGGGCTGGCGCGGCTTTCCGGGATCGCGCGGCATCTGGGGCTGGAGAAGGAGGCGGAGCGCTGGGCCTCTTCCGCCCGTTCACTGCACGCCACCATCTGCGAGCGGGCCTTCCGGCCGGAGTTGAACAGTTTCGTCGAGAGTTTCGAGTCGGATGGGATGGATGCCTCCCTTCTGCTGCTCCCCGAGATCGGCTTCGTGACAGCGACGGATCCGCGTTTTCTCGGCACGCTCGACCGCGTGACGCAAACCCTTCTGCATGACGGTTTCATCTACCGTTACGACATGCCGGACGATTTCGGGAAACCTGAAACCGCATTTCTCGTTTGCTCCTTTTGGTACGTGGACGCCCTTGCGGCCGCTGGCCGCACAGAAGAAGCGCGGGCGATGTTCGGGAGCATTCTGTCATGCCGGAATCATCTGGGACTGCTGGCCGAGGACCTGGACCCGCAACGGAATCAACTCTGGGGGAATTTTCCTCAGACCTATTCCCACGTTGGCCTGATTCTCTCGGCGATGCGTTTGAGCCGTTCTTGGGAGCACGGTCTGTGGGGCGATTAGTCGTAGTCTCCAACCGCGTGGCCCTGCCAAGGCGTGGTGAACCCACGGCTGGTGGCCTTGCGGTTGCGTTGAAGGATGTCTTGAAGGCCAGTGGCGGCCTCTGGTTCGGATGGAGCGGGGATACCACGAAGGAGCCGACCACCGGCGAATTGAAAGCGTTGCGGCATCAGGGCATCGATTACGCCACGATCGACCTGAATGAAGCCGATTACCGCGGCTTCTATGCCGGCTACTCGAACAATATCCTCTGGCCGCTTTTCCACTTCCGCCTCGGGCTGCTGGAATATGACCGGGCGCAGGCGGATGCCTATCGGCGGGTCAATAAGGACTTCGCCAAGGCCTTGATGCAGCTGTTGGGGCCGGATGACACCATCTGGATCCATGATTACCAGCTCATCCCCCTTGCGGCGGAACTGCGCGCGCTGGGCGCGAAGCAACGTATCGGCTTCTTCCTGCATATTCCCTTCCCGCCCTGGGCTGTCTTCTCCGCCCTGCCGGGAGCCGATGCGTTGCTGCGCGATCTGCTGGCCTACGATCTCGTCGGCGTGCAGACGCGGCGTGATCTGGCGGGCATGACCAACTGCTTCACCGATGGGCTGGGGCTGGAGATGGATGCGGGTGGTGGCCTCGTCACCCTGCGGGACGGCGTGCGGCGCCGGACGCAGCTTTCCGCCCATGCCATCGGCATCGATACGCGCGGCTTCGCCACCACGGCGCGCAAGGCGGCCTTTGGCCCGGATGCGCAGCGCATGAAGGCCAGCATGGGCGACCGGCAGCTGATCGTCGGCGCGGAGCGGCTGGACTACACCAAGGGCCTTCCGCACCGTCTGCGCGGCTTTGGTGCTCTGCTGGCGAACTTCCCGGAGCACCTGAACCGCGTAACCTACCTTCAGGTGGCGGCGCGCAGCCGCAACGAGGTGGCAACCTATCGCGACCTGAAGCGGGAGCTGGACACTCTCGCGGGGCGGATCAATGGCGATTACGCCGAGTTCGATTGGACGCCGGTGCGCTACGTGGCCCGCGCCGTGGCGCGCGATACCCTGGCCGGGTTCTATCGCGCCGCCGATGTGGGGCTGGTGACGCCGCTGCGGGATGGCATGAACCTGGTGGCGAAGGAATATGTCGCCGCTCAGGACCCCGAGCATCCCGGCGTGCTGGTGCTGTCCTCCTTCGCGGGGGCGGCCGAGGCGATGGATGGCGCGTTGCTGGTGAACCCGCTGGACGCCGAAGCCATGGCGGAACAGTTGCACCGCGCGCTGAAGATGCCCCTGGGCGAACGCAAGGAACGCTGGACCTCCATGATGCAGGGGCTGGAGGAACAGACGGCCTCCCGCTGGGCGGAGAACTTCCTGGCGGAGCTGGAGGAACAGGTGCTGCCGGCCGAGCCGCCCTCCACGGAGTGGACCGCGGCCGGGGCGGTGAGGAACTAAGGGCGCCGCTCAGGCCAGGAGGCTTGAGCTTCAGGGAAAGGCCCGGGACAGCACCCCGGGCCTTTCTTTTTTCAGGCCGCGCGCGGCGTGGGCGTCACATGAACCGGGTGGGACACGTTCAGCGGGTTCTGAATGACCAGCCCACGGTCCGGGTAGTAATCCACGAACAGGTTGATGCGGGCGTTACGGCCCTTGTTCCGCACCGAGTGGCGGACGCGGTTGTTGAAGTCGTAGACGTGGCCCATTTCCATCGTGAACTTGCGGCCGTCGATCTTGTACTCGACCGTTGGCGTGCTGCTCAGCGAGACATGGATGCGGTGGGCGCGCGTGGCCATGGCGTGGCCGTCGATATGCGGCGCGATCTGCCCGCCGCCCCTCAGCCGCACCAGCGCCAGGCGGCTGACAATGCCCCGCGGCGTCTTGATGGGCGCGATGGCCTGCTCGATGACAGGCTCCAGCACTTCCTTGAACTTCAGCCACTCCGGCATCGTGTAGATGGGCCAGAAATCCGTGTCCTCCCGCAGGATGGGCAGGAACTTCTCCGGGTCGTGGCCCTTGGACTTGGCCCAGACATAGACCAGGTCCTCGAAGTGCTGGAGGTTGCTGCCGGAGGCCGAGGGATGCCACTCGGTTTTCAGGACGATGTTGTCGGTGGCCGAATGGGCCTCCGCCGCCAGGATGTCCTGGCGCATCGTGTTGCCGGTCCAGTCCTCTTCCGTCAGCGTGCGCAGCCGGGCGATGAGCCCGGAGACGTCGATGCGTCCGAGGTCCTTGAGCGGTACTCCGATATCCATGGCGCCCCTCCATTGCGTCTTACAGGCCCGAGGGTTGCGCCTCCCCTTTTCGCAAGTCAACACGGGGAGGCGGCGTGCCGCTGAACTGTTTTTATACAGTCGTGTAAGTCAGCACCCGGCTGCGGTTGGCGGTGAGGCTGGCGGTGCCACCCTGGAAGCGCAGGGAGAACTGCTTCTGCCATGGGCCATCGGCGGTCTCGGCCAGCAGGCGGCCTTCGCCCAGGGGGCGGAGCGTGGCGCGGCTGCGGGCCGGGCCGGTGCCCATGAACAGCCCGTCTCCCTCGATATCGAACCCGGCATGATAGGCGGGGCAGGACCAGTGGCCCTGCACCTGCGCCAGGATGTCGTCCGCCGCCACCGGCTGGAAGAAGCGGCGGACATGGCCGATCTCGCCCTCAATGCCGCCATCGGCGGGGCGCAGCCGCATGGGCAGATGCGCGGAGAGGGAGACGGCCCAGCCATCGCCCGACTCGTAGAGCGCCTCTCCGGCACCGAGGAAGGTGGCGGTGCCGCCCTTCACCTCCAGCCAGTGGCTCGTGCCGGCCTCGGCATAGAGGCCCTCCGGCAGTGTCGTCGCGGGCGGCATGGGCTGGTCCAGCAGGGCCGCCATGGTCTTCAGCGCCAGGGTGTAGGAGGCGGCGTCCTCGCGGTTCGAGACCATGACGACGCCGACGCCCGCGGCGGGGGCCAGCAGCAGGTAAGTTTTGTAGCCGACATGGGAGCCGCCATGGCCGACCAGCGCCACCGCGCCCAGCGTGCCGTGGGTGAGGCCGAGGCCGTAGCGGGTGGGGCGGCCATCGGAAAGATGACGAAGCGCCGCCTGTTCGGCCAGCACGCCGGCGGCGGGGCCGTGGTCAGCCAGCATGGCCTGGGCCCAGATGGCCAGCGACCGTGCGCTGCCGGTGAGGCTGCCGGAGGCCGAGAGGTGCAGCCCCGCCGTGCCGAGTTGCCAGCCCTCGCCGCCGCGCCAATAGCCGGGGGCCAGGCCGGGGACGATGTCGAACCACCGCTCCGGGGCGTGCCACTGGATGCCGAGGGCGGGGGCAATCTCGGTTTGCAGGAAGTCCTCGAAGGCATGGCCCTGGCGGGCCAGCGCGGTTTCCACCAGCCGGTAGCCGGTGTTGGAGTAGGAGACCTCGGTGCCGGCGGGGAAGTTCAGCGCGCCCAGGCTGGCGATGAATTCCAGGAGCGGCCCGGCCTCGGTGGCGGTGTGGACGGAGAGGCCGAGCAGGCTCAGCGTCTCCCGCACATCCGGCAGGCCGCCGGTCATGTCCAGGGCACGGCCGATGGTGACCTCGGCCATCGGGCCGCGCAGTTCGGGCAGGTGGCGGCCCAGGGGGTCTTCCAGCGCCACCTGCGCACGGTGGCGGCGCTGCATGGCGGCGAGGACATGCTTGGTGACGGAGGCGTAGCGCACGACGGTATCCGCCGAGAACGGCGTGGCCGTGGCGAGATTCGCCAAACCCGCGGCGACGGCCACGTGAATCTTGCGGGCATCGAAGGCCAGGATGGCGCCGCCGGGCGCGTCTCCCTCATTCCAGCCGGCGACCAGGGCGGATGCGGCATCGGCGGCGGCGGACCAGTTGGCTAGCGGCATGGGATCTCGGCTCTTGGCGTGCGCGGCGGGAGAGGATGGCAGGCGGGGAATGAGATTTCCCAGTGCCTGTCTCCTTCTTCCGGGATGGAGGGTGTGGGGCGGGCTGATTTCGCCACCCTCGGGCGCATCGGCGCCTCAGGATGGCGAAACAGGCGGGAAATTCCAGGGATATCGCAATATCCCCGGCATTACCTCAGGACTTCTTCACCTCGTTATAGGAATTGCTGTCCGGCAGCGTGCCGAGGCGCACGCCTTCCACGCCCTTGCGGCAGGCGGCGGTATTGGTGGTCTGCAGCATGAAGACGAAGGGGCTCTGCTGCATGTGGTCGCGCTGGAGCTGGTCGTAGAGGGCAAGGCGCCTGGCGGAATCAGCCTCTTTCAGCGCGTCCAGGGAGCGCTGGGTGAAGGAGGCGTCCTCCCACGAGTTGCGCCAGGCCAGGGTGCGGTTGCGGGCGTTGGCGGTGTTATCCGTGTTGACGCAGAAGGCTTCCGCATTGGTGTTGGGGTCGAAGTAGTCCGCGCCCCAGGCGGTGAGCGCTGCCTCGTGCTGGCGCGCGCGGGTCTTGGTGAGCACCTGGCGGTTCTCGCCGGGCAGCAGGCGCAGGCGGATGCCCACGGCGGCCAGATCGGCCTGCAGGGCCTGGGCGATATCCGGGTAGGGCTGGGCCGAGTAGTGGTCCATGACGATCTCGAACCCGTCCGGATGCCCGGCCTCGGCCAGCAGCGCCTTGGCCTTGGCGGGGTCCTTCTGGAAGGGTGTGTCCGTCACCGCCGAAGGGAAGCCCACGGGCAGGAAGCTCTGGTGCACCGCATGGGTGAGAGAGACGAGGTTGGCCTGGATGGCGCGGTAGTCGATGGCCCATTTGATGGCCTGCCGCACCTGCGGCTTGGCCAGGTACTGGTTGGCCGTGTTGAGCTGGATGAGCACCAGGGAGGCGGCGGCCTTGCGCACCAGGGTGAAGTTGTCGTCACCCTGCAGGGCGCGAATCTGCTCCGTGGTCAGGTTGCGGGCGATATCGGCATCGCCGTTGCGCAGCAGCAGGAGCTGGGCCGAGGGGTCCACGATGTGGCGGATGATGATGCGGCGGATGGGGCCGCGCTTCGCCTGGGCGGGGCTGGCTTCCAGGATGGCGCTTTCGCTGGCCTTCCAGGAGCGCATGACCCAGCCGCCGGAGCCGGCGGAATTGCTCTTCAGCCAGCCATTGCCGAGGTCATCACCTTGGGCATTGGCCAGCACCACCTTCTTCTCCACCACGGAGCCGACATTGGCGGAAAGGCAGTAGAGGACGAAGGCGGGGGAAGTGGTGCCATCGAGCTCGATGACCAGCGTATCCGGCGCTGTCGCGCGGATGCGGCTTTCCACGTTTTCCTTGGTGAAGCCGAACTGGTTGATGATGAAGGCCGGGCTCTTGTCCAGCTTCACCGCGCGGGCGAGGGAGAAGGCCACATCCTCCGCTGTGACCCGGGCGCCGGAGGAGAAGGCGGCATCCGGCTTCAGCTTGAAGGTGATGGTCTTGCGGTCGTCGGAGACGGTCCAGGATTCCGCCAGGTCGCCGCGCAGTTCCTCCGGCTTCTCCGGGTTGGGGCGGACCAGCTTCTGGTACATGTTGCCCGCGATTTCGGCCGCCACGGCCTCGAAGCTCTCCTGCGGGTCGAGGCTGGTGACGTTGTCGAGCTGCTGGGCGACCACCAGCACATTGCCCGGCGTCGCGGCGCTGGCGCGCGAGAGGGCGTCGTAGCTGAAGAAAGAGGCCGCCGAGGCCACGGCCAGAAAACTGCGCCGGTCCATGCTGGGTGTTCCTTTGTCCCTCCCGCCGCTGGCGCGGCGGGTTTCCCGGGATATACGCCCGCGCGAGGCGAGCGCCAAAGGGGGGGCTTCGGTGGTGGCGTGTGCTCGGCGGCTGCGGCTCAGGCCGGCTCGGCCACGCTGGCGCGAAGGTGCTGGCGGCAGCGCATCAGGGGCTGGATGTGCTGGCCGAAGGCCTCGATGCCCTCGATGAAGTCATCGAAGGTCAGCATGACGCCGGCGAGGCCGGGCACTTCCGAGAGCTCGTCCAGCATCCGCGCGACGGAGGCGTAGGAGCCGATGAGCGTGCCCATGTTCAGGTTGATGGCGCCTTCCGGCAGCGCGTACTGGCGGACATTGGTATCGTCGCCGGAGCGCTTGTCGGCCGAGGTCTGGTCCGCCATCCAGGCGATGGCCTCGGTATCGGCGCCGGCCTGGTAGTGTTCCCACTTCGCCCTGGCCGCCTCGTCCGTCTCGTCGGCGATGACCATGAAGAGGGCCAGGGAGCCGACATCGCGGCCGGTCTTGGCGGCTTCGGCCTGGACACGGGCGGTGACGCCCGCGACGGCCTGGGGCGTGTTGATGCCCTTGCCGATGCAGAAATTATAGTCCGCGTGGCGGGCCATGAATTCCAGCCCGGCCTGGCTCTGCCCGGCGCAGACGACCTTGATGCCCTGCTGCGGCAGCGGGCTCAGGCGGCAATCATCCATCTGGAAGAACTCGCCGCGGAAGTCGGACTGGCCGGTGGACCAGAGATCCTCCAGCACGCGGGCATATTCCGAAAGATGCTCATATCGGCGGCTGTAGTGCTCATCGCCCGGCCACATGCCCATCTGGGAATATTCGGGGCGCTGCCAGCCGGTGATGAGGTTCACACCGAAGCGGCCGGGGGCGATGGAATCGATGGTGGTGGCCATGCGCGCCACGATGGCCGGCGGCATGACCAGGGAGGCGGCCGTGGCGAACAGCTTGATGCGTGTGGTGACGGCGGCGAGGCCGGCCATCAGCGTGAAGGATTCCAGGTTGTGGTCCCAGAACTCGGTCTTTCCGCCGAAGCCGCGCAGCTTGATCATGGAGAGCAGGAAGTCGAGGCCATAGTGCTCCGCCCGCTGCGCGACCTGCTTGTTCAACTCGAAGCTGGGCTTGTACTGGGGTGCGTTGGTGGAGATCAGCCAGCCATTGTTGCCGATGGGGATGAAGACGCCGATATCCATGCCGCCAGGCTCCTTGCGCGTGAGAGACTGGCGGAATGGAAAGCAAGTTTTAAGCCAGAGATGGCGTCAGCGTGGGATGGGGATGGTCAGCTCGGTTTCATCCGTGTTGACCACGAAGACGGCCAGCAGGCGCGCGGGCTCGGTGGTGCTGACATTCTCGCTGACGGCGTGGCGGTCCCCCGGCATTTCGGAAAAGCTCTCGCCGGCGCGGTAGGTGGTGGCGGGGCCATCATTCACCTGGCTGCGGATGGCACCCTGCAGCACCGTGGCGAAGATGAAGGCGGAGGGCGCGTGGGTATGCGCGGCGGAGGAGCCGCCGGGCTGGTACTCCACCATCACGGCCTTGATGCTCTTGCCCGGCACGTTGGGCAGGGCGTGCTCATAGATCAGCGTGACGCGGGAACCGTCATCCGCCGCGCCATGGGCGAAGGCGGCAGGGACGGACAGCACCGCCAGGGCGGCGGCGAACAGGATTCGGAGAAACATGAGTTGATACCTTGGGAAAAGGGGAGATAGCGAGCGTTACGAGGCGCGGCGCGCGAACCATTCCTCGAAGCCGATGGCGCCGAGGCGCGCATTTTCGCCGGGCACCAGGGAACGGTCGTTGAGCGGAGTGCCGAAATAGAGGGCGCCGGGGTCGGCCTGGACGGGGCGGTCGTCGCCTGTGGCCTTCAGGTAGCGGGCCACCAGATCCGCCATGCGCACGCGCTCGGGCCCGGCGATTTCCACCGTGCCGTTCACGGGTTCCGCCAGGGCGGCATCGGCCATCGCCTCGGCGACGTCATCGGAGGCGATGGGCTGGATGTAGGCGGAGGAGAGCCGCACGCCTTGGCCCTGCCCCTGGCCCTGCGCGCCGGATTGCGCGATGCCGCCGAGGAATTCGAAGAACTGCGTGGCGTGGACGATGGTGTAGGGAATGGGCGAGGCCTTGATCAGCTGCTCCTGCGCCAGCTTGCCGCGGAAGTAGCCGCTCTGTTGCAGGCGTTCCGTCCCGACGACGGAGAGCGCGACATGGTGGCGCACGCCGGCCTTCTGTTCCGCCGCGAGCAGGTTGCGGCCGGAGGCCTGGAAGAAATCGAGCACCGCCTGGTCCTCGAAGGAGGGCGAGTTCGCCACATCGACCACGACCTGCGCACCGGCCAGCGCGGCATTGAGCCCTTCCCCGGTGATGGTGTTGACGCCGGTGCCGGGCGAGGCAGGGACGGGCTCATGCCCGCGCTCCCACAAGCGGGCGACGAGCTTGGACCCGATGAGGCCGGTGCCGCCGATGACGACGATCTTCATAGCCTGACTCCTCTCTTGCCCATGCGGGCGGGTTCTCAGCCACAAGACGAGGCAGGCTTGGCGAATGTGACGCCGCTGATTGTCACTTTGGTAAGGATGTGTGCGCAGGCCGGAAAAATACCCGGCGAAAAACACAACGAAACACATCGCACGTCTGCTTGAAACGAGACGCTGGCATGGCTGTTGGCACCGCGCGTGGCTGGCCAAGGGCGCCTGCCTGCCTGTACCCCACCCGCACGCGGATTCTGGACGAGCGAAGGCATGACGGCACGGATGAAGAAGCAGGATACCAACCCCCCGGCGCGCCGGCGCTTCCGCCTGTTCACCCTCCCCCGCCTGCTGGCGGTGTTCGGTGGCGGGTTCGCGGCGGTGGTGCTGTTCCTGGGCTGGTGCCTGTTGCAGGTGCCGGTGGGGGGCGGGCTGGAGCCGACGGCGACGCCGGCCACGCTGATCCTGGAAAACCGGGACGGCAGCGGCTTCGCCACGCGCGGCGTGCTGCGCGGCCAGCCCATCACCGCCGATGCGCTGCCCCACCCGTTGGCGGAAGCCGTGATCGCCATCGAGGACCGGCGCTTCTACGACCACCCGGGCGTGGATGCGCGGGGCATCATGCGCGCCATTGCCCGTGCCGTGACGACGGGCCGGGTGCGGGAGGGGGCGAGCACCATCACCCAGCAGCTCGCCCGGCTGACCTATCTGAGCCAGGAGAAGACCCTCACCCGCAAGGTGCAGGAGGCGATGCTGGCGATCTGGATGGAGCGCAGCCTCTCCAAGGAGGAAATCCTCGCCCGCTACATGAACGCCGCCTATTTCGGGGCCGGCGCGGTGGGCGCCGATGCTGCGGCGCGGCGCTATTTCGGTAAGCCGGCGGCGGAGCTGAGCCTGCCGGAGGCGGCGATGATCGCCGGGCTGCTGCGAGCGCCTTCCGCGCTCTCTCCCATCCGTAACCTCGAAGGCGCCAAGGCGCGGGCGGATGTGGTGCTCTCCGTGATGGAGGAGACGGGTGCGGCGACGCCGGAGCAGGTGGCGGCCGCCCGGGCCGCGCCGGTGACGTTGCAGGCGCCGCCGGAGCCGCTGGTGGGGCGCGGCTATTTCTCCGACTGGGCGGATAGCGAGGCGCGCCGGCTGGTCGGGCCGCTGCCGATGGACCTTTCCGTGCGCACCACGCTGGACCCCCGGTTGCAGGACCTGGCGGAGCGCGTGGTGGCCGAGGCGATCGCTCGGGAGGGTGAGCGGCACCATGTGAGCCAGGCGGCGCTGCTGGCGCTGGCACCGGATGGCGCGGTGCTGGCCGCCGTGGGTGGCGTGGACTACGCCAGCAGCCAGTTCAACCGCATCACCCAGGCGCGGCGGCAACCGGGCTCGCTGTTCAAGCTGTTCGTCTATTCCGCCGCCCTGCAGGCGGGCTGGGGGCCGGACCGGATGGTGGAGGACGCGCCGCTCACCATCGGCAACTGGTCGCCGGGCAATGCCAATGGGCGCTTCGCCGGCATGGTGACGCTGCGGGAGGCCTTTGCCCGCTCCCTCAACACCGCCGCGGTGCGGGTGCAGGAGGCCGTGGGGCGGGACAAGGTGGCCGAGATGGCGCGCCGGCTGGGGCTGACCGGCGACATGCCGCTGAACCCAAGCATGGCGCTGGGCACCACGGAGGCAACACTGGCGGAGCTGGTGGGGGCCTTCGGCAGCGTAGCCTATGGGCACCAGGTGCGGCCCTATCTGATTCAGGAAGTGCGGGCGCGGGACCGGGCGCTCTACACCCGCCCGGACCGGGCACCGGCCGCCAGCGTCTCCCCGGCCGTGCAGCAGGGCATGCTGGACCTGATGCAGGCCGTGGTGCAGCAGGGCACGGGCCGCGCGGCGCGGCTGGACCGGCCGGCGGCCGGCAAGAGCGGCACCACCCAGGACAGCCGCGACGCCTGGTTTATCGGCATGACGGCCGATGCGGTGGTGGGCGTATGGGTCGGCAATGACGACAACAGCCCGATGCAGAATGTCGGCGGTGGCGGCCTGCCCGCTCGCATCTGGCAGGCCTTCATGCGCGAGGCGGACAGCATTCGCACCGCCGCCGCGCCGAGCGGCGCGCCGGAGCCCGCCCCTGCCCCCGAGACCAGCCAGACGCTGCGCGGCGTGCCACGGGTGATGGATACCGCGACGCTGATGGTGGAAGGACGTGAGGTGCGGCTGGCGGGGATCGTGGGCGTGGGTGGCGGCTTCGTGGGGCCGATGACCGACTGGATCGCGGGCCGGGAGGCGGTGTGCGAGGCGCGGGATGCCGCCACATGGCGCTGCACGGTGGATGGGCGGGACCTGTCGGAGTTGGTGCTCTCCAATGGCGGCGGGCGTACGACGACCGATGCCCCTCCTGAGCTGCGGCGGGCGGAAGCGGCGGCGCGGTCTCAGCGGCTGGGAGTGTGGGAAGGCGGCTGAGGGCCCGGAAATTTGCGAGATTTTGTCAGCCACGCCAGCTGAGACGGAACGGAAAAAGGGCGGGGAAGCGATGCTCCCCCGCCCTTTCCTATGCCGAAGCTGGCGCTTCGATTACCGCGGGATGACGCGGCGCGTGCCATCCGGCAGGTATTCCAGCACCACGCCGCCGCCGCCATAGGCGCCGTCGCCCACATTCTCACGGGGCAGCTGCAGGTTGCTGAAGGGCTGGGCCGGGGTCGGCACCGTCGGGCGTCCATAGGTCGTCTGCGGGCCGCCCATCGGCGGAGCCATGGGCGCCGCGCCCATGGGGGCGGGGGGCACATGCGTGGGCGGCATGCCCTGATGCATGGCCGGCGGCGGCGGATAACCGCCAGGCACGGTCGCGGGTGGCGGATAACCGCCAGGCACGGAGGCAGGCGGCGGATAGCCGCCCGGCATCGGTGCCGGCGGCGGCGCCTGGTAGCCCGGCGGCGGCGCGACCGGGGTGCCATAGGGAGAGACCTGCGCCTGGGCCGGGTTGGCGGCCAGAGAGGCGGTCAGGGCCGTGGCGGCCACGGTGGCCGCGGCCAGGGCGAGGGAAAAACGGGCCATGAAAAGTCGGCTCCTTCTGTTGCGGCGCCCTTCTCCACCCCACCGCCGGGGCGGCAGGCAGAACAGGCGACAGGCAGGCAACGCCGCTCCCCACCCGGGGTTGCGGCGGGTGGCGCGAGCGTGGCCTTGGCTCCCCCCATCGTCAGGGAGGGGGGTCTCCCGTGACGGGTGCCGGGCTGGTACCCTGGGGGCTGCTACGAGAGGGGGAGAGCAGCATGGGACGTGGCCGTCCGAAACGCTCGGCTGAGCGTCGCCGCACGGGGGCAAGCCCGGCCGTTGATCCTGGGGCCGAGATTTCCCGCCTGCGGCGTGAGCTGGAGGAAGCGCGCGCGCTTCTGAAGCAGGTGGAGTTGGGGGGAAGTGACGCCGGGCAGCTGGTGCTGGCCAAGCGCATGGCGTCGCTGGAGGAGGAACGGCAGATCGCGCGGGGGCACGCGGTGGAGGCATCTCTCGCCCGATCCAAGGCGGAGGCGGAGCTGAAGGCGCTCCGGCAGGCGATCCATCAGGCATCCGGCTGGAAGGGCTGGCTGCTGCGCAAGGCCGCGAAAGGGCTTTGACGGGCTGGCCGGGGCTGCCCCGGCCGGCAACTGACGCGGGGCTGAAGGGGGAGTTTCAGCCCGGCGGTCAGTGCTTCTTCTTTCCGGCCTCTGGCCCTGTCACATGGCCCTCGGCCGCCAGGGCCGCCAGGCGGGCCGGCAGGTTTTCCAGAATGGCCTCGCGGTAGCGGGGAACGCGCTTCCACGCCTTGCGCTCCTGCTTGGTCATGCCGCAGCCGAGGCACCAACCGGCATCGTCATCGAAGTGGCAGACCTTGATGCAGGGGCGATCATTCTTGCTCATCGGGGAGGATATGGGGAGAAGCGCGGGGATTTCCGCCCCTCTGCCTCTCCCCTCTCCTTCCCCCGCGATCAGGCGGCGCGCAGCAGGGCGGGCGCGCGTTCCAGCATCGGCGCGATGGCCTGCTCATAGGCATGGGCCAGCCGCAGCAGGGCGAGGTCCTGGCGCGGCGGGGCGATGATCTGCATGCCCATCGGCAGGTTGGCCGCGCCGCCGAAGCCGGCGGGCACGCTGATGACCGGGCAGCCGGAGAGGCTGGCGGGGAACACCACCTCCATCCAGCGGTGATAGGTGTCCATCTCCGTGCCCGCGATCTCCTTGGGCCAGGTCCATTCGGCTGGGAAGGCGAAGCACTGGGCGGTGGGCAGCACCAGCGCGTCGTACTGCGAGAAGAGGGACAGCATGGCCTGGTAGAGGGTGGTGCGCTGCACGGAGCCGCGCTGGGCCTCCTGCGCCGTCATCTTCAGCCCGCCTTCCACTTCCCAGATGGCTTCCGGCTTCATCTGGGCGCGCTTCTCGGGGTCCTGGTAGTGCGGCATCAGCGTGCCCATCACCAGGAAGTGGCGGGTGGCCAGCCAGGTCTCCCAGATCTGGTCGCGGGAGAGCGGCAGGCGGGCCTCCTCCACCCGGCAGCCGATGGATTCCAGCGCCGAGAGGCCCTGGCGCATGGTGTCGATGACACCGGCTTCCATGGGCAGGGCGTGGGCGTAGTCCGACAGCCAGCCGATGCGCGTGCCGCGCATGTCCTTGGCCAGCGGCTTGGCGAACATCTCGGGCGATTCGTCCAGGGAGAGGGCCGCGCGCGGGTCCCGGCCCGCCATGGTAGAGAGCAGCAGCGCGAGGTCCGTCACGTTGCGGGCCATCGGGCCGTCGGTGGAAAGCTGCTGGAAGAACACTTCCTGCGACGGCCAGGACGGCACCCGCCCGGCGGAGGGGCGGAGGCCGAAGACATTGTTCCACGCCGCCGGGTTACGCAGGGAGCCGCCGAAATCGCTGCCATCGGCCACCGGCACCATGCCCAGCGCCACGGCGACCGCCGCGCCGCCGGAGGAGCCGCCGGCGGAGCGGGACTGGTCGTAGGCGTTGCGGGTGACGCCGTGGACCGGGTTGTAGCTGTGCGAGCCCAGGCCGAATTCCGGCACGTTGGTCTTGCCGATGATGATGGCGCCGTCCCGCTTGATGCGCTCGACGAACAGCGAATCCTGCGGGGGCAGGTTGTCCTTCAGGAAGGGCGAGCCGTAGCTGGTGGGGATGCCGCGCACATGGGCGAGGTCCTTCACCGCATGGGGGAAGCCGTGCATCCAGCCCATGATCTCGCCGCGGGCGCGCTGGGCGTCCCGCGTATCGGCCTCGGCCAGAAGCTCCTCCCGATCCCGCAACGAGACGATGGCGTTGACGGCGGGGTTCAGGCGCTCGATGCGGTCCAGCGTGGCGGACATCACCTCGCGGCAGGACACCTCGCCCGCGCGGATGGCGGCCGAGAGGGCCGCCGCGGTCATCGCATTGGGGTCGGAAGGCAGGGTCATGAGCAACAGGCCTTGGCATGCCGGCTGGCGGCGTTGGGGGCCGGCGCCAGGTCGATGCCCGGATTGCGGTCGAAGAATCCGCTGGGCATCAGGCGGAAGCCGGTACTGATGCATGGCTGTACCGGAAAATCCTCCGGCCGCACAGGATGGTGCAGGCCGAAAGTATGCCAGACGACCAGGCTGCCATTCTCGATCGGCCGGTCCTGCTTCACATGCTCGGAGAGGTCGTCATGGCCGGTGGAGTGGTTCATGTACTCGCCGGCGGGGTAGCGGTGCTCGGGATCGAAGGCCGTGACCCAGAGGTGGTTGCGGGTAAAGGCGGCCCGGCGGCCGGAGGGTGAATCCTCCCGCAGGAAGGGGGTGACACAGTGGGAGGGCTCCAGCTTGTAGCCCACGGGCCGGCCCACATGGTTCAGCTTGTTGGGGTTGATGATCTTCCAGTAGCGCATCGTCGCGGGTTCGATGCGGCGGCAGGCGGCGAGCTCGGTGGGGAGGATGGTCTCCTGCTCGTAGAAGGCGTTTCCGTAGGGATTTTGCGGGCCTTCCTCGGCATAGGTGTTGCACTCGACGACGCTGTTGCCGGGGCCGTCCACCGCCATTTCCAGCCGGGCGCAGAAGATGTGCTGGTGGATCTGCCCCGCCACCCCGGGTGAGACTTCCTTTGCATACTTGCCGGGCTGGCCGGGGATGCAGGCGGCGGTGTTGATGATGCCTGTCGCCTTCACCTCGAACTGGATGGCGCCATCCGTGTGGAAGTACCAGTAGAGCGCATATTCGTAGTTGCCGACGGTGCAGATGGTGGAGACCACTAGCTTGCGCGCGCGGCGGACCTCGGTGCGCTCCGTACGGAAATCCCAATGCTTCCAGAGCAAGCCTGCATCTTCCTCATGGATGCAGACGGCGTTCTCGATGGTCATCACCTCGCCTGTCATGGTGCCGAGATGCGCATCGAGGTACTGGATGGTGCCCAGGCAGTCGCAGCCGAGCTTCAGCGAATTGGCGAGCTTGCCGAGACCGTATTCGCCGACATCGAAGACATTCTTGCGGTAATGGCCATTCTGCGGGCTGCCATAGGGCACGACCATTTCCACCAGTGAGGCGCGGTGGACGATGGGCCTGCCGTCGTAGCGGATGTCATGCAGTGTGAGGGATTCGCGGGCGTTGAAACCGATGCGGAGCGACCAACGGTCCCAGGTGAGAAGGTTGCCTTCCATGCGGAAGCTGACGCCCTGGGGCTGCACGACGTCGAGCTGCCTGTAGGGATCGCGCGTTTCCGTCGCGAAGTCGCTGTCGTAGTTCACCTCTGTCATCGGCACGGGGATGACGCCGTAATCATCCACGCGGATGACCCTGCCGGCCCGGAGGTCCACCACGGCGTTCACGCCCTCGATGGGATGGGCGTAGAAGTTCTCGTTCTCCCGCAGCCGCAGCCAGGCGAAGGCGTGGACGAGGTAGCCGCCCTCCTCCCCCTCCACGCCAAAGTTGCCGGCGGACCAGGGGTCGACGCAGACCTTCTCCATATCCTCGATGCCGCGCTTGCGGCAGGCCTCGATGAAGCGCGGATCGGCGCGGACGATGCCTTCCACCTCCAGGAACATCTCGATCTGGATGAGCGGGCGCGCATCCGGCAGGTGCGTGGCGGAGAGCACCTTGCCTTCATCCAGCGAGACCAGCAGGCGCCACACCCCCGCCTCCTGCCGCCGGAAGAGGTTGGCGCGGGCGATGCGCGGCACGGGGGTGGCGGGCCATTCGGCCAGGGCCTCCCGGGGCGGGTCCATCAGCTCCACCGTCTCGAAGAGCAGGCCGGGGCCGAGGGCGGGGTCCGCACGGGTGATGGCGACGACGCGCAGCAGTTCCGCCGGGCTCAGCGGGTCCAGCGGATGGGCGGTGTCCGGGGTGGTATCCTGGGCGGCGGTGCTGCCGCAGCAGGCGATGGTGGCGGAGCTCATGGGCACATCTCTCCTGGGGCCGGCGCGGCGCGCGCGGCCTGACCGGCCTTGGGCCGGGTGACGGGCTTCCCTGAAACCAGCCGCCCGCGACGCCTCTGGCGGGGCCGTTTCCAGGCGGATGGTGCGGCGGAAAGAGTGCCGCTGGCCTGGCCGCGCCGGAATGATATTTCGCGACGACTTCTTTGCAATTAACGCCAGACGGGGCGTAATCTCGGCGCTGTGTCCCCTCCTCCCCGCCTGACGAAGGATTTCGAGACCGCGCGCCAGCCGGTGCCGGTGATCCGCGCTTCCATCCTGGCGCTGGTGGTGGATGCGGTGGCCGGGGCCGGGCAGGATGCCGGGGCATTGCTGGCCCGGCATGGCGTGCGGCGGCCCAGGGCGGCCGACCATTATTCCGTGGTGCCGCTCGGCCGCTATGTGGCGCTGTTCGAGGATGCCGCGGCGGCGCTGGACGACCCGTTTCTGGGGCTGGAGCTGGCGCAGGCCCTGAAGCCGGAGGAGCTGGGGCCGCTCGGGCTGATCTTCGTGTTGCAGCCGACGCTGGAGGCCGCGCTCCGCAGCTTCGCCCGCTATCTGACGGCAGTGCAGAACCGCACGGTGATGACGCTGCGCCTGCAGGACGGGCGCGCGGAATGCGAGTACCGCATCGACGACCCAGGCATCTGGCCACGGCGGCAGGATGCGGAATTCACCATGGCCAATCTCTGCGCGCTGATCCGCCGCAGGCTGGGGCCGGGGTGGCGGCCGGTGGAGGTGGGTTTCGAACATGCCCCGCCATCAAGCGGTGCGGAGCGGCTCGGGCGGTATTTCGGGGTGCCGGTGCGCTTCCAGCAGCCGGCCAACCGGCTGGCGCTGGACCTGCCGGCGCAGGAGCGGCCGGGGCCACCGGGCAATGCCGGGCTGGTGGAGGTGCTGGAGCGGCACCTGGCTGATCTCATCGGCGATACCGGCGCGCCTTTGAGCCTCTCCGGGGCGGTGGGGGAAGTGCTGCGGCGGGGGGATGGCACCTCCCTGCGCGCGGTGGCCGCCGCGATGGGGCTGGCGCCGCGCAGCCTGCAACGGCGGCTGGAGCAGGAAGGTACCAGCTTTCGGCTGCTGCTGCGGGAATACCGCCGCCGCACGGCGGAGAGCCTGCTGCGGGATGGCGGGCCGAGCGTGAAGGATATTTCCCGCCAGCTTGGCTATGCCGATGCTGCCGTGCTCTCCCGCGCCTTCAAGGGCTGGACCGGCGTGGCGCCAGGGCGGATGCGGCGCCCAAGGTAAGCCTCTTGCGCCGGTGCGGCCAGGCTGCCGACAATGTGGGCTGGTCAGGAGGAACGATATGCCGGTCTATGCCCTCGATGAACAAAGCCCGTCTCTGCCGGAAGAAGGCCGCTACTGGGTGGCGCCGGATGCGCATCTCATCGGCAAGGTGACGGTGGGCGAGGATGTTTCACTGTGGTTCGGCGCCGTGGTGCGCGGGGATAACGAGCAGATTTCCATTGGCGCGCGCACCAACCTTCAGGAAGGGGTGATGGTGCATGCGGACCCGGGCTTTCCCGTCAGCATCGGTGCGGATTGCACCATCGGGCACCACGCCATCGTGCATGGCTGCACGATCGGCGACGGCTCGCTGATCGGCATGGGCGCGACGGTGCTGAATGGCGCCAAGATCGGCAAGGGCTGCCTGGTGGGCGCCAATGCGCTGGTGACGGAAGGCAAGGAGTTTCCGGATAACAGCCTGATCGTTGGCTCACCCGCGCGGGTGGTGCGGACGCTGAACGAGACGTCGCTGGAAGGGCTGAAGCGCTCGGCGGGCCATTATGTGGCCAATGGGCAGCGCTTCCGGAAAGGACTGAAGCAGATTGGGTAACAGCGGGGAGGCCTATGCCTCCCCATTGCCTTGTGCGGCCACGAAAAAACCCAGCGCCTTGTGTGTGGGGGCTGGGTGTTGGGTGATTTTGATGG
>JH599939.1 GCA_000245075.1 Acetobacteraceae bacterium AT-5844
GGCGGGCGCGCCGGTGGGGGCCGAGGTGTCGGTGGTCTCGGGCACCTGCCGTTGCTGGTTCTGCCCGGCGGACTGGCTCTCCGGCGTGGCGTTCTGCACATCCGGCGCGCCGGCGGGCGGGCCGGCGCCATTCTCCTGCGACTGCTGCTGGGCGGGCTGCGCCGATTGCGGCACGGCCTGCTGCGTCTCAGGGCTTTGCGGAGCCTGCTGCTGCTGCGCCTGGGCAACGCCGGTCAGCAAGGGCAGGGCCAGGGCGAGGGTGAGGACTGCGCGCCGCATCACACACCCACCGTCTCACGATAGGCGGTGCGCCAGCCCCAGGCGCCGGCACCATAGCCGCGTACCTGCACGCGTTCCTTGTAGATGCTGGCGATGATTTCGCCATCGCCGGCCAGCAGCGCCTTGGTGGAACACATTTCCGCGCAGAGCGGCAGCTTGCCCTCGGCGATGCGGTTGGCACCGTATTGCGCGTATTCGGCCGCCGAATTGTCCGCCTGCGGGCCGCCGGCGCAGTAGGTGCACTTATCCATCTTGCCGCGCCCGCCGAAATTGCCGACCTTCGGATATTGCGGGGCGCCGAAGGGGCAGGCGTAGAAGCAATAGCCACAGCCGATGCACAGGTCCTTGTCGTGCAGCACGATGTGGTCGGCCGTGGTGTAGAAGCAGTCCACCGGGCAGACGGCCTGGCAGGGCGCGTCCGTGCAGTGCATGCAGGCCATGGAGATGCTGCGCTCACCCGGCTTGCCGTCATTCAGCGTGACGACGCGGCGCCGGTTGATGCCCCAGGGCACCTCGTGCTCGTTCTTGCAGGCGGTGACGCAGGCGTTGCACTCGATACAACGGTCGCTGTCACAGAGGAACTTCATGCGGGCCATGTCTTCGGTCCCTCCTTACGCCGTGCGGATCTGGCAGAGCGTGACCTTGGTTTCCTGCATCGCGGTCACGGGGTCATAGCCATAGGTGGTCAGGGTATTCACGCTTTCGCCCAGCACGATCGGGTCGGTGCCCGGCGGGTAGTAGCCACGCCGGTCCTCGCCCTGCCACCAGCCGCCGAAATGGAAGGGCATGAAGGCCACGCCCTTGCCGACACGGTCGGTGACCAGCGCCTTCACTCGCACCTTGGCCTGGTTCTCGGCGCCATCCACCCAGACGAACTGGCCATCCTTGACGCCGCGCTCGGCGGCATCCTGGGTGTTGATCTCGACGAACATGTCCTGCTGCAATTCGGCCAGCCAGCGGTTGGAGCGCGTCTCCTCGCCGCCACCCTCGTATTCGACCAGGCGGCCGGAGGTGAGGATGATCGGGAAGCTCTGCGCCACCTGGTAGGAGCGCTGCTGCACCGACTTGCCGAGGTGTGGCATGCGGAAGCCACGGCGGTCGTCGAGCGTCGGGTATTCGGCGATCAGGTCGGTGCGCGGCGTATAGATCGGCTCGCGATGCACCGGCACGGGGTCCGGCAGGTTCCAGGCATTGCCGCGCGCCTTGGCGTTTCCGTAGGGCACGCAGCCATGCTCCATCGCCACGCGGATGATGCCGAAGGAGAGGTCAGTGGACCAGGAGACGCGGTCCTCGTTCCCCTCGCCGACGCGGGCAATGATTTCCTTCTCCTGTGGCGTCAGCTCGTCATACCAGCCGAGCCGCTTCAGCACGGCCACGGTGAATTCCGGATAACCGTCGGTGATCTCGGAGCCCTTGGAATAGGAGCCCTCGGCCAGCAGGGTCTGTCCGTTGCGCTCCACGCCGAAGCGGGCGCGGAAGGTGCCGCCGCCTTCCTTCACATGCAGGTTGGTGTTGTAGAGGAGATGGCTGCCGGGATGCTTCATCTCCGGCGAGCCCCAGCAGGGCCAGGGCAGGCCATAGGTCTCGCCCGCCACCGGCGTTCCGGGCTTGCCGCGCAGCGTCACCACGTCGAAATCCGCCTGGTGCTGCATATGCAGCTTCAGCCGCTCCGGCGACTGGCCGGAATAGCCGGTCGAGATGGCGCCGCGGTTGATCTCGCGCAGGATACTCTCGGCCGTGGGCTCCTTGCCGCGGACCTCCATGGTCTTGAACATTTCCTGCGCGAAGCCGAGCTTCTCGGCCAGCCGGTAGAAGAGTTCGTAGTCGGTCCTGCTCTCGAAGATCGGCTTCACCACCGCTTCGTACCACTGCAGCGAGCGGTTGGAGGCCGTGCGGCTGCCCGAGCATTCGAACTGCGTGCAGATCGGCAGCAGGTAGGTATTGTCGCGCCGGTTCGACATGCTGGAGAGGTTGGTGGGATGCGGGTCCGCCACCACCAGCAGCTCCAGCTTCTCCATGCCCTTCACGGCCTCGGGCATGCGGCTGACGGTATTGCCGCCATGGCCGACGGCAATCATGGCCTTCAGGTTATCGGGCTGCTCCACCTGTTCCTTGGGCAGCAGCACCGCATCGAACCAGCGGGTGGTCGGGATGCCCGGCGTCTCCATCAGCTTCTTGCTGGCGAAGCGGGAGACCATCCAGTCATAGGGCACGTCCCAGACCCGGCACCAATGGCGCCAGGCATTCTCGTCGATGCCGTAATAGGCGGGCAGGGTCGTGGTATCGAGGCCGAGATCGGTCGCGCCCTGCACGTTGGTATGGCCACGGAAGATATTGGCGCCGGTGCCGGGCTTGCCGACATTGCCGGTGGCCATCAGCAGGATCGAATAGGCGCGCACATTGGCGGTGCCCACCGTCTTCTGCGTCGCGCCCATGCACCAGACGAGGGTGGAGGGCTTCTGCGTCGCGAAGATCTGCGCCACGCGCTTCAGCTGTTCCGGCGGCACGCCGCTGACGCGCTCCACCTCGGCCGGGTTCCACTTGGCGACTTCCTTGCGGACGTCATCCATGCCGAAGACACGCTGGGCGATGAAGTCCTTGTCCTCCCAGCCATTCTCGAAGATGTGCCAGAGCATGCCCCAGATGACCGGGATATCGGTGCCGGGCCGCAGCCGCACATATTCGGTGGCATGCGCCGCCGTGCGGGTGAAGCGCGGATCGATGACGATCATGTTCGCGCGGTTCTGCTCCTTGCCCGCGAGCACATGCTGCATGGCAATGGGATGCGCTTCCGCCGGATTGCCGCCCATGATGATGATGGTGCGGGCATTTCGGATGTCGTTGTAGCTGTTGGTCTGCGCGCCATAGCCGAAGACATTGGCCACGCCGGCGACAGTGGTGGAGTGGCAGATGCGCGCCTGATGGTCCACCGAATTGGTGCCCCAGAAGGCCGCGAACTTGCGCATCAGATAGGCGCCTTCGTTGGAGAACTTGGCGCTGCCCAGCCAGAAGACCGAATCCGGCCCCGACTTCTGGCGGATCTCCAGCAGCTTGTCGCCGATCTCGCTGATCGCCTGATCCCAGGACAGGCGCTGCCACTGCCCGTCCACCAGCTTCAGCGGATATTTCAGGCGGCGGTCGCCATGCGTCAGCTCACGCACCGAGGCGCCCTTGGCGCAATGCGTGCCGCGGTTGATCGGGCTGTCCCAGGAGGGCTCCTGCCCTACCCAGACGCCGTTCTGCACCTCAGCCGTCACGGTGCAGCCCACGGAGCAGTGGGTGCAGATGTTCTTCACACGGGTAATGGGCTGGCTGAAATCGGTCGGCCCCGCCTTGGCCCTGCGGGCGGTGGAGAGGTGGAGCCCGCTCAGCGCCGCCAGCCCCGTGCCTGCCAGGCCCGCCTGCCTGAGGAAGCTGCGGCGGTCCAGCCCTCCGGCAGAGAGGCCCTGGTAGGCGGTGGACAGCCGCTGCTTTGCCGCGACCCCGTCACTGCGCTTGATCAGCATGGCGCGTCTTCTCCTGGTCTGCGGCTCAGTAGCGGTTGGTGCGGTAGAAGGCCTTGACGTCTTCCGTCTCGCGGTAGCGCGCGGCCAGGCGCTGATCCGCCGATTCCTTCTCCGGCTTGGCATCGCCCAGGCTGCCATCGGCGTTGAAGGCCGCGGCCGGAGCGGAGGCGGCAACAGCCGCGCCCCCGGCCAACCCCAGTGTCTTCAGGAAGCCGCGCCGCTGCCCGGTGGTGTTGCGTTCGCTCATGCTCGCCTCCTGTTACTCATGCCGGCAATTCCGCCGCCGCCGTCTCGATATCGATCATCGCCACGCCAAGCGCGCCCACGGCGCGGTAGAAGCGGGCGGCCTCCGCCTTTTCCAGGTCGGCGAAGGCGCGGCCCGCCCAGGGGCGCAAATGACGTTGATAGAACGCGGCAACGGCCTCCGGGGCTGCGGGAAATTCTCCGCTCAGCAGCCCTGCCATCGCCTCGCACAGAAAACCCAGATGGTCTTCCGGCTCCGCCGCGCCCTCTTCCCGCTCGATGCCGAGGCGGCGCAGATCGTCCCGCAGCAGGGCCAGGGGGCGCTCGTGCAGGAAGCCGGTCAGGTAATAGGAGGCGAAGGGCAGCAGTTCCCCGCGCCCGACGCCGATGAACAGCTCATGATATTCCCGCTCAACCGCCGATGGGTCGCCAAGCCGGGCAGCTTCCGCCAGGGCCGCGCAGGCCTGGCCCAGCGGGGTGGCGGGCTGCGAGCCGAGGCCGGACAGGCCCTGCAGCAGGGCAGCCTCCGGCGGGGCCACCAACAGGCGGCCCAGCAGCGCGAAGAACCGCGCTCGCTGCATATCCAGGGGGTCGGCCATGGCAGCCACACCGCCATCGGCCGGGTTATTCGGGCGCATCATTCCTGCCAGGCCGTGTTCGTTTGCATTCCGTTCCTGGCCATGCCGGCGGGCGGACCGGATATGACCTCGCTGTAAGAATGCCAAAAAGAGGGGGAGTTCCGCAAGGAAAGCCGGAAGCCAAATTATTGATATTGCAAATCATTCTTACTAAGCCGTGGCATAATATGGCCGGCCCCGGCAGAAAGGACCATCTTCAGCACAAGCAGGGAGGGGTGAGAGGCCGCCGGTTTGCGTGACGCGTGCAACAACCAGCGCTGACGCTGGCCAGCAGCCAAGGGATGCGGTCATGCCGCCTCAGCAGCAACCATGCATCAATTATGTTGTCTTGGGGATGGGTTTCGCGCGGCGGGTGGTGGAGCCGAGGGGAATCGAACCCCTGACCTCCTCATTGCGAACGAGGCGCTCTACCAACTGAGCTACGGCCCCGCACCAGCGCGAGGCCCGGCTTATTGCCGACGACACAGAACAAGTCAAGCGGTCCTTGCCGCAACGGCCGCGGCTCCGTAGATGAAAGCTCCGAAAGCTTTTTTGCCTCACCCGGCCCCTTGAAGGAGTGGCGATGTACGCACTGTTCTGGCTGATCGATCAGCTCATCGGACTTTATGTGTGGGCGCTGATCATCGCGGCGGTGTTCAGCCTGCTGATCTCCTTCAATGTGCTGGATACGCGCAACCGCTTCGTCTGGACGGTGGGGGACTTCCTCTACAAGATCACGGAGCCGGGCCTGCGTCCCATCCGGCGCTTCATGCCGAACCTGGGCGGCATCGACATCTCGCCGATGGTCCTGATCCTGCTGCTCTACGCGCTGCGGATCTTCCTGTGGCAGACCCTGTGGCCGCTGGTGGCCGGCTAAGCCGGGACCAGGCCTGGCGCCCGCTGGCGGACGGGCTGGAGCTGCGCATCAAGGCCCAGCCCCGCGCCCGCCGCCCCGGCCTGCAAGGGCTGGTGGACTCGGCGGACGGCCCTCGCCTGAAGCTCGCCGTCAACGAAGCGCCGGAGGATGGGCGCGCCAACAAGGCCATCTGCGCCCTGCTGGCGGAGGTGCTGCATGTCCCCCCTTCGCGCATCGCGGTGGTGCAAGGGGCGACTTCGCGGGAAAAGACCTGTCATATCGAAGGCGACCCCGCCGCATTGGCCGCCCTGCTCGGCGCAAGACTGGAGACACTGGCATGACCGCACGCATCATCGACGGAAAGGCGGTGGCCGCCTCGCTGCGCGAGCGCCTGGCGGAACGGGTGAAGAGCCTGGGCTTCGCCCCTGGCCTGCGCGTGGTGCGGGTGGGGGACGACCCCGCCAGCGGCGTCTATGTCCGAAACAAGGACCGCGCCGCCCAGCAGGCCGGCTTCGACAGCGCGACGATTCAGCTCTCCGAGGACACCAGCGAGGCCGACCTCCTGGCCCTGGTGCGCCAGCTCAATGAAGACCCGGCGGTGGACGGCATCCTGGTGCAGCTGCCCCTGCCCGCGCATATCCGCGCGGAGGCGGTGATCCAGGCCATCGACCCCGCCAAGGATGTGGATGGCTTCCACGCCGTGAATGTCGGCAAGCTGGCCATCGGGCAACCCGCCCTGGTGCCTTGCACGCCGAAGGGCGTGATGCATCTGCTCGCCGCGTCCGGCGCTTCCCTCCGCGGCGCGCGGGCGGTGGTGCTGGGGCGCTCCAACATCGTCGGCAAGCCCATGGCCGCGCTGCTGCTGGCGGCGGACGCGACCGTGACCGTGGTTCACTCCCGCACCCAGAACCTGGCCGCCGAATGCCGCCGGGCGGAAATCCTGGTGGCGGCCGTCGGCCGGCCGGAGATGGTGCGCGGCGACTGGGTATCGGAAGGCGCCACCATCATCGATGTCGGCATCAACCGCCTGCCCAGCGGTCGCCTGGTGGGCGATGTCGCCTTTGACGAAGCTTCCAAGCATGCCGCGGCCATCACTCCCGTGCCGGGCGGCGTCGGGCCGATGACCATCGCCTGTCTGCTGGAGAACACGCTGGAAGCGGCCATCGCCCGGCGGGGCGTAGCGGCTGGCTGAGGAGCGTTCGGGGGAAGGAATTCCCCCGGTTTCTTTCCTTTTCGACATGTCTCGCCGCGCCTGAGGCAGAGTTCGCATGCCAGGGCGTGGCCAGCCACCAGCAGTGGGCAAAGACCGGACGAGGCCTTCCCGCAGCGGCCGCTCAATGGCAGAGCCACAGTCGTTCCGTGCAATAAAAACAATATCGTACGGAAATTTCGAGGCTCCGTTTTGCCCCTGCGTAGCGCGTTTTCACAGCGCGGGCGTGACAGAGGGGTGCGTGGCCCAGGCCCCCTGCCATAGGTAAGGTGCTGTCACGACTACTGGCTAAGCACCCCCGACCGGTTTAGGAAGCGCCCATGCAGACCGCCACCAGCCTCCCTGCTTCCCGGATCGCCAAGATCTCCCGCGCCACCAGCGAGACGGACATTCAGCTTCGCATCGACCTGGACGGGCAGGGCAAGGGGGACATCGCCACCGGTATCGGATTCCTCGATCACATGCTGACGGCACTCTGCCGTCACAGCCTGATCGACATGGACATCGTTGCGAAGGGCGACCTGCATATCGACTTCCACCACACCACCGAGGATGTCGGCATCGTGCTCGGCCAGGCGGTGAAGCGCGCACTGGGCGACAAGCGCGGCATCCGCCGCTACGGCCACGCCGTCGTGCCGATGGACGAGGCGCTGATCGAAGCCGCGATCGACATTTCCGGCCGTCCCTTCCTGGCCTGGAGCGCGAGCTTCCCGCGCGACAAGGTGGGCGAGATGGACACGGAGCTCTTCGAGGAATTCTTCCGCGCCTTCGCCATGAATGCCGGGCTCACGCTGCATGTCACGCAGAAGGCCGGCACCAACGCGCATCACATCGCGGAAGGCTGCTTCAAGGCGCTGGCCCGTGCGTTGCGCATGGCCGTGGAGCCCGACCCGCGCGCCGGCGGGGCCATTCCGTCCACCAAGGGTGTGCTGGAAGGCTGATGCGCAGCTTCACCCTCCACGCCCTCCCTCCACCGCCGCCCAGTTCCGTTCCCGCCGCCGGCGCCCGGCCCAGGCCGCGCCGCGCCGCCCTGCCCGTGGTGGTGCCGGAAGGCTTCTCCCTCTTCGCCGCGCTGTTGCCGGGGCTGTGGTTCCTGGCGCACCGGCTCTGGCTGCCGCTTCTGCTCTACATCGCCCTCAGCGTGCTCGCGGCCTACACGGTCCCGGCCTCCATCCTGCCCTTCCTGACCATCGCCACACAGGTACTGATCGGGTTCGAGGCGCAGAACATCCGTCGCTGGGTCCTGGCGAGGCGCGGCCTCGCCATGGCGGGCGTCGTTGTCGCGCGCAACGCGGAGACCGCGCTGCTGCGCGCGCTGGATGCAAAGCCGGAACTGGCACAGCGAGGTATTGCGTGATGAAGGTTGCCGTCGTCGATCCCGGTTCAGGCAACCTCGCCTCCGTGCTGCGGGCCCTGCGCCGCGCGGCGCAGGAAGGCGGGAGCAACGCCACCATCACGGTGGAGACCGATGCCGAAGCCGTCGGGCGTGCGGATGCCATCGTCATGCCCGGCCAGGGTGCCTTCGCCGCCTGCCGCCGTGGCCTGGAAGCCATGCCCGGCATGATCGAGGCCGTGGATGAGGCGGTGACGCGGCGCGGCATCCCCTTCCTCGGCATCTGCGTCGGCATGCAGCTCATGGTGCAGCGCGGGCTGGAGCATGGCGTGACGCCGGGCCTCGGCTGGATCGCGGGCGACATGGCGCCGATGGACCCGCGCGACACCGCCGGAGATCCCCTGCCCCTGCCGCAGATGGGCTGGAACGGGCTGCGCTTCGCGCCCGGCGGCCACCCGGTGCTGGAGGGGATCGAGCCGGGTGACCATGCCTATTTCGTCCACTCCTACGCCCTTGCCGGCGGCAAGCCGGAAGAGATTCTCGCCACGGCCGATTACGGCGGCCCCGTCGTTGCCGCCATCGGGCGGGACAACATGTTCGGCACCCAGTTCCATGTGGAGAAGAGCCAGTTCGTTGGCCTGCGCATGCTGGCCAACTTCCTGGCATGGCGGCCCTGAGAATGAGTACGACACACGAATTGCTGGTCGAGCGGGTTGTTGACCTGACCGATGCCGAATTGGCCGATCTCTGTGAGGCCACCGACGCCGCCATCATTGAAGGCGGTGGCTTTGGCTGGGTGGACCCGCAGGGCCGCGAAGCGCTGACCCGCCACTTCCGCGGCGTATTGCTGGTGCCGGCCATCGAACTCTTCAGCGCCAAGCTGGATGGCGTGCTCGTCGGTTCCGCCCAGCTCATGCGCCCACCGCGCAACAATGAGGCCCAGGCCTTCGCCGCGCAGCTCACCCACGCCTATGTCGCGCCCTATGCGCGCGGCCACGGCCTCGCCCGCCTGCTGGTGCGGCGGGTAGAGGAACGTGCCGCCGCCCTCGGCCACCGCGTGCTGAACCTGGATGTGCGGGAAACCCAGAGCACCGCCATCACCCTGTTCGAAAGCCTGGGCTACACGCGCTGGGGCACGCACCCCGCCTATGCGCGGGTGCGCGGCCAGACGGTCGCCGGGCACTATTACTACAAGCTGCTGGAGCCGCTGCGCGGTCGCCCGCTGGACATCCGCGCCAATAGCGAAAAGGGCTGAGATTTGGCCTTCACCCTCTACCCCGCCATCGACCTCAAGGGCGGCAAGGTCGTCCGCCTGAAGCGCGGCGACATGGACCAGGCAACCACCTATGCCGACGACCCCGGCGCCCAGGCGGCCGCCTTCGCCGCGCAGGGCTTCGCCTGGCTGCATGTGGTGGATCTGGACGGCGCCTTCGCCGGCAAGCCCGCCAATGTGGAAGCCGTGGCGCGCATCCTCGCCAGCACCAAGGCCCCCGTGCAGCTCGGCGGCGGCGTGCGGGACATGGCGACCGTCGAAGCCTGGCTGAAGCAGGGCGTCGCGCGCATCATCCTCGGCTCGGCCGCCGTGAAGAACCCGGCCTTCGCCAAGGAAGCCTGCCGCGCCTTCCCCGGCCAGATCGCCGTGGGGATCGACGCACGGGACGGCATGGTGGCCACGGAAGGCTGGGCCGAGACCAGCGACGTCTCCGCCCTCGACCTCGCCCTCTCCTTCGAGGATGTCGGCGCCGCCGCCATCATCCACACCGATATCGACCGTGACGGCATGCTGGGCGGCGTGAACGTCACGGCCACCGCCGCACTCGGCGCACGCCTCTCCACGCCCGTCATCGCCTCCGGCGGCGTGGCAGGGGTGGAGGATATCACCGCCCTGAAAGCCGCCGGTACCGTGGCGGGCACGATTATCGGCCGCGCGCTCTATGACGGGCGCCTTTCGCCTGAAGCGGCGATCGCGGCGGCTTTGGCTTGAGAAGGCTGGAGGGAGAAGGAATTCTCCCTCCAGACCACCCTCATCTTTTTCTTCGAGTTTTGGGTTTGGGCTTCAAGACCGGACGGTGACATCCGCTCGGCGAAGCTAATTTCCAAAAGGCCACGCGGGCTGAACCCTCAGTCGCCGAGGGCCAAATCAGGCCCTCGGCGCGCTCGATCGGCAGAAAAGGGTGTCGCCTGCAAGGCGCACCCGAAAACTCGAAAAAAGAAAAGAAGGGGGCCTGGGGGAATTCATTCCCCCAGCTTCCCCGCTTCATCCCTCGCGAGACGCCTCCAGATAATCCGCAGCGCACAGGGCCTGAAGGCGGATGACGGCGATGGCTTCTTCCACCGTCACATGCTCCTGGTCCGTGCCCATGCTCAGGTTGGAGGGGCCGCAGATCACGGCGGGGATGCTTTTCCAGCGCCAGTAGCGGGCATCGGTGCCGCCGAGGCTGCACACGGCGGGCGCGTCCAGCCCGAGAAGTTCCTTGGTGTTACGCCGCAGGATTTCGGCCATCTCGCCATGCGGGTCGGTCATGCTGGCGGGGTAGCTGTGGTTCTCGTTCACCACCATGGTGCAGCCATGCTCGGCCGCGAGCTGCTCGAGATGAGCGCGCAGCGCGTCGCGATCCGTGCCGAAGGGAGTGCGGATGTCGAGATGCGCGGTGCAGGCTGTCGGGATCTGCGTGGCTTTCAGCCCGCCCTGGATGATGCCGATATTCACCGTGATGCGGCGGGCGTTCTCCGCCGCACCCTGGCCCAGCAGCGCATCGGCGCAGCGGATTGTTTCCGGCGAGGTCAGGATGGCATCCAGCGTCGGCGGCATGCCCCCCAGTTTCAGGTGATAGAGTTCGTAGATGCGTGCTGTGAGTTTGACGATGCGCTCGATCGGGTTGGGCGCCTGGTGCGGGTAGCCGCCATGGCCGCCAATGCTGGTGGAGGAGAGCGAGAAGCGCAGCGTGCCCTTTTCCATGAAGCGGATATTGCCGAGGGCACTTGGCTCGCCGTTCAGGCAGCAATCGGCGGCGACGACCTCGGGGTGCTGCTCGAACAGGAAACGCGTTCCGTAGCGGCCGCCGGATTGCTCGTCCGATACCACGGAGAGGGAGAGCGCCCCGGCCAGGTCGGCGCGGTGGGCGTGCAGGTAGCAATAGGCCATGATGCCGGCCAGCGTGCCGGTTTTCATATCCGAGGCGCCGCGGCCGTAGATCTTGCCGTCGCGCATCTCGGCGGCCCAGAGTTCCTCGTTGCTGACGGGGAAGACGTCCATATGCCCGTTCAGCATGAGGTGCCGCCCCGGCCGGGCGGCGTCCCAGCGGCCGACGATGTTCGGCATTTCCTCCACCGCCGAGAGGGTCCGGTGCGGCACGCCGAAGCGGTCCAGGATGGTGCGGACGAAATCGGCGGCTTCCCGCGTGTCCCCGGGCGGGTTGACGCTACGGATGCGCAGGAATTGCCGCAGCAGGGCGATGAGTTCATCCCGGTCGGCATCGATGCGGGCATTGATCGCGTCCCGCAGGCTGGAAGCTGACGTCACGGCCATTCCCTTGCTGGTTCGCCTTTTCTGTTATGGGCGGCACGGCCGGCTGAAAAGGGGCCTTGCTCTGGGCAGGGCAGGCCGGGCGTGGCAGAGTGGCGCCACCATGGAAACGCCCCCGGGCAAGACATCCGCGCCGCGCACCAGGCCGGGCCGCTCCGCGCGCGACCGTCGGGAACGCCCGGCCGGGCCGCCGCC
>JH599940.1 GCA_000245075.1 Acetobacteraceae bacterium AT-5844
GTCACAGGTTCAAATCCTGTCCCCGCATCCAAAGGTGCCCAAACTTACATCCTACAATCTGTGCAAGGCGCGTGTACGCTGGCTGGTATAGAGCCACGCTGCTATGCTCAGCGCTGCCTTGGCAGCTGTCTCATACGCTGAGTAAGTTGCTTTGGTGGATCGCTGTCTGTGGCGAACTCCGCAATGGCCGCTGCTTTTAAGGTGTGGGGCGTTCTATGGCGCGCTTTCTGGTAACTGGCGGAGCGGGCTACGTCGGGAGCCATGTCGTCTTGGCTTTACGTCAGCGGGGCGATGATGTCGTTGTCGTTGATGATTTACGCCAAGGCCATCCGGCGGCTGTCGCCGCAGGCGCTGAGCTGGTGGTAGCTGATATTGCCAATCGTCAGCGTATGACAGACGTATTCGACCGATGGAAATTCGACGGAGTCTTTCACTTTGCGGCTCTATCGCTGGTTGGTGAAAGCATGCAGCAGCCGCTGCGCTATATCCGAGAGAACGTCAGCAATACCATGCTGCTTGCGGAACTAGCGGTTAACGCTGGTTGCCTTCGCTTCGTTCTATCGTCGACAGCTGCGCTGTTCGGTTACCCTGATTCCATCCCGATACGGGAAGACGCTCCGCTGCGTCCAGTTTCTGCCTATGGCGAATCTAAGCTCATGGCTGAACGTGGGTTGGAATGGGCCGATCGCGTGCACGGCCTGAAATCCGCTTGCCTCCGCTACTTCAACGCGGCGGGAGCCGACCATCTGGGGCGTATCGGCGAAGCGCATAATCCCGAGACGCATCTTATTCCGCTTGCCATCAAGGCAGCCTTAGGTACCGGCCCCGGCCTCAAAATCTTTGGCACGGATTACGACACGCCGGACGGCACCTGCATACGGGATTATATCCACGTTACCGACCTCGCAGATGCGCATCTTCGGTCATGGACCGTCTCTATGCCCGTCGCAGCCTGCGTTACAACCTCGGTACTGGCCATGGCTATTCTGTGCGGGAGGTGATCGAGGCTGTAGCGAACGTGGCGGGTAGGCCCGTTCCTTTTACAGGATGCCCGCGGAGGAAAGGCGATCCGGCCATTCTTGTCGCCTCCAACGCTCTGATTCGAGAGGAAGTGGGGTGGGCACCGCGCTTCAGCTCTCTGGCGGACATCGTCGAGACGGCCTGGACTTGGCATTCTCAAAATCCGCATGGCTTTGAAAGGCGGCAGTAGTAGCCGCAGTCTGGGGGCATTTGTAGCCTGCTTGCAGAACGATAGTATTCTTAGGTTCCGAGAATAAAAATCATACTAACTTCGCTTGAATGGGTAAATGAACCGCCAAGTATTTTCTGAATTATTATAGAAAATACTTCAGATATTCAAAGGATTCTTTCACTATTTTGGAAGCGTCCATGGCCGGTTGTGCGATCCTCGATCGCCGCCCACTATGACAAGTGGTGCGTTCACCGCGCTGCTTACGCTGGTAAACAGAGGAATCGTTCAGATGTCTCCAACCGTCACCACGCTGACCCTGAACCCGACGATCGACCTTGCCAGCGAAGCACAGCGCGTCGAGCCTATCCGGAAAGTGCGCACCTTCAATGAACGGCAGGATCCTGGCGGTGGGGGCGTCAATGTCTCCCGTGTCGTGAAGGAACTTGGAGGGCAGACCTTGGCCCTGATTCTTGCAGGCGGCGTGACCGGCCGCTTCCTGGAAGAATTGCTGGACGGAGAAGGCGTTAGCCGACGTAGCATTCACATATCCGGCCAGACCAGGATCAGCCACACCGTTCTCGACCAGAGCAACCAGCTTGAGTACCGCTTCGTGGCCCAGGGCCCCGAGATTGCTCCGGCAGAGTGCGAGGCTGCGCTGGATGCGCTGAGGCAGACTGAGGGTTGGATCGTTGCCAGCGGTAGTCTGCCCGTCGGTGTGCCTCATGATTTCTACGCACGCGCCGCTTCCATTGCGGCGGAGATGAACTGCCCCTTCGCTCTGGACACCTCCGGCGAAGCCCTTCGGAAGGCTGTCGAGCAGGGGGGAATTCACCTCGCCAAACCCAGCCTTGGTGAATTCGAAACTCTCATCGGACGAAAGCTGCAGGGCGCGGAGGACCAGGAGAGGGCCGCCATGGAACTGGTCCGTAGCGGCCGGATCCGCATTCTGGCGGTAACTCTCGGCAGGGACGGCGCGTTGCTGGCGACGGAACAAGGCGTACTCCGCCTCCCGGCTCTTGATGTGGTCGTGAAGGGTGCGGTCGGGGCGGGCGACAGTTTTCTCGCTGCCATGACGCTGGCGCTCGCTCGTGGACGGCAAGCGGATGATGCCTTTGCTTGGGGCGTGGCCGCGGGAGCCGCAGCCGTTTCCAACGCCGGCACCGCCCATCCCCGCCGGGAGGAGGTGATCAGGCTGCGTGCGCAGATCCTTCAGATCCCCGATAGGGCCCAGTCCGTCGCCACTTAATGTCCGGCGTTCTCCTTGGGGGATATCCAGCTCTGGGCGCAGGGGGAGCCGTATAGCGCCTTCGGTATGGGCCTGCTGTCGGTGATCGTAATTTTGTCCGATTCAGTTAGGATCGGTGAAGAGGAAGGCCACTGTTCGCCTCGCACCGGCAGTGGCGCCAGGCAGAAAGCCCGACCGCATGCGCATCACCTTTACTGTTTTTGCTGTCTTATCCGTCCTCGTCGCCTGTGAGAGAGACCGTCCCATGGCTCGGACTGGCGAAGCTCTGGACCGTGCCGGTTCCCGGACAGGCGCCGCACTGGGCACCGCGGCAGAAGATACCGGCGCTGCGCTGAATCGCGCCGGCGGTTGGGTAGGTCGCAAGCTTAGCCCATAGCCTGTTCCTTCTAGCCGGGAAGAGGGAGTCCGCGCCCCTCCAGGCGCCGTATTCGCTTACGAGTGGTTCTGGCAGCCGACATTCGGCTGACGTCTCAACTGCAGCGGGGAGTAGGATGTGGCTCGTTGGATTATCGCAGCGGGGGTGACCACGGTCACTTTGCTGACGGCCGCCGGCGTGTTCGTCGCCAATTATGATTTTGCGCCCTTCGTGGCCGCCCGCGCCACCATCATGTTGGAACGGCCAGTCTCCATTGATGCACTACGCGTCAGCCTGGGCAGGCACCTGACTATCTCGGCACAGCAAGTCCTACTCGGAAACAGGCCAGGCGGTACTCCGCGCCCCATGGCACGAGTTGAAAGCGCAACTGCAGAGATCGACTGGCTATCGCTTTTACACGGGCCTCTGCTGATCCGCAGGCTTACAGCAGACGGTGCCAGAATATTCCTTGAGCGATCGGGCGATGGGGTAGGCAACTGGTCCTCAGGTCCACCCAGTTCCACGGCGCCCGAGCCTCAGCCAGCCGGCCGCGCGGGCCTGCCGACGATCCTCAACTTGCAGCTCACAAAGAGTGAACTCATCTATCGCACGTCCAGCGGCTCGCTCCTGACGATCGGCCTTCAGGCTGGCCGGTTCGAGGCACAGGATGAAACCGCGCCGGCGCTTCTCACGGCCACGGGCTCCTATAACGGGGTTCATGTGTCTCTGCGCGCCGATCTCGCTCCTATCCAGGCGCTGCGGGACGCCAATAAGCCGTATCCCGCTGACGTGATGACTTCGTCCGGCGACACCACGCTTCATTTCAAGGGGACGATGACCGATCCGTTGAATGTGGACGGCGCCGTGGGCGTGCTCACCCTCAACGCACCGACGCCGGCCGACATCATGGCAATCGCGGGCGGCGCCACCACTCTGGACACCAGGCTGCACCTGACAGGGCCCTTTGAGCATCAGGGCGATCGCTGGCAACTCACCGAGGCAACCGGCCGGCTCGATGACATGCCTTTCTCCGCGCCGCGGTTGATTATCGTCGAAGGGGGGCGGGGCCAGCCGGATGTGGTAACGGCCGAGATGTCCTTTCCGCGTCTGGACATCAACGCGCTGCTGGGGGAAGGCCGGCGCGGCAACCGTGGGCGGGCTGATCTTCCGCTGACCGTTGACCGTGCTCCGGACACACTTGTCTCCGCGCACCTCTCCGTTGGCAAGCTGTTCTACTCGGCGGTCGAGGCCGATGACGTCGTCTTCAAGGGCGCACTGGAGAGTGGACGGATCTCCGTGGAGACCCTGACGATGCGTTTCGAAGGCGCCGATATCGCGGCCAATGGCCAGGTTGTCGCGGTCGATGAAGGGGATGGAGGCCGCATTACCGCGCGCGTGGGCGTGAACGGCATGGATGTCCAGCGCCTTCGCCGTCTGTTGGGTATCGGAACCCTGCCATTGCAGGGGCGCATGAACGGAGAATTTGCTGTGGTTGCGGAGGGCGCGACGCTCAATGCGGCATCTCGCACCGCACGGATGTCGGCAGTGGTGGGTATGCGCGACGGGAGCATTTCGCGCCGCCTGGTGGAGATCGCTTCCACCGACATCCGCAGCGTGTTTCGTGCGGCCCCGGGCATGAGCGCGGTCTCCTGCCTGGTGGGTGTGGTGGATATCCGTGGCGGTGCCGGCACCGTATCGCCCCTGCGGGTCCGTTCTCAAAATGGTACAATCATGGGCAGCGGCAGCTTCGACCTGAACCGGCGGAGCGTCGATCTGACGATCGGCAGCGAGTCAGCAACCACCAGCGCCTTCGCGCTGGATGTCCCTGTGCGTATCAGCGGCTCGATGGCCGACCCCACCATTCTTCCGGCACGCTGGTCGGCGGCGGGCCGAGCCGAGCTCGCAGCCAGCGATGACGTGGACAGGCTGTTGCCCCAGCTTCGCCCCTTCGCCCGCCAGAATCCCTGCATTTCACGCTGAGGCCGGGAGCGGCTTAGACAGTCTGCGACGGTATTTTCAGCTTGCTGGCCGTGAACCGGGCGAGAGCCGGGCTGATCGCCAGAACAACGAGAAAGCGCGCCGTCTGCATCGCCATGATGAAGGCCAGATCCGCTTGGCTGGAGGCCGCGATGATCGCGACGGAATCCAGCCCGCCGGGGCTGGTCGCGAGATAGGCCGTCAGCGGATCAAGTCCGACGAGCTGTGTCAGCAATGCCGCGAAGGCGCCGCAGAAGGCGATCAGCAGCATGGTGGAAGCCGCGAGCCGGGGAAGGGCGCGGGCCACATACATCAGGATCGGTCTGTTGAAACGCAGGCCGATACTCCACCCCACGAGGGTGTAGCTGGCGGCCAGAAGCCAGGGCGGCAGGACCACGTCCAGCAGGCCGAAGCCTTGCAGAAGGGCCGCCAGCACCATGGGCAGCAGCAGGGGCCCCGCGGGAATGCGGCTCACCCGCCCCAGCGCGGCACCCGCAAGCGCCACGACGAGCGTCGCCGCCAAATCCCAGGGCGCGACCGGAGGGAACCACGGCGCGGCGGCAGTGGCAGCGCCTTCAGGCAGCCCCCATATCCGGGCCACTACCGAGGCGGCGAGCGCGACCAGCACCACCCGCACATACAACATCACCGCAACCAGGCGCACATCGGCGCCATGCGCTTCCGCCATCAGCATCATCGCCGAAGCCGCGCCAGGGGCAGATCCCCATATGGCCGTTGTGCCCGGTAGCACCTGCCGGCGGGCGAGCAGCCACCCAAGTCCGCTGCTCACCAGGATGACGGCGCCTACACCGAACAGCACCACCGGCCAGTCCGCCGTGATCTCCGTCAGGACAGCGGGCGTGATGCTACGAGCGATGAGGCAACCCAGCACACCTTGGGCTAGCGCAAAGGGCCAGTGCCCAAGCTTCAGCGTACCGTCGCCCATTGCAAACAGGATTGCCCCGGCCATGCTGCCGAGCAGCACGGCCGCGGGAAGTTGAATCGCGGCAAGCCCCCCAATGAGGACCGCCGACATCAGCGACAAGATGGCCCACTGCGCACTCCTTGGCAGGAAGCGGAGCGAGGGTAGCCCACTCTGGCGGAACATCCTGTTGCTTCAGCCTTTCACGGAGGGGTTTCGCCCAGGGTGTTCTGCCGCATGGCCTCCGCCAGTCTTCGGCCTTGGCGCGAGGGATCGGGCACCGGCGTCGCCGCCAGCAAACGCTGCGTGTATGCGCATTGTGGATTGCTGAGGATCGTATCGACGTCACCGGCCTCGACGAGCCTGCCGCCTTGCATCACGAGCACACGGTCGGCCAAGGCGCGCACCACGCCCAGGTCGTGGGTGATGAACAGATAGGCCAGTTGCCGCTGACGCCGCAGGCGGTCCATCAACTCCAGAACCTGAGCCCGAACCGAGACGTCCAACGCCGAAACAGGCTCATCCGCGATGATCACCGACGGGTCGGAGGCCATCGCTCGCGCAATTCCCACACGCTGCCGCTGGCCTCCGGACAGTTCATGTGGCAGCCGGTCCCGGAAGCGGCCCGGTGCCAGCCCGACCTGGTCCAACAGGCTGTCGACACGGCGGGCGACCTCCGGCCCTCTCATTCCAAGATTATGCAGTAGGGGAATGGCCACGCTCTGGGCGATGGTGTGTCGCGGGTTCAGGGATGCTCCGGTGTCCTGAAAGACAACCTGAACTTCACGGCGAAAGGTGCGTGCCTCCTCCGCCGAGAGCGCGGCCAACGCCTTGCCCCGGAAATGGATGGAGCCTTCGCTTGGCGGCAGCAATCCGAGCATCATGCGACCGAGCGTGGATTTTCCGCTGCCGCTCTCGCCCACGAGCGCGACGACTTCGCCTGGGTGGATGGCCACTGAAATGCCATCCACCGCTCGCTGCATGGTTGTGCGGGCGAAGAGCCGTTGCTTGCTGCGGATCGGGAAGAGCTGGCTGACGCCGCGAGCTTCCAGAATGGGTGTGCTCATGCCGCGCGCTCCCAGGCATTGGCGATCTCGCCCGCGCGTGCGCAGCGGTCGGACCCGCCCTCGGCACGAATGACGAGAGGCGGCTCATCCGTGTCACACACGCCGTGTTTCGCTGCGGGGCAGCGCGGGTGGAAGCGGCAGCCGTGCGGCATGTCCCGCGCCCCAGGCACGCTGCCCGGGATCGAAAACAGGTTGCCCGCCCGGCTCTCCGGGCCCAGCACGCTGCCCAGAAGCCCCTGGGTGTAAGGGTGACGCGGACGCCGGAAGAGCGGCTCGACGCCATTCTGCTCCACGATGGTGCCGGCATACATCACATGCACCTGCTGGCAGGTCTCCGCGACGACGCCGAGGTCGTGCGTGATGAGCAGGATGCCGAGGTCAAGTTCGGCGCGCAGCCGCGTCAGCAGGTTGAGGATGCCCGCCTGCACCGTCACATCGAGCGCCGTGGTCGGTTCGTCCGCGATGAGCAGAGCGGGGCGCAGCGCCAACGCAGCGGCGATCAGAATACGCTGCCGCATGCCGCCGGAAAGCTCGTGCGGATATTTCCGCGCGACCTCGGCAGCATTTGGCAATTCCATCAAATCCAGCAGCTCAAGAACCCGAGCCTCTGTTCCCTCGTTACGGCCGTGGGCCCGCAGCGTCTCCGCCACCTGTCGCCCGACCGGGATCAGGGGATCGAGGTAGCTGGAGGGGTCCTGGAACACCATGCCGATCTGCGCGCCGCGAACCTGCCGCCATTCCCGCGGCGAGAGGCCGCGCAGGCTGCGACCTTCGAGCAGGATGTCACCGCCAGCGATACGGGCCTGCGGGGAGGGGAAGAGGTTCAGGATGGCGAAGGCGGACATGGACTTGCCGCTGCCGCTCTCCCCGACCAGCCCCACACATTCGCCACGCGCGATGGAGAAGGATGCGCCCTCAACGACGCGGAGCTTCTCCTTGCCCGTGACAATCTCGACCGAGAGGTTACGGACCTCCAACAGGGGCGCGCTCATGACCGCACCCGGCTGCGCGGGTTCAGCGCGTCGTTCAGGGCATCACCCAGCACATTGAAGGAGAGCACCGTCAGCGCGATGGCGAGGCCCGGGAAGAGCGACATCCACCAGGCGATGCGCAGATATTGTTGGGCTTCGTTCAACATGCTGCCCCAGGAAATGTGGTTCGGGTCGCCCAGGCCGAAGAAGCCAAGCCCTGCCTCGAGCAGAATGGCGGCGGCGACGTCGAGCGAGCCGGTGACGATGATCGGCGCGGCGACGTTGGGGAGGATCTCGCGCAGCAGCAGTGCACGATCCCCCATGCCGCCAACACGCGCGGCATCAACGAAGGGCTGTTGCCGCAAGCTGGAGACGGAGGCCCGTACCAGCCGCGCCGTTTGTGGCCAGGACAGGATGGCGATGACGAAGATCACCTTCCACAGCCCCGAACCGAACAGCGCGATGACGATGAGTGCGAGCACGAAGCGCGGCAGCGTCTGGAAGAACTCGGACACGCGCATCAGCACCGTGTCTGCCCAGCCGCCGTAATAGCCAGCGAGGCCGCCGACCACGACGCCGATGGTGACAGCAAAGATGGCTGTCACCACGCCCACCATCAGCGAAACGCGTGCCCCATAGACCGTCTGTGCCCAGACATCGCGCCCGAGGTCGTCCGTGCCCAGCCAGTGGCCGGGGGAGAGAGGCGGCAGCATGGAATCATCGCCGCCGACCATGGGGTCGTACCCCGCCACCAGTGGAGCGAACACGGCGAGCAGCACAATCAGCCCGATATAGAGCATCGAGAGCACTGCGGCGCGGGAGCGGCAGAGACGCCGGAAAAAGCCCGGGCCACGGGCGGAGGCTATGGCCTCGGCATGCGCGCTCATCGGTCACCCACCCGCGGATCGATCATGCGGTGCAGGATATCGGTGGCCAGATTGGCCAGCACGACGGTGACGGAGACCATCAGCAGGATGGCCATCATCACCGGGTAGTCGCGTCGGGAGATGCTGTCGAACAGCAGCCGCCCGATGCCGGGCCAGCCAAATACCGTCTCGATCAACGCCGAGCCGGCCAGGATGAAACCGAGATTATAGCCGATGACAGTGATGACCGGGGCCGCAGCGTTGCGCAGCGCATGCCCCACCATGATGCTGATTTCCGTCGCGCCGCGCGAGCGTGCGGCCAGGATGAAATCGGCGCTCAGCACTTCCAGCATCGCGGCGCGCGTGATGCGGGCGATGAGCGCCAGATAGCGGAAGGAAAGGGCCAGGGCCGGCAGCAATAGATAGCGAAGATGGTCGAGGAAACCGGCAAAGCCTTCCGGCGCGCCGCGTACGGACATGTTGCCCTGCGAGGGCAGCCAGCCGAGCCAGATGGAGAAGATCAGGATCAGGATTTGCCCAAGCCAGAAATCCGGGATGGAGTAGCCCGCTGAGGCAACACCCTGCACACCGGAATCCAGCCAGCTTCCACGCCAGCGCGCCGCCAGCATGCCAAGGATGATGCCGAGGATGGAGGCCAACAGCAGCGCCGTCAGCGTCAGCTCCAGCGTGGCCGCGAGACGGCCGAGGATGAGCGTGGACACAGGCTGCCGGTTGGCGAAGGAGTAGCCGAGATCGCCCGTCAGCACATGGCCGAGATAGCGGAACAGCTGCACATAGATCGGCTGGTCCAACCCGAACTCACGCTTCACCTGCTCCACATAGCCGGGCGGGGCAGGGAAGTCGCCGACCAGGATGGTCACCGGATCGCCGGGCGTGGCGGCGATCAACACGAAGTTCAGCACCACCACGCAAAACAACAGAGGCACAGCGTGCAGAAGCCGCCGTGCCACGAACCACATCAAGGCGCCCGCCCTCATCGGCCGGGCGTCCCGTCAAACATCGAAGGCAAATCAGTTCCCCTGAATGCGGACGCCGGCCCAACGGTCGCGAGCGTCGATCGAGGTCCAGAGCCCGGTCACGCGTTTGGTGGCGACGTTCACCGTCTCCTCATCGAACAGCACGAGGCTCGGCAGATCCTCGTTCAGGATGACCTGCAGCTCCTTGTACAGCGGCGCGCGACGCTCGCGGTCGGGCGCCGTGGCGGCTTCGGCCAGCAACTCGTCCACCTTCGGATTGGAGTAGCCGGAGGCATTGTTGTTGGTGCCACTTGTGGTCGTCACATAGAGGCGCGTGTAGCCGATGGCCGGATCACCCGCCGAGAAGAAGGATTGCAGCGTGATGTCGAATTCGCGCTTCGTGAAGACGCGGTCCAGCATCACCGAGCGCTCCAGCGGCTCCAGTTGCACATCCATGCCAATGGCCCGCAGGTTCTCGCGGATGATCTGCGCCTCGCTCCGCAGCTGCGGGCGGGCGGCGTCGAACACCATGCGCACCGGCGAGCCATCATAACCCGCCTGTTGCAGCAGGGCCTTCGCCTTGGCCGGGTCCAGCGGATACTTCTTGTCGTAGGTGACGTCCTCGTTGACCAACCATTTGAAGCCGTCACCGAAGGCACCGATGCCGGGGCGCGCGATGCCGCGCATCACCTGCTGCACCAGGCGCGGCCGGTCCACCGCCATGGCGACGGCCTGGCGCACTTCCTTCTTCGCGAAGACCGGTGACTTTGTGTTGAACATCGCGAACCAGATGGCGGGAATATTCACGCCCTGGCGGTTCTGCAGGCTCGGGTCGCGCATCAGCCGAGGCAGGTCCGGCTTCGGCATGTAGAAATCGCTGACCACATCCAACTCGCCCGTCTGCAGGCCGGCGGAGCGGTTGGCACCCTGCGGCACGATCTGGAACACCACCTCGGCCAGATAGGGCTTGGGCTTGTCCCAGTAGTTCTCGTTGCGGGTCAGGCGGATATTGGCGCCACGGTTCCATTCGGAGAACTTGAACGGCCCGGTGCCGACAGGCGCCTGGCTCGCCGGCGCCGCGGGAATGTTGGTGCCCTCGAACAGGTGCTTCGGCAGGATCGGCGCGTCGAACACCGTCATCTGTACGAGGAAGGGAGCGTAGCCGCGCTCCAGGCGGAAGACCACGCTGTGGTCGTCCGGCGTCTCGATCATGGCGCCGAGACTCTTGAGCACCGCCGCCATGCGCGGGTGCAGCTTGCCCAGCACTTCCTCGAAGGTGAACTTCACATCAGCGGCGGAGAAGGGCTTGCCGTCATGCCAGCTGACGCCCTGGCGCAGCTTGAAGCTGTAGGTCTTGCCGTCCGGCGTGGCTTCCCAGCTCGTGGCCAGGGAGGGCTGCGGGGTGGCATCCACGTCCAGCCATACGAGGCTCTCATACACCTTGGCCGCGATCTCGCCGGTCGCGTAGTCGGTGGAGATGCCGGGGTTCAGCGTCGGCGGGTCGTTGTCGATGGCGGCAACGACGGTGCCGCTTCCACCCTCGGCGTAGCTCAGGCCGGGGCGCAGGGCGGCGCCCGCCGCCATGGCGCCGAGCGTCCACCGCCCCAGCGCACGCCTTCCAAGGGCCAGCTTGTCGAATTGCGTCATGACGCGTTGTTCCTTGCCTGATCAGTCAGCCGGGGCGAGCAGCTTGTCTGCGATGCCCGCCAGGAGGTCGACGCCCTGCCAGAGCGACGCCTCGTCGAAATCGAAATCGGCGGCATGGTGAATGCCGGCCAGGTCGCTGCCCAGCATGAAATAGGTGGCGTTGCCACCCAGCTCCTGCACCCGCTTGATCAGATAGGTGGCATCGTCGCCACCCCCGATAGACCAGCTTGGCACCACCTTCGCCACACCTTCAGTGCCGGAGGCCACCTCGGCCACCGTCGCGGCCGCCGCCTCGCTCGGGGTGAAGCCGATGGTGCCGCCCATATCCTCCATGGTGAGGGACACGCCTTGCATGGCAGCGGCGCCTTCCAGCACCTCCCGCGCGCGCTTGCGCATGAAATCCAGCGCTTCCTCGGTGCTGCCGCGCACTTCGAGCATCAGGTGGCACTGCTCGGCCACCACGTTGCGGCCGCTACCGGCCCGCATAACGCCCACATTCACGAAGGTGGTGGCGTCCGCATAACGGGTGATGCCGTGCAGCCCGAGCGCGGCGGCGGCGCCGGCCAGCAGGGCGTTGCGGCCTTCCTGCGGCCCCATGGCGGCATGGGCGCCCTGGCCGGTGAAGGTCGCGTCGATCTTGCTGGAATAAAGGAAGTCTGTGGCCACTGGCGCCACCTGGCCGCTGGGGAGCAGGCAACCGAGATGCCCGACGAAAAGGTGGTCGACATCATCAACCACACCTGCGGCAACCATGGGCTTGGCGCCGCGCCCGCCTTCCTCGGCGGGCTGGAAGATCAGCTTCACGCGGCCTTGCCACCGCGCTGACGGATGCGCCAGCCGGGCTGCGAGGGCGAGGCCCATGGCGGTGTGGCCGTCATGGCCGCAGGCATGCATCACGCCGGGGTGAGTTGAACGGTAGCCTTCCCGGTTCGGCTGGTGGCTATCGGCGCCCGTCTCTTCCACCGGCAAGGCGTCCATGTCGAAGCGGAAGGCGACGACCGGACCCTCCCCACGGCTGAGCTCCGCCACCACCCCCGTTTGGCCGCCCGGCATCCGCGCCACCCATTCGGCGGGCGCGCCCTCTGCCAGGGCCTGGGTTTGCGCTGCTTTTACCTCAGCCTCTGAGGGCGGATTGACCATGACGGAGGCATCCATGACCTCCGGCCCGGCCTTCACTTTCCATCCGAGCCTGTCGAGAAAGGCCGCGGCCTTGGATGCCGTGCGGTATTCCAGGAAGGCCAGTTCCGGATGGCGGTGCAGGTCACGGCGGATCTGGACAACGCCGCTGTCATTGGCACCGATAAGTTGCTCGAAATCCATCCCGCTCATCCTTAACCTGGCTTGTTCGAGGCTCCCGGCGGCGCAAAGTACTCCCGCTCGATCAGCTTCTTGATGCCTTGGCCATCCGCAAAGCGAGCGCCATGCCACCATGCATCCCCGGACGGAAGTGCCGTTTCGGGCCTTCCACCGCTCGTTTTTGACATAGCTGCATAGATTTCATGCAGCGCTGCCTGCCGAATCGGGTCCGGCGTGGGGCGCATGGCGTTGTTTTGGCGCTGGCTATGCCCTCGGCGGGGAGGTGAGCGCTTTCCAGCTTCCCTTTCCAGCGATATCGGACGGGCATGAGCGTCATCCTGGCTTTCGACTCCGGCGGCACCAATCTCCGCGCGGCCCTGCTGGACCGGGCGGGTCACACGGTCGCCGAATTCACCGCGCCGCAAGGCAGCCCCGGTGGACCGGCCACGACCGAGATCGATCCGGACCACTGGTGGGACATGTTCCGCCAGGCTGCCGACGTGCTGGCCTCGCATCCCGCCTTTGCTACGGTCATGGGCATCGCGCTGACCGGCATGACGCGCACCCAGGTGTTCCTGGATGAGAGGGGCCGGGCGGTGCGTCCGGCCATCACCTTCCGGGATGGACGCGCCATTGAGGAAGCGGCGCAGCTACTGGCCCTGGCACCTGAGGCGTGGCCGGAGCGAGCCCAGATCAACGCCTTTCACCCGGCGGCGCGCCTGGCATGGCTCGCGGCATATGAGCCGGCCAGCATGGCCCGGCTGCACAGTGTCGTTGACCCAAAGGACTATCTGAACGCCCGCCTCACGGGACGGGTGGCAAGCGATACCATTTCCGGCGCCCGCCTTCGGGCGGTGTTGCAAGGGCCCAAGGCCATCCGCGCCGCACTCCGCCTGCCGCGTACGGCGTGTGAGCTGCCGTTTCTCCCACCTACCGAACGGTTGGGCATGGTTTTGCCAGGCCTGCCGGGCGGGCTGTCCCGGCTGGAGGGCTGCCCGGTTTTCACCATGACGCATGACAGCTGGGCCGCCGTGGCCGGGCTCGGCGCGCTGCAGCCTGGCCTGGCCTACAACATCTCCGGCACCACTGAAGTCATGGGCCTTATCGGCACGGAACCTGCCGAGGCGCTGGGCCTGCCACTGGTGGAGTGGGGGCCGGACCTCTACCAGATCGGCGGCCCAAGCCAGTCCGGTGCCGATAGCGTGGCGTGGCTGCTTGCCTTGCTGGCGGAAGGCATGGATGCCGCTGCCCCCGCGAAACTGGAGGCGCTGCTGGCTGCCCCACGGGATGCGGCAGCTGCTCTTTTCCTGCCCTTCCTCCAGGGAGAGCGTGTCCCGTTCTGGGACCCGCATTTGCGCGGCACATGGCTGGGGCTGCATCGGCGGCATGGGGCGGGTGATCTCGCCTGGTCAGTGCTGGAAGGCGTGGCCTTTCTGAACCGCACAGTGTTGCAACGGGCCGAAAAAGCGCAGGGCGCTCCGGCTCGCGAGATCCGGTTCGGTGGCGGGGGGGCAAGCAGCGTCACCTGGTGCCAGATCAAGGCCGATGTCACCGGACGCCCCATAGCGGTGGGAGAAGCCGCGCAGCCGGGCCTGCTGGGCTGCGCTGTCGTCGCCTGGGCCGGCCTGGGCGCCTTTGCCGGGCTGGCTGATGCTCAGCAGGCGATAGTGCGAATAGCACGGCGGTACGTGCCCGACCCGGCCCGGCATGCCGCCTATATGCCCCTCTTCGAAACATGGACGCGGGCAGTGGCTGCCCTGCAACCCTTTGCGGCGGAGGTGGCAGCCTTGCACGCCCCGTCTTCAACGGCCGGCGCGTATGAGGCATGAACGCGGTCCGCATGGCTGGGCGCCTGGCGCATCGCGCGTTACTCTAACTGCTGGAACGACGAGGGACGACCGGGTGACTGCCTCTGCTGGCCTGATTTGGCATGACGCCTGCGGCACCGGCCACTCTGGCCGACAGGATTGACCATGCGCGCTGTTTTCGCCCGGTTCGGTACGGCGCTGGCCGGCCTGTTGGTACTGCTGTTCTTCGCAGTGTTCGCCGAGAATTTCGCCAGCCTTGGTAATCTCGCCATTGTTCTGAAAGAGACCGCCTTCCTCGCCATCCTGGCTATCGGCTTCGCTCTGGCGCTGACGACGGCAGAACTGGACCTTTCCATCGCGGATGTGGCCAGCCTCGCGGCCGTAACCACCGGTGCCCTGATTCAGGGCGGCTTTGCGCCGGCCCTTGCTGTCCTGGCTGGTCTTGGCGTTGGCCTGGGCGCCGGGCTGTTGAACGGCATCTCCGTCACGGTGCTGAAGGTGCCTTCGCTCATTGCCACACTGGGCATGGCGGCCATTGCCAAGGGCGTGGGGTTCATGATCACCCAGGGTGTCGCCTTCGTGGGCCGCTGGCCGCGCGAGTTCACGAGCCTCGGGCGCGGCAGTCTCCTTGGCCTTTCCAACATGATCTGGTGGATGGCGGCTATCGGCCTGCTGGCCTGGCTGCTGCTCAAATGGACACGAACAGGCCTGCATATGGTGGCGACCGGCGAGGCGGATGAAGCCGCGCGTCTGGCGGGCATTCGTACGGCGCGGATGAAGCGGCTTGGCCTGGCGCTGGCCGGCCTGCTGGCAGGCGTGACGGCAGTGTTGCTGGCCGCCAGCCTGTCCTCGGCCGCTCCGAACATGGCGGCGGACCATTTTCTCTACGCCATCGCGGCCGTGTTGCTGGGCATGACGATGATCGAGCCGGGCCGACCGAATATTCTCGGCACGCTCCTGGCCGCCTTCATGCTGAAGGCGCTGGGCAATGGCCTGGTGCTGCTGGGGGCGCCGTATTACGCGCAGGATATTGCTCTGGGCGGGATCATCATCGGCTCGGTGGCCCTGTCGGCCACAGTCATGCGGCGCGCCGCCTTTACCAAGAAGCTGAATTTCCGCACCGCTGGCTGATAAGGCTGCTGGACGACACATCAAAGGGGCAGGGACAATGTTGAGACGGGATTTGTTGAGCGCCGCCGGTGCGGCCGTGGCTTTGGGGGCCTTGCCCGCGGCGGCGCAGACACCGTTCGAGCTGGCCGTGATCGGCTTTCAGATGTCGTCCGAGACGCATGCGCGAGCGGCCAACGCCGCAGCGGCCGCCGCGAAGGAGAAGGGGTGGAACGTCACCCTGCTGAACTCTGAAGGGTCTCTGCCGAAACATGCCGAGCAGTTCGCTGCGCTGATCCAGCGCAAGCCCGGCGCCATCATCGTTTGCATGGGCAAGCCGACGGAGGCCGACGCGCAGTTCGAGGCTGCGGCGAAGGCCGGTATTCCCGTTATCACCATCATGTCGGGCTCGAGCCCCCACGCCCTGTTTGACGTGGCGGTGAATGAGTACCAGGTCGGCGCGCAGGCTGCGCTGTGGCTGCTTGGCCGCATGAACTATCGCGGGGGTCTGCTGACGACCCGCTTCGAGGGCAATATCGCCACCCGCATCCGCGGCAAGGTGCTGGATGCCGTATTGTCCGAGAATCAGGCCGTCACCGTGGTGGGCAACCATGCGATGGCCCGCACCGCCAGCTGGCAGGACGATGTCCGCGCCGGCATGCAGGCCTTGCTTCTGCGCAATCGCGGGCGCTTCCAGGGCATCTGGGCATCCTTTGACGGTCAGGCCTACATCATCGACGATCTCTTGCAGGCGCAGGATATGAAGAAGGGCGAAATCCCGATCGTCTCCGTGGATGGTGGCAAGGAAACCTACCGGCGTATCGCCGACCCTGATTCCACGCTGATGGCCACGGTCACCATTCCCTTCGAGGAAATGGGCCGCCAGGCAACCGCCGCGGTTGATGCCATCGTTCTCCAGAAGAAGCCGCGGGAGAGCATTGCCACCGGCCCCTATCTGCTGCTGGACGCGGAACTGGTCGACCAGAGCAATGTGCAGCGCTTCCTGACGCCATGAGCCAGCCGCTGTTGTCACTGCGGGGCATCCGCAAATCCTATGGCGCGGTGGAGGCGGTGCGGGGCGTCGACCTCGACATCCAGGCCGGGGAGGTGTTGGCGCTTTGCGGCGACAATGGCGCAGGCAAATCCAGCCTGGTGAAGATCATCGCCGGTGCGCAGCCACCGAGTGGCGGGACGTTGCGGCTGCGAGGCGAGGAGGTGGCCTTCCATTCGCCACAGGACGCGTTGCGGCGGGGCATTGCCACTATTTACCAGGACCTCGCCCTGGCGCCGCGCCTCTCCATTGCCCAGAACGTCTTTCTCGGTAGCGAGCTGACGCGCGGCCCCTTTGGCTTGCCTTTCCCGCGCCTGCTGGACAAGCGGCGAATGGCAGCCGAAGCGCGTGGCTATCTGGAACGGCTGAAGCTCCCGCAGGCCGATATGGCTGCGCCGGTCGAAAGCCTTTCGGGTGGCCAGCGGCAGGCCGTTGCCATTGCGCGTGCGCTGCGCTGGCAGGCCGAGCTGATCATCATGGACGAGCCGACCGCCGCACTTGGCGTGCGAGAGACGGCGCAGGTGCTGGACCTGATTCGCCATCTGCATGCGGAAGGCCGAACGGTTCTGCTCATCAGCCACAACATGGCGGATGTCTGTGCCGTCGCCACGCGCGTCGCCATCATGAAGGCCGGCCGGAAGGCCATCGACCGGCCGGTAGCGGGGCTGGACTCAGACCGGCTGGCTCATATGGTCATGACCGGCCAGGACATACCGGCCGCTGCATGATGGATGACGCGGCCAGGGAAGTGCCTGACCGCAATCCGCCTTAGCGTGCGAGGATGGCCTCGACGATCCGCTGCACTTCCAGCGCTTCCCGCAGCGTGGCCAGGCCGCTCGCTTCACCACGGGCGAGAGCGGCCAGCTTGTCCATCTGCCCGCGAAGGGTGAGGGGGCGCATCTTCTCATTCGGCAGCGCATCGGGGGCCGTCCGCCACGAGCCGTCGGCCTCCAGCCGCTCGGCCAGGGACCAGTTGCGCAGCCGGATGCTGCCCTTTTCACCCGTCAGCGTCCAGCCGTGGTTCTCTTCTTCGGTGATCTTTCCAACGGACCCGGACAGAGTGAGGGGGATACCGCCCGCCGTCAGCTCGGCGCGGATAGCGGTCTCGGCGAGATCGCCTTCCGGGTACTGAACCTCGGCAGAGATGAGTTCCAGGGGCCCGATTTGGCGGCGGGCTAGGAAGAGGAAGTGGGAGACGACCTCACGCGTGAAGCCGCCTTCCGCCCGCCGGGACAGCCAGCCGGCGGCGTCCTTCTGCCAGCCGCGCGGCCAGCGGGCGAAATGCGTGCCGATCTCCAGCCGCTGGGGTGTGCCAATCTCACCGCGCCAGGCCGAGAGCTGCGCCACGGCAGGGGAGGACGCCATGGGGAAGTTCACCGCAGCCCGTGCGCCCGACGCTTCGGCCTCGGCAACAAAGGCTTCCGCCTCAGCGAGATCGGTTGCCAAAGGCTTCTCGAGAAACACGGCCTTGCCGGCGGCCAGGGCTGCGCGGGCCAGCGGCACATGCGCGGCGGGCGGTGCGGCCACGTACAACACGTCGCAGCCGTTGATGACGTGTTCAGCATCCGACGCCATGGCGAGGGCAGGATCGGCCTCCGCCAGCCGGGCTGCCGCTTCCGGCGAGGGGTCCCAGACGCCGGAGAGGCGAAATGCGGGGTGCGGCAGCGCCTGGGTCAGCAGCCGCTGCCCCATGATGCCGAAGCCAATGATGCCGAGCGCCAATGCAGTCATGGAGACCCCATCCGAAAGATTGGCTCCGAATAGAGCATAAGCCTGGGCGTGTCGCTGCCCCTCGTCGGGCTCCTTCTTATCGGATCTGACGCTTTTCCAGTTTGCGGGCCAGGGTACGGCGGTGCATGCCGAGGCGGCGAGCTGCTTCCGAGATATTGAAGCCCGTCTCCGCCAGGGTCTGGTGGATACGCTCCCATTCCAGCGTCTTGATCGAGGTGGTCTGCTGAGACAGGGGCGTTTCCACATCGCCGGCGACCCGCCCGAAGGCGGCCTCGATGTCGTCGGTATTGGAGGGCTTGGCGAGGTAATGGCAGGCGCCGAGCTTGATAGCCTCCACCGCTGTGGCAATGCTCGCGAAGCCGGTCAGCACGACGATGAGCATCTCGGGATCATGCGCGTGGAGCGCCTGCACACAGGACAGCCCCGAGGCCCCGCCCTCCAGCTTGAGGTCGACAACGGCGAATTGCGGCGAATGGCTTTGCAGCAGGGTCTCCGTCTCGCCGAGGCTCGTAGCCGCCAGAACCTTGTAGCCCCGCCTCTCGAAGGAGCGCTGAAGGGTCTTGGAGAACGCCGCATCATCCTCGACGATCAGGAGCAGACGTTCATCAGACATGGCTGCCACTTTTCTCGATGAGGAGACCGGAAAGGGGGAGGGTAAGAGTGACCGTCGCACCGCCCTCGGGCCGGTTACGTGCGGCGACGCTGCCCCCGAGCTTGCGCAGGACATTCACCACCAGGAACAGGCCCAGCCCGCCGCCCAGCCGCCCTTTGGTGGATTGATAGGGTTTGCCGATCTGCTCCAGCATATCGGGCACAAATCCAGGGCCGTCGTCGCTGACTGTCAGGACCAGGTCGTCACCGTTTCGCACCGCCGTCAACCGGATATGGCTGGGAGATGCTTCATAGGCATTATCCAGGACATTGGCGATAACCTGCTTCAGCGCGACATCGGCGACGATCGGAACGTCTTCACCGAAGTTGCTGTCATAGATCAGCCGCCCGGCTGGCCGGCTTAGCCGCCAGTTGGTGATGAGGTCGTCCAGGAAGGCGTGCAGCGTCGTGACAGCCGGCGCCTCGCCGCGCGCTTCACCTGCGGACATCAGGATGCCTGTGAGGATTGCTTTGCAGCGACGGATGGCTGCCTGCATGTCCTCCATGTCCTGCGCGATGTCGGGCATCGCCTGCAGGGCGGGCACCCGCTGCCAGTCCCCCAGTATGACCGAGACGGTTGAAAGCGGCGTACCCAACTCGTGCGCCGCGCCTGACGCCAGAAGCCCCATGCGGACAATATGGTCCTCCTCCGCGGCCTGCTGTCGCAGGGCGGCCAATTTGGCGTCGCGGGCGCGGAGATTGCCACTGATGCGGGTGACGAACACGACGAGCAGCGTCGCCACGAGGATGAAGCAGACGAGGATGCCTTGCAGATGCAGCCGGAAGAGGTCGTCACTCAAATGGTCCGGCAAGGCCAGGGGCCGATAGGCGAGGGTAAGGCCCAGGCAGCACGCGCTGGTGATAAACGCCATGCCCCAGGCCCAGCGCATCTCCAGCAAGATCGCGGCGAGCGTGACCTGAAGGAGGTAGAGCGAGATGAAGGGGTTGGTCGCGCCTCCGCTCAGGTAGAGCTGGGCCGTCAGCGCCGCCACATCGAACACCAGCGCCAGGAACAGCCCCGCATTGCTGACACTCCCCCGCATGCGCAGGCGCAACAGGCTGAGGATATTGAGCAGGACCAGCGTGGCGAGGACCAGCGCCATAAGGCGAAGCGGCAGGCGGATACCGAAGCCGAACTCCACCACCGCGATGGTAATGATCTGCCCGACAACCGCGATCCAGCGGAGCTGGATGAGCTGCAGCATATTCTGGCTGCCGGCCGCATCGCGGGACGGCGGGGCGATGGCGGTAGTAAGCACGGCTGACATTCCGGGTCCTCCTGAGCGGGGCCCGGCGTGCACCCCTAGCGGCTGGCTTGTCGCCGCCCCCGCCACTCCTCGCGCGCCAGATAGGCAGCGGCGCCAGCGACCATCAACGCCAGTCCATACCAGGTGATCGCATAGACCAAGTGATTGTTCGGAAACGCCACGACCGTCAACCCACCCACCGGCAGACCGCCTGGATTGGGCGTGGCATCAGCGTCGATGAAATAGGGGGCGACATCCGACAGGCCCCGCGCCGAGGCGATCGCCGCCACGTCCCGCGAGTGCCACCGGTCCGCTGCCGGGTCGTTGGAGCGCAGGAACCCGCCCTTCGGCTCGGTGAGGCGAAGCAGGCCGGTAACGGTGACGGTCCCACTGGTATCCGCGGCGGCCCTGTCCTCCCGGCGCCGCTGATCCGCAGGTACAAAGCCGCGATTCACGAGAACGGTAAAGCCCTGGCTGGTTTGGAATGGCGTCATCACCCAGAAACCTGGGCCCAGCCGCGTCGTGGCCTGGGTCAGTGTCTCGCGGTCGTGGAGGAAGGTGCCGCTGACCTGAACATGGCGGTATTCGTCCGACGCGGCGGAGACGGAGGGCCAGGCTGAAGGGGAGGGTGGAAGAGCGACCGGGGCGTGGATTCTCGCATCTATCCGGGCGATCAGGTCGAGCTTCCAGGCGCGGCGCTCGACCTGCCAGGTTCCCAGCGCCACCAGCCCCACAAAGGACAGCAGCGCCAGGAGACCAATGATCGCCAGCTTGACTGGCGAGGTGGGCCGGAAGTCTCCCCCGGCCCCGTGAGTATCAGGCCGGGGCATCGTCATGCCTCAGGGCATGTTCCGCATGTCATGCGGCGTCATCGGCATCATGTTGGTGTTCAGATGGTACATGACCCAGAGGGAGCCGCTGATCGTGATCACCACGAAGACGATGGTGAAAATGAGCGCCAGCATGGTCCATCCGCCATCCGACTTCGTGTTCATGTGCAGGAAGTACACCATGTGCACGACGATCTGCACCGCACCGAAGAACATGATGGCCATGGCGGTCGCGCGCTGCGTCGCCAGCACATCCCCCATCACCAGCCAGAACGGGATGGCGGTGAGGATGACCGACAGGACGAAGCCGGTCACGTAGCTCTTCATGGTGCCATGGGCGCCTTCATGCCCATGGCCGTGGTCGTCGTGGCCGTGATGGGCCGCCGCCGGTTCCGTGCTCATTGGAGGACCCCCATGAGGTAAACGAAGGAGAAGACGCCGATCCAGACGACGTCCAGGAAGTGCCAGAACATGCTCAGGCACATCAGACGGCGGCGGTTCTCGGCGATCAGGCCGCGCTGCCGCACCTGGAACATCAGGGTGACGAGCCAGATGATGCCGGCCGTCACGTGCAGACCGTGCGTACCCACCAGCGCGAAGAAAGCCGAGAGGAACGCGCTGCGCTGCGGCGTCGCGCCGACATGGATCAGGTGGTGGAACTCGTAGAGTTCGATGCCGAGGAAGGCGAGGCCGAACAGGCCGGTAATGCCCAGCCACAGCAGGACCGCGGACTTCTTGCCCTTTTCCATCGCCAGCATGGCAAAGCCATAGGTAATGGAGGAGAACAGCAGCATCGCGGTGTTGATCGCCACCAGCGACAGATCGAACAGGTCGGCGCCGGTGGGGCCGGCGGCGTAGCTACGCCCCAGCACCCCGTAGGTGGCGAACAGCACTGCGAAGATGAGGCAGTCGCTCATCAGATACACCCAGAAGCCCAGCGGGGTGCTGTCTCCTGCGTGCACATGCTCGTGCCCGTCGGTCACGTAGAAGGCCGGCTTGCCCCCGGCGGGGGCGTTATGGGCCGTTTGATACGCCATGGCCTTTATTCCCCTGCCAGCAACCGGGTCCGGCTGCCCTCGGTCTGCGCCACTTCCTCGGCCGGGATGTAGAAGTCGCGGTTGTAGTTGAAGGAATGGATGATGGTGCCGGCGATGGAGGCCACGAAGGTCAGCGCCACCAGCCACCAGATGTGCCACACCAGCGCGAAGCCCATGGCCACCGACAGGCCGGCGAGGATGATGCCCGCGCCCGTGTTCTTCGGCATGTGGATCGGGTGATAACCCTGCAGCGGCCGCTCATGCCCGCGCTGCTTCATGTCCCACCACGCGTCATGGCTGTGGATGACAGGCGTGAAGGCGAAGTTGTAGGCCGGCGGGGGGGAGGAGGTGGACCACTCCAGCGTGCGGCCATCCCATGGGTCGCCCGTCACGTCACGCAGCTGGTCGCGCTTCAGGAAGCTGACGAAGAGCTGCATCAGGAAGGCGGCGATGCCGAGGGCGATGATGCCGGCGCCGCAGGCCGCGATGATGAACCAGATCTGCAGCGAGGGGTCCTCGAAGCGGCTCACGCGGCGGGTGACACCCATCAGGCCAAGCACGTAGAGCGGCATGAAGGCGACCCAGAAGCCGATCAGCCAGCACCAGAAGGAGACCTTGCCCCAGAAGGGGTCCAGCCGGTAGCCGAACGCCTTCGGGAACCAGTACACGATGCCGGCGAACATGCCGAACACCACGCCGCCGATGATGACGTTGTGGAAGTGGGCGATCAGGAACAGGGTGTTATGGAACTGGAAGTCAGCCGGCGGCACCGCCAGCATGACGCCCGTCATGCCACCCACCACGAAGGTCAGCATGAAGCCGACCGTCCACATCATGGGCACCTCGTAGCGGATGCGGCCACGATACATGGTGAACAGCCAGTTGAAGATCTTCGCGCCCGTCGGGATCGAGATGATCATCGTGGTGATGCCGAAGAAGGCATTCACGCTGGCGCCGGAGCCCATGGTGAAGAAGTGGTGCAGCCACACGATGTAGGACAGGATCGTGATGACGACCGTCGCGTACACCATGGAGGTGTAGCCGAAGAGGCGCTTGCGGCAGAAGGTGGAGACGACTTCCGAGAACACGCCGAAAGCCGGCAGAATCAGGATGTAGACTTCCGGGTGGCCCCAGATCCAGATCAGGTTCACGTACATCATGGGGTTGCCGCCCAGATCGTTCGTGAAGAAGTTCGTTCCCACGTAACGGTCCAGCGACAGCAGCGCCAGCACAGCGGTCAGCACCGGGAAGGACGCCACGATCAGCGCGTTGGTGCAGAGCGCGGTCCAGGTGAAGACCGGCATCTTCATCAGCGTCATGCCAGGCGCGCGCATCTTCACGATGGTGGCCAGCAGGTTCACGCCGGAGAGCAATGTTCCGACACCTGCGACCTGTAGCGACCATATGTAATAGTCCACGCCGACCCACGGGCTGTAGTCCGAGCCCGACAGCGGCGCATAGGCCAGCCAGCCGGTCTGCGCGAACTCGCCGATGAACAGCGACATCATGACCAGAACCGCGCCGCCCGCCGTCATCCAGAAGCTGAAATTGTTCAGGAACGGGAAGGCAACGTCGCGCGCGCCGATCTGCAGCGGCACGACCAGGTTCATCAGGCCCGTCACCAGCGGCATCGCCACGAAGAAGATCATGATCACGCCGTGGGCGGTGAAGATCTGGTCGTAGTGATGTGGCGGCAGGTAGCCTTCGGAGCCATTGAAGGCGATGGCCTGCTGCAGGCGCATCATGATGGCGTCGGCGAAGCCACGCAGCAGCATGATCAGCGCCAGGATGATGTACATGATGCCGATGCGCTTGTGGTCCACGCTGGTGAGCCACTCACGCCACAGGTAGCCCCATAGCTTGAAGTAGGTCAGCGCGGCCACCAGTGCGAGGCCGCCCAGGACGACGGCGCCGAAAGTGGCGACCAGAATCGGTTCATGCAGCGGCAGCGCCTCCAATGTGAGGCGCCCGAACAGGAACGAGGTCTGCTCCGCGGGGTTGATGGTCATGGATTTACTCTGCCATTCCGTTGGCGAGGGGCCGCCGTGAAGGGACAAGCCCCCCGGCCGAGAGCCGGGAGGCGGAGATCACAGAAATGAGTCACTCAGTTGACCTGCTGCGTGGGCTCTGCGGCAGCTGTCTGCCGGGTGCCGTAGGGGTCGCTGGTGGTGCAGATGGCCAGCACATAGGTCTGTGCCGGGCCGCGGCCGCGCTCGCCATTGTCGCGGCCCTCGCGGGTGGCCACGTTGTAGGTGCCCGCATGGCCAAGGCTGCCGCGGGCATCAACCCGCATCATCTCGTCCATGCACATCTGGGCGCTGTCCACGCAGCGGTTGAGGATCGCGTGGTACAGGTCCGGCGCGACGGAAGCGAAGCGGCGCACCGGTTCACGCGTGCTCGGGCGCTCCAGCTCGAGGTATTCCGGGCGGCCCAGCGTGTTGCCGGAGGCGCGGGCGTTTTCCACCCAGCTATCGAACTCGGCATTGCTCAGGCCATGGAACTTGAAGCGCATGTCGGAGAAGCCGGCACCGCTGTAGTTGCCCGAGAGGCCATCATACACGCCGGGCTTGTTGATCACCGCGTGCAGCTTCGTCTGCATGCCCGGCATGGCGTACACCATGCCCGCCATGGCGGGGATCGACAGGGCGTTCATCACGCTGGTGGCGGTGATGTGGAAGGTGATCGGCCGGTCGACCGGCGCGGCCAGTTCATTGACCGTCGCGATACCCTGTTCCGGATAGATGAACAGCCACTTCCAATCCATCGCCACGACTTCCACCAGCAGGGGCTGGGTGCCTTCCGCGACCGGCCGGTCGGCGTCGATGCGATCCAGCGGGCGATAGGGGTCGAGCAGATGGGTGCTGACCCAGGTCATGGCGCCAAGCACGATGATGATGGCCAGCGGCGCGGCCCAGATGATCACCTCCAGCCGGGTGGAGTGATGCCATTCGGGGTCGTAGGTGGCCTTGGTGTTCGACTGCCGGTAGCGCCAGGCGAAGAAGACCGTCAGCAGCATCACCGGGACGATGATCAGCAACATAAGCACGGTCGAGGCAACGATCAGGTCGCGCTGCTGCACCGCCACGTCGCCGGACGGGTTCATGACTACCAGCTTGCAGCCGGAGAGAAGGAGCGCCAGCGGGGCTAAAGCCAGCAGGCGGAGAATTTTACGTGGCATGCCAATCGCTCATGAAACCATGCTGCGGTGCACGCCCTTTAGAGCGTGAGCGCCGGTGCTGGGAGTGGACGTTTTGTCCTATCGACAGGGAGGTGCCTGATCGTTTTACAGGTCGCAGATTGCCCCTCTTTTAATGATGGAGGGGGTAACAAAGCGCGATACGATCACTCCCGCCGGCACGCTGACGTGGCGTCCTGCCAAAGCATAAAGGGGGTAACGTGATCTCCGTGAGTCAAGTCCAACAGTCGCCACACTCAGCTGTTCTCGAGCGGGATGCGCGACTCGTCCACGCGGACGACCATGAAGTAGCCCCGGGCGAAATTGCCATTGGGGTTGTCATTGGTCGCACATCGGAATTTTTTGACTTTTTTGTCTACGCTTTGGGTTCGGTCCTGGTCTTTCCGCGCCTCCTTTTCCCGAATTACGATGCCTTTACCGGCACGCTGTATTCCTTCGCCATCTTTGCGCTGGCGTTTATCGCGCGGCCCCTGGGCTCCTTCATCTTCACTGCCATCGATCGCCGCTACGGCCGTGGCAGCAAGCTGACCATCGCGCTTTTCCTGCTTGGCGGCTCTACCGCGGCCATCAGCTTCCTGCCGAGCTATGCGAGCGTTGGCGTTGAAGCCATTGTTCTTCTTTCTCTTTTCCGCATTGGTCAGGGGCTGGCTCTTGGCGGTGCATGGGACGGCCTAGCTTCGCTGCTGGCGCTCAATGCGCCGGAGAACCGTCGCGGCTGGTTCGCCATGATGCCCCAGCTCGGGGCTCCGCTGGGCTTCCTGCTGGCTGGCGGGTTGTTCGCCTTCCTGCTCAGCAGCCTGCCGGAGAAGGATTTCCTGGAATGGGGCTGGCGCTACCCGTTCTTCGTGGCCTTCGCCCTGAATGTGGTCGCCCTGTTCGCACGCCTGCGACTCGTTGCCACGCGGGAATTCGCCAACCTGTTGGACAAGCACGAGCTTGAGCCGGTCCGTATTTCTGAGCTTTTGCGCACGGAAGGGCTGAATGTGCTGATCGGCGCGTTCGTGCCGTTGGCCTGCTTCGCGCTGTTCCATCTGGTCACGGTGTTCCCGCTGGCCTGGATCAGCCTGAATACCGACCGCTCGCCGCTCAACACCCTCACCACGCAGATGGCCGGCGCGGCTGTTGCCATTGTCGCGATCGTCTTTTCCGGTTGGGTGGCGGACCGCATTGGCCGCCGGCGGTTGCTGGCCATCGGTGCTGGCTTGATCGCCCTGTTCAGCTTTGCCGCACCTCTGATGCTGGCCGCCGGCTCGGCGGGGCAGACGGCATTCCTGTTGATCGGTTTTGCCCTGCTTGGCTTCTCCTTCGGTCAGGCAAGCGGTGCCGTGGCTTCCCGCTTCGGTACTCGTTACCGTTATACGGGCTCCGCGCTGACATCGGACATCGCCTGGCTCGTGGGTGCCGGCTTCGCTCCCCTGGTCGTGCTCGCGCTATCCACCTGGTTCGGCATCGGCGCAGTAGGGGGCTATTTGCTCTCAGGCGCCGTTTGCACCCTGCTTGCGCTGACCAGCAACAGGCAGCTGGAAATTCGGGACAACTGACCCGTTCCATGGCAGACCCCGGCCTCAGGCCGGGGCCTGTTGGATGCATCCAGGTGAAACCCCCGCATTGCCACCCTGGCTACAGCGTGACATCTGGATATCCGGTCTTTCCGGAACCTTGAGAGGCGCTTCCATGATCCAGGCAGTCATTGACGACCTTCTGCAACGGCAGCCCCAGATCAGGCAGCAACTCGATACCTTCCTACGGCTGGAAAGTGTAAGCGCAGACCCGGCCTATGCGGCGGGAATGGCGGCGACGCGGGAATTTCTGCTGGGCTGGCTCCGCGATATCGGCCTCGAGAATGTCTGCCTGCTGGATGGAGGCGGCCAGCCAGCGGTGTTCGCCTCCTGGAGCGGGGCACCCGGCCGGCCCACCCTGTTGATTTACGGCCATTACGACGTCCAGCCGCCGGCACCGCTGGACCAGTGGCGGACGCCGCCCTTTGAGCCCACCGAACAGGACGGCCGCCTCTATGCGCGCGGCGCGTCAGATGTGAAAGGCTCGACCACCATCGCCATCGAGACGGTCGCTGCCTTCCTGCGCCAGCCTGGTGGCTGTCCGGTCAACATCAAGCTGTTCATTGAGGGCGAGGAGGAGGTCGGAAGCCCAAGCCTCGCCGCCATCGTCGAGCAGCACCGGGAGTTGCTGCGCGCCGATGCCATGATTTCGGCCGATGGCGGGCGCGCCAGCGCCGAGATCGCGACGATCAATGTCGGCGCCCGCGGCATGACAAGCTTTGAGTTCTCGGTGACCAGCGCGGCCAAGGAGGTCCATTCCGGTCGTTACGGCGGCACCATTCGCAACGCTCTGCATGAAATGGCGGCGCTGATCGCCAGCCTCCACGATCGCGAGGGGCGGATCGCGGTCCGCGACCTGATGGACGCCGTGCCGGAGCTTACCCCGCAGCAGCGCGAGGAGACGGCGGCCTTCGGCCCGGACGAGGCGGCATTCTGCACCGATGTCGGCGCGAGCCCCTTCGGTGAGCCCGGCTATAGCTTGCGTGAGCGGGTAACGTTGCGGCCGTCGCTGGATATCAACGGCATGTGGGGTGGCTATACCGGGGCTGGCTCGAAAACTGTCATCCCCAACGAGGCCTTCGCCAAGGTCAGCATTCGCCTGGTGCCGGGACAGGATCCGGCGCAGGCACGGCAAGCGGTGTGCGACCACTTGCGCACTTTGTGCCCGCCTGATTGCCGGCTGGATTTCCGCTTCGGTCGTGACGGGTCGCCCGCCTCCAGCCTGCCGCCAGAGCATCCGCTGTTCCGCGCCGGGTCGGCCGTGTGGCAGGCGCTATCCGGCCATAAGCCGGTACCCGTCCGGTTGGGTGCCACCGTGCCGATCACGGCCGTATTCAAGGAGATGCTGGGCATTGATACGCTGATGTTCGGCTTCAACCTGCCGGATGAAGACGTCCATGCTCCGAATGAATTTTTCCACCTGGAATCCATCCCCCTGGGCTTGCGGGGCTGGGCCATGCTGCTGGCTGAACTGGGTAGGCTGAAGGAAGCGGACTTCGATGCTTTCCGCCCGGTATCGGAACAGGTTTGAAGGTCTTTCCGCCGCGCCTTCGGTGAACAATATGTTGGCGGAGCTTCCGCTTCAGGTGCCTCAATGACATTTGCCTCGCTCTACCGCCACGGTTTCGCGCGCATCGCTGCCGGCAACACGCGCTGCCACTTGGCCGATCCGATGGCCAATGCCGCGGCGATGCTGGAAGTGGCCCGCACATGCCATGACCGCGGCGTGGCCGTGGTGGTGTTCCCGGAGCTTGCGCTCTCCGGCTATGCCATCGACGATTTGCTGCTGCAGGACACTCTTCTGGAAGCGGTTGAAGGTGCTATCGAGCATCTTCTGACAGAAACAGCCAGCTTACGCCCTCTCTTGCTGATCGGTGCGCCGCTGCGGCATGCCGGGCGGGTCTATAATACCGCGGTGGCCATGCAGGCGGGGAAGCTTCTGGGTGTGGTGCCGAAGTGCCACCTGCCCAATTACCGCGAGTTCTACGAGCACCGCCATTTCGCCTCTGGCTTTGGCATGACAGGGGAGCGAATTCGCTTCCGTGGCCTCGAGGCTCCTTTCGGCCCGGACCTGCTCTTTGATGCAGAAGACGTGCCCGGCCTTACGGTCCACATCGAAATTTGTGAGGATGTCTGGGTCCCGATGCCGCCGAGCGGGGAGGGCGCGCTGGCTGGTGCAACGGTTCTGGCCAATCTTTCCGCCAGCAATATCACGGTCGGCAAGGCGGATACCCGGCGGCTCCTGGCTCAGGCGCAGTCTGCGCGTTGCCTCGCGGCTTATATCTACTCTGCGGCCGGCGCCGGTGAATCCACAACGGACCTCGCCTGGGATGGCCAGCTTTCGATCTTCGAGAACGGCGCCATCCTGGCCGAGAGCGAGCGCTTCCCCCCTGAAGGCCAGCTTGTCCTGGCGGATGTGGATCTGGACCTGTTGCGACAGGAAAGGGCCCGGCAGGGTACCTTTGACGACAATAGGCGCCAGCATGCGGTGCCTTTCCGCAGGGTGACTTTCCGCCTGGACCCGCCGGCGAATGATCTGGGCCTTGAGCGGGTTGTCGAGCGCTTTCCGTTTGTGCCTTCGGATGCCGCGCGGCTGCATCAGGATTGCTACGAAGCGTACAATATTCAGGTGTCGGGGCTGGTACAGAGGCTTTCCGCGACACGGGGGAAGCTGGTCATCGGCGTTTCGGGCGGGCTTGATTCCACGCAGGCGCTCGTCGTGGCCGCCAAGGCGATGGATGTGCTGAAGCGTCCGCGCACGGATATCCTGGCATTCACCATGCCGGGTTTTGGGACCAGCGAGGGCACGCGTGGCAACGCCCACAAGCTGATGGCCTCCCTGGGCGTAACGGCGCGGGAACTGGACATCCGCCCGGCGGCCAAGCAGATGCTCAGCGATCTCGGGCATCCCTTCGGGCGCGGCGAGCCTGTTTATGACGTGACCTTCGAGAACGTTCAGGCCGGGCTGCGAACGGACTATCTGTTCCGCGCCGCCAACCATCATGGCGGTATGGTGCTGGGGACGGGCGATCTCTCGGAGCTGGCGCTGGGTTGGTGCACCTATGGCGTTGGCGACCAGATGTCGCATTACAACGTTAATGCCGGCGTGCCCAAGACGCTGATCCAGCACCTCATTCGCTGGACTATCGCGTCCGGGCAGTTTTCCGATGAGGTCGGGGAAACCTTGCAGTCCATCCTGGACACCGAGATTTCGCCCGAGCTGATTCCGGCGGAGGAGGGACAGCCAATCCAGAGCACCGAGGCCAAGATCGGGCCCTATGCGCTCCAGGATTTCAACCTGTTCTATACGCTGCGCTATGGTTTCAAGCCGTCCAAGATCGCCTTCCTGGCCTCTCATGCCTGGGCGGACAGCGAAAAGGGTGCTTGGCCGCCCGGTTTCCCGGCTAACGCCCGCCCCGCTTACGACCTTCCCACGATCCGCCGCTGGCTCGAGGTCTTCCTGGCCCGCTTCTTTGGCTTCAGCCAGTTCAAGCGGTCGGCCATGCCGAATGGCCCCAAGGTGGTCGCGGGCGGCTCACTGTCCCCGCGGGGGGACTGGCGAGCCCCTTCCGACGGGAAAGCCACGGTCTGGCTGGAAGAGCTGCGCCGGAACGTCCCAGAGCAGTAAGGGGCGGCCTCTACGCTACGGCCGCCGGCTCGGCGGGCCGCCCTTGCTGCCGGGAAGTTTCCGGCATCAGGAAGAACACCATCAGGAAGGTAGCTGCCCCGACGGCGGCCAGCATGGTGAAGGCCGTCCAGTAGCCGAGCGTGGAGGCGATGACGCCGGCGAGCCCCGTGCTGACCGTGGCGCCAATGTTCACCGCGAGGCCGAACAGGCCCATGCAGAGATTGAACCGGTTGGTGCCGCGCGTCAGATCAGCCGCGACCAGCGGGATCAGCACGTTGAAGGCGCCAGCCGTAATGCCATCCAGCGCCTGAGCCAGCAGGATGGCGCTAGGGCCGCCCATAAAGGCCAGTACCAGGCCGCGTATCGGCAGAATGGCCAGGCCCGCCAGGATGACAAAGCGCCGGCCGCGCTCTTCCGTGAGGCGTGCAATCCAGGGAGAAATGGCAGCCACGACGCATTGGGAAACGATGAGCCCGCCGGCGACGGTCAGGTTCGCCTTGCTCCCGGCGGCGTGGGCCGCTCCTGAACTGGCCAGTGGAAGCATTGCCGCATTGGCCAGGGTGAACAGGCCGCAGCAGGCAGTGAAAACCAGAATGCCGGGCTGCAGCATCAGTTTTTTGAAACCGCCTTCGCCGCTCCTGGTGCCGCGCGTCTTCTGGACCCGCTCGCGCAAATCATCGTCGCGGATGGCCAGCAGGCAGATAATAGCGGGCACCGTGAGCGCGGCTGTGAGCCAGAAGACGGCAGCTCCGGAAACATAGGCTCCCGCCACTCCCAGCAGCCCTGCTGCCGCCGCGTTTCCGAGCGACGCATAACGACCGTTCCGCCCTAAGCGATGGCTCAGGTGCTTGCGTCCAACCATGGCGAGGCTGATGGCTGCCAGAGCAGGCACCAGCACGCAGGTGGCGAAGCCATGCAGCACTTCTGAGGCAAGGACGGGCCACCGGCTTGGCCACAGGGCGAGGAGGAGGGCGCTCAGGGCAATGGCCACCAGTGCCGCCAGGGCGACCATGCGCTTGTGGGGGGTCGCATCCACCACCGCGCCCGCCGGCAATTGACTCAGCATGGCGGCAAAGGTGCCGACACTGAGGGCGAAGCCGATCTCGGCTTCCGTCCATGACTGTGCGGTCAGATAAACGGCGATGAACGGGCCGAAGCCGGTCTGGACGTCGGCTGCGAAGAATGTCAGCCAGTCGAGAGCGCGCTGGCTGCGGGCGGTGGGCATGTGGTGGACCGGCTTCACGCTGTTGGAGCCGGGAAAACGTCCCAGCCCCAGCTAGCGTTGCGCCGAGCGCATTATTTGCCCCGCCCCAGTTGCTGCTGGAGGCAGGGCAATACTGCTCTGGCCTTAGTTGGCGGGCCGGACGTCCTGGGCGCGGGTATATTCGTCCGCGCGTGCATCGATAGTCAGGCCGCGCCGCAGAGCCCAGGCATTCTTCTGGATGTGGATCGGGATCAGACCCTGGTCGTCAATCGCGATCCGGGTGGCCTCTTGCAGGATCCGCTCACGCTCCTTGTCGTCCAGGGTGCGCAGCGCTTCCGTCAGCTTGGCGTCGAAGGCCGGGTTGGAATAGCGGCCCCGGTTGGAAGCGCCGGTGCCGGTATCGCGATTCACCGTGCCGAGCAGGGCCCGCAGCATGGTGGAGGCCTCGCCGGAGGTGGCGGCCAAGCCCATGAGATGGGCGCTGGTCTCTCCGCGCCCGGCCCGGGCGATGAAGGTGGTGAAAGGCTGTGCTTCCACCTGCGTCCGGACACCAATGCGCGTCCACATCTGGCCGACGGCCTGAATGATGCGGGCGTCGTTCATGTAGCGGTCGTTGGGGCCATGCAGTGTGATGCGGAAGCCGTTGGGGTAGCCGGCCTCAGCCAGGAGCCTCTTGGCGGTATTCGCATCGGCAGGCGGCGCCGGAATGTCAGCGACATAGCCGAAGGTTCCCGCCGGCATGATCTGGCCGGTGGGCACCGTGGCGTCTTCCATGACGCGGGCGGCGATGGCCGAGCGGTCCACGGCCATCGACAGCGCGCGACGCACGCGCCGGTCACGCAGCGGGTTGCGGTCCAGCTTCTCGCCATTCGGGCCGGTGACGAAGGGGGTGCCGTCCTCACGCGTTTGGTCCAGCGCCAGATAGACCAGCCGCAGGCCGACTGTTTCCTGCACGCTGAAGCGCTCATCGCGGCGGAGGCGCGCGAGGTCGCTGGTGGGCACCTGGTCAATGACGTCCACGTCCCCGGCCAACAGGGCGGAGGTGCGCGGCGCATCGCCCGTCAGCATGCGGTAGGTCACGCGCTGCCAGTGCGGCTTCTCGCCCCAGTAGTCATCGTTCCGCTCGACGACCAGATGGTCGCCGTTGCGATAGGAAACGAAGCGGAAGGGGCCGGTGCCGATGAGGGCGCGCCCGGCGTTGAAATCCTCCGTCGTGACGTTCTGGCTGGATTCCTTGTCCAGGATCATCACGCCGATGAGGTCGTTCGGCAGCAGCGGGTAGGGGCCATCCGTGCGGAAGCGGATGGTCAGCGGGTCGACGATCTCAACGGCTTTGATGGCCCGCACGAATTGCGCGAAGGAAGAAGGCGAGTTCGGGACGTTCGGCACCCGCTCAAGGGTGAATGCCACATCCTCCGCCGTGAAGGCGTTGCCGTTGTGGAAGCGCACATTGGGGCGCAGCTTGAATTCCCAGGTGGAATCATCGACGGGACGCCAGGATTCAGCGAGGCCCGGCTGGAGGCGGGATCGCGAATCCGTCGCCACCAGCGTGTTGAAGATCATGCCGGCCGCCGCGGTGTTGGGCGTCAGGTTGTGATAGTGCGGGTCCATCGAAGTGATCTGGGACCCGACGGCGACCCGCAATTCCTGGGCATGCGAGGACGTGGTGGTGGCGGCAGCCATCAGCGCAATGGCGGCCGCCCCGGCGCGGAGAACCGCGCGGGGCGAAAAACGGTGCATGACTGGTATTTCCTTCGTCTCGGCGATGCCGGGCGTCAGCGGCGCTTGGCTCGCAGGGGCGGGGGCAGCACGTCGTCCGGGATGGGGCAGACATAGGGCTTGCCGCCGGTGCGCTGCTTCAGCTCGGCCTTGGCGCGGGCGAGCAGATCGGCGTCCTGGAAGACGTCGAGCGCGGTGGCAGCCATGCCCTTTGCCGCCTGGATCATGCCCTTGTGCGCGGACGGGCTTTTGCCCTGCGCGACGGCCTGCCAGGTGTGGAAAGGGGTGCCGACGGCCCAGGTGGGGCCCCAGCACTGCACGGTGGGGACGATCTGGCTGACGTCGCCCACATCGGTGGAGCCGTTGCCAGGGCGGGACTGGCCGTCGAAATGCAGCACACCCGCGTGCAGCGGCTGCGCGCCCACTTCCTCCGGCGCGCCGACGGCGTTGATGCTGTCGGCAATGTCCTCTTCGCTCAAGGAGCGGCGGATCTCAGCGGCGAAGGCGTTGTCCGCTTCGTCGAAGGCGGGGGCGCCGATGTTTGAGAGATTCTCAAACATCCGCATCTCCAACGCCGTGTTCGGGATGGTGTCCGAGCAGGCCTTGTCGATTTCCATTTCCATCCGCGTGCCGGTCATGATGGCGGCGCCTTCGGCGCAGGCCTTCACGCGCTCCAGCAATGCCTGCGCTTCCTTCACGCGCGGGCCACGGATCAGATACAGCACCTCGGCATCGGCCTGGACGACGTTGGGCGAATTACCGCCGCTATTGGTGATGGCGTAGTGCACGCGGCAATCAAGCGGCATGTGCTCGCGCAGGTAGTTCACGCCGACATTCATCAGCTCCACCGCATCGAGCGCTGAGCGGCCGAGCCAGGGGGAACCGGCAGCATGCGAGGCGCGGCCCTTGAAGCGGAAATAGACCTGGAAGTTGGCCAGCGAGCGGGAGGAGTTGACGGCGCTGACCACGCCCGGATGCCAGGAGACAGCCGCATCCAGATCGTTGAACACGCCGGCGCGCGCCATGAAGGTCTTGCCGGAGCCGCCTTCCTCGCCGGGGCAGCCATAGTAGCGGACAGTGCCGGGGACACCGTTCCTGGCCAGCATGTCACGGGCCGCCACGGCCGCCAGCATGGCGCCGGCACCGAGCAGGTTGTGGCCGCAGCCGTGCCCCGTCGCGCCCGGCGTCACCGGGCTGGGTTCCGTGACGCCGGCTTCCTGGCTCAGACCGGCCAGCGCATCGAACTCGCCGAGGAAGCCCAGGACAGGGCCACCTTCACCTGCTTCCGCCATGAAGGCCGTAGGGATGCCGCCGAGATTGCGGGTGATGCGGAAACCTTCCGCCTCCAGCGCCGCGATCTGCTCTTCGATCGACTTGTATTCGTCGAAGCGCAGCTCGGCATGCTCCCAGATACGGTCGGCCACGGCGGTGAAGGCCGGGCTCTTTGTCTCGACCTGGGCAGACAGGCTGGAGAGGGGGATAGGTTCGTTGCGCATGGGTCCTCCTGCGTCCTCCCAGGGGCCACGCGATGGATCGGCGTGGCAGGAGGCGGGCATCACTGCCTTCCTAGGCTTGCCATCGGCCCGGAGCAACCCGCGGCGGGCTCACTCCACGAAACCGCGCCTAATATTAGGACCTTACGATTTAGTAAGGTGAAAATTGGCCGGTGGGATAGAGCGGTGACACGAGGCCGCCGCCCTCGAAGGCTCTATCCTCCGGCGAAGCGGGGGGCAGAGGATATGAGCCAGATGGCTGGGCAGCCGCGGCATACTCCGTTCCGATACGGGGCGCGATGCTCGCGAGGTAGTTCTCGGTTTCGTCCGGCAGAATCTTGGCCCCGGCAAGATACAGTGCCACCCGGTCGGGGCCCGCATTATAGGCAGCCAGGAAGTAGGGCGAGCCGAAACGGTCGTGCATCTCGCGCAGATAGGCCGCTCCGGCCAGGATGTTATCGCGCGGCTCGTAGGGGTCGGGGCCGAGGCCCAGCCGGAGCCTGAGGCGGTCATAGGTGGCGGGCATAACTTGCATCAGCCCCATCGCGCCGGCGCTGGAGGTGATCAGCGAGCCGTCTCCCGCATAGAGCCGCCCGCCGGATTCCTGCCGCATCACCTCTCTGATCCAGAGTTCGGGGACGCCGGAGCGCTGGGCCGCCTCCGCGATATAGGGGCCCCAGGGATCATCCGGCAGGCCCGGCACCGGATAGTAACGGCCGGCCTGAGCCTGGTATTGGCTCGCCTCGGCCCGGGAGGCTTCGAGATCGTAGCCATAGTCTCCCGTGCCGTCATATCCCCTGCGGCCATCCCACTGCATTGCGGGCGGAGCCGCGCAAGCGCCCAGGCAGGCGGCCAGAATCCATGCCGGTATCCAGGCACCCCGTTTCATCACAACCCCCCTCCGCTCAGCCTCAGCATTCGGTCACGTTGACGGCCAGGCCGCCAAGCGAGGTCTCCTTATACTTGGACTGCATGTCGATCCCCGTCTGCCGCATCGTGCGGATCACGTCATCGAGGGATACGTGGTGCGCACCGTCGCCCCGCAGCGCCAGCCGCGCCGCGATGATGGCCTTGTTGGCACCCAGCGCGTTGCGCTCGATGCAGGGGATTTGGACCAGTCCGCCAACAGGGTCGCAGGTCAGGCCCAGATTGTGCTCCATCCCGATCTCGGCGGCGTTCTCGACCTGTGCGGGGGTGCCTCCCATGGCCGCGGCCAGCCCCGCTGCCGCCATGGAGCAGGCCACGCCGACCTCGCCCTGACAGCCGACTTCGGCCCCCGATATCGAGGCGTTGCGCTTGTACAGCGCGCCGATGGCGGCGGCGGTGAGCAGCAAGTCGAACACGCCGCGTTCGGTGGCTCCAGGGACGAACCGCTCATAGTAGAGCATCACCGCCGGCACGATGCCCGCTGCGCCATTGGTCGGCGCGGTGACGACCCTCCCGCCGGCAGCGTTCTCCTCGTTGACCGCGATGGCAAAAAGGCTAACCCAGTCGGAAACGGCCATCGGGTCCGCTTCCTGCGGGCGAGCCAGCAGATCCCGATGCAGGCTCGCCGCGCGGCGGCGGAGATAGGTACGGCCGGGGAGATGGCCTTCACCTCTGATGCCGCGCTCGATGCAATCGTGCATCGTGTCGCGGATATGCCGCAGTCCGCCCTCGATGTCCTGGACGGCCCGACCCCGGGCCTGTTCGTTAGCCAACATCATGGCGGCGAAACTCAGCCCGCTTTCCGCAGCCGCTGCCAGCAGTTCGCGGCCGGAAGCGAAAGGGTAGGGGAGACTGACAGCCGGTGGTGCTACGGCTTCTTGCTGCAGCTCGTGTTCGGTCGCGATGAAGCCGCCGCCGATCGAGTAGCAGATGAAGCTTCGCAGCGTCTCCCCGTCTTCGCCGAAGGCTGTGAAGCGCATGCCATTGGTATGGCCAGGCAACGTGTCCCGCCGATGCATCAGCAGGTCTTCCGCTTCGACGAAGCGGAGCGGGCGTCGGCCGGCGAAGAGGAGGGTTCCTTCTTCGCGCACGCGGGAAATGATGCCGGCAGCCCTGTCGGGATCTACCGTTTCTGGCCGCTCGCCGGAGAGGCCCAGAAGGAGAGCGGTATCCGTCGCGTGACCGTAACCGGTCAACGCCAAGGAGCCGAAGACTTCCACCTGCACCCTGGCCACGGCCGGCAGCAACCCATCGGCATCCAGCCCGTTGGCGAAGGACGCGGCCGCGCGCATCGGCCCCACGGTATGAGAACTGGACGGACCGATGCCGACGCGGAAAATATCGAACACGCCGAAATCCATGCAGCCGTCCTCCTCACATCTCGTTAAGGCAGCCCCGGGGCGGCTGCGCCGTGAGCATCCCAGCTTACCATTCAGCCGGTTATACGCCAGGGTCGTTCGCCTGTCCTCCAATGGTCTGGCGCTCGCCAATCCGGCGCTGCTATCGTCGTGAAGGGGAGAAATTGATGGCGATACCAAGCTCTCTGTTCGAACGGGTGCAGCAGCCGCCGGCACGATACCGTGCCGCTTGCCTGGCATCGAGGGCCCTATGACCCCCACCACCGTTACGTCGGCCCCCAGCCCGGCTGCGATAGCGCCATTCCCCGCCGGGCGTGGCTCCATGGCATCCATGATCCGCGAGTTTGACTGGGCAAGCACTCCGTTGGGGCCGATCGGGGAGTGGTCGGGAACGCTCCGCTCCATGCTCAGCTTCATCCTGGAAGCACCCATTCCCCTGGCCCTCTTGTGGGGTACTGACGGCACACTTCTGTATAACGACGCCTATGCTTCTTTCTCGGGGGAGCGTCATCCCGGGATACTGGGCCAGAAGATTGTTGATGCCTGGCCCGAGGCCAGTGCCTTCAACGCCCATGTGCTGCAGGAGGCATTCCAGGGCCGCAGCCTCTCCTACAAGGACAAGCCCTTTACGCTCAGGCGGCAAGGAGGCGCGGAGGCCGTCTGGCTCGACCTTTACTACAGTGTGGTGCGTGACCGGCGGGAGCGGCCGGCGGGTGTCCTTGCTGTCGTGCTGGAGACCACGGACCGGGTCCTTCTGGAGAACCATCAACGGACGGCCGGCAAGGCCCTTCGTGACAGTGAAGCGCAACTGCAGGCGCTCACGGCTGCGTTGCCCCAGATCATCTGGACTGCCGATGCGGCCGGGAATTATGACTTCTTCAATGAGCGCTGGCGGGAATTGACCGGCCTGGCGCCGGAGAAGACGGACGTCGCTGCCTGGCTCTCCGTGGTTCATCCGGAAGACCGCGAGGCCGCTGGCCTGCAGTGGCGGCAGGCGATCCAGGACGGGGCATTTTACGAAACCGAATACCGGCTGCGGCGTGCCGATGGCGCCTGGCGCTGGTATCTCCGACGCGCTCTTCCGGTCCGGGACAGCCAGACTGGTGAGGTGTCCCGCTGGCTGGGCACTTGCACCGATATCGAGGACACGGTTCGCGCTCGTATGGTGCTACGCCAGAGTGCCCTGGACCTCGAAGCGCGGGTTCAGGAACGGACGCGGCAGTTGGAGGAGGAGCAGCAGGAACGGCTGCGAGCCCAGGAGCAGCTGCGTCAGGCTCAGAAAATGGAAGCAATCGGCAACCTGACCGGCGGTGTTGCTCATGATTTCAATAATTTATTGCAGGTTATTCACGGAAACCTCGAGCTTCTGGGCCGTGATGTCGGAGCCCTGCCGGCGGCTCTGAAGCGAATTGATAGCGCTCTGGCGGCCGTCCGGCGTGGTGCTCGGCTGGCCCAGCAACTTCTGGCCTTCGGCCGCCGCCAGCCCTTGCAGCCCGAGGTGGTGAATATCGGCCGCCTCGTAGGCGGCCTCGATGAGATGCTGCGGCGCACCCTTGGCGAGCAGATCGAGGTGCGAACCGTCATCACGCCGGGTCTCGGCAATACGCTGGTCGATCCCAGCCAGGTCGAGAACGCCCTGCTCAATCTCGCGATCAATGCCCGGGATGCCATGAACGGGGCAGGGATTCTCACGATCGAGGCCTTCAACGTCGTACTGGACGAGACCTATACCCGCCTGCATCCCGACGTAGCGCCGGGGCCCTATGTCACGCTGACCGTCAGCGACACCGGCGAGGGCATCCCGCCGGAAATCATTGATCAGGTGTTCGAGCCTTTTTTCACGACAAAGCCCGAGGGCAAAGGATCAGGCCTTGGACTATCGATGGTGTACGGCTTCGTTCGCCAGTCCGGCGGGCATGTGCAGATTGACAGCGTTGTGGGGCAGGGCACAACCATTCGCCTCTATCTGCCGCGCGCTGCTTCCGACGAGGTCGATGCCCCGCCGGCTCCTCTCGCAGTAGTGGAAGGAGGTGGCGAAACAATATTGGTGGTTGAGGACGACGATGCCGTACGTGCGGTGGTCGTCGAGACCGTCCGGGGCCTCGGCTACAACGTGCTGAAGGCAAGGGACGCGCTGAGCGCCATGATGGTGGTGGAGAGTGGTTTGCATATCGACCTGCTCTTCACAGACATCGTTATGCCAGGTCCGCTTCAGAGTACCGAGCTGGCGGACCAGGCCAAGCAACTACAGCCGCACATCGCGGTTCTTTTCACCTCTGGCTATGCCGAGAATGCCATCGTCCATGAAGGGCGCCTCGACCCCGGGGTCGAGCTGCTGACCAAGCCCTATTCGCGGGAGGATCTTGCCAGGAAGCTGCGCCACATGCTGTCGAGGCGCGCAAGTCACACCCGAGCACGAGCTTGACGCTTTGCCCTTAAACGGTACAGGGCATTTGTCCGCCCGTGCTCCCAAGGGCGCCGGCTGCCCGTCCACCCTCTGACTGAGGCCTTGCTGTCCTTTGGAACACCTCGCACGCATTGAAAGCGGCATCCCCGGTTTGGACAGGCTGCTGAATGGCGGCCTTGTCGCGGGCTCCTCCTACATTGTCCAGGGGCGGCCCGGATCAGGAAAGACCATCTTCGCCAACCAGATTGCCTTCCACCATGCGGCGCGCGGGGGAAGGGTTCTGGTGGTCACCTTGCTCTCCGAAACACATGAGCGGCTGTTCCAGTTCCTTTCAACGCTCAGCTTTTTCGAGCGCGAGCGCATCGGCAAGGAGATGCAGTTCGTCAGCGCCTTCGATACGCTGCAGAGCGAGGGGCTGGACGAGGTCGTCAAGTTGCTGCGGCGAGAGATCAGCCGGCAGAAGGCATCGTTCCTGGTCGTGGATGGCGTATTGAACGCCCGATCGCGGGCCGAAACGCCAATCGATACGAAGAAGTTCATCGCGGAGCTACAGGGACACGCGGCCTTCGCCGGCTGCACCGTGTTGTTCCTGACCAGCGCCAAGTTGGACGATAGCAGCCCTGAGCACACCATGGTGGATGGCGTCATCGAACTCGGTGAAGATATCGCCGGCGCGCGCTCCGTGCGCCGGCTGCATCTCCGCAAGACCCGCGGAAGCAGCGCGCTTTCCGGCCTGCATGAGTACGAAATCACCGAAAATGGCGTTGTCATCCATCCTCGGCTCGAAGCTGTGCTGGCCCACCCATCCACGGCGGAGACGCTGGTTGACGAGCAGCTCCGTACGGGGACTGCTGACCTCGACAGGGTGTTGTATGGTGGCCTGTATGCATCCTCCAACACTATGCTCGTCGGCCCATCGGGTAGCGGGAAGACATCCATTGGTTTGAGCTTCCTGTCCCAATCGACGGTCGAAGAACCAGGACTGCATTTCGGTTTCTTCGAGACTCCGGGACGGTTGATACGAAAAGCCAAGGCTTTTGGCCTGGATCTGCAAGGGCAGATTGAGGCAGGGGCGATCCAAATGCTCTGGCAGCCCACGACGGAACGGCTGTTGGACGCGCTCGGTCACCGATTACTGGATGCGGTTCGCCGTGGTAAGGCCCGCCGTGTGGTGATCGACAGCCTCGGCGCCATGGCCCGCGCCGCCATCCGCCGCGAGCGGATAGCAGAGTTTTTCACTGCACTGACGAACGAGTTGCGCGTCATGGAGGTGACGGTCGTCGCTTCCTGGGAAGCGGACAATATGTTCGACGCTGGTGCCCAGATGCCGCCGCTCGAGTTGTCCAGTATTTTTGATAATCTCATCCTGCTGCGGTTCGCCGAGGACCAAGCCGCTCTGCGAAGGATCCTGTCTGTCGTCAAAGTGCGGGACGGGCAGTACGATCCTTCCTTGCAGGAACTGGTCTTCACCGCCAACGGCCTTCGGCTCATTGGCACGTCACGCCGTGCCGAGATGCCGCCGGATGCTGTCAGCTCCCGCCCAGGGGGCTGATCGCACCGACGGGAAGACGGAACCGTAGCATGACAACGATCCTTGTGATCGACGATGAATTCCTCGTCGCAGATATCCTGGCCTTTGCGCTCGAGGACGAAGGCTTCATGGTCGTTCGCGCCAGCCACGGACGGAAAGGGCTGGATGTGCTCCAGCGCGACCGCCCGGCGCTGGTGATCACGGACTTCATGATGCCGGTCATGAACGGCCTGGAATTCGCCATGGCCGTCAGGGCACGGCCGGAGAGCGCGAGTTTGCCCATCATCTTGATTAGTGGTGCGCATGCGGACATTGCGCGCGAATACGGGCATCTTTTCACCGCAGTTTTCGACAAGCCGTTCAGCGTTGAGAAGATCATCGACGCCGTTGTCCAGGTCGTCGGCAGGCCAAGCTAGGCTTGCAAACTCCAGCTGACGATTCAGGAGCGAAGTCAACGCTCCACAACTATATTTTACATAATATAAATTATACAGTTTGTGGTCAGTCGGGATTTTAACCGCAGCGCCTGTCTGAACTTGTCAGACCAGGATCTGCGTATTGCACCCTCTCCTGTCTCGGCGCGCCTCATTCAGCAAGCTGCTCTATGGAACCGCCTGTGTCCGCTGCGAGGCATCTTCCCGCCTGCAGCGAAGGCTGTTTCAATGTGTTGATGGCCAGAACCACCCTGCAGGTACGCCAACTCGACGTATTCAGAGCTGTCGTGCGAACGGGCAGCGTTACCGGCGCCAGCCGGCTGCTGGGCATCAGCCAGCCAGCTGTCAGCAAGATACTGGCCCAGGCACAGGAAGCTTGTGGCTTCACCCTGTTTGAGCGCCTGCATGGCCGTATCGTTCCAACTCAGCGCGCCTTCGCCCTGTTCGATGAGACCGAGCGCCTGTTTGTCGGCATGGAAGAGATAGACCACCTGCTGAAGAGGCTGCGGGCGGAGGAGCCACGCCGCGCGTTGATAGCGTCCACTCCTGTTTTGGCTCGGGCCGCCGGCATCCGCGTGCCGGATTTCCTGAAGAACTTCGACGGGCGGAGACGACGCGAAATAATCAGCTCGTCGTCCGCCAAACCTTGCACACCATGCGGGACGATGCGGTTTACGCCATCGGGGAATGCTCATCGCTCATCCCTCCGCAAGACCCGCCTTCCATATTGGCACCAATCAGGTCTAGCGTGACGGAATCCGGAAGAGGTTTCGTCATGCGCCCTCATGCCCTGTTGCTCGCCGGCCTGCTCGCCACCACGGCCCTGTCGCCTTCGCAGGCACGCGCTCAGGGCGTTCCACAACAGGAGGCGAGGGTCGGGCTGCAGACAGAGACCTCTTCAATCGACCCGCATTTCGCGCTGGTCGGTGCCAACCAGACCGTGGCGCAACATATCTTCGACCCCATGCTCTCGGCCGACCGCAATTTGCGGCCGGTGCCAGGCCTGACCAGCTTCAGCAACCCCGAGCCCGATGTATGGGAATTCCGTATCCGGGAAGGTGCGCGCTTTCATGACGGCACGCCGGTGACGGCCGAGGACATCCGCTTCTCGCTGGAGCGGATGCCGAAGGTGCCTAACAGCCCGGCGCCTTTCATCCGCATGCAGGGCGCTGTGGTCTCGCTGGATATCGTCGATCCCCGCACGATTCGCCTTCGCTCCCGCGGGCCGGACCCCTCGGTCGTGCTGAACGCCATGACCGCCTATGTGGTGCCCGCGCATGTGGCGCGGGATGCCACTACGGCGGATTTCAACAGCGGTAAGACTGCCATCGGCTCCGGCCCCTGGCGCTTCCGCGAGTGGACGCCCGGCAGCCGCCTCGTGCTGGAGCGGAATGACGATTACTGGGGCGAGAAGCCCGCCTTCGCCCGCGCGACGCTGCGCCCCATAGGTAATGACGCGGGACGTCTGGCGGCCCTGCTGGCCGGGGACCTCGATCTGATCGACGCCGTGCCGCCTACGGAGGTCGCGCGGCTGCAAGGCAACCGCGCCATCGGGGTGTCGTCCTCCACTTCCGCGCGGATGATCTACCTCGCCATGGATCAGGCCGGCGATTCCACGCCCTTTGTCACGGGCAAGGATGGCAAGCCGCTGGCGCAGAACCCGCTGCGGGACCCGCGCGTCCGCCGCGCCCTTTCCGCCGGCATCAACCGGCAAGCCATTGTCGAGCGCGTGCTCTCCGGTGCTTCTCGCCCGGCGGGGCAACTCGCGGTGGAGGGGCAGGTTGGCTATGACCCCAGCCTTGCCGCGCCGGCCTTCGATGTGAATGAGGCCCGCCGGCTGCTGGCCGAGGCGGGCTACCCGGATGGCTTCCGCGTCACCCTCCATTCCCCGAACAACCGTTATATCGAGGACGACAAGACCGCGCAGGCCGTGGCGCAGTTCTGGACGCGCATCGGCATCGAGACGCGGGTGGAGGTGATGCCCTCCAATGTCTTCTTCACGCGCGCGGGCAAGCGCGAGTTTTCCATCTTCCTCATCGGCTTTGGCCATACCACGGGCGATTCCTGGCTCGGCCTCTCCCAGGTCATGCACAGCTACGACCAACAGCGGGGCCTGGGCGGGCTCAACCGTGGCCGCTATGCAAATCCGCGCTTCGATGCCCTGCTGGACCAGGCGCGCACCATCACCGATGGCGGCCAGCGGGATGCGCTGCTGCGGCAGGCGCAACAAATCGCTTTCCGAGACGACGCCGGCATCCTGCCGCTGCATGTACCCAACAACACCTGGGCGCATCGCGCGGGCCTCTCCTACGAGGCTGGGCTGGACGAGAACACCCTCACCCAACATCTGCACGTGAAGCCCTGATCCCGATGAACCGTACCGAATACATGGTCCCATGCCGCGACGGCGTGCGGCTGGCCACCGATGTCTACCTGCCGGCGGGGGAAGGCCCCTTCCCCGTCATTCTGGAGCGCACGCCTTACGGCAAGCGCGAGGCTTCGCGTTCCGAGCGGACGGAAGCGGACCCGACGCCCGCGAAGCGGGAGACCATCGCTGACTACTTCGTCGCGCATGGCTACGCCGTCGCCTATCAGGACTGCCGCGGCCGTTGGGGCAGCGAGGGCGAGTTCGTGAAGTACCTCGCGGATGGCGAGGATGGTTACGATTGCTGCGCCTGGATCGTGCAGCAGCCCTGGTGCAATGGCCGCATCGGCACGATGGGGCTTTCCTATGCCGCGCACACCCAGGCGGCGCTGGGATGCCTGAATCCTCCAGGCCTTGCCGCGCAGATTCTCGATTCCGGCGGTTTCTCGGATGCATGGCAGGGCGGCATCCGTCGCGGCGGCGCCTTCGAGCTGAAGCAGGCGACCTGGGCCTTCAACCAGGGCAAGCTGGCGCCGGAGACGGTGTCGGACCCCGTGCGCGCCGCCGCCTTCGCGGCCGAGGACCTGCACGCCTGGTTCGCGCGCTGGCCGTGGAAGCCGGGCCACTCTCCGGTTCGACATGCCCCGGACTATGAGGATTATCTGTTCGAGCAATGGACGGAAGGCGCGTTCGGCCCCTTCTGGCAAAAGCTCGGCATCTACGCGAAGGGCTGGCACGACCGCTATGCCGATGTGCCGATGGTGCACATGTCCTCCTGGTACGACCCGTACCCGCGCACTGCGGTGGAGAATTTCACCGGCCTGCGGGATGCCGGGCGCGGTAGGCCCTATCTGATCCTTGGCCCCTGGACGCATGGCAATCGCAGCCAGACCATGTTCGGCGAGGTGGAGTTCGGCCCCGACGCCACGGTCGATTCATGGGCCGGCGACTGGCGCGCTTTCCGTCTGCGCTTCTTCGATCGCTGGCTGCGGGAGCGGGCCAATGGCGCGGAGGATGATCCGCGTGTGCGCGTCTTCGTCATGGGCGGCGGCAGCGGAAGAAAGAATGCCGCGGGTAAGCTGGAACACGGTGGCTACTGGCGTCATGCCGAGAACTGGCCGCTGCCGGGCACGCGTTTTTCCAACTTCCATCTGCATGCCGATGGCGGGCTGCGCGAAGCCACGCCGGCCGCGGGCGCGGCGCCGATCTCCTGGATTTCGGACCCCGCTCACCCTGTACCTACGGTGGGCGGCGCCATCACTTCGATGGAGCCGCTGATCTCCGGCGGCCCTTACGACCAGCGCGAGCGGGAGGGCATGTTCGCTCATGCGGCGCCCTACCTGCCGCTCGCCTCCCGCCCTGATGTCGTCGTGTTCGAAACCGCGCCGCTGGACAGCGATGCCGAGGTGATCGGCCCGGTGGTCGCGCATCTCTGGGTGGCAAGCGATGCGCCGGATACCGACATCACCGCCAAGCTGATCGACGTCCACCCGCCGAGCGCCGATTACCCGCAGGGTTTCGCCATGAACCTGACGGAAGGCGTCCTCCGCCTGCGTTACCGCGACGACCCAACCGTTCCTAAAATGCTGGAGCCCGGCAAGCCCGTTCGTATCACGGTTGAGCTGTTCCCCACCGCGAACCTGTTCAAGGCCGGCCATCGCATCCGGCTGGACATCGCCTCCAGCGAGTTCCCGCACTACGACATCAATCCGCAGAGCGGGGAACCCGAAGGTGCGTGGCGCATCATGCGGAAAGCGACGAACACGCTGTTCGTCGATGCCTCACGCCCGTCTCACCTCGTGCTGCCGGTCGTATCCAGCGCGTGATGTATTGGCTGGGCGGCGGTCCCCCCATCTGAGGCGCAGCCGTCTCGGCGCGGAAGGCGTGTCACGGCCTCCGCGTTCGCCGTGCCGTATGGCATCTTTCCCGCTGCCAGCATGGCCACTTGCTCCACCGTACCGAATGCCTGATGGGCGACGGCAGGGTGCTCCACCGTGCCCGGCTTGATGGATTACCCTTGCCGACACCATACAACCGCAGGTCACTTCGCTGCGGCGTCGGGGACCCCCACCAGTTCTTCCATCTTCCGAAGCTCAGCCTGCTGGAAGGTAGCGAATTCCTCCGCTGTGCTGCCCATCGGCCGGAAGCCAAGCTCCTCCAGCCGCTGCTTTGTCCGGGGCTGCTGCAAAGCGGAGGCGACAGCTGCCGACATGCTCGCCACAATGTGGGGAGGCGTCTTGGCAGGGGCGAAGAGTCCCTGCCAGGTGTTGAAGACGTAGCCGGCCAGCGCTTCGCTGATCGCGGGCACCTCCGGCAGAATCGGCGACCGGTCTTCCCGCGTCACGCCCAATGCGCGCAGCTGGCTCGGGAGGTAGGGCAGCGCCTCGACGATCGGTGCGAAGACGATATCGACCCGGCCCGCGATCAGATCCGCAATGGCCGGGGCGCCGCCGCGATAGGGCACATGCGTAAATTCCACGCCCGCCTGCCGCTCGAACAGCACTGCCGCCAGGTGTTGTGTGCTGCCGGAGCCGGCGGTGCCGACATTGAAATGGCCCGGCTTCGCCTTCGCCTGAGTTACCAGCTCCGCGATGGATTTCGGCGCGATAGACGGGTGGACCACAAGTACGCAGGAATTCTGTAGTGTGAGCGAAACCGGCGCGAAGTCGCGCACCACATGAAAACCCATGTCCGGATAGAGGAGCTGGTTGATCGCATGGGTTCCGATCGCCCCGGCGACATAGGTGTATCCATCCGGCGCGCTGCGGGCCACATATTCCGAACCGATATTGCCGGCCGCGCCGGCGCGGTTCTCCACGACCACCGGCTGACCCAGAACCGAGGAGACTGCTTCGGCCAGGATACGCGCGGCCGTGTCGGTGCTGCCGCCCGGTGCGAAGCCGACAACAAAGGTGATGGCCCGGCTCGGCCTCCATGATGGGCTGGCCGCGGATTGCGCTGAGGCGGGCCTCGGCCTGGCGAGAGGAAGCGCTGCGAGGAGCGAAACGCAGGTACGACGCTGCATGAGGAGGTTTCCTGCCTGCCGGGCGTTGGCCGCCCGTGATGATTCCGGATTGAGGGGCGGCCCTGGGGCCACCCGACGGATCGGCTCAGCTTTCGCCGCGGAACTGCCGGATGTTGTCGGCCGCGCCGAACGACAAGGTGCGTGTGTCGCTGCCGCAGGTAACGAAATCCCACTTTTCGGCCGCCATGCGTCGCGCATGCCCGGGCGTCAGATTGTGGACCGCAGCCATCCGTCCCGCCGCCTGGGCCTTCTGTCGGACGCTGGCGATGGCAGCGATGGCGCGCTCATCCTCCGGCTCCGAATTCGGGTCGCCGAACAGCGAAAGGCCGAGATCGGCGGGGCCGACGTAAACGCCATCCAGACCCTCGACCGCCAGAATCTCGTCGAGCGCATCCAGCGCCCGGCGCGTCTCGATCATCGCCAGCACGAGGATCTTCTCATTGGCCGACTTCCAGTAGTCGGTGCCATGTACGAGATTGGCGCGGAGGGGGCCAAAACTGCGCTCGCCCAACGGCGCATACCTGCACGCGGCGACCAGACGGCGGGCCTCTTCGGCCGAATTGACCATCGGGCAGATAATGCCCATGGCGCCCGCATCCAGCAGCTTCATGATCTGGCCGGGCTCATTCCATTCCGGCCGCGCCAGCGGCACGGCGGGCGTGTTGCCAATGGCCTGAAGCATCTGGATGGCGCAGGGCACGTCGATCATCCCGTGCTGGAGATCGATCGTGATAGTGTCCCAACCGGCCTTGCCCATGATTTCGGCGCTGACCCCGGATGGAATGCTGAGCCACCCATTGAGAACGGCACGCTTTTCGGCCCGGCGCTGCCGGATGATATCGGTCATGAGCTTCCCCCGTGGAGGCCTTTTAGCGGCCATTGATTAAACGTTTAATCATCCAGCACATCGAACCGCTATCATGTCAATATGGAAGATCATCAAAGAAAGGCCTGCCCCCTGCCGCCCCCTGCCCTATCCCCCACTGTCCCCCCTCCGACCATTGCCGATGTGGCGCGACACTGCGGGGTTTCCGTCGCCTCGGTCTCCAACGCTCTGTCAGGGACCGGCCGGGTCTCGGAGAAGACGCGCGAGCGGGTGCTCGAGGCAGCGAGGAAGCTCGGCTACAGCGCTTCCCCGGCCGCGCGGGCCCTCCGGATGCAGCGCAGCTGGTCCATGGGTCTCGTCATTCCGGATATAGCCAACCCCATGTTCGGCCAGATAGCACGTGGCGCTGCCGAGGTGCTGGAGGAGGCGGGATACCACCTGCTGGTCGCCAGCCATGATGCCCGGCACGAGCGCCAGGCCGGCCAGATCCGCAACCTGGTGCAGCAGCGCGCGGATGGCGTGATCCTGCAGCCTTTCTCCTCGCTCGACGAGGAAGTGCCCATGCTGGCACGCGCCGGCATACCTCTGGTGCTACTCGCGCGCCGGCACATCGAGCAGCCTTCGGACTACGTGACAATCGACCTGCGGGGTCCATTGCTGGAGGGGCTCGCGCATTTGGCCGCGCTGGGCCACCAGCGCATCGCCCTTACGCTTCTCGGCGGACGACCCTCGACTACCGCGGACGAACGTTTCGCCATCTATTGCGGCTTCATGCGCGACCGCTTCGACACTGTGGATGAGACGTTGATCATCCGGATGGCGCACACGGATCTGGAATCAGGGCGCGCGGCAGTTCCCGCGCTGCTGGCGGCGCGCGCCACTGCGGTGATCGCCGCCAACGACATCCTGGCCCTTGGCATCCGCGACGGGCTGCGGGCCTCAGCCCTGTCGGTGCCACAGGATTTGTCGCTCCTGGCCCTGGAGGATACCTTCCTCTCTCCCTTGCCCGGTATCGAGCTCACCAGCCCTTCCCTTCCGAAGCAACAGATCGGCATGGCAGCCGCGCGGCTCATTTTGGCGCGGATCGCCGAACCGAGCCGCGCTTTCGAAACCATCGTGTTGCCCTCGCCGCTTGTTGTGCGCGGCTCCACCGCGCCACCCCGTGTCGGCCCGACTTAGCGGCCTCCTCCTTTGCTTGGTGGATAGCCGACGGTACGGCGTGAAGCTGGGAGGCGATCACGCCATTGGGGTTGATGGCGAGAAGTCGTCCACCTCATGCGGCCTCGAGTAGGTGCCTCACTCACCGCCGCTAACGATCCGCTGCAAGGCAGCGCTGACGTATGCGATATGGATTGGCAGCTGCGCGCCAGTTCCGCTCATGGACAGGGCGCAAGAAACAGCCCGATAGCGGACCTTGCATCCCGGACTTTCCTTGCCGGCTATGACATAACCCGGCATGGCCGCTGGGATCAGCAGCAACCGATCGTCGGCTTGCAGCAGGTGGGCTTGGCGGCTTCCTGCTGAGCCCGATGCCTTGGCTTGCAGATTGCAGGCCGGGGCCCGAGCTCCAGCACGGCGTTGGCCGCCTCGATACGGATACCCGCGATGTCGAAGACCTGCATGGGCCGGCCGGGCGGGCCGACCTCGAAGGTCAGCCGGCTCTCCGCCTGGAGGTCCACCCGGGCGGCCACCTTCTCCAGGATGGCAAGAAACTTGCCGACCTCTAAGTGGTCCGGCTTCTCGGCCGAGGCCGGTAGGTCCTCAACCTGCAGGATGGTCTCCTGCCAGGCGTCCGGGTTGCCGCCACAGTCAAGGGTGACGAAGGACCCGGCCTTCACCTCAGTGACATGATAGCCGGGCTGGATCCGCCGCCCATCATAGCTGATGACCAGCCGGCGCGCGCTGTAGGGCTTCAGGGCACCCAGCACAGCCCCCAGCGAGGCGTCGCCCTGGAAGCCGATAGTCAGAGGAAGAGCAGGCGCGTTCATCGCGACCTCTTTCATCTCAATGCCTCTTGAGATATTGAGGAGTTATGGACGAAACGCAAGCACTCGGTGCATTGGGCGCTCTTGCGCAGGAAACCCGCCTGCGGATTGTGCGCCTTCTGGTGACGGCAGGCCCGGACGGCATGGCAGCCGGCGCGATCGGCGAGGCCATGGACGCAACCTCGTCGCGCCTGTCCTTCCACCTCACCCACCTGGAGCAGGCCGGGCTCATCCAGTCGCGACGAGAGGGGCGGTCCATCCGCTACTCGGCCGCCTACGACGCGCTCTCCGGCCTGATCGCCTTCCTCATGCGCGACTGTTGCCAGGGCCACCCGGAGGTCTGCACCCCGGTGGTCGCCTCGCTCTCGGCTTGCGCCTGTCCCCCTCCGGAGCCCGCGGAATGACGATCACGATCTACCACAACCCGGCCTGCGGGACGTCCCGCAACACCTTGGCCCTCATCCGCAACAGTGGCGAGGAGCCGGAGGTCATCGAGTACCTGAAGGTCCCCCCGACACGGGAGGAGCTGGTCGAACTCATCCGGCGCATGGGCATCCCCGTGCGCGACGTACTGCGGCAGAAGGGCACGCCCTATGAGGAGCTCGGCCTCGGCAATCCATCCCTGACTGACGACCAGTTGCTCGACGCCATGATGGCGCACCCCATCCTCATCAACCGCCCCATCGTGGTGACGCCTCTCGGCGTGAAGCTGTGCCGGCCGTCAGAGGTCGTGCTCGACATCCTACCGAACCCGCAACGGGGCGCCTTCGCCAAGGAGGACGGCGAGCCGGTCGTCGATGCCGAGGGGCACCGCGTGAGCAAGGATTCCGCAGTATGAGCGCCGCCGCGCAAAGCGAGGACACCATCCGGCGCCGCAAGGCCGCCATGGGCACCTTCGAGCGCTACCTGACCCTCTGGGTGGCGCTCTGCATCGTCGCCGGCATCGCGCTCGGTGCCGTGCTGCCCGGCCCGTTCCAGGCGCTCGGCCGCATGGAGGTGGCGCAGGTCAACATCCCGGTCGCCCTGCTCATCTGGGCGATGATCGTGCCGATGCTGCTCCGCGTGGACTTCGCCGCCATGGGGCAGGTCACACGCCACTGGCGCGGCATCGCCGTCACGCTCGGCATCAACTGGCTGGTGAAGCCCTTCTCCATGGCTCTGCTGGGCTGGTTGTTCATCGGCTGGCTGTTCCGGCCTTGGCTACCTGAAAGCCAGATCGACAGCTATATCGCCGGCCTCATCCTGCTCGCGGCTGCGCCTTGCACCGCCATGGTCTTCGTCTGGTCCCGCCTGACGGATGGCGACGCGAACTTCACGCTGAGCCAGGTCGCGCTCAACGATGCCATCATGGTGGTGGCCTTCGCGCCCGTGGTCGGCCTGCTGCTCGGCCTGTCTGCCATCACGGTGCCCTGGGACACGCTGCTGCTGTCCGTGGCGCTCTACATTATCGTGCCGCTCATCGCGGCGCAGATCTGGCGTCGGTCGCTGCTCGCCTCCGGCGGCGAGCCGGCCCTCCAGCAGATGCTCAGGACGCTGAACCCGGTCTCGCTGGTGGCCCTGCTGACCACGCTGGTGCTGCTGTTCGGCTTCCAGGGGCAGCAGATTCTCGCGCAACCGCTGGTCATCCTGCTGCTGGCGGTGCCCATCCTCATCCAGGTCTACTTCAACTCGGGGCTCGCCTATCTGCTGAACCGCCAGTGTGGCTCGGCACACAGCGTCGCGGGGCCATCTGCCCTCATCGGCGCCAGCAACTTCTTCGAGCTCGCCGTCGCGGCAGCGATCAGCCTGTTCGGGTTTGAGTCCGGCGCCGCGCTCGCCACGGTGGTCGGCGTGCTCGTCGAAGTGCCTGTTATGCTCTCGGTGGTTCACATCGTGATACGGAGCCGCAAGTGGTACGAGCGCGGATGAAGTCCGTGAACCTGCCGCGGCGAGGGATAGTCACCACCACCCTTGGCCTGACGCAGACTCTGGCCTGGGGTTCCACCTATTACCTCCCGGCAGTCTTCGCCGATCCGGTCTGCGACGCGCTGGGCCTGTCGCGCGCTTGGTTCTTCGGCATCTTCTCGGGCGCGCTGCTGCTCTCTGGCCTGGTGGGGCCAGCCGCCGGGCGGCTGATAGACACTTATGGTGGGCGGGACGTCCTCGCGGCCTCCAACATCCTCTTTGCGGTCGGCCTGGCGTTGCTCGCCGGGGCTTCTGGGCCCGTCTCGCTGGCCCTGGCCTGGGCGGTGCTCGGCATCGGCATGGGATTCGGGCTCTACGAAGCTGCTTTTGCGACGGTGACCGGGCTCTACGGGCGAGAGGCGCGCAATGCCATCACCGGCATCACCCTCTTCGCTGGCTTCGCCAGCACAGTGGGATGGCCAGCCAGCGCCTTCATGATCGATGCCCTGGGGTGGCGGGAAGCCTGCCTGGTCTGGGCCGCCTTGCATCTGGCCGTGGCGCTGCCGATGAATCGCTTCCTGGTGGCCAAGGCGCCGCCGCCTGCGCACACCGCGGCGCAGGCCGACGTCGCTCCGGATGGCGTGCCCTGGACCATGATCATCCTGGCAGCCGTCTTCGCCGCCACGGCCTTCGTCTCCACGGCGATGGCTGCCCACATGCCGCGCCTCCTCGAGGCCTTGGGCGCGACGCCCGCCGCCGCGGTCTTCGCGGCGTCGCTGATCGGCCCGGCGCAGGTTGCAGCCCGGGTAGCGGAGTTCGCCATCCTTCGGAAGGCGTCCCCGCTCATCACGGCCCAGCTCGCCGCTGGCCTTCATCCTGTCGGGGCGGCGCTACTGGCCTTCCTGGGGCCAGTGGCCGCCGTCCCCTTCGTGCTGTTGCACGGTGCGGGGAACGGCCTGCTGACCATTGCAAAGGGAACGCTGCCGCTCGCCCTTTTTGGGCCCACTGGCTACGGCTTGAGAACGGGACTTCTGGCGGCGCCGGCGCGCCTGCTTCAGGCGGGGGCGCCACTTCTCTTCGCGCTGGTGCTGGACTCGCTCGGGCCCTTCGCCGCGCTGCTGCTGTCCGGCGCCTTCACGGCGCTGTCCCTGCTGGCGCTGTTCGCACTCCCGTCCCAAACACGCGCCTCAGGTGCCACCTGATTCCCGGGCGCAGGCGAGCGCCACGCCCTCTGAACAGCGCGCAATGACCGGTTATCGTAGCTGCGCCCCAAAGCAGATGCTGCTGCCAGCCACAGCCTGTCGAGCCGGGACACCGCCCATCTCCGCCTCACCAGCTGTCCGTTCGCGGTCGAGGACACCTTCCACCTCAACGCTGAACAACGAGGCGACTTCCTGCCTCTGCCATGACCGATTCGCTTTATAGCGGCCTCATCCGTGCTTCACGGCGCTTGGCAGTCGAGGCGACTTAACAGGCGTCGCGCGGCCTCGGCAGCCATACGCGCCCGTTCCTCGGGCGATAGTGCCGCGGCCCGTGCAGCGTTCGGCGCCTCGATGGCCATGGGTGTGCCGGGGGGGAAAGCCGCGACGAAGGCGTCCAGCCAGAGGCCGCCCTCGCCCGGGTAGAGGCGGCCGCCGCGTGCCTCGTCGCGCTCTCCGCCAGGCGCGGGCGGGATGGCCGGGACGTCGCAGAGATGCGCATAGGTGAACAGGCCCGGATCATACCCCGCCAGGTCGGCGGGATGCCCGCCGGAGCGGCTGAGATGGATGGCGTCCACCAGGATTCCCGCATCGGCGGGCCGTACCTCCGCCAGCAGCTCGACGGCGTCCCGCAGGCCGCGCAGCGCGCTGTAGGGGATGAATTCCAGCATGACGCGAAGACCGCGCGCCGCGGCCTCCTCGCAGAAGCGCGCGAAATTTCCAGCCAGCCTGCCCCGGTCAGGATCGTTGCCGACAGTCAGCACGTGGCGCACCCCGAGTTCCGCCGCGAGGTCAAGGGCCGGCCGCCAGGCCATGACATCGGTTTCGGGAAAAATCCAGAAAGCCTCGACATCCAGGATGCCGACGCCGGTGTCGCGCATCGCCGCGCGGATGCGGCGCTGGAGCGGCACGTCGCCAACCACCGGGACGATCCTGTCCGTCGGAAAAGGCGGCATGATCCGCAGCCCCACCGCATCGAAGCCCGCCGCTGCGCCGGTCTCCACCAGCGCCACCGGGTCGGCATCCATGACGGTGAAATGCGCGAGGGAGAGCAGGCGCCGGCGCACGGCCGGGGCCTGCGGCGTCTTTTCGTCGGTGGTCATCGGGTCGTCTCCCGTTCCGGGGCAAGGGCAAAGTCGTAGCGTAGCAGGGCGCAGGGGATATCGGCCGGGTGCCCGCCGGGCGTGGTCCCGCGTTCCTGCCGCTCCAGCGCACGGACCAACCCGTCCTTCACGCCGAAGACCACGTCGGATTCGAGGTACGGATCGCCCGCGAGGAAGACATGGGTGACGAGGGTCTCGCAGCCCGCGGCGCCGATCATGAAATGCACATGGGCCGGGCGATAGGGGTGCCGGCCTTGCGCCTCCAGCATCGCCCCGACCGGGCCGTCATGCGGAATGGGGTAGAAGGCGGGGACGATGCTGCGGAACCAGAAGCGCCCCTGCTCATCCGTGCGGAAACGGGCGCGCAGGTTCAGCTCCGGCACCTCGTCGCCGAGTTGCACGTCGTAGAAGCCCTCCGCGTCCGAGTGCCAGGTGTCCACCCAGGCTCCGACAGCCGGCGTGCCGTCGGGGCGACGCACGGTGCCCTCCACGATCAGCGGCTCACCGGGCCGGCCGCCGGAGATGTCGTCGCCCAGGGCGTGTTCCGGCGGCCCTTCCACGTAGAAGGGGCCAAGCACCGTCGTCTCGGTCGCGCCGCCCGGCAGCGGATGGTTGATGGCGTCCACCAGCATGGACGCGCCGAGCGTATCGGACAGCAGGATAAATTCCTGCCTCGTATCCGTGCAGGTCTGCCCGGTGCGGGTGAGGAAGGCGATCCCCTCGGCCCATTCGGCCTGGGTGGGGCGTACCTCCCGCAGGAAGGCGTGGAGGTGGCGCACCAGCGCCTCGCTCACCGCCCGCACACGAGGTGACGGGGCATCCGCCAGGCGGGCGAGGACCGCGTCGGTGATCGTGTCTTCGGAAGCGTTCCGCATGGTGTTTCCCTACCCGGACGCCGGTGGCTCGCCGGCCCAGGCGCGTCGCAGCAGCGCCGTGAGCGAGACCGCATCCGGCGCGCGGGGGTTGGGATAGGTGCTTTCGAGCGTCAGCCGCACGGCGGTGCCGATCCCCTCCTCCGGCATGCCAAGCTCCCGCAGCGCGCGGGGCGCGCCGAGGCGGGCGGACAGGGCGGCCAGCGCCGGGCCGGCTTCCTCCGCCCC
>JH599941.1:0-20579 GCA_000245075.1 Acetobacteraceae bacterium AT-5844
GCCGCCGGGGAGCGGCCGTGCCGGCATGGGCACGCGCGGCCTTCTCCCGCGGCAGTGGCCGCGCCTCGATTTCCTTCAGCAGGCCGCCCACGCCCATGCGCATCACGTCCCGGCTCTTCACTGTCAGGCCGGCGAACAGGCGCTGCAACACCCAGTCGAAGCCGTTCAGCTTGGGGCTGCGGGCGCAGCCGGGCAGCACCAGCGCGGGAGTGCCGTTGACCTCGCCGAGGCAGATGAGGTTCCCGGGGTCCACCGGCATGCCGAAATGCTCGATCCGCCCGCCGGCGCGGACGATGGCGGCTGGTCCCGCATCCCGCCGGTCCACCACGGCCGAGGCGCCGGCGATCAGCAGGATCTCGGCGCCCGCCGCCTGGAGGCGGGCGAGTGCCTCGGCGATGGCGCCTTCCTCATGGGCGCAGCGCTCGGCCGGCAGCAGCGTGCCGGTGAGGCCCGCCACGCGCTCCCCGGTGGCCTCCACCGCGCCTTCCATGATGCTTTCCTTGAGGCCCGGCAGTTCCGTCAGCACCAGCCCGACCTTTAGCGGGCGGAAGGGATGCACGGCCAGCAACGGCCCGGCCTGCGCCAGGGTCTCCGCCACTTCCAGCACCTCTCCGGACATCGCGAAGGGAATGATCTTCGCCGTCGCCAGCATCTCCTTGGCGGCAACTGGCGTGAAATTCGGCAGCGTCGCCAGGGTGAGGCTTTCGTCGATCTCGTTCAGGCGGTCCACCAGGGCGGTGTTCACCACCAGCAGGCCCGGCGCATCCGCCTGGAGGTTCACGCGGCCCGTAACCGCGCGGGTGCGGGTCAGGTGCGGGCCGAGAAGAGCTTCACCGATGCGGTGCGCCGCCTCGTTTTCCGTCACGTCGCCTTCCTCCAGGCGCGCGGCGATGATCTCCTGGTAACCGCCATCGCGCAGGGCAGCGACGGAAGCGGCATCCAGCAGGGTGCCCTTCTTCAGCACGCGCCCTTCCAGCCGCACGGTATGGGCGAGGATGGTGCCCTCTGCCTCCGCGATGTGGGTGGGGCCGAAGATCATGATCCACCCAGGGAGGCGCCGCGGCGGCGGGCCACGATCTGCGCCATGATGGACAGGGCGATTTCCGGCGCCGTCACCGCGCCGATATCGAGCCCGACCGGGGCCGCGATGCGGGCGATGGCATCCTCGCCGAAGCCGGCCTCCTGCAACCGCGCCACACGCTTGGCGTGGGTGCGGCGGCTGCCCAGCGCGCCGATATAAAAGGCCGGGCTGCTCAGCGCCTTTTCCAACGCCGGGTCGTCCAGCTTCGGGTCATGGGTCAGGGTGACGACGGCGGTGCGCGTGTCGGGCCTCAGCTCCGCCATGGCATCGTCGGGCCATTCGCCATTCAGGGTGACGGCGGCGCCGAAGCGTTCTTCCGTCGCGAAGGCGCGGCGCGGGTCCACCACGGTCACCGCGAAGCCCTGGCCCACCGCCAGCGGCACCAGAGCCTGCGCCACATGCACGGCGCCGACCACGATCAGCCGCAGCGGCGGGTTCTGCGGCTGGATGAACCATTCCGCCCCCTCCACCGTGAGATTGGCGGCCTTGTCCGCCGCCAGTGCTGCCTTCGCGGCTTCGGCCAGTTCCGCCGGAGCTTCATCCTGCGGGTAGAGAAGCTGCGCGCCATCGCTCAGCCGGGTGAGGATGGCGACCGGCTCGGCCGCGGCCTTCGCGGCCTGGATACGCGCCAGGAAGGATGCCTTCACGCCAGCTTCTCCACGAACACCTTCAGCTTGCCGCCGCAGGCGAGGCCCACTTCCCAGGCCCGCTCATCGGTGATGCCGAAATCCAGCAGCTGGGGCTCGCCGGTCTCCATGGTCTGCTTGGCTACATCGGCCACCGCGCCCTCGATGCAACCGCCCGAGACACTGCCCGCCAGCCGGCCGGATGCCGTGACCGCCAGCCGGGAACCGGGCGGGCGAGGGGAACTGCCCCAGGTTTCCACGACGGTCGCCAGGGCCACCGTCTCGCCCTGGTCCAGCCAGGAGGCGGCAGTGGCCAGAATGTCTTCCTGATCGCTCATGGAAATCTCCCACGCGCCGGTTGGGCCGACCGGTGCACCGACAAGGTTTCCACCAGCGACCGCAGGCTCTCGATGTTGTGGACGGGGCGGTGCTCGTGAACCAGGGGGAGCATCGTCCGTATCCCTTGCGATTTCGGTTGGAAGCCGGCGTAGCGCAAGAGCGGGTTCAGCCAGATCAGCCTCCGGCAGGAGTGGCGCAGCCGGTCCGTGGCGGCAGCCAGCCTGGCCAGCTCCTCCTGCCCGCCCCGCTCCAGCCCGTCCGTGATGAGCAGCACCACCGCGCCCTGGCCCAGTACACGGCGGGACCAGTCATGGTTGAAGCGGTCCAGCGCCTCGCCGATGCGGGTGCCGCCGGACCAGTCCGGCACGACATGGCTGACCATCTGGAAGGCCACTTCCGCATCCCTGTGGCGAAGCTGCCGCGTGATGTTGGTGAGCCGGGTACCGAAGAGAAAGGTTGAGACACGGTCCCGGTCGTTGGTCACGGCATGCAGGAAGTGCAGCAGGATCTGGGCGTAGCGCGCCATGCTGCCGGAAATGTCACAAATGGCGACCAGCGGCGGCGGGCGCGTCACGCGGGAGGCATGGCGGATGTCCAGCACTTCGCCGCCCTGGCGCAGGCTTTCCTTCAGCGTGGCGCGCAGGTCCGTGCGGCGGCCAAGCGCGTCGGGACGGAAGCGGCGGGTGGGGCGTGCATCCAGCGGCAGGGTGAGGCGGCGGATTTCCCGCTTGGCGGCGGCGATCTCCTCTGCGCCCATGGCCTCGAAATCCATTTTGCGGAGCTGCTCGCCGGTGGAGACCGTCAGGGCGGCATCCTGGCGCTGCTCCGTCTTTGGCGGGGCACTGGTGGCGTTGGCGCCTGCCGCTTCTGAGACGCGGCGGGAAGCTGGGGGGCCAGACTCATCCGGCTCAGCCTCGCGCATCTCCGCCGGCGCTGCTTTGTCCTGCCAGAACAGCGCGAAAGCCTGGTCGAAAATCTCGAAATGCTCGCGGCGGTGCACCAGCGTGGCGCGGAGGGCCGCCTGTGCCTGGGAGCGGTCGCCGATATCGATCAGGGTCAGCGCCTCGGCGCCCGCGAGCATTTCGGCGGGGCCGAGCGGCAGCCCCGCCCGGCGCAGCATCCGCCCGAAACCGAGCAGATTTTCCGCCAGGGCCCCCGTCTCGGCCATGGTTAGAAGGGCACCGCCACTGTCGGCGGGGCCTTCACCTGCTGCAGCAATTTAGCCGCCTCGGCGCCGCGCAGCTTGGCGATGTCGTCCTGGTACTTCAGCAATACGCCCAGCGTGTCGTCCACCAGTGCGGCATCCAGCTCCTTCGCGTTCAGCGCGGAGAGGGCTGCGGCCCAGTCGATGGTCTCGGCGACGCCGGGATATTTGAAGAAATCGCCCTGCCGCACGCGCTGGACGAAATCCACCACCTGCGCCGAGAGCTTCGGCGGCAGGCCGGGCGCGCGGCGGTCCAGGATGGCACGCTCCCGCAGCGCATCGGGGTAATCCACCCAGTGGTAGAGGCAGCGACGGCGGATGGCGTCATGCACCTCCCGCGTCCGGTTGCTGGTCAGCACCACGACGGGCGGAACATCCGCATGAATGGTGCCGAGCTCGGGGATGGAAAGCTGGAAGTCGGCCAGGATTTCGAGCAGGAAAGCCTCGAAGGGCTCGTCCGCGCGGTCCAGCTCGTCGATCAGCAATACGGCGGGGCTGCCGGTGAGCGCAGAGAGAAGCGGGCGCTCCTGCAGGAAGCGGCGGTCATAGATGCCGGCCTCCAGCGCGCGCCGATCGGTCTCGCCCGAGGCTTCCGCGAGACGGATCGCCATGAGCTGGCGGGCGTGGTTCCACTCATAGGCCGCCGCGGCGAGGTCCAGCCCATCATAGCATTGCAGCCGCACTAGCCGCCGGCCCAGGCCGGAGGCCAGGACCTTGGCGATCTCGGTTTTGCCGGTGCCGGGCTCGCCCTCCAGGAACAAGGGGCGGCCCATCGTCAGCGCCAGATGCACGGTGGTCGCCAGCGCGCGGTCGGCCACATAGCCGCCGGCGGCCAGCAACTGCTCCGTGGCCTCCACCGAGGCGGGGAAGCGGGCGTCAGCCATACAGGAACAGCACGAACAACAGGATCAGCCACAGGAAGGTGCCGCCCCAGAACAGCAGTGGCAGGCCCATGATCTCGCGCGGGACGAGCGACAGCAGGGAGATGGCGGCGGGCGCCCGCGACGGCGATGCCGCCGGCGTGGATGCGGCGGGCGCGCCCTGCTTGGGCGTCCCCGGCTGAAGTGGGCCGGTGGCGCCCGCTACCGGGTCTGCCAGGCGCGGCGCGGTGACCATGGTGGCGGCGGCAAGGCGGGCCTCGGCCGGCGCGTCGCCCACCTGGGTACCAGGGGCGGGGGCCGGCTCGGCGCCGGGCGGAAGCGCCTCTGCCTCATCCGTGCGGTACTGCACCGGCTGGGCCACATGGGCGGCGAAGCGGTCGAAGAACTGGTCGGCCATCGACTTCGCGGTGCTGTCGATCAGCCGCGCGCCGAGCTGCGCCATCTTGCCGCCGACCTGGGCCTTCACGGCGTATTTCAGCAACGTCTCGGTGGGAGAGATTTCCTCCAGGCTGACATCGGCACCACCCTTGGCAAAGCCCATGGCGCCGCCATTGCCTTCACCGCCGATGGTGTAGGAGGCGGGAGGATTGATGTTCGTGAGCTGAACCTTCCCGCTGAACTTCGCCCCCATCGGGCCAAGCTTCACGGCAACGCGAGCCTGAAAGGAATCCGGCCCCGTCCGCTCCACGGATTCACAGCCGGGAATGGACTCCCGCAATACCTCCGGGTCGTTCAGGCCTTCCCAGACGGTCTCACGCGGCGCCTCGATGCGCCGTTCGCCGGTCATTTCCATCACGTCTCTCCCAGGAGGCTCAGGGGTGGGCTTGGCAGGTCTCGCCTAAAGCTAGGGCTGGAATGCCCGATGGGGAAGGGCATGGCAGCCGGCGGGGTGCCGGTGGCCGTGCCGGGCGGTGCGGTGCTAGGCTCGCGCCGTCCAGGAATGGGAAGATCAGAATGCCCTATGTGGTTGCCGACGACCTGCCAGATGCCCCTGCCGGGCAGCGCTTCCGTGCCCTGCTGGAGCGGCCGGAGATCCTGCGCATCCCGGGCGCGCATCTCGGCATCGCGTCGCTGCTGGCCAAGAAGGCGGGGTTCGAGGCGCTGTATCTCTCCGGCGCCGCCATGTCCGCCACGATGGGGCTGCCCGACCTCGGCATGATCACGGTGGACGACGTGGCCTGGCACATCCGTCAGGTGGCGCGCGCCAGCGGCCTGCCGGCGTTGGTCGATGGTGATACCGGCTATGGCGAGGCCCTGAATGTCATGCACATGGTGCGGGCCTTCGAGGAAGCCGGGGCTGGAGCGGTGCATCTGGAAGACCAGCTGCTGCCAAAGAAATGCGGCCACCTGAACGACAAGAAGCTGGCCGATGCCTATGACATGGCGGCCAAGGTGGCGGCGGCGCGTAAGGCACGGCGCCATCTCTACCTGATCGCCCGCACGGACGCCGCCGCGAGCGAGGGCATCGATGGCGCCGTGGCGCGGGCCAAGCTGTATCTGGAAGCCGGGGCGGATGCGATCTTCCCCGAGGCCCTGACCAATGCCGAGATGTTCCGTGAATTCGCGCGCCGGATGCCGGGCGTGAAGCTGCTGGCGAACATGACGGAGTTCGGCCGGACGCCCTTCTTCACCGCGGAGGAGTTCCAGGAGATGGGCTACGCCATGGTGATCTGGCCGGTGAGCCACCTGCGCGTGGCGGCCAAGGGCATGGAGGAACTTTACGCCGCCATCAACCGCGATGGCGGCACCCATAAGATGGTCGACCGGATGCAGACCCGCGCCGAGCTTTACGCGACCATCGACTACAGCGCCTATGAGGCCCTGGACCAGACGCTGGTAAAGACCATCGTGCCGGAAGCGATGCCGCAGCGTTCCTGAAGAGATGAGAGGCAGCACCGGGGGGCTTCCCCGGTGCCTTCCACCTCAGGCCGGCGGCAGTTCCACCGCGTAGCTTTCCAGCGGCGGGATGCGGCTGATCATCTTCTTCTCCAGCATGAAGCGGGCGAAGCGCTCGTAGCGGTTGCGGTCCAGCGCCGCAGGAGCAAGCGAAAAGCGGTTGATTGTGTCCGCGAAGGCGCGGCGGTTCAGCTCGTTGTCCAGCTCCCTGCGCTGGCCGGCGATGAACATCTTCCAGCTTTCCTCCTGGTTGTTGACCAGGAACGTGGTGGCGGATTCCATTGCATCCATGAAGCGGCGCAGCACCGGGTCCCGCGCACGGTCCTTGTGCGCGACATAGATCAGCTCGTCATAGATCGGCATGCCATGCTGCTCCGGGTAGAAGGCACGGCCGGGGCGGCCTTCCAGTTCCAGTTGATGCAGCTCGAAATTCCGGAAGCCGCCGAGAATGGCATCCACCTGCCCGGACATCAGCGCGGAGGACAGGCCGAAATTCACGTTGATCAGCGTGACGTCCTTCGAGGACAGGCCAACGGTACCGAGGATGGTGTCGATCGCCACTTCCTCGAAACCCGCTGTGCTGAAGCCGATCTTCTTGCCCTTGAGGTCAGCGAGCTGCTTCACCGGCCCGTCGCGCAGCACCGTCAGGGTGGAGAGCGGCGTGGCCACCAGCGTGCCGACGCGCGCCAGCGGCAGGCCCTGATCCACCGCCAGATACAGGTTCTTCTGGTAGTAGATGCCGAGATCGGCCTGCTTGGCGCCGACAAGGCGCGGCGGATCGTTCGGATCAGCGGGGGCGACGATGCGCACCTCTAGCCCCGCGCGCGCGAAGTGCCCGCCTTCCTGCGCGACGATAATAGGCGCGTGGTCCGGGTTCACGAACCATTCGAGCATCAGGGTCAGCTTGGCGGGGGCGGCTCCCTGAGGGGCCACGGACTGTTGCGTTGTCTGGGCTGCGGCTGTGCCGGGCAGCGCGAGGGCGGCCAGCGCCGGCAAGGCGCGGCGGGTCAGCTTCGTCATGGTTTCAGTCTTCCTTGGAAAGCGCATCTGGCTGCCAGGGCAGCATCCGGCGCAGCAACAGGTCAGTCAGGAACCACAGCGCCATGGCCATGCTGGCCAGGATGGCGAGGGCGGCGAACATCATGTCGGTCTGGCTGCGGCCATTGGCCTGCAGCATCACATAGCCAAGCCCGGCGGAAGCGCCGACCCATTCCCCTACCACCGCGCCGATCGGTGCCACGGCAGCGGCGACCCGCAGGCCGGAGGCGAGGCCGGGCAGGGCAGCCGGCACCCGAACGCGCCACAGGATGGCGGTGCGGGAGGCGCCCATGGTGGTGGCGAGGTCCAGCCAGCCCGGCTCCGTGCGGCGGAGACCGTCATAGAAAGCGGTGGCCACCGGAAAGAAGATGATGATGGTGGCCATGGCGATCTTGCTGGTCAGGCCGAAGCCCATCCACAGCGTCAGCAGCGGCGCGATGGCGAAGACCGGTATGGCCTGGCTGGCGATGAGCAGCGGCAGCAGCCAGCGCCGCCCGCCGCGCCATGCCGTCAGCAGCAGTGCGGTGGACATGCCCAGCAAGCTGCCGAACAGCATGCCCAGTAGGATTTCGGTCAGCGTCGTGCCCGCATGGCCGATGAGAATATCCCACCGGGTGGCGAGCACATTCCAAACCCGCAGCGGAGAGGGCAGCAGGAAAGGCGGCACCTCGCTCAGGCGCACGAAGGCTTCCCACCCGAGCAGGATGCCCATGGCAGCGATCAGAGCCCTCATGCGGCCTCCGACAGCCGGTCGAGCAGCGCCGCCTGGGCGGCGAGGACCGCCGGGTCGGTCGCGGCGCGGAGCGGCGGAGAGGAGGGCATAGGTAGCTCGTCCGCCACGGCGCCTGTCGCCCCGGGGCGCAGCACCAGAATGCGATGCGCCATGCGCAAGGCCTCCAGCGGGTCATGCGTCACCAGCAGGACGGTCCGCCCGGCCAGCAGCGTGCTGGCGAGGCCTTGCAACCTGTGCCGGGTGGGGGCGTCCACGGCGCTGAAGGGCTCGTCCATCAGCACGAAGGGACGGTCTTCCATCAGCGTGCGGGCCAGCGCCGCGCGTTGCCGCATGCCACCGGAAAGCTCTGCCGGACGGGCTTTTTCACGCCCGGCGAGGCCAACGGCGGCGATGAGCTCCTCCGCCTTGCGGAGGTCAGAGCGCTCCCCCCGCAGCCGCGCGCCGAGCGCCACATTGCCGCGCAGGTCGAGCCAGGGCATCAGCAGGTCCTGCTGCCCCATCCAGGCGATACGCCCTGAGAGCGGCCGGCCATCCGCCGGTGCGATGCGCGTGCCTTCGGGCGGCGGGATCAAGCCGGCCAACAGCCGCAGCAATGTCGATTTGCCGACGCCCGAGGGGCCCAGCAGGGCCGTGACCTCGCCTGCGCCAAAGCGCAATTCGCAGGCGCCCAGCACAGGGCGGCCGCCAAGGCGGATGACGGGCAGGGTTAAGCCCAGCGCAGGGGCCTTCATGCGTACCTCCGATCCCTTCGCCGGCATGACCCGGATCAGGTTCAAGGGGTCGCAGGGCCCATCCCTGCCTCTCAGCCTCTTGGAAGGCTCCCCCCGGATGGGGTGTTTCTAGGCATGGGGGGTGGATTCATGCAAGTTTCACGGTCGCAGCCGAAGGAGAGGATGCGCCGCGCGTGAAGCCGCTGCTGATCGGGTCCGAGATCTATCGCAAATCGACCTATGGGCCGAAGCATCCCCTGGCCATCCCACGTGTCTCCACGGCGCTCGACCTGATCCAGGCGCTCGGCTGGGTGGAGCCTGGCGGGATCATTGAAAGCCCCATGGCCAGCGAGGCCGAGCTCTCCCGCTTCCATACGCCGGACTACATCGCCGCTTTGCGGGCCGCCGAGGTGGAGCAGGCTGTGCCGGAGGCGGTGCGGATGCGCCACCATATCGGCGCCCATGGCAACCCGGTGTACCACGAGATCTTCAGCCGCCCGGCGACCAGCGCGGGTGGCGTGCTGCTGGCCTCCCGCCTCACGCTGGACGGCGGGGTCGTGCATGTTCCGGGCGGCGGCACGCATCACGGGCAGAGGGACCGCGCCAGTGGCTTCTGCTACGTGAACGACGCGGTGCTGGGCCTGCTCTCCTGGCTGGACCAAGGGCTGACCAACGTCCTGTACCTGGATATCGATGCGCATCACGGCGACGGCGTGCAGGATGCCTTCCATGACGACCCGCGCGTTTTCACCCTTTCCATTCATGAGGCTGCGCGGTGGCCCTTCACTGGCGGGCTGGAGGACAGGGCCGGAGGGCACGCCCGCAATATCCCGGTGCCATCCGGGCTCAACGACACGGAGATGCGCTGGCTGCTGCACCACGCGGTGCTGCCATTGATCGAGCGGCTGAAACCCGAAGCCATCATGCTCCAATGCGGTGCCGATGCGCTGGAAGAGGATCCGCTGGCGAAACTCTCCCTGTCCAACAACGCGCATTGGGGCGTGGTGCGGGCGGTGCGCGACATGGCGCCACGGCTGATCGTGCTGGGGGGCGGGGGGTACAACCCATGGTCCGTGGGTCGCTGCTGGGCGGGGGTGTGGGGGGTGCTGAACGGCTTCCCCGCACCGGAACGCCTGCCACCACCCGCCGAGGCCGTAATGCGCGCGCTGGTGTTCAACCGTGCCGCCGGGCGGAACCCGCCGGAACACTGGTTCACGACGCTGCGGGACGCACCGCGCGAGGGGCCGGTTCGATTAGAAATTCGCCATCTGGCCGAGGCGACGCTGGAAGGGCTGCCCGAACCTGCCCCGGGCATGGCATAGAGAGGACATGCGCCGTCGCCTTTTCCTGGCCCTGCCAGCCCTGGTTGCCCCTATGCTGGGGACCGTGACCATTCCCGCCGCAAGGGCCCAGACCGGCCCGCAGCCGCGCCTCCCGACCGAACCGCTGGTGATCGTCACCCGTGACGGCAAGCGCCATGAGTTCATCGTGGAAATGGCGCTCTCTCCCGAGCAGCAGACGCTGGGGTTGATGTTCCGCCCCGAGGTGAAGCCCAACGAAGGCATGCTCTTCGACTGGGGCGCGCCGCGCGAGAGCACCATGTGGATGCGGAACACCATCACCTCGCTGGACATGGTGTTCATCAATGCGGACGGTACCATCCGCCGCATCGCGGAGCGGACGGTGCCGCTGAGCCTGGCGACGGTGGAAAGCCGTGGCCCTGTGCGGGCCACCCTGGAACTGGCGGCCGGCACGGCGGAGAGGCTGAACCTGCGGCCGGGTGACAAGGTGCTGCAACGAGTCTTTGGCACCGCGCCGCAATAGTCAGTTTGAAGGGCTTGGCCGGGCGGGCGGTCCGTGCTCGTCGGCTTAAAATTTTCCGCAAAGCCGTGCTGGTGCGGCGACTGCCACAGTAAGCTCTGCTCTCAGGCCACCGTCAGCGGCAGAATGAATGTCTGCCCACAGCCTGGCACAACGAAGTCCTCTTCTGGAATGCCGGCCGCAGCCAGCGCGGTGCCGAGGGCGCGTGCGGGTTCATCAATCGCCTCGCGTGTCAGCTGGAAGGTCCCGAAATGCATGGCGAGTGCCTGCCGTGCTCGCAGGGCCTGAAAGGCGCGAACCGATTCTTCGGGGTTCATGTGAACCTGCTGCATGAACCAGCGCGGCTCGTATGCACCAATGGGCAGCAGCGCCACATCAAACGGGCCAGCGAAATGGCCGATATCCTCGAAATGTGGACCCCAGGCGGAATCGCCTGTGAAATACACCCGCCCCCCGCCTGCTGGCCGGATGGCGAACCCGCCCCAGAGCGTGCGCCCCCGGTCCATGAGTGTTCGGGCACCCACATGCTGGGCGGGCAGGAAAGTAGCGGAGGCGCCCTGGGGCAGGGCGGTTTCCTGCCACCAGTCCAACTCCACCACATTCTTCAGCCCATGGCGGGCGAGCAGCTTGCCGACCTCAAGTCCTGTGAAGATCGTGGGCGCGAAGCGGTCCCGCAGCTTCTGCAAGCTCGGGATATCGCAGTGGTCGTAATGGTTGTGGCTGAGCAGGACAGCGTCGATCCGCGGCAAGGCCTCAAAGGCCAGGCCCGGCGCGCGCACCCGCTTGGGGCCCGCGAAGCGGAAGGGGCTGCAGCGGTCGCTCCAGATCGGGTCGGTTACGATGGTTGGCCCGTCGTGAAAGCGGATCAGAAAGCTGGCGTGGCCGAGAAAGGTTACGGCGACATGTCCCTCGGGTGGCGGCGCTGGCGCGGGGAAGGAGGGGTTCTCCACCCATAATGGCCATGCCGCGCGTTCGCTCCGCTCCCGCATCAGGCGCCAGATCTGCGCGGTGGTAGGCCCTGCGCGGCTGCCATCGGGATTCAGGAAGAGCCCATCCCGCCTCACCGAGCCTTTCGGTGGGGGACGAACCGGCTGGCGGGGGATGGGCGGCTCGTTCATCGGGAGGAGAGCGCCACGCCCATGCGGCCGGCGAGGTCCATGATGAACTGCCAGGCCACGCGGCCCGAACGTCCGCCACGCGTGACGGACCACTCGACCGCCTGCCGGTGCAGTTCTTCCTGCGAGATATCCAGGCCGAGATCGGCCGCATAGCCCTCCACCATGGCGAAGAAGGTGGACTGGTCGGCATTGTGGAAGCCGATCCAGAGGCCGAAGCGGTCGCTGAGCGAGACCTTCTCCTCCACCGCCTCACCGGGGTTGATCGCGGTGCTGCGCTCGTTCTCGATCATGTCGCGCGCCATCAGGTGGCGGCGGTTACTGGTGGCGTAGAACAGCACATTGGCCGGTCGCCCCTCGATGCCGCCATCCAGCACGGATTTCAGCGCCTTGTAGTCCTGGTCCTCCCGCTCGAAGGAGAGGTCATCGCAGAACACCAGGAAGCGGCGGGAACTGTCCCGCAGCACATTCAGCAGCTCCGGCAGGGTGCGGATATCCTCGCGCTGGATCTCGATCAGCGCCAGCGCCCCTGGCAACTCCGCATTGGCGGCGGCATGGGCGGCCTTCACCAGGGAGGATTTGCCCATGCCGCGCGCGCCCCAGAGCATGGCGTTGTTGGCCGGCAGCCCGCGCGCGAAGCGCAGGGTGTTCTCCAGCAGCAGCCCCTTCTGCCGGTCCACGCCTTGCAGCAGGCCAATACCCACCGCTGCCACCCGCTTCACGGGGGCCAGCACTGCCGGGCCACCATGGGCGCCGGCCGGATGCCAGACAAAGGCGTCCGCGGCCGTCAGGTCGGGCCTGCCGCCTGGTGGAGGCGCCAGGCGCTCCAGGGCCGCCGCGATACGCGACAGGGTAGGGAGAAGGGGGTGGGGGGTGGCAATCTCGGACAATACGCGACGCTCCGCTGGGCCAACTCTGCAGGGGGGATTTGTATCCCGGTGAAACCCGAGGTTGACTGGACAGTGGGGCAGGCTAGTTTCGCGCCCGTCACCCGGCAAGACGGAAGCCCCTACGATGTTCATCTCCCCCGCCTATGCTCAGGATGTTGCTGCCGGTGGCGCCGGCGCCATGGTCATGCAGCTCGCGCCGCTCGTCCTCATCTTCGTCGTCTTCTACTTCCTGCTGATCCGCCCCCAGCAGAAGCGCGCCAAGGAGCATCGCAAGATGCTGGGTGAGCTGAAGCGTGGCGACCGCATCATCACCGCTGGCGGCGTGATCGGCACCATCTCCAAGGTGAAGGACGGCTCCGAGGAGATCGAGGTGGAAATCGCGCCGAATGTCCGCATCAACGTGGTGCGCGGCACGATCGGCAGCGTAATCCGCCCCACGGCTGCGAACGACGCCAAGACCTCCTGAAGCCGGCAAGCGGCCTCATGAAGAAGGGCGCCGGGAGAGACCTCCCGGCGCCCTTTTCATATCCAGCCGAGGCCGGGAAAATCAGGCGGTCTGGCCGGACTTCAGGCCACCGGCCAGCATCAGCTCCTCGACCTTCTCCCAGTTCACGAGCTTGTTCAGGAAGTTGTCGAGGTAGTTCGGGCGCACGTTGCGGAAGTCGAGGTAGTAGGCGTGCTCCCACACGTCGGCGCCGAGAATCGGCGTGCCTTCGCCCGTGGAGATCGGGTTGGCGCCGTTCGGGGTCTTCGTCACCTTCAGCTTGCCGCTCGCGTCGACGACCAGCCAGGCCCAGCCGGAGCCGAACTGGGTGACGCCGGCCTGCTTGAAGGCCTCCTTGAACTGCGCCAGGCCGCCGAAATCCTCGTTGATCTTGGCGCCGATCTTGCCCGGCAGGCTCTCGCCGCCGCCATTCGGCTTCATCACCTGCCAGAACAGGAGGTGGTTCCAGTGCTGGCCGGCCTGGTTCAGCACCGGCAGGCCGCCGGCGCCAGCCTTGCCGGCCTCGGCCACGATCTGCTCCAGCGACTTGCCGGCCAGGCCCTTGCTCTCCACCAGGCCGTTCAGCGCGGTGACATAGGCCTGATGGTGCTTGCCGTGATGCAGCTCCAGCGTTTCCTGGCACATGCCGGAACCGGCGAGGGCGGAGGCATCATAGGGAAGAGGAGGCAGGCTGAAAGCCATGGTGCGGTTCTCCCGATAGGCGTTCGAACGGACGTGGCGGGTTGCCACGCCTGAGACAATTCGTAACCGCTCTGACAGCTATGCCTCGCCCCTCCGCCCGTCAAGCAAGGGACCGGCAGAAAGCTGGGGCAAACTTGGCCTTTTGGGCCGAGTTCCACCTTGCATGGCACGGCAGGCCGTTCATAACGCGCCCATGCCTGATGTGCCGTTATCCGAGGTCGCCTCGCTTGCCCGGCGGAACGACCCCGATCGCTTCCTCTGCGCGCTGTTCGCCCCCGCCGAAGCGCGCGAGACCCTGTTCCTGCTGACGGCCTTCAACCACGAGCTGGCCCGCGCCCGCACGGCCACCAGCAACATCATGACGGCGCTCATCCGCCTGCAATGGTGGCGGGACGCGCTGGGCGAGGTCGCGGAGGGCAACCCCGTGCGGCGGCACGAAGTGACGACCCCACTGGCCGAGGCCGTCCGTGCCAGAAAGCTGGCGGTGCCGGATCTGCTGGCCATGGTCGATGCGCGGGAGGCCGAGATCGAGGAAGAGATGCCGAGCAAGGAGGCGCTGATGGCCTTCCTGCGCGGCTCCTCCGGCGGCTACGCCGTGGCGGCCGGCCGCGTACTAGGCGCGCCACCGGCAGCGATGCCGGGCCTCCAGGCGGCTGGGACTGTCTATGGCATGGCCGTGCTGCTGCGCGGCATCGCGGCCACGGTGATGCAGGGGCGCTGCCTGCTGCCCACCGACATGCTTGAGGAGCGGGGCCTGTCGGCCGCCGATGTGGTGCGTGACCCGCGCGCTCCCGCCGTGGCTGAGGTTGGCCAGGCTCTGGCCCGGCAGACGCTGCAACTCTGGGCCGAAGCGCGGCCGGGGCTGGGGAAGGCGCTGCCCCGTCATGCCGTCGCGGCCGCCTTGCCCGCGCGGCTCGGGGTGCGGGACCTGCGCCGTATCCTGGCGAAGGGCTGGGACCCCGGGCAGCCGCCGCCGCCTCGCGGCACGACGGACCGGCTCTCCGTCACCTGGGCCGGCTGGCGCGGGAGGGTCTAGTCATTGCCTTCGCCCCGCACCACGGCGCGGATGGCGAAGGATGACTGGATGCGCGAAACCCCCGGCATGCGGGAGAGCTGCTCCTTGTGGATGCGCTCGTAATCGGCGGCATCCTTGGCTTCCACACGCAGCAGATAGTCGGCGGCGCCGCTCATCAGGTAGCATTCACGCACTTCGGGGCAGTGGCGCACCGCGGCTTCGAATCGGCCCAGGCCGTCTTCGGTCTGCCGCTCCAGCGTGATCTGCACGATGACGATGGTGCGGCCCGGCCGTTCCTCCATCTCGATCAGGGCGGTGTAGCCGCGGATGACGCCGCCTTCCTCCAGCAGCCGCACCCGGCGCAGGCAGGCGGAGGGGGAGAGGCCGATGGCGTTGGCCAGGGCGGCGTTGCTCATCCGCCCATCCGCGCGCAGCAGGCGCAGAATCTTGCGGTCTATGGCGTCCAGCGCGGGGGGGTGCAGAATGTTCGACAAATTCGCAGATCATTCGAAACGACCCTCCGCAAATCGCATTCCCTTGCGCTGATCGCAAGCACCTATCGCGAAATCCCGCCTAGGCTGACGCTTTCGCGAGCCCTGTGGCGCGCGGCGGAGCATGGTTTCGATGAAGGTTCTTGTTCTCGGCGCCGGCGTAGTGGGCGTCACCTCGGCCTGGTATCTGGCCCGGGCGGGGCATGAGGTGGAAGTCGTGGACCGCCAGCCCGGCGCGGGGCTGGAGACAAGCTTCGCCAATGCCGGCCAGCTTTCCTTCGGCTACTCCTCTCCCTGGGCGGGGCCGGGTATTCCGCTGAAGGCGCTCAAATGGATGTTCATGCAGCACAGCCCGCTGGTCATCCGGCCGCGGCTGGACCCGGCCCAGTGGTCCTGGCTGCTGCAAATGCTGAAGAACTGCACCGAGTCAGCCTACCAGACCAATAAGTCCCGCATGGTGCGCGTCTCCGACTACAGCCGCACAGCGCTGGCGGATCTGCGGGAGGAAACCGGTATCGGGTATGACGGGCTTCAGCGCGGCACGCTGCAGCTGTTCCGCACCCAGTACCAGATGGATCACAGCGCCGACGACGTGCGCATCCTCACCCAATCCGGCGTGCCCTGCGCGCTGCTGGACCGCGAGGCCTGCGTGGCGGTGGAGCCGGCGCTGGCGCGGGTAAAGGACAAGTTCGTCGGCGGCCTGCACACGCCGGAGGACGAGACTGGCGACGCGCATATCTTCACTCAGCGCCTGGCCGCGCTGTGTGCTGAGAAAGGCGTGAAGTTCCGCTACAATACTGCCATCAAGCGCATCCTCGTCGAGGGTGGTGATATCGCGGGCGTGGAGACGAGCGCCGGCGTGCTGAAGGCGGACCGGTACCTGATGGCGCTGGGCAGCTTCTCGCCCAAGTTGCTGGCGCCGCTGGGGCTGAAGATCCCCGTCTATCCGGTGAAGGGCTACTCCATCACCGTGCCGATCGCCGATGCCGCGGCCGCGCCGGCCTCTACCGTGATGGACGAGACCTACAAGATCGCCATTACGCGGCTGGGCGACCGCATCCGCGTCGGCGGCACCGCCGAGATCGCCGGTTACGACAACACCCTGCATGAAGAGCGCAAGAAGACGCTGCTCCATTCGGTGCAGGACCTTTATCCGCAGGGTGGGCAGTACGAGCAGGCGAAGTTCTGGACGGGCATGCGCCCGATGACGCCAGATGGCACGCCGATCATCGGCCCGACGAAGTATTCCAGGCTGTTCCTGAACACCGGCCACGGCACGCTGGGCTGGACCATGTCCTGCGGCAGCGGCAAGCTCGCGGCTGATCTGGTTACTGGCCAGCGGCCGAATATTGAGTACGCTGATCTGGCGATGGCGCGTTACGCCTGAACGGCAAAACGGCCGCGCAAGCGGAGGGAGACGCGCTCTCCCTCCACCATGGCTTCAGGCGCCAACGATGACGGCGCCGCCGAATGTCTTCTCGACAAACGCTTTCACGGACGGGTCCGCATATCCGCGCGCCAGGCGCTGGGCCCAGGGCTTGTTTTCGTCGCCACGGCGCACGACGACCAGCACGGTGTACACGCTGTCCGCGCCTTCCACCGCGAGCCCGTCCTTCAACGGGTTCAGCCCGGCCGGCACGGCGTAGTTGCCGGTGATGGCGGCGGCATCCACGTCATCCAGCGCGCGGGCGATGGAGGCGGCCTCCAGCTCCACGATGCGGATGCGCTTCGGGTTTTCCGTGATATCGGCGATGGTCGCGCGGAAATCGGCGCCGTCGCGCAGCTTGAACACGCCGGCCTTGGCCAGCAGCAGCAGGGCGCGGCCGCCATTGGTCGGGTCGTTCGGGATGGCGACGCGCGCACCGTTCGGCAGGTCCGCCAGGGATTTGTGCTTGCGGCTGAACACGCCCATGACCGTCAGCACCGTCTTGCCGACAGGCACGAAGTCGTAGCCGCGCTGCTGCTTCTGCGCTTCCAGGAAGGGCAGATGCTGATAGGTGTTCACATCGATCTCGCCAGCCGCCAGCGCCACATTCGGCTGAATGAAATCGGCGAATTCAGTGATCCTGATGTGGAAGTTGTCGCGCGCCAACGCGTCGCGCACCGCTTCCAGCACCTGGGCATGCACGCCGGAGGTGACGCCCACGCGCAGCGGCCGGGCGGCGGTGCCGACTTCGGCATCCTGGGCGCGGACGGCGAGGGGCAGCAGGGCCGCCGCACCACTCGCCAGGATCAGGGAACGCTTGGTCAGCATCGTGCTGGCTCCTCGTGCAGAAAAATGCCCGCCGGGATGGACTGTCCCGGCGGGCTGTGAAGCGGATCAGAAGGCCGGAACGACCGAGCCTTGGAAGGTGTCGCGGACGAAGGTCTTGATCTCGTCGTTCTGATAGGCCGCGACCAGCTTCTTCACCCATGGGGCGTTGGCGTTGTCGCGGTGGACGGCGATGAGGTTGGCGTAGGGGCTGTCCGAACTCTCCAGCGCGATCGCGTCGCGCACCGGGTTCAGCCCGGCGGGCACGGCGAAGTTCGTGTTGATAGCGGCGGCCTCGACTTCATCCAGCGCGCGGGGAATCTGCGCCGCTTCCAGCTCCACGATGCGGATGCGCTTCGGATTCTCGACGATATCGGCAACCGTCGCGCGGAAGTCGGCGCCCGGCGTCAGCTTGAAGGCGCCATTCGCCGCCAGCAGCATGAGGGCACGGCCGCCATTGGTCGGGTCGTTCGGGATGGCGACGCGCGCGCCGTTCGGAATGTCGGAGACCTTCTTGTGCTTCCGGGAATAGACGCCCATCGGGAAGATTAGCGTCTTCGCCACGGCCACCAGCGGCAGGTTCCGGTCCTTGATGGTCTGGTCCAGGAAGGGCTGGTGCTGGAAGCTGTTGGCATCCAGGTCGCCAGCCGCGAGCGCGGCGTTCGGCGTGATGTAGTCGGAGAAGGGCACGATGCGCAGCACCAGCCCGTCACGCGCGGCGATTTCCTGAACCTTCTCCAGCACCTGACTGTGCGGGCCGGCGGTGCCGCCAATCTTCAGCGGGCGGGCGGCGGTGCCGATCTCGGCACCCTGGGCAAAAGCCGAGGCAGCGAAGGGAAGCGCGAGGCTGGCACCCAGCAGGGCGCGGCGGGAGGTGTTCATAGCGGCGTATCCTTATGCGTATCGTTGCTCGTTCAGCGGCGGCGGACGCGCCGCACCAGCCAGTCGCCCAGGGATTGCAGCCCCTGCACGACGAGAATCAGGATGATCACCACGCTGGCCATGACTTCCGGCATGAAGCGCTGGTAGCCGAAGCGGATGCCAAGGTCGCCCAGGCCACCGCCGCCCACCGCGCCTGCCATGGCGGAGAAGCCGACAAGGCTGACCAGCATGACGGTGACAGCGGCGATGAGGCCCGGCAGCGCCTCCGGCACCACCACCTTCAGCAGGATCTGCATGCGCGTGGCGCCCATGGCGCGGGCCGCTTCCACCACGCCGCGGTCCACCTCGGCGAAGGCGGTCTCGAACAAGCGGGCGATGAAGGCCGTGGCCGCCAGGGCCAGCGGCACGATGGCCGCCGTGGTGCCGATGGAGGTGCCGGCGACGAGGCGCGTGAAGGGCACGATCGCCACCATCAGGATGATGAAGGGCGTCGAGCGCACCGCATTAATCAGCAGGCCAAGCGGGCGGTTCACGAAGCCGTTCTGCGCCAGGCCACCCTTGCCGGTGGCATGCAGCAGCAGCGCCATGGGCAGGCCGAACACCACCGCGACGAGCGCCGCGCCGCCCACCATCATGGCGGTCTCGATGGCGGATTCGATGAACAGGTCCTGCAGGGCAGGGGTGAGCCAGGGGATCATGATCAGTTCACCTCCGCCAGCGGGGTCACGGTGAGGCCGAGTTCCTCGAACCAGGCGGTTGCCTCATCCAGCTTCGCGCTGGGCCCATAGGCGGCAAGCGCCATCAGGCCGAAAGGTTCGCCGGCGATTTCGTCGATGCGGCCGGAAATGATGTCGAGGTCGATGCCGAAGCGGCGGGAGGCCTCGCTAATGACGGCGCGCGTGCTGTTGGGGCCAGCGAACAGCACCTGCAACAGGCGCTTTTCCTCGCCCGGCCGCGCCGCCGGCAGCCGCGCCACCGTGCCGCGCGGCACGGAATGGCCGATGGTGCCCGCGATGAAGCTGCGCGTCGTCGGATGCGTCGGGCGGGTGAAGACGTCAAACACCCGGCCTTCCTCCAGCACCTTGCCAGCCTCCATGACGGCCACGCGGTCGCAGATTTCCTTCACCACGGCCATTTCATGCGTGATGAGCAGCACCGTGAGGTCGAGCTTGTCCCGCAGCTGGCGGATCAGGCCGAGAATGTCGTGGGTGGTCTCGGGGTCCAGCGCGCTGGTGGCCTCGTCGCAGAGCAGGATGCTGGGGTTGGGCGCCAGGGCACGGGCGATGCCCACGCGCTGCTTCTGCCCGCCCGAGAGCTGTGCCGGGTAGGCATCGGCCTTCTGCGACAGCCCGACCAGGCCAAGCACCTCCTGCACCCGCGCCTCACGCTCCGCCTGCGGCACGCCGGCGATCTCTAGCGGGAACGCGACATTACCGGCCACGGTGCGAGAAGAGAGCAGGTTGAAGTGCTGGAACACCATGCCGATGCGGCGGCGGCGCTCGCGGAGCGCCCGATCGCTCAAAAGCAGCAGGTCCTCGCCCAGAACGCGCACTTCGCCGCTCGTCGGCCGCTCCAGCAGATTTACGCAGCGGATGAGCGTGGATTTGCCCGCGCCCGAGCGCCCGACAATGCCGAAGATCTCGCCCGGCTGCACCGCCAGCGACACGCCATCCAGCGCCTTGGTGGCCACGCCACCCCGCCCCGGAAAGTGCCGGATAAGGTTAAGAAGGTGAATGGCGGGTTCGTGCGGCTGGGACGCCGGCCCAGGCGTGAATGCGGACATCAGTCTTCCGATACCAACGGGAGGAGAAAGGGCGCGGATGCGTGGATCAGAGCCTCGCGGCACGTGGCGGCGAGGGGGCCAGGAATCAAATCCGGCGGGTGTTACACATCATCGTCAGGGCGTCCCGGCGCTTTAGCGGTTGGTGTCGCGGCGCAAGCTGCATGCGTCAAATTCCGCGGGAAATGGCGAGCATTTCCACGAACCAGAATGAGCATTGCTAAAGGTTCACGCAAGAGTGGATGGGGATGACGGACCCATGCGTCGTCCGCATGTCTCCTGCCCAAGCGGCGGTGTGCGATGCAAAACGCGGAGATTCCATGTAGAAGGCGCGCGACTGAACGTGCCAGCGCCCCTGAACCGCGCCGCACTTCCCCTCGGCGCCTGCCTCCCTTTACCGACTGCTGCTGGAATCACACTGCCACATGCCGTTTTCCGATACTTTGCCCGCCGTCCTGCTTCGTGCCCTGCAGGAGCGCGGCTATGCCGAGCCCACGCCTGTCCAGGCCTCCGTGCTGGAGCCCGAGACCGAGGGGCGGGATCTGCTGGTCTCCGCCCAGACCGGTTCGGGCAAGACGGTCGCCTTCGGCCTGGCGATGGCGCCGGAGCTGCTGGGCGAGGCCGAGCGGCTGCCGCAGGC